>NZ_CP098511.1:167500-776646 GCF_026222555.1 Aquimarina sp. ERC-38 | reverse complement strand
GGTAAGTACAATTAAGTCTTCTTTATAGGCTTTTACCACCTCCCGGTCAATCCGGGGAACATAATAAAATCCATCTACAAACCCAATTGAGGACATTTTTGCCAGGTTGTGGTATCCATTTTTATTTTTGGCTAAAAACACCACCTGGTACCCGTTGTCTTTTCTACTTTTATCCTTATGGTTTTCACAAACAAAAAATTCGCAACCTACAATGGGTTTAATATAAGACAGTTCGCTAATTGCATTCTCATTTTCTGCTTCCTCCAGGGCTGCTTTTACCTTTTTATTATGGGTAGAAACTGCCTGTACAAAATGAAAAGCACCCATCATATTAGCATGATCCGTCATGGCAACTGCTGGCATTTGATGCTTTGCTGCTGCGTCAACCAAATCCTTTACACTAGTAGTGGATTGAAGTACGGAGAATTGGGTGTGGTTATGTAAATGGGCAAACGGGGCATCCCGTAAAGCTTCTTTATTTTTAAGAAGGTCGATTTGAGAAACCTTTGGCTTTTTATCTTTTTGAGAATTTTTGAGTAATTCTTGTGAAGCTTT
Organism: Aquimarina sp. ERC-38; assembly: GCF_026222555.1. Taxonomy (NCBI): domain Bacteria; kingdom Pseudomonadati; phylum Bacteroidota; class Flavobacteriia; order Flavobacteriales; family Flavobacteriaceae; genus Aquimarina; species Aquimarina sp. ERC-38. The sequence goes on along the minus strand of NZ_CP098511.1, from coordinate 776,091 downwards.
TTTTAAATTAATATGCCGTAAGCCTATTAATTGAATGGGTTCCGGATGGGTTTCCTGAAAATCCTTAAAATATTGCGGACTGACATCCAGTTTTTCAGGAGTGTATACCTGTTTACGGACTAATTCAAAAAAACAACGGGTAGTTGCCTCTACATCTGCCGTAGCATTATGTGCTTCATTAAAAGCTTCGCCAAATAAATATTGGTGCAACTCCGTAAGTGTTGGAAGTTTAAACTTACCTCCTCTACCACCCGGGATTTTACATAATTGTGCGGTGGTTTCCGTACAAGTATCAAGAACCGGTAAAGATTGCAATACGTTATCCATATTTTCCCGGTAATATTCGGCTCCCATGATATTGACATCAAAACCGACATTTTGACCTACTATAAATTTAGTTTTTGTTAAAGCTGCCTGAAATTTTTGAAGTACTTCGGTTAAAGGAATTCCTTGTTGTGCAGCTAACTCCGTAGAAATCCCATGGATTTTTTCAGCGTCATAAGGAATGTTAAAACCCTCCGGTTGTACCAGGTAGTCCTGATGTTCTATACAGTTTCCCATTTCATCATGTAGCTGCCAGGCAATCTGTATACATCTGGGCCAGTTATCCGTATCACTTACCGGGGCATCCCATCGCTTAGGTAATCCTGTAGTTTCCGTGTCAAAAATCAAATACATAATCGTAGCTTCCTTTACCGTATATTATCAAAGTTACATAATATCAATAGGGATGCCAGAGAAAGTTATTCGTACTTATCAACCAAAAAAAATCCGGGACTTACCCGGATTTTAATTTCAACAAAATGAACTATTAAATAATTGCAGATTCTAGATACATTTTATCTTTATTAATAGCATTCTGAATCTGGTTGGAATGATTTGCTATAATTGCATCTATAGTAGGCGGTAGATCTCTTTCTTTTGCTAATTCTTTATATTCTTCCAAAGCTTTTTTATCCGCCTCCAAACAAGCCTCTAACATACTTTCTTGACTGGTATTAGAAAACAAGCTTTTAAAATCTAGCCAGGTTGTCTTTAGAGTAGTACTAAAATCAGCTTCATCTTCCGGAATCTGTCCGTATCGAAGAATTTCGTTTCTTAATTCTTTAATAAAACCGGATCGCTGTTCCATTTTATGTTTAAAGAATGCATGTAATTCCGTATTCTTTGAATTCTCAAATGCTTTTTCATACACTTCATGAGTGTTTAGATTGTTCTGTAATAAATTATTTAATTTTTCTGATATTTCTTTTCTAAAGTTCATTTTGTTGAAATTTTTAAATTATACAAATTTTGGTTGGTCTTATGGATGCTATTTTTATGCTACCTGAGTTTCCAGAGATCTCATTTTTGAGACACTACTTTTTATAAATGCTAACTGATTGCGCAACATTCTTTCGCTGGTATCCGTCAATTGCGTTTCTCTCAATACTTCTTCATATTCTTTTACCGCATTTTCTTCTCCTCTTATGATTTCTTCAAAAAGAGCTTCTTCATTATTAGAAGAAAAGAACTGTTTTACATCAATCCATGTTCTGTGTAAATCCGAAGTAAAATCCGTATCTCTTTTAGGAGATCCTCCATATTTTGTTACTTCTGCCTGCAATTCGCTTACAAAAGTTTCTCTTTTACTGGCTTGTTCCAAGAACATGTTTTTAAAGGTAGTATTGTTTGTATTTTCTGCAGTTTCTCTATATCCTTTTACCGCTGCAATGTTTTTTTCAATAATTGTATTTAATTGGTTATTTATTTCTTCACTATATATCATAATAATATCTAATTTTAAAGTTAACGATCTGATTTTCAAATCTTATACTTTTAATATATAGGCAAGAAGCAGTTTTGTCAAGGCTTTTAACCAATTTTAGCGGAATATGGGTTATTTTAACAGAAAATAATGGTATTTACTGTTAAAAGTGTTAAACAACGAATGCCCCCGATAGGAGGCATTCTAACAACAAACAATTAAAAACAAACAATAATTAATATCCGTAATCAAATACACCTTCGGTTACACGAACTCCGGATGCAGTTTCATATTCGAATATTCCATTAATACATTTAGTTTCTTTATCATGCTCTACTATCGTTAAGGTACCAGAGATAGCAGCTGATTTTTCTTTATTATTTCCATAAGTCGCACTGTAATCTCCTGATCCGGTTAAGTCATAGGTGCCGGGAATAGCGTCTACAGAAAATACGATTTCAATATCTTGTGCTCCATTAGTCGCAGTAATACGTATGGATGGGAAGGGTTCTCTTACCCCAAAAGGTTTGGCATCATGGTCATCCGTAATTAATTCTGTTCCATCTATTTTTGCCGTTAAAGATGCATTTAACAAACATGGATTTATATTAAATTCTTCTTCTTCAATATCTCCTGCATATACAATAGGTAACATATAGAACCAACCATTAGAGATGGTCATAGCAGCTCCGTTTTCTGAAGTAAGATTAGTAAAAGTAAAACTTCCGGAAACATAACTATCGTAAATGTCAGTAACTATAATTTCACCTTCACTGGTATTTTCCTCAATAGCAAAAGAAATATCTTGTTGAGTAAAGTTTATATTTTGAATAAAAGGCTTAGCAGATTTGGTTGAAACCTGATAAGTTCCGGTTTTATTAATATAGGTCGAAATACTGATAGTTTGATTTCCTGTAGTACCAGTAATTTCTAGCAAACCATCTTCATGTAGAATTGCCTTACGATCGCTAGGGTGAAATAAATCACCATCAACTACTGCTTGTAAAGAAGGTGTATTAATTTCAATATCCTCAGTACAGGAGGTACAAATTAAAAGCGTCGTAAATAAGAAAAGCGTAATTTTTTGAATCATAATTTGGGGCTTTATGAATGACAATAACTATTCGAGAACAAACATAGGCGGAAAAACCGTAAAAAACAATTTTTTTGATAAAAAAATCTTAAATTTTAACGATTAAAGTTTAAAAGTATCGATGAAATACACAAATATAATTTAAAATATGATAATTTATACGAAAAATCTTCTTTTCATTTATCTTTATTATTTGCTTTTAGTCGGTTTTTTTAAGGTATAAATGTCCTGATTATATAAGAAAATACTTTTTTTGTTTTATAATTATTAGTCTGGCTCTAGTTTAAAATAACGTAGATAATTCTAATTCATATAAATTAATCCCATCCCCAGCTCTTCCCGAAGAGAAGGTAGCTAAAAGTCCTTTCCTCTGGAAAGGATTTGGGATAGGATAGGTAGTTATAAATAAAATACTTGGGTCATTTTAATATACTAACACTATGGTAAACTAGGGCTACTAGTCTTGTTTCTTGATTCTAGAAGCGATAGCGACCTATTCGACTGCAGGCGGATCTTGAATCTTTACCGGACACTGATGTTTTATAATAAAGAATTATGTCATTAATTAAAAAGGGAGGATGTTATATTTTAATGTATATTTGCAGCCTTAATTATAAATCGGGTCGCGTACCCAAAAATTAATTTTTTATGCCTGTTAAAATAAGATTACAAAGACACGGAAAAAAAGGAAAACCGTTTTATTGGATTGTGGCTGCAGATGCCAGATCAAAAAGAGATGGACGTTATTTAGAAAAATTAGGTACTTACAATCCTAACACTAATCCAGCTACTGTCGATTTAGATGTTGATGGTTCGGTTAAGTGGTTGCAAAACGGAGCACAGCCTACAGATACGGCAAAAAATATTCTTTCAACTAAAGGAGTGTTATTAAAAAAGCATTTATTAGGAGGAGTTGCTAAAGGAGCTTTAACGGAAGAGCAAGCCGAAGAAAAATTTCAGGCTTGGGTACAGGAAAAGCAAGGTAGTGTAGATGCTGAAAAATCTAAATTAGATAAAGCGGAAGCAGAAGCTAAAGAAAAAATATTAGCTGCAGAAAGAGAAGTAAATGCAAAAAGGGAAGCAGAGGCTGCTGCGGCAGAAGCTGAAGCAAATGCAGAAGTAGCTGCTGCCGAAAGTGCAGAGGCTGAAACTACAGAAGCTGCTTCTACCGAAGAAGAGTAAGCAACATTTGACATGAAGAAAGAAGATTGTTTCTATCTTGGTAAAATTGTCAGCAAATTTAGTTTTAAAGGGGAGTTATTGATCAAATTGGATACCGACGAACCTGAATTATATACAGAAATGGAATCGGTTTTTATCGGATACGGTAAAAATTTGGTTCCATTTTTTATTGAAAGATCTTCACTACATAAAAGTAACCTGTTACGAGTAAAGTTTGAAGATGTCAGTACCGAAGAAGATGCAGAAGATTTACTAAAGGCTGATATTTACTTACCCCTTACCTTATTACCACCCCTGGAAGGGAACCGGTTTTATTTTCATGAAATTATTGGTTTTACCATGACAGATACGAATTATGGGGAAGTTGGCGTAATTACTGGTGTCAATGACAGTACCGCACAAGCTTTGTTTGAAGTTGAAAAAAACGGGGTACAGATTTTAATTCCTATGAATGACGAATTTATTCATCAAGTAGATCGTCCTAACCAATCCATTACCGTTACCACTCCGGAAGGCTTGATTGAACTGTATTTGCCTTCTTAAATGTTTCAATGTAAACAATTTACAGTAGCTGATAATCGATGTGCCATGAAAATAGGCACCGATGGGATGCTATTAGGGGCATGGGCTCCAGTCCACAACAATGAAACTACTATTTTGGATATTGGTACCGGTTCCGGTATTATTGCCTTAATGATGGCACAACGATCCATCGCTGAGATGATTGACGGATTAGAAATTGATCCGGATGCTTATGAACAAGCCGTAGAAAATTTTGAAAATTCAAAGTGGAATGACCGCTTGTTTTGTTATCATGCACCCTTTATAACATTTGTCGAAGAGATAGATCAAACCTACGACCTTATTGTAAGTAACCCACCTTTTTATGAAGAGCAGTACAAAACTAGTTCTGTACAAAGGGATCTGGCTCGGTTCCAGGATGCATTGCCTTTGTCACAATTGTTTGAAGGAGTAGCAAAATTATTAAACCTGGAAGGAAGTTTTTCAATGATTCTTCCTTACAGAAATAGGGAAGAAGCTATAATCATCGCTCGAAATAATAAGCTGTACCCTAGTAAGATTTGTCATGTAAGAGGAAATTCAAATTCGAATTTTGTACGTTCTCTTTTCTCTTTTACTAAAAAGGAAAATAAGAAGCCGGTAGAAGAAGAACTGATTATCGAAAAAGAAAGACATCAATATACCGAAGCTTACCAGGAATTGACTAAAGAATTTTACCTAAAATTTTAGTTTTAACTTAAGTAAGCTAGTGTTGAAGACATAGAAAATTTAGGTTCTGTAGTATTGACTAAACTATACAACATAAAAAAGGAGATTCTTAACAAATCTCCTTTTTTATCTTATTGAACTTTACAATAAAGATTGGCTAACTCAAATATTGTATTATTCTTTAGTGATCCAGTTACCGTCTGCATCAGCATACACTTCAACTACTTCACCATCTTCTTTAGCTAACATTAGCTTAAATTCAGAAGCATCTTCTTTAGCGGCTGCAGAAGAAATGACGGCTCCGGCGAAATCACTGGCTACCGCGTCTAAAATAGGTTGCGGTAAATTTTCGATGGCAACTTCAATATATTCGTCTTGTACGATTACTGCTTCAACAAGATTGTTTGAATTCTCTTTGGCGGTTACATTAGCAACGCTAAATACAAATCCTAAAACTAATGCGGGTACTACAAAAAACTTTTTCATCTTATCTTAAATTTTAATTACTATTTTGTTTTGTTACTAAGTAAAAAGGAATAATTATGCCAATACTAATTATTTGGCGTGTAGTTAATAACTATCTGATTTTTAAATATTTATGTTTTTAACAATCGTGTTAATAAAAATTTAATTCTGTGGAAGTCTAAAATAGGTTGGGGATTATTACTACAGGTTAAAGTTGAAATTTGATTGATAATTATTCGAATTAGGATATAATTAATTGAGTTTGAAAGTTTTTAGTAGACAGCATAAAAAAATTGATAATCTTGCAAGCTGTAACAGCTTTGATCAAGTATCTATGTTCAACAAGAATATGCTACCACTAGAGATTATGTACTCGTAATTTCTAATTTCGCTAGTAAGCTTGATTATTGGAGTATTAACATTGTACATCACTAGGCTTGCTTACAAAAAAGAAAAGTAAATCTTCTTTTTATAGGTTCACCTCATGATGACTCTTTTTTCTTTTATTACCTTTATTTTCCTTTATATAATTGTTCTCTGCAATTAAACATAACAACTAAAAATCGAACTTAATCAATGAAAAATTATGACTTTCTAATACTTTCGTCTTATGAGTTTGAAATGTTATCAAGAGATCTATTACAATTACACCTAAATACTCACTTGGAATCGTTTGGGGATGGAGCAGATCAAGGTATTGATTTACGTCATTCTAGAGGAGAGTTATTGATTATACAAGCTAAAAGATACAAATCTTATGACTCCCTCTTTCAAAGCCTAAAAAAGGAAGTGGAAAAAGTAAAAAAACTAAATCCAGAAAGGTATATTTTAACTACAAGTGTTTCATTATCTCCTCAAAATAAGGAAAAAATAATTGAAGTTTTTAATCCTTATATTAAGTATAGTGAAGATATTTATGGAAAAGAAGATTTCAATAATCTATTGACTAAGTTTCCCTCTATTGAAAAAAATTTTCACAAATTATGGTTGTCTAGCATTGATGTATTACATACAATTATAAATAAGCAAGTAGTAAACCATTCTAAATTTTACATTGAAGATATAAAAGAAAAAATCAAAGTTTATGTTCAAAATGACAGTTATAAAGAAGCTTTATCAATTCTTAAAGAAAATAAATATGTAATAATTTCTGGACCTCCGGGTATCGGAAAAACAACATTAGCCGAAATGCTTGTTTTTAACCTCCTAAGTAAATCGAATAATGAATTTATTTTTTTATCTGATAGCATAAATGATGGATTTAAGCTCTTTGAAGAAAAGAAAAAACAGATTTTTCTATTCGATGACTTTTTAGGTAGAAATTTTTTGCAAAACTCTTTAGCTACTAATGAGGAAAAAAAGATAATTCAGTTTATTAACAAAGTACAAAAATCATCAAACAAAGTATTGATTTTCACAACAAGAGAATATATACTGAATCAAGCAAAGCAAAGATTTGATGTATTTGAGCAAGACTTAACTAAATGTGTTTTAGATATTTCCAAGTATAGTACCTTAGTAAAAGCTAATATACTTTACAATCATCTCTCGGTTAACGAAATACCTTTTGAATACATAGAAGAAATTATAAAACAAGACTATCTTTTTAAGTTAATTAAGCATCGAAACTATAACCCTAGGATTATAGAATCCTTCTCAAATTCTAAATTTTGGAATGAACATACACCTTCAGAATTTCCCGTATCCTTAATTAAGTTGTTTGATTCTCCATTCCTAATTTGGAAACACGTTTATGAGAATCAAATTTCTACTATATCACGAATTATATTAGATTGTCTATTAATATCTGGTTCAGAAATCTTTTACAATCAATTATATAGTCAAGTTAAAATTTATCAAGAAACAAATGCTTCTGGATATCATGTTGCAATTAACAGTCATAATTTTAAAGCTTCTTTAAAGGAATTAGAAAACTCTATGATTAAAATTAGCCGAGGCTATCAAGGTAATTTATCTATAAGCTATCAAAACCCATCAATTCAAGATTTTTTAGTTAATTATATAAATAAGGATTCAATAACAAAAGAACATTTATTTAAATCTATTCTTTATTTAAAGCCTGCATTTGCAATTATGATAAAAGAAGATTCTGATTTAAGAATACAATTGGAATCCAGCGAAATGAAAAAACTCGAAGATGTAGTCCTTACTAAATTTGACTCCCTAAAAGTCGACCAAAACATTTCTAGACACTCACTACCAAGCGACGAAGATATAATCATACTTAAATTAAAACTCATAGACAATTTTTTCAAATCAAATAATCCTATTCGCTTTGAATTTATTAAAAATAAATTCTTAGAAATCTGTTATTCAGAGAATATTACTTATAAGTCAATTTCTGAATTTACTTCTATATTATGTTCATTTGAAGGCGAAGTAGATTTCAATATTGAGAAAATATTACTAAATATTTCTGGATGTTTTTGGGATTTAGATGACCTGTATTCACTATATCAAATTGAAATAACTTTCCCTGATCAATTTGAAATTTTCAGAGAAAAGAATGAAGATATACGTTATGAAATTATAAGTGAAATAGTATCTGGACTGAGCCTTTCAGATGATGATGAAATTGACACTATGAATCGGAAAATTGATGACTTAAAATCAATCGAGGATGATTTTAGTTTTAATACATCTGAAGAAATACGAGAATTAAAAAAAAGAATTGAGGATTTAGAGCAAGAACAATATGACGAACTAAATAACTATGATGAGTTTCCTAATGCTTATTATCCCCAACGAGTTAGTTATATAGATGGTAGTTTAAGTGATTATATAAAGGAGCAAGATTCTAAAGAATTAAAAGAACAACATCAAATTGAAAAACCAATTAGTGAGAATGAGCAAATTAATAATCTATTCAAATCCTTAAAATAAAAACTACAGAGAACAATATATAAAAAATATAGAGCAGATTAGGCTTTCCGAAATTCTGTGTTTATTTCCAAAGTCTTTAAATAAGATTTGAAATTTACGATAAAAAGATAAAAGTAAAATATAAATATTTGGCTTAGTACCAATTTTAAACGTATAGCTTATCACCTGCCATAAGTTTCATAGCCCAACCGTTAACAGTAATTAAAAACCAAACTTATCCTTAAGATACTTAGGAATAGTTCTCGCTGTTGAAATTGTTGTATGAATTGCCTTTAAGACATTTTCCGAAACATTTCCAACCGCTCTTTCGGGGTTTTTAATTAGAAAATTAATGATATCTTGTTTATTGAAAGTTCTAATTTCAGAACAATTTACGTAACTATCATAATCTAAAAAGGAATGATTTTGTTTGTCTATTAAAACGTGCAGGCTTTTAAGATATGGTGTAGGAAAAACATTTTCATTAACTTCTGTATTAATAATAACGTAAGCTAATAAAAATTCATTGTTATTTTTAGATACTATAATGACATATTTTGGATAATTTACATCAATATCCTCAATTTTAATAAGGATTGACTTACCTATATCTATATTTCTTTCTGCAAATTTTTGTTTTAAATCATCAGGAAATAAATCACCTAAACTCATCGAAGCTCAACGCTTTCATTAATCATTTGTTGATTAATATACTTTAACATATCATCGCTTGCCCCAATTGCTTTAGCCATATCTAAATAGCCAATAACCCAATTAGATTTTTCATAAGCAAAATCATGAGATTTGTTTGTAAGCTCAGGAAAAGTTAGATTTTTGTTTTCTTCAACAGATTCTAACAAACATTCCATATCTGATTCTGACAAATAATCTAAATTCGCATCTTTTAAAGATTTTATAAAATAACGATTATACGTTGCCACAACCTCTTCCAATCCATCAATTTCTTCATCCACAACATTTTTGACAAAGGAAGGAACTGGTCCGTATTGCATTTTTACGTATGTATCACCTAAAATTGGTCTACCATACTTTGATAAGTGCTTTTGGTCTGCAAAATATAATATTTTATAAGTTTTATGAGTGTCAGGTTTTTCAAGTTTATTAATTACAAACAAAAGGCTATTTACAGCTTTTTCTCTATGTAAATTAAATTCTTTCATATCTAACGAAGTTTCTATTTATTGAAAAATAGAATTAGCAATATTACAATAAAAATAACCACTGCCAAAAATCTATATAAATTACAGCTAATTTTATGCCAAATTCAATTGGTGTTGTCCATTTAATAACGTTAAATCAGTTTAAAAAGTATACTCTCAAAATTCCTCAAAACAAAAAAAGAGCGCACTAGGCGCCCTTTTTTAAACTAACGGGGAAATCTAAATTGATCGATTTGGTGGGTGTGATCAAATTAGAGATAGTTTAATTGATTTGAATTACTCATCTTTAGTAATCCAGTTACCTTCGGCGTCTGCGTATACATCTACAGATTCACCATCTTCCTTGGTTAAGGTAATTTTAAATTCGGATTTATCTTCTAAGGCTCCGATAGCTGTTACCTGCGCACCTAAAAAATCTTTAGCTACTGCGTCCAGGACAGGTTGTGGTACTTCTTCTACTGCTACAGAAGTATATTCATCCTGTAGGGCAACTTCAGTAGTATCACCTGAATCTGCCAGAGCATCTTGTGCGCTAGTTGAAGTGTAACTTAAAAGACCTAAAATAACTGCTGGTATTATGATTAACTTTTTCATCTTGTTTATAGTTTTCATTATTAATTACTGTTGAATTATTTCAACATCTAGTATAGAGGAACAATTATGCCAACCGTCAAAATCATCGTTTTTATATTTAAATCATTGATTTACAAACATTTATAATTTAACTTTTTTCGTTAATAATTATATAAATGTGTGGAGTCAATTAATTTATAGGGTATTAACGAAACGAAAAGCCATGTGAAATGACATTGTTTTTACCCGGTTTTGATAGTGATACCTATAAAAAAGCAAGGAAGATTAGTATCTTTGACCTAAAAGGAATATGAAAACGGACTTATTTGAATCTCCTGATTATTACCAATTAGATGATTTGCTTTCTGACGAACATAAATTAGTTCGAGATGCTGCCCGAAGTTGGGTAAAAAAAGAAGTTTCTCCGATTATAGAGACCTATGCGCAAAAAGCAGAATTTCCAAAACAAATAATTAAAGGACTAGCAGAAATCGGAGCTTTTGGTCCTTACATTCCGCAAGAGTATGGCGGAGCTGGTTTAGATCAAATTAGCTACGGACTTATCATGCAGGAAATCGAACGAGGGGATTCCGGTGTGAGGTCAACCGCTTCCGTACAATCTTCATTAGTCATGTATCCAATCTGGAAATATGGTAATGAAGAGCAAAGAAAAAAATACTTACCCAAGTTAGCATCCGGTGAATTTATGGGTTGCTTCGGTCTTACCGAACCGGATCATGGATCTAATCCGGGGGGAATGACGACTCACTTTAAAGATAAAGGTGATCACTATATATTAAATGGAGCCAAACTTTGGATCTCAAATGCACCTTTTGCCGATATTGCAGTGGTTTGGGCGAAAAATGAAGAAGGACGTATTCACGGATTAATCGTAGAACGAGGGATGGAAGGTTTTTCTACGCCAGAAACGCATAATAAGTGGTCGTTACGAGCTTCATCTACGGGGGAATTGATTTTTGATAATGTAAAAGTGCCTAAAGAAAACCTGTTACCTAATAAAAGTGGACTAGGCGCACCTTTGGGTTGTTTAGATTCCGCACGTTTTGGAATTGCCTGGGGAGCTATAGGGGCAGCGATGGACTGTTATGATACAGCCTTACGTTACGCAAAAGAACGGGTACAATTTGATAAACCTATTGCCGGAACGCAATTGCAGCAAAAAAAGTTGGCAGAAATGATCACTGAGATTACCAAAGCACAATTGCTAGCTTGGCGTCTGGGGGTTTTAAGAGAAGAAGGCAAAGCAACTTCAGCCCAAATATCCATGGCGAAACGGAACAATGTACACATGGCCTTAAAAGTAGCCAGAGATGCCCGACAAATTCTGGGAGGTATGGGAATTACCGGTGAGTACAGTATCATGCGACATATGATGAACTTAGAAAGTGTAGTTACTTACGAAGGTACTCATGATATTCATTTATTGATTACCGGATTAGACATTACCGGTATTTCTGCTTTCAAATAAGCTAAATGAAAATTTTCGGACATAGGGGAGCGGCAGGTTTGGTTGATGAAAACACCTTGCCTTCCATTCAGAAAGCATTGGATCACGGCGTATACGGTATTGAAATTGACATTCATCAATGCAAGTCCGGCGAACTGGTAGTTATTCATGATGATACGGTAGATCGAACTACAAACGGCAAAGGAGAGGTGAGCCAATTAACTTTAGCAGAACTAAAGGCTTTACGTACAGAAAACAGCTTTCAAATTCCGACACTTTTAGAAGTTTTAAAGCTAACTGCCGGAAAAGGGCTTTTGAATATTGAACTAAAAGGAAAAGGAACCGAGCAGGCTCTACTTACTATCTTAGAAAATCAATTTCATCTAGGTAATTGGGATTTAAAGAATATATTAATTTCCAGTTTTGAATTGGATTCTCTTTACGAAATACGAAAATTACATCCTTCAATTGCCATAGGGGTATTAACCGAACTGGAAATAAATGACGTCTTAAGTGAAGCCGAAGCACTAAAAGCAGTTGCCATTCACCCTTCCGTTAAAAAATTAAATAGAAATCAAATTAATAAAGCTAGGGAGGAGGGTTTTTATATTAATTGCTGGACTGTTTTGAACAAAGAACATTTCGATTACTGTAAAAGTGTAGGAGTTTCCGCAATTTTCACCGATTACCCAAACCTATTCTATGAAGTATGATGTGATTGTCATAGGCGGAGGTGCTGCCGGTTTTTTTACTGCAATTAATATTGCAGATCAGAGACCGGATGTAAAGATATTGATTTTGGAAAGGGGTAACGAAGTGCTGTCCAAAGTTCGAATTTCAGGCGGTGGGCGCTGTAATGTAACACACGCTGAATTTATACCTAAAGAACTAAGTTTAAATTATCCCAGGGGGCAAAAGGAATTATTAGGACCATTTCATTCCTTTATGACTGGTGATACCATGGCCTGGTTTGAAGAAAGGGGCGTTGATTTAAAAATTGAAGACGACGGTCGTATTTTTCCGGTTTCTAATTCTTCTACTTCTATTATCGACTGTTTTATGGCTGAAGTAAAACGATTAGGTATTGAAGTGCAAACAAAAAATGCCGTACAGGACTTTAAAAAAGAAAATGGGTTATGGCAGGTTACTACTTCAAAGGCTTCGTTTACCTCTGATAAAGTAGTGGTAACCACGGGTAGTAATCCTAAAATATGGGGAAAGCTAAAAACCTTGTCACACACTATAATCAATGCCGTTCCATCATTATTTACTTTTAATACAAAGGATAACCGAATTAAAGATTTACCCGGACTTGCCACCGAAGTACAACTTAAAGTACAAAACAGCAATTTACAAAGCGAAGGTCCGCTGCTAATTACGCACTGGGGGTTTAGTGGCCCAGCTATTCTAAAACTATCTGCCTGGGGTGCTTTAGCATTGCAACAAATGAATTACAACTTCGAGTTGGCTATAAATTGGGTTGTAGACAAATCAGCCGAAGAGATTTTAGAATACGTAAAAAGTATACGTAACTCTGGGAAAACAGCTAAGATTATAAACTCTGTCAATTTTGGTCTTCCCAAACGTTTATGGCAACAATTAGTAATGGCAAGTACCATTACCGAAAATGAAATATGGAGCGAAGTTTCTAATAAAAAATTACAAGAATTAACCCGTCAATTAAATTGTAGTACATTTCAAATAAACGGTAAAAGTACCTTTAAAGAGGAATTTGTAACAGCGGGTGGTGTAGATTTAAAAGAAGTAAATTTTAAAACTTTTGAAAGTAAACTCCAACCGGGATTATATCTGGCAGGGGAAGTTTTAAATATTGATGCCATTACCGGAGGTTTTAATTTTCAAAATGCCTGGACCGGAGGTTTCCTAATTGCAAAAGCCATTGCGAAATGCCATAAAAATTAAATAACTTAATAACCTAGTAACATAATAACTAAATAACTCAACCCAACAACAAAAACTTTTGCCCAGTGCCTATTCAACTAAATAATCCTTCGAGGCTTCGAGAACCTCAGCCTCAGACCTCAGCCTAAGCCCTCATTTTATTACTCAATTTTCAATATTTGAAGTTGGCATCATAGAAACTCAATAACCTAGTAACATAATAACTAAATAACTCAACCCAACAACAAAAACTTTTGCCTAGTGCCTTTTGGCTATTTAACTAAATAACCTAGTAATTTAATAACACAATAACTCAATAACCAAATAATACTAATCCCTCAAAAACCCCTTCCACGAGATTTCAATTGCCTGAGTTAGATGTTTATCCAGCAAATTCACCTCTTCGTTTTCATGGATTTTGACGATAGAAACCACATTACCAAAAAACAACTCTTCCATAACTAAGGTGTTATGGTTTTTAAAAATCTTGTTTTTAATTCCGGTTCTAAAATAACTCTCAATTTCTTTATAGTAGACCCGAGACTTGTTTTTTAAACTTTGTGGAATTTCAGGAGATCGGGCTATTTGTTCGGAAAAAATAAAAGCTAAGGGATTATTGATAAAGTAGTAGAATAAATTGTACCACATGATTGAAAAACGTTTTTTAAAATCATCTTCTTCCTCTGTATTTCTCATGATCACCGTTCCGAAATCCTGAGTAAGCATAAGGTATAGTTCCGTTACTATTTCTTCCTTATTTTTAAAATGATGGTAAACGGTACCATTAGCAACCCCAGACTCTTTAATAATTTCAGAAAGTGAAGTGGCTTCAATACCTTGCTTGGTAATAAGTTCTAGAGTGGTCTGTAAGACCAGTGATTTTTTGTTCATAAATAGTTAATTCTTCCTAACGCAAATTAATTTAAATTCCAAATACCAAAATTTAAATAGGTCGCATAAAGTACCCAGATTATATAAGGGATCAATAGATACGCCGCTACTTTATTTACCACGTTAAACCATCTAAAGGTAAATAAAAGCAAAATAAAAAGAACAACAATATCAATAAGCCCTAATAAAGGATTTCGCAATCCGAAAAACAATACCGACCAGGCAGCATTGAACAAGAGTTGAAATCCAAAATGATATAACGCAACTTTCACTAATTTATGATAAAAGCCACGGTTCCACACAATACCAGCAGCGACACCCATAAGAATATAAATACATGTCCAAACAGGTGCAAAAAGCCAGTTGGGCGGAGTACCTATTGGTTTCTTAAGGTGAACGTACCAGGTAGCTATACCACTTTGAGTAGCTATACTGCTTAAGAAACCAATAGATAGGCATATAAAAACAGCAATACTAATACGGGTAATTCCTTTTTTCATCCGGATGATTGTGAGGGACTAAATTAATAATTTATTTGTAGTCTTGATCTTTTACTTTTCTTAGAATACAGTAAAAAGTAAGATTTAATAGCCTTAAAGATAAAAACCGAATCTAGTTTTACAGATGAAACGGATATGTTAGTTTTGCATTATGAATGTAACCACCTCTTTTACTAAAAATAAAATAGTACATCTTCTTCCGGAAGGAAAAATTTCATGTAGTGCTCCGAGTAATATTGCTTTGGTAAAATACTGGGGAAAGTATCCGGTGCAACAACCAGCAAATCCTTCCATCAGCTTTACTCTGGATCAATCTAAAACTATCACCACCCTTTATTTTAAAGAAAAAGAAATTCCTAACGATAATTTTGAATTCGAATTACTATTTGAAGGAATTGCTAAACCGGAATTTTTACCTAAACTGGAAAGTTTTTTTTCTAAGATCGAACCCTTTTTTGAGTTCTTAAAACAATATCACTTTAAGATAGAAACCCGTAATACCTTTCCTCATAGTAGCGGGATCGCTTCTTCAGCTAGTAGTATGAGTGCTTTGGCATATTGCCTGACTACTTTGGAAGCACAAATATGTGAGATTGGTGATCAAGATTATATTTTAAAAAAAACCTCTTTTATTGCCCGCTTAGGTTCAGGAAGTGCCTGCCGAAGTATTAACGGGCCGATGATGGTATGGGGTACTCATGAAGGAATAAAAGAAAGTACAAATTTATATGCAGTACCATTTCCCTTTACTATCCATGACCATTTTAAAAACTACCAGGATACTATTTTACTGGTAGATAAGGGAAAAAAAGAAGTGAGCAGCACTGTAGGACATCAATTAATGCATGAACATCCGTATGCGGAAAGTCGTTTTAAACAAGCTTATCAGAACATCACGCGAATTACTGAAATTTTAACTTCTGGAAATAAAGATGCTTTTATTCATTTGGTAGAAAGTGAGGCACTTACTTTACATGCAATGATGATGACTTCTATGCCATATTTTATATTAATGAAAGCCAATACATTACTAATTATCCAAAAGATATGGGAGTATCGTAAAAATACCGGTTCTTCGGTTTGTTTTACGTTGGATGCCGGGGCAAATGTACACGTATTGTATCCTGAAAATGAACAAAAAGTTATTAAAAAATTCATTGAAAGTGAGTTAGTTGCATATTGTGAAAATGGGAACTATATTTGCGACAAAATAGGTTTTGGCATAGAATTGTTGTAACTTTATGGTAAATCCTTAAACAAAATAAATTTTTAGTAAAACTATCGATGAAAGGACCTTTATTTTACGCTAAAATTTTACTCTTCGGAGAATATGGAATTATTAAAGACTCTAAGGGTTTGTCCATTCCATACAACTTTTATAAAGGTGCTTTAAAAACAGCGGATACTTTATCTGAAGTTGCGCGTTCTTCTAATGAAAGTTTAAAGGAGTTTACTAATTACTTAAAGAATTTACCTAAAGAACATCATCTTTCTTTTGATATCGAACGTCTGGAAAAAGATGTGGAAAACGGGATGTATTTTGATAGTAGCATTCCTCAAGGATATGGTGTAGGGAGTAGTGGTGCCCTGGTTGCTGCAATTTATGATGAATATGCCCACGATAAAATTACCGTTTTAGAAAATTTAACCCGTGAAAAATTACTTCGTTTAAAAGAGATTTTTGGGTTGATGGAATCTTTTTTCCACGGAAAAAGCTCTGGGTTAGATCCGTTAAATAGCTATCTAAGTCTTCCGATTTTAATTAATTCTAAAGACAATATTGAACCTGCCGGTATTCCTTCGCAAAGTACGGATCATAAAAAAGGTGCGGTATTTTTAATAGACAGCGGGATGGTAGGCGAAACGGCTCCTATGGTTTCTATCTTTATGGAAAATATGAAGAAAGAAGGCTTTCGGTCGATGTTGAAGAATCAGTTTGTTAAACATACGGATGCCTGTGTGGAAGATTTTCTAAAAGGAGATGTTAAATCTTTATTTACTAATATTAAAGAATTATCACATGTGGTGCTAGATAATTTTAAACCTATGATTCCTAAGCAGTTTCATGACCTTTGGAAAAATGGTATTGAAACTAATGATTATTACCTTAAATTATGTGGTTCCGGTGGGGGAGGTTATATTTTAGGATTTACCCAGGATTTAAAAAAAGCACAAGCAGCATTAAAAGACTATAAATTAGAGGTTGTCTATAATTTCTAAAAAGGAGATGTATGCTTTCTCGAAAAAACAAGGTCGTTTTTTTGAAATTAATAAGTTTATTCTCTTTAGTTCGCGGTTATAATATTGTAATTATTGTCTTAGCACAATATCTAACTGCTGTCTTTATCCTTGCTCCTGAACTTCCGTTATCTGCTATTTTTTTGGATGATAGCTTGTTTAGTCTGATTTTAGCCTCTGCTATTAGCATTGCCGGAGGATATATTATCAATGATTTTTACGATAAAGAAAAAGATCTGATCAACCGACCCAATAAATATATGTTGGATCATCTGATAAGCCAGCGAACACAATTAACCGTGTACTTTATCTTAAATTTTTTAGCGGTAATTATTGCCAGTTATGTTTCTTTTAAAGCCGTATTGTTTTTTTCCATCTATATTTTTGCTATCTGGTTGTATTCGCATAAACTAAAAAAATACGCAATTATTGGTAATATTGCTGCCGCGCTATTAGCAATCACTCCTTTTTTCGCGGTTTTTATTTATTATAAAAACTTCGATAAGGTAATTTTTGTACATGCTGTTTTTCTATTTTTAATTTTACTAATTCGGGAGATGATGAAAGACTTGAGTAATATTAAAGGAGATTTGGTTCAAAACTATCAGACAGTACCGGTAATTTACGGAGAAAAAGTTTCAAAAATTGGTATTTCCATGCTAGTAGCCTTGTCTTTGATTCCGATTTATCTACTTCTACAAAAGTTTGATTTAGGTTATATGGTTTATTATTTTTACGCCTCGATCGGGTTGTTATTATTTTTTCTCGTTGGTGTCTGGAAATCAGAAAGCACAATTAATTATGTGCGCCTTCATAATATCTTAAAATTAATTATTGTTGTAGGTGCTTTAAGTATTGTATTAATTGACCCCTATGTAATTATTAATAGAATCCCCAAGTTACCTTCGTTACTTTAACTGTTTTATTCAAAAAGAACCTATGCAAACAACTTCAAACCCTTTATTAACAGTAGCCTTAGCTCAAATTTCACCAGTATGGTTAGATAAACAAAAAACCATTCAAAAGATAGAAGAAACTATGCGACAAGCTGCTACTAAAAAGGCAGAACTGGTTGTTTTTGGCGAAGGGTTGTTACCCGGATACCCTTTTTGGATTGAATTAACCGACGGAGCTCGCTTTAACAGTACCGTGCAAAAAGAACTACATGCACATTATGCCCTAAATTCGATTTGTATAGAACACGGTGATTTAGATAGTATATGTCAGCTTGCAAAAGAAAAAAATATAGCTATCTATCTTGGCATTATTGAAAGGCCACTGGATCGGGGAGGGCATAGCCTCTATGCATCCTTAGTTTATATTGATAATACTGGTAATATCCGATCCGTTCACCGTAAACTGCAACCTACTTATGAAGAACGATTAACCTGGGCACCTGGAGATGGGCACGGATTGCAGGTGCATCCGTTAAAAGCTTTTACGGTAGGCGGCTTAAATTGCTGGGAAAACTGGATGCCTTTACCCAGAGCATCTTTATACGGACAAGGTGAAAATCTGCATATTGCCGTTTGGCCTGGAAGTGATTATAATACCAAAGATATTACCCGTTTTATAGCCCGGGAATCCCGTTCATATGTAATCTCTGTTAGTAGTATGATGCAGGTTAAAGACTTCCCGAAAGATACTCCGCATCTAGATCAAATTTTAGAAAATGCAAAAGACACGCTTGCTAACGGCGGTTCTTGTATTGCCGGACCGGATGGAGAATGGGTATTGCCACCTCAAATCGGGGAAGAAAAAATCTATGTACATACCATTGATTTTACCAAAGTCCTTCAGGAACGTCAGAATTTTGATCCGGTAGGTCATTATTCCCGGCCGGATGTCACTAAATTACAAGTAAACCGAGAACGTCAAAGTACGCTAAGCTTTCCGGATAAATTCTAATACCTCTTCGTTGAAATACAGTATCTTTGCAAAAATTATACTATGCAAGGTGGCAAGGGTAAGAATTTTGATAAAAAGAACTATCAAAAACCTGATTTTAAGAAAAAAACAACCGGGAAGAGACAAGGCACTGCAATAAAAAGCAGTCCTAAAAATTCCGGAAATCCTGATGAGATACGACTCAATCGGTTTATTGCCAATTCCGGTATTTGTTCCAGGAGAGATGCGGATTTATATATTCAGACCGGGAGTGTTTGGGTAAACGGAAAGCCGGTAACCGAAATGGGTTATAAAGTGAAATTAACAGATGAGGTTAAATTTGATGGTCGTAGAATTACCCCGGAAAAGAAAGAATACGTTTTATTAAATAAACCCAAAGGCTTTGTCACTACTACTAATCCGGAAAAAACCCGTACGGTAATGGAACTGGTAGCTAACGCATCCAAAACTCCTTTAAAACCAGTGGGTCGCCTGGAACGTAATACAACCGGGCTTCTATTGTTTACTAACGATGTAGATCTGGAAAAAAAACTGATTAATCATAAAACAAACGTTCGCAAAATTTTCCATGTAATTCTTGATAAAAATTTAAAGTCTGCGGATTTACAAAAAATTGAAGCAGGGATTAAGTTAGAAGAAGGTTTTATAAAAGTGGATGAAATTACTTATATCGAAAATAGTTCTAAAAATGAAATTGGGGTTGAATTAAAATCCGCAAAAAATGGAATTGTGACCAAACTGTTTGAACACCTCAATTATACGGTTACAAAACTGGATCGGGTTATCTTTGCAGGGTTAACTAAAAAGGATTTACCACGGGGCCATTGGAGAAAGTTAACTGAACAGGAAGTAAATACGCTTAAAATGATTTCGTAAGTAGTTTTGCTTTTTTTGCTTTTGATACTCGAAATAATTCCCAACCTAAAAAAGCAATTACTATAATATATTCAAGAGCAACCATCCAAAGGTTTTCTTGATAAGTGCTGTTGATATACGCCGTATAACTAAAAATAATACAAAAAGACCAAATTTGAACAAAGCGGTATCTGGTGAATACAGAAAGTACTAAGGGTATAGCTAGATACCAGGGATGTACGGTAGTTGCAAATGCATAATAAGCACATATGGCAAACAATAACCCGGTAAGTAGGGAAGAAAATCGTAGGTTATCCTTAAAAAAACTGATGAGCAAAATAGCAACAATACCGCATATGGATAATACGGGACCTAAAGTTTCAATAATGTTCCATCCTTTTACCTGATAGCCAATCCATCTAAATATGTAGTAAATACTGGCGTTAAATTCAAAACTTTGAAACCATAAATTAATAGTCTGAGCAAAATTCCGCATAAATTCATAAGAAATAAAAGGTAAAAAAGTTAAAAACACCATAAGCAACGTACTACTATAAAATACTAGGGGAATTCTAAGTCGACCTAAAGTAAAATTCTTATAAACTACGCGTTCTCTTAGCAAGTATTGTATAAAGACCGGTAATAACAATAGAGGGATCAGTTTAACCGATATGGATAATCCTATAGCTATTCCGGCTAGAAGCCATTTTTTATTAAATGCAAACCATAGTCCGGTGATTAAGAAAAAGACCATCACTCCTTCAAAATGAAGGTTTCCGGTCAACTCAATAAGTATAAAGGGGTTGAGTGCGTACCAAAAAATTTGAGATTTTGGTAGGTGTAACGCACTAAGCAATTTACTACCCATCCATATGGTACCCAGGTCAGCAAGAATCAACATAACCCGAATAAAAATCATGGCGTTTAAGTAGGTGTTTTTATCAAAAAGGGCTGCCAACCAATATATAAATTGGCTCACTGGGGGATAGTTCGTGTAGTGACTCCCGTTCATGGGCCCCATTCCTTTGTATAAAAGGGTTGCTTCGGCAATTGGGGCAGAGGCATTAGCAATCCATGTTTCCGGCAAGCTTAGGTAGGGATTGTATCCTTCTAATAACATACGCCCGTCCCAGACAAACCGATAAAAATCCTGAGAGAGGTTAGGAGTTACCGTTAAAAATATAAGACGAAATAAAATTGCTAATAAACTAAAGACTAAAAAACTAGGCTTAATATAACGTAATAAAATATAAGTGATTAGGAATAAAACGGTCCAAACGGTAAATAGAGACAAAAATTGGGTTCGCTCGATATAATAAGCAAAGTAGAAATACAATAATCCCAGAAGAAACGAAGAAAGATACGTCCATTTATGGATGCCCCCTGAGAATAGCATTACATTTTTGAAGTCACAGATTTAAAAAACACAAATCCAAATCCCATAAATAACATGATATGAAATAAAAACAGACCGAAATCCTGTAACTTAAAGGCACTGTACAATGCAAAACCAAAATAAACCATTAATAAGGCTTCAACAATGGTATTAGCCGAGATATTCTTATTGACGTATTTATTGCCTTTCCAGGTATCTTTTAAATTCTTTATATTGAATTTAGGTGTTCGGATAAATTCGCTTTTTTTTCCAAAGTGTCCTTCGAGTACCGCTACACTATTATGAACTGAAAATCCCATGGCGATGGAAAAAAATGTGAAAAACATTCTAATGTATTCTATAAATTTCCAAAAGCCGGAACCATGAATTTTCTTAAAAGTAAACCAATAACAACAAAAGAAAATTAGGGTACTTAAGGCAAAAAAAGCAATCACATTAAAATACCAACTAAACATAGGGTTGCTATTTTTAATGTATAAAATAGGTACGCTTAAAATCGCAACAAACAGTACTAATAAAAACATACTGCTATTAAGTAAATGGAAAAAACTATGAAATTTGGTTTTAATGGAAACCGTAGGGTCTTTCACCATCTTCCAGTATAATTTCTGAAAATTTTCAGCAGCTCCCTTATTCCATCGGAACTGTTGTGAACGCGCAGCGCTAATGACTACCGGAAGTTCTGCAGGAGTCTCCACTTCTTCAAGATAATGAAATTTCCATTTTTTTAACTGAGCCCGGTAGCTTAAATCCAGATCTTCGGTTAAGGTATCTCCCTGCCAGTTTCCGGCATCTTCAATACATGCTTTTCGCCAGATACCAGCCGTACCGTTAAAATTAATAAAATGATTTTTATAATTACGACCTACCTGTTCCATGGTAAAATGAAAATCCAGGGCAAATGCCTGTATCTTTGTAAGTAAGGAATAATTCCGGTTAATATGCCCCCACCGGGTTTGTACTACGCCTACTTCGGGAGATTTAAAAAACGGAACAGTTTCCAGTAACCAATCCTTTTTCGGTAAAAAATCAGCATCAAAAATGGCAATAAATTCGCCTTTCGCTATTTCCAAACCTTCCTTTAATGCGCCAGCTTTAAAACCCGAACGGTCTGTTCTGCAAATATGTTGGATGTCCAGACCTTGTTTTTGTAATTGAACTATGGTTTCCGCAGTTTTATGGATAGATTCATCACTGGAATCGTCCAGCACCTGTATTTCTAGACGCTCCCGTGGATATTCAATTTCAGCAATATTTTTTAGTAAGCGATCTACCACATAAAGCTCGTTAAAAATAGGAAGCTGTATGGTAACATAAGGAACTTCTTCAGGATTAGATAAATTAAATTTAGGTACGTTTACTTTTTCTTTTTTTGCTTTCAAATAATTTAACAACAGGTTAAGTTGTGCCAGACTATATAAAAATATAATGAGTAGTGCCAATGTATATATGACAATAATGAAAATGTCCACTATTTAAAACTGTATTTAAAAATCCAACTTAGTATCTTTACACCTGCTAATATAGCACCTTTTATGGTTCCTGAAACCTTTGATACTCCAATTCTCTTTTTGTAACGCACCGGAATTTCTGCATATTTGTACTTCTTTTTTAATGCTTTTAATTGCATTTCTACGGTCCATCCGTAGGTAGGATCTTGCATTTCTAAAGCCATTAATTTATCATATTTAATTGCCCTTAGTGGACCCAGGTCTGTAAAGCGTGAATTAAAAAACAACTTCATCAACGCAGTGGCCAGCCAATTCCCAAAAATTTGTGGAAAGGTCATAGACCCTGCTTCTCTTAATTCCTTTCTCCTAGCACCAATAACCAGATCCGTATCATTATCTAATATAGGTTGAATAACTTTCTCTATATCAGAAGGATAATCACTATAATCACCGTCTATAAAAACAATAATGTCAGGTTTTATCTTCTGGTGGTTTACATATTCCAAACCTTTTAAACAAGCATTTCCATATCCCCTTAAGGGTTGATACAATGTAACAGCACCATTCTTTTTACTGACAGCAGTGGTTTGATCCGTAGAACCGTTGTCAACAACAATGACTTCACTTACAATCTCCGGAATTTCCTTTAATACCAGACCTATGGATGCTTCTTCATTATAGGCCGGAATGATTACCACTATTTTATTTTTAATATGATGTTGTGTTGTCAATAATACTTAATTAAATGGTAACTGGAATTCAAACCCGTTAAAACCTGCAATTAATTTGCAAATAAACAACTAACACCACACCTGTACAATAGTTATTTGTATTTACTACTATCTATCATAAAGTCGTAAAACAATAGAAATCCCAACAAAAAAATTAAGTAAATTTTAAACAAAATCGGATTAATAAAGAACCTTCTATAATATCTCCTTAAAAACCCGGGGTGTTCCCTGTTGTAATTACCTGGTAGACGCCCTTTTAAGTAAAGAAGTTTTTACAACTTTAGTCGTAAAATTTGGGGTGTTTTCTGAAGTATCAGGGTTCATTCTTTTTAATAATAGTGCAGTGGCCATACTGCCTAACTCTTCGGCATGCTGTGATATGGTAGTAATTTTAGGAGAAGAATAGCGAGACAAAGTACTATCAGAAAAACCTATAATTGCTATTTCTTCAGGTATCTTTTTACCAATTGCATTAACAATATGAATAGCCAAGGCAACCGATAATTCGTCAAAACCTAAAATTCCGTCAACCTTATGATTCTTTAGAAAAGCAGTAATTTCTTTTGCCCCTTCATCTTCCTGGGTAACTTCGATCGTAGATAAGGTTGCACCGGTATAGGCAGTAACTACTTTTTGTGCGCCTTCTGCCCGAAGTTTACCTACACTTAATTCATGAATGGTAGAAATAACTAAAATATGCTTACAACCTGAATCTAATAAATGGCTTACCGCTTTTTTGGAAGCATCATAGTCATCAATAATCACTTTATCGCACTGAATCGTATCGCTTACCCGATCAAACAAAACCACCGGAATATTGTCTTGAGCCAGTTCTGTAATATGAGATACTTTATTTTTAATTTGTGTTTCCTGGCTTAAGGCCAAAATAATTCCGTCAACACTACTATAGGTTAAGGTTTCCAGATAATCCACTTCTTTTTGGTAAGACTCATTAGTAAAACAAGTCACTATTTTATAACCTTCTTTAGCAGCTTCCTGTTGGATACCGAAGAGTGCCGTTGCAAAAAAATTATTTAAAATTTCAGGTAGTAAGACACCAATGGTTTTAGTCTTACTGCTTTTGAGGCTTACCGCCAAAGCATTCGGTTTATAATTATAAAATTTGGCCAGTTCCCGAACCCGAACAATGGTTTTTCGACTGATTTCAGGGTCGTTCTTTAAAGATTTGGAAACTGTAGAAATAGAAAGATTTAATTCTTTAGCTAGTTGTTTTAAAGTCACTTTTTTTTTCATTTCCAAAGAGGTGTGCTGCTAATGATGCTTTATTAAAAGGTTGTAATATCTTAGATGACAACTTTTCTTATTCTATAATCCTTTTTCACTTTAATTCTTTAATAAAGATTGCTTACTAAGCAATTTCATCTAAGGGTAATTTAACTCTTGTAATGTATAAAAACTGTTTTTATTCTCATGTATTTCGGAGAAAAATTAAAATTTTGTTAAATATACAACTTATTCTATATACCGCATCAATTGCAGATATGACCATTAAAGACAATAAGACATTATTCCTTAAAAAGTATTGCGTTTAACAGGTCAATAAATAGTTGTTGTATCTGCCTCTGAAGTATCTAGGGCAAAAAAGCGTCAATTCGAGTTTTTTTTGTAATGAAATGAAGAAAAAATGTATCGAGAATAGCTTTTTTGACTAAAATCCTTGTTCTCGATACACTTCTTCCTTTGGGCGAAGCACTCGAACTGACGGATTTTATATGATTATTATTCAAATGCACCAGAGGCCATATTAAGTATAAAGTATCATCTTAAGCATTTTCTTACACAGTTACTTAATCTGGTATTATTAAAGGTAAAATTAATCTGAAAACATTCATTTTAATAGGTATACGGATGTTTTTTACAAAATTGTTCATTTAATTTTATGAGTTCGAGTTTTTTAGGGTAAAGAACTCCTTATCATTAAAATGTAGTGTATGGCTTCTTATCATTTAAAACTGTCCAATACCAGGGAAAGAGCAGAAATTGAGGATCACTTCAACCTTAATTTTAAATTCCCCAACACGTATTTTAAAGAAGTAGTTATAGACGGAGCTAATGAAAATTTACTACCGATTATAAAAGCTAATAGTACGGATTATATTTCCTTAGGGATATGGGGTTTATTACCAGATGATTTTGAGGGGGACTGGCAGGATTTTCAAAAGTTTTTTTCCACACTTTTTGTAAAACCTAGAGGTGCCGAATCAGAAAAGTTAGCAGATTTATTAAACAATGACCAACCTTGCCTGGTTATTATTTCCGGATTTTTTATTCATAAATATATAGATGGAGAATTACAGCCCTACTATGTATATAAAGAAGATGAAAAACCCTTTTGTGTGGCCGGAATCTGTACCACATTAGAAGATGGTTTTGTTACCTTTTCTATTTATAACGTTCCTTCAACCGGGCTGGTAGAAAATATTCAGAATATGTCAGCAAAAATGCCATTAGTGGTAGAAAAAGAAAATTACGCAGAATGGTTGGCAGGCGATACGGAAAAATACCTACAAAGACATCTTAAAGATAGCAATCAGAATTTAAAAGCGCATGCTATTACCCGGCAATTCTTTAATAGTGATATTTACTTTGAAAGTATGTTAGAACCTGTTTCTAATAGTAATTTACAGGAATAACCTAAAATAGAAAATTTGCTTGATGTTTTGTAGCCATAGAATGTAGTATGTTATTTAAAAAAGCAAATAATTTGGTTGATAAACGCCGGAACTAC
Organism: Aquimarina sp. ERC-38; assembly: GCF_026222555.1. Classification (NCBI taxonomy): domain Bacteria; kingdom Pseudomonadati; phylum Bacteroidota; class Flavobacteriia; order Flavobacteriales; family Flavobacteriaceae; genus Aquimarina; species Aquimarina sp. ERC-38. The sequence goes on along the minus strand of NZ_CP098511.1, from coordinate 749,648 downwards.
CTTTAAAATCTTATAATTTCCCTTATAAATAGTTGCTAATAGAAAAGTTGTTAATTATTGTGAAATCCGGACAGTACTGGTAAACACGATATAAAACTACTTATAAAACAGATACCACTTCATGAAATCAGAAAATCAAAAGGATGTAAAAGTTGCACTTACCGTAAATGGAAAATCGGAAGTTGTATACATACAACCCTGGGTAAGCCTCCTGGACACGTTACGAGATCATCTAAATTTAACCGGGACTAAAAAGGGTTGTGACCATGGGCAATGCGGAGCTTGTACTGTTATTTGTGACGGTAAAAGAATATTGAGTTGCCTGTCGCTGGGAGTCATGAAAAACGAATCCGAAATTACTACAATTGAGGGCATTGCTAAAGAAGAAGAGTTGCATCCCTTACAGAAAGCCTTTCTGGAACACGATGCTTTTCAATGTGGCTATTGTACACCCGGGCAGATATGTAGTGCTATAGGGATGATAGAAGAAAATCAGGTAACGACCATGGAAGAATTAAAAGACTCTATGAGTGGAAACCTATGCCGTTGTGGGGCCAACCCTAATATTATAGACGCAATTGCTAACGTAATGGAACTACAGGAATGAATAATTTTGACTATGTAAAAACAACTACTGCACAAGAAGCAGTAGCAAAAAAAGAAGAAGCACATAATTCTTTTTATGTGGCAGGAGGGACTAATTTAATTGATCTTTGGAAATACGATATCGAACATCCGGAAGCCTTAGTTGATATCTCGGATTTTAACGTTTATAAAACAATAGAAGATCTTGGTGCAGACGGAGTTCGACTGGGGGCTTTAGTCTCTAATGCTGATACGGCGCATCACCCGTTGATTAAAGAACGATATCCGTTACTATCAAACACCATATTAGCCGGAGCTTCAGCACAAATAAGAAATAGTGCAACTAACGGTGGGAATTTGTTACAACGTACCCGTTGCTATTATTTTTATGATAAAGTGTCTCCCTGTAATAAAAGGGTTCCGGGTTCGGGATGTCCGGCAAAAGAAGGGATGAACCGCTTACATGCCATTCTGGGGCATAGCGAACATTGTATTGCTACCTTCCCATCAGATATGTGTGTGGCTCTGGCAGCTTTAGAAGCAAAAGTAGAAGTAACCGGACCTAAAGGCGATCGAACTATTGCCTTTGAAGATTTTCATACGCTTCCCGGCGATACTCCTGATATTGAAAATACCCTGGGTAAAAATGAATTGATTACAGCGATTGTACTTCCGCCGGAAGGATACGCGGATAACTATTCTTATTTAAAACTACGGGATAGAAACTCCTATGCTTTTGCATTAGTAAGTGTAGCTACCGGAATGAAATTAAATGCTGGTAAGATTGAAAAGATTAGAATAGCTTTGGGAGGTGTAGCCCATATCCCCTGGCGTAATAAAGAAGTAGAAAACTTTTTACAAGGAAAAAGCCCAACTCCTGAAAATTTTAAACAAGCCGCAGAAATGATGGTGGAAGGAGCCGTAGGTTTTGAACATAATTCTTTTAAAATTGAAGCCACCAAAAGGGCGTTAGTACGTAACTGCATCATGGCTTTAGATCCGTCAACACAACGTCCCGGAGCTAAACCTTCACTATAAAATTTCAACTATGAAAAAGAAAAGTATTGGAACGCCGGTAGGTCGGCTGGAAGGCCATTTAAAAGTAACCGGACAGGCTAAATACGCCGGAGAATATAATCATAAAGACCTGGTGTACGGTTATATTGTAAATAGTACCGTCACTAAAGGTAAGATTACGGAAATTATTGAAGATGCATCCAGGGCAATTGATGGGGTTATTGAAATATTTACCCCCTTTAACCGACCTAAACTACCCTGGTTTGACATGCTATATGCAGATATGGATGCTCCTCCGGGTTCGCCCTTTAAGCCTTTGTATGACAATGAAATTAAATGTAACGGGCAACCGGTTGCATTAGTCGTTGCAAATACCTTTGAAAAGGCAAGGTATGCTGCTTCTTTATTGGACATCCATTATGAAGAAGAAACTTTTGATACGGATCTAAAGAATAACCTGCATCAAACCAAGGACCCTCAGGTAGGTATTGCTCATATTTTAAAACCTTTACCACCTTCTCCCAAAGGGGATTTCTTTGAAGCGTATCGAAATGCAGAACATCAGGCATCTGAAAATTTTTATCATGGGGCAGAACATCATAATCCGCTAGAATTATTTGCTTCTACGGTTATCTATGAAGATGGTAAGTTAACAGTGTATGACAAAACCCAGGGGACGAGCAATTGCCAATTATACATTTCAAATATTTTCGGGTTGAAATTTAGCGATGTTAGGGTGGTTTCTCCTTTTGTAGGAGGAGGGTTCGGATCGGGATTACGACCGCAATACCAACTGTTTTTATGTGTGATGGCGTCGCTAGAACTTAAGCAGAATGTTCGGGTGACGATGGATCGTAAACAGATGTTTACCTTTGGTCACCGTCCGCAAACCTTTCAATCCACACAATTTGGTACGGATGCTACGGGTAAACTCACCGCCTTACGTCATAAAGCTGTTGCAGAAACTTCCAGGTTTGAAGATTATACCGAGGTAGTTGTTAACTGGGGACATATGTTATACCCAGCCCAGAATTCTTTGTTAGAGTATAAATTAGTTCCTTTAGATGTATATTCTCCTTTAGATATGCGAGCACCGGGCGGAAGTACCGGGTTACACGCAGTAGAAGCTACAATGGACATACTTTCTTATCAAAATAATATAGATCCGTTAGAATTTCGGTTAATTAATTATGCCGAACGGGATGCGAGTGCAGATAAACCATTTTCCAGTAAAGAATTGAAAGAGTGTTATCGCCAGGGAGCCGAAAAATTCGGGTGGAATCAACGTAATCCTGAAGTTCGTAGTATGAAACGAGGCAACCGACTGGTAGGGCAGGGAATGAGTTCCGGAATTTGGGATGTAATTGCTTTACCGGCCAAAGCTAAGGCTATTATGAATAGTGATGGCAAACTTACCATTGAATGTGCGGTGACAGATGTAGGACAAGGTTCTTATACGATTTTTAGCCAAATTGCCGCAGACACGCTAGGTTTAGACCTGGATCAGGTCACCTTCAAGTACGGGGATAGTGATTTGCCTATTTCTCCGATTCAGGGTGGATCGTATACCACCGGAGTCGTAGGATCAGCGATTAAAGCAGCTTGCGAATCTTTAAAAAAGAAATTACTAAAAAAAGCAAAACTTATTTATCAATCTCCGTTCTTGGGAATCCGTTATCGGGATATTGTTTTTGAAGATGGAAGTTTATACAGTAAAAATACACCTGAACATACCATTAGCTTTACCGAAATTATAGCAGCTAATAAAGGAAAAGCGGTCAAAGCCAGTAAAAGTAACATCCCAAATGCCTTTAAATTAAAACAATATACCCGTGCTGCTCATAGTGCTGCTTTTGTAGAAGTTGAAGTAGACGAACAGTTGGGGGTAATTAATGTGACCCGTGCCGTAACTGCGGTAGCCGCAGGAAGGATTATTAATCCTAAAACCGCCCGAAGTCAAATATTAGGGGGAATGACCTGGGGAATTAGTAAAGCTTTGCAAGAAGAAACCATGCTGGACAGTAATATTGGTAAGTTTATTAATACTAACCTAGGAGAATATCATATTCCGGTACATGCGGATATACATGAAATGGATGTAATTTTTGTAGAAGAACATGATGATATTATTAATGAGTTAGGAAGTAAAGGGGTTGGAGAAATCGGATTAGCTTCAATGTCACCGGCTATAGCAAATGCGATTTATCATGCTACCGGAAAACGCATCAATAAATTTCCCATTCACTTTGATGATTTGATTACAGAATCCGTAACTGAAATTCCAAGTTTAATCAATGATAAAGAAGTAGCTGAAACTGTTGCCTATTAAAAAATAGATTTCGTAAATAATACCAATTAAAATGGTAAAAGATAGTTTCCGTCTTAGTTTTAATTGGTATTATTTTACTTTCTGGGGTTTTAAATAATTAGTTTTTGTTAAAGATTTAGGACTGCTATCGCTTCTAGAATCAGGAATTAGGACTTATTATAGTATTGAAAATCGTAGATGAGTTAAATCCTTTTAATCTTTGGTTTAAACCAGGTATTTGAGAATTATTTATACCAATACTGCATATAAACATTAATTATTGTAAAATCCGTCAGTTTAAGTACTTCGACCAAAGAAAGAAGTGTGCTTCAACTAGTTCAGCAGAACTATCGAGTCTTTCGACCAAGCTCAAGATGAAAAGGGTTTTAGTCCAAAAAGCTATGTAATCCTGAGTTAAACCGAAGGACTCGATATCCTCGGTCAAGTCAAGGACAGGCTATTTTTTCTTCATTTCAATACGAAAAAACACTCCAATTGACGCTTTTTCCCCTAAATGTACCAGAGTTTATTTATATAACTTCAAACCTTTGGGTAAGCGGACCAATATGTACTTCGAAATCCCCAGGTTCTACGATGGTTTGTAAAGCTTCATTTACAAAAGATAATTCAGTTTTTGTAATGTTAAAAGTAACTTTTTTGGAAGTATTTGGTGCCAGTTCTATTTTTTTAAAACCTTTTAATGCTTTTACTTCCGGGGTAATGCTGGCATATAAATCACTTATAAATAAGAGTACGGATTCTTTAGCAGTATATAAACCAGTATTTGTGATGGTAACAGATACGTTCAATACTTCATTTTCGGTAATTTTTAAAGCGCTCAGTTGTAAATCCGAATAGGTAAAAGTGGTATATGACAAGCCGTGTCCAAATTCATATTGCTGATCATAATCCGAAGTATAATACATTGGAACATGAATGTTTTCGCTATGCTTATGGTTATAATTGACCAGGGAATGCGGATGTTTCGGGTAATTAATAGGTAAGCGACCACTGGGGACTTTATTGCCGTATACCAGGTTTAACAGGGCATCGGCTCCGTAATTTCCAGGTAAATATGCCATAAAAACCGCATCCACCAGGGGTTCAATTTTGCTAAAGATAAGCGGACGTCCTTCAAATAATACCAGAATGATTTTCTTTCCTTTTGTTGCTATTTGTTCAATTAAAGCAACCTGGTCATCCGGTATTATTAGGGAATGTGTATTGCCCGGGGTTTCGGTATAGGAGTTTTCACCCAGGCAAAGTAGTACTACATCACTGGCTTCCACTTCTTTTTCTATAGTTTTAAAGTCTGCTGTATTTTCAAAAGTCAGGCTTTCTTTAAAAACCACATTTTTTTTAGTTGCAAAAGCATCAGCAACGGTATTTTTATCTTTGGTATACGTATCCACTTCATCACCCTGCCAACTATAAGACCAGCCTCCGTTAAGCGGTCGCATGGAGTTAGCAGAGGGTCCGGTAATTAATACCTTGCAATCTTCGGATAAGGGTAGCAGGTTTTCTTTATTTTTTAATAAAGTAATGGATTCTTCCGCAGCTTCCTGGCTTAACATTTTAAATGCTTCACATCCAAACTTCGGATATGTATCGGGATGAGTAACGGGTTTTTGAAATAAATTGAGTTGTAGTTTTACCTTTAAAATCCTTCTTACGGCACTATCTACTCTTTCTTGACTAACTAATCCTTCATTAACCAGTTCCAGTAAGTGTTTTATAAAATCGAAGTCATGTGGTACCATGCTCATATCTACCCCGGCATTAATGGCCATTCTTACGGCATCTTTAATCGTAGGTGCTACTTTATGCCTCGTATGCAGGTAGTTGATATCTGCCCAATCCGTAACCGCAATACCTTCAAAACCCAATTCTTCCCGAAGTACCTCGGTTAATAAAAACTTACTACAATGCACCGGGGTACCATTGATTTCCCCTGAACTGATCATTAAAGTTGCTGATCCGGCATCTATGGCTTTTTTAAAAACAGGTAAAAAATATTGCCGTAGTTCCCGTTCCGGTATCCAGGCGGGAGTACGGTCTTTACCAGAAAGCGGAGAGCCGTATCCTATATAATGCTTCATACAACTCATCACTTTTTCAGGATCGCCGGATGTTCCCTGATATCCTTTGATCATAGCTTCTCCTAAAGAAGTACTTAAATAGGCATCTTCTCCAAAGGTTTCCCATAATCGGGGCCATAAAGAATTTTTACCCAGGTCCAATACCGGAGAAAAGTTCCAGGGAATAGAAGAAGCCCTGGTTTCGTAGGCTGCGATAGAAGCCAGTTCTTCTACCAGTTTAGTATTAAAAGTAGCGGCTAATCCTAGTTGTTGCGGAAATAAAGTGCCCCCAGTCGTATAATTAACCCCGTGTATGGCATCAATACCGTAGATAATAGGGATTTGAAGTGGGGTTTTAGCTGCTTCGTCCTGAAGCGTTTTAATAAGCTTATACCATTCTTCCCTGGATAATGGTGCAGTTGGAGTATTGAAGATGGAACCAACTTTATACGTATGAATAGCTTCTTTTACCAACTTTATATCCAATTCATAAGGTTGCGAAGAACTGTATTGATCTTCTCCCTTGGTCACGACATCTAAGGCAATTTGAGTCATCTGACCTACTTTTTCTTCCAGGGACATTTTTGATAATAAATCTTCAACTTTTTGGTCAATGGCAGTATCCATACAGGAGTAAAAAATAAAATTTGAAAATAATTACAAATCGGTTAACCTAAACTTTTGAACTAAGTCCGTATAGGAACTTCCACCAATATACACTTTAAAATCCCCGGGTTCAGCTTCCCATTTTTTATTTGCGGTATAAAATTGGAGTAGTTTTTCGTCAATAATAAAAGACACGATTTTACTTTCACCGGGATTTAAAGTAACAAGTTCGAAGCCTTTCAATTCCTTAATTGGTCGGGTTAAACTACCAAATAAGTCCTGGATATATAATTGTACTACTTCTTTTCCGGCTACTTTGCCCGTATTGGTAAGCTTAACGCTTGCCGTAATTTTTTCTTTTTTAGAAAAAGTTTCTTTACTTATCTTAAAATTTGAATATGTAAAACTCGTATAACATAAACCATGACCAAAGGGAAATAGGGGAGCATTTCTTTCATCGGTATAATGAGACCAAAAAACCATACCCTGGGCATTTGCAGGTCGACCGGTTGATTTTGTATTGTAATATAAAGGAACTTGTCCTATATGACGTGGAAAAGATACCGGAAGTTTTCCGGAAGGGTTATACGCTCCAAAAAGTATACGGGCAATCGCATTTCCGGACCTGGAACCCAAATGCCAGGCTTCTAGAATAGCAGGAGCTTTTTCTGCTACGTCGGGAATTGCTAAAGGTCGCCCGTTCATAAGTACCACAACCAGGTTTTTATTTACCTTTTGTACAGCTTCAAATAGTTTTTTCTGGGGATTGGTCAGTTCAATACTAACCTGGCTACGTCCTTCTCCGGATTGAAAAGCTTCTTCACCAATAACCAAAACTACTATCTCAGCATTTTTAGCAAGAGCAACTGCCTCTTCTATTCCGTTATCATCCGTTCGGTTAAGAGTCAGTTCGTTTGTAAAACTCCTTTCCCCCAGACCCAGATGAACCCCTTTTGCATAGCTGATCTTAGTTGATTTGGGGAGTATTTCCTGGATTCCTTCCAGTAAAGAAATGGCGGATTCTTTTTCGGCTTTGCCACGCCAATTGCCTAAAGGGGTGTCTTTATCAGCAGCTAATGGTCCGATCACTGCAATAGATGTGACTTTTTTGGAAATAGGTAAGATATTGTTTTTATTCTGAAGTAAGACTATGGATTTTAACGCCATATCTTCAGCTGCTTCCAGGTTTTCTTGGGTGTAAATCTCCGATTGTTCGCGTTTTTCGTTTAGATAGCGATAGGGGTCATCAAATAACCCTAACTTAAATTTAACCCGAAGAATTCGTTTGACAGCATCGTCCAGAAGTTGGATAGCTACTTTATTTTCAGTAATCAAAGTTTCCAGATGTTTTTCATAGACCCGACCTTCCATGTCCATATCGTTCCCTGCATTTATAGCCCGATAGGCAGCTTCTTTTTGATCTTTGGCGTAGCCATGTAAAATTAATTCTACAATAGAACCCCAGTCCGAAACAATAAACCCATCCCAGTTCCATTTTTCCTTAAGGATGCCCGTAAGTAATTCTTTATGAGCCGAAGTAGGAATACCGTCCAGTTCATTAAATGCGCTCATCACCGAAGCAACACCAGCGTCAACCGCAGCTTTAAAAGGGGGGAGTACCGTGTTAAAAAGTTCGTACGCTCCGATACTTACCGTATTGTAGTCACGTCCGGCCTCTGCAAAACCATAAGCGGCAAAATGTTTGACACAGGCAGCCAGCGTATGAGGATCAGATAAATCCTTACCTTGAAAACCCTGAACCCGGGCAACGGCAACCTTTGAACCTAAAAAGGGGTCTTCGCCCGCTCCTTCCATAACCCGTCCCCACCGGGCGTCTCTTGAGATATCAACCATAGGTCCAAACGCCCAGTTAATCCCGGAAGCCGTAGCTTCTCTGGCAGTAATCCCAGCTGAATTTTGAATAGCTTCCAGGTCCCAACTGGCAGTTTCCGCTAAAGGTATCGGAAAAATAGTTTTAAATCCATGGATCAAATCATACCCAAACAATAATGGAATTTTTAATCGCGAATGGTCTAAGACCGCTTTTTGTAATTTTTTAGCTCCGGCTACAGAAGTAACATTGAGCATTGCCCCAACTTTTCCTTTTTTTATGTTATCCAGTTTTTTCTGATTCCCCAAATCAGACGGAGGACCGGTTACATCCCAACTTCCACTATATAAAACGAGTTGCCCTACTTTTTCGGATACGGTCATTTGAGATAGTAAAGAGTCAACCCTTTGTTCTATTAAGATTGCCTGCTGTGATTTCTGCGAAAAACCGGTTAGGAAAGAGAAGAAAATTAAAAAAAGTAATTTATAATAAGTCATAAAGGCTTAAGATGAGTTCATTGCGTTTTAGGTTTAATGATACATTATTAAAATGATTTGTACAGATTTTTTTGGATAAAACTGTTTAGAATCTAATTCATATTTCTAGTTATGGGGAATCGAATCTCAGAAATACTGTAAGGTTTAAGCTCATTAACCTACTTTCTGCTATTAATTTCTCCCCTTTAAAAATACCTAAAGGTTACAAAGTGTAAGTTAGTTTTGTATTTCTACTTTTATTACTTTGAATAGTAGTGTTTTTATTATAAAATTTATATTTGAAAATAAAAAATTTACGGAACTATATTGACTACATTTTCACTTATCTACTAATAGAGTATAATGTTAAACTAAATAAAACCGCCTCATTTATCTTACGAGACGGCTTTACTTAAATTAAATAGAGATCTATGAAGATTTTACTAATTTATGAAGTTCTTCTTGAACCGGAGGTAATACTTTGAGTTCTTTATTATTAATACTTCTAAGTATATCGTTATAAGTTTTAACTTTATCCTTCAAAGGTAGTATCACAAGTTCAAATAGTTTTACTAGACCTGTTTTTCTTTCTATATCAGTTAAATCATTTTCCAAACGGAAAAATTTATCATATTCAACAGGTTGTCTCATAAAAATGCTACCAATATTTTTCTTAATTTGATCTGGGTTTTTTTTATAAAAAATATCAAAGGCTCCTTCTATAAATACCCTAATGTTGAGATCAAAATAAATTCCAAAATTAGACCTTTGTAAATCTAGAAATAAAGTAGAATCTTCTAATTCTATCATATATCCATGATATTTCTTTTTAAAACTGTACAATTTTATAGTGGTTGTATAAAGTTTCTTAAATTCTTTTGGATCCATAATTAATAAGTTTCTAAAACTGTTCTCCAATTTATATGTTTATATTCCGGTAATTGTTTAACTTCGAAAAGATACTGATTTAGTTGTTTATGACCTAATTGAATAGCTCTCGGATTGTTTGGCTTTAATTCGTAGATTACACCATTATCCACATCTAAAAAGTCAATTCTTTTTCCACTTGGTAACCTAAATTCTTTATGCTTATCACCAACCTTATGTAGATGTTTTTTATAATCATAATGTATTTTTCTACCTCTTGCTGCTGCTGCTGCCACTTTAGGATTCCTTGAACCTCTAAATTTTTTACCAGTTATAAAATCAACGTTATTAGCTTTTGAGGTTGCATAACCTGTTGCTACACCAGATACAATACCGGTGGCAGCACCAGAAATTATTCCATCAAGTCCACTTTCATGTGCTAAACTTAAATCTCCAGTTTTAATAAAGTTTGTGGTAAAACCACCAGCATATCCACCAGCTCCACCACCTAAGATTCCACCAATAGTAGATTTTAACAATGGACTTTTAATATCTTTTAAGAAGTTTATACTTACTCCTAATTTACTTAAGCCTAGACCAGCAGCTGATCCGAAGCCTCCACCAACTAAACCCAAACCTATACCTTGTAAAATATTTTTATCTCCACCTGGTAGAAGCGAAAATGCGCCGCCATTAAGTCCGCCAGCAACCATACCTCCAGCAGTAGTAGAAATAAAAGCGGAACTGGTTGCCGATAATGTAGAGGTTACTGCAGCTCCTGCTCCTGCACTAAGTCCACCCACAGTTCCACCTAAAACTAAGCCAACATAAGTTTCTGGACTTTTCCAATCCCAATCCACCGGATTAAATTCTCCTCCGTTCGCTTGTACTCCTCCAAAATACGCTCCTACTGCTACTCCCACAATTACTGCAATAGTAAATACTACCTCACCACTAGGATCATTAAATGAGAGTGGGTTATTCCATACATAGGCATATCTATCAAAACTTTTTGAACTAAAAGGATCTTGAATGTAATTATCAGGACTTAAGAAACGATGAAGTAGGCTATCATATATCCTACCATTCATATGTATTAAATTGGTATTGAAAATATGTTCATGTGCAGTAAATCCACGGTTCAGTAAATAGTCGCTATTTTTAAAAACTCCCTGACTATAAGCTTTAAAAGAATATTCCCTATTACCCCATGCACCAAAGTGATTTTGTTCAATTATTTTTCCAGTACTATCAGTAATTGCAGAGATACTCCCCAAATGGTCCCGATGAATATATAGTATACCGGAAGGACCATCTGAATTACTATTTTTAATGTGAACCATCGGGGAAGAATATGCATCACCAGCTACATAAGTTATAATTCGGGTAGATTTCGCTTCTTTATTGTATTCAATTTCTATAGGAAGAATAGAAGAATAGAACTTTTGATAATTTCTCTCGCTTTTTTCTGATTTATTTCCATGATATAAATGAGTTCTATCCTTATAAGGACCATAATCATAATCAATAAGTCCAGCCGTTCCTTCGTTCTTAATGGAAGTTGGTTTTTTATGAATATTATAGTCTATCTTCTGTAAATTATGAGACTCATAATGTGAATTTATTGAGTTATCTAACAATATTTGAATTAACTGATATTGTTTTAACTGATCATAATTGTAGGTACCTATACGGTTATTTTCTTTGATCCTACCTTTTAAATCATAAATATGTTTGGTTATAGATTTACCTTTCGCTTCTATAAGTCTATCATTAGCATCATATTCAAATTCATCCTTTTGGTTAAAAATTAAATTATTTCTATTTGTCATTAAGCCATGTTGATTATTGTAGGTGTAAGTATAATCGATAGCTTTAATAGTGGTATTGTCAACAGTTTTTTTGTCTATTAACATTGACAATCTATTTTGCTCATTGTAAGATCTATTAACCTCAAAACCATTACCAAGAGTTACCCTTGTAAAAAGACCAGAAGGATTTTGACTTTCTAACTTCCAAAGAAGCTTATTTGTCTCACCTTCTCTTATCTCTGATAATTCTCCTGAAAATGCGTCGTAAATGTTGAGAACTTTTACAGAACTTTCGGTATTGTCATTATGGTTAAGAGAATTATATATTTCATTACGTATCCGACCAAATTCATCATAACTAGTAATTTTTTCGAATCTTCCTGACGTAACTTTTCCAATTACTTCCTCACTAACTTTATTTAATCTATTGTAATCATCATATTGATATTTATAAGTATAATTTTGTTGGTCATTACCAAAAGCAGCTACCTGAGTATTTCTATATTTGCTATCATAGCTATAATTAATCAACATATTAGTACTACTACCTTCTAATTTTTTTCGTTCTAAAATTCCTTTTCTACTATAATTATAGGTTGTTTTTCCAATTGGTGTTGTCTCTTCTAATATTTGTCCAATTTTATTGTATTTATAGGTATAAATACCGCTTGAAGGATCAACCATTTTAGATTTACGTCCCCATTCATCAAGGAATACTTCAGTTTTGTAGTTATCATAGCTAGTAGATTTTAAAGAACCATTTCCATAATACTCATATTTGATTATTCCTCCTTCATCTTTAATTTCAGTGATGTTCCCAGCTGTATCTTTAGTAGTTATTATGGTTTTAAAGCCGTCGTTAATAGTTGTAGTTAAATTGTTATAGCTTGTTTTAATATTTTTACCTGTAAATAAGTTCTGTTCAATAATTCTTCCATAATTATCATAATATGTCTTATTCCATTTATTAGCAGAGGTAAGATAGGGTTCACTTTCACTTTTGATTCTACCCGCTACATCATGTACATATGATTTACTAAATAATTTGCCTTTAAAAGATTTTTCAGTTCTCTTAGTAATCCAGCCAAATGAATTTGCTTCTATATATTCATCAGGACCTTGATCATAATCAATCTTCCTTATAATTCCACCACCAGGTTTCTTTAAAAAAGATGTTTTGGTAACTTTATTTAAATAATCTGTCTTCTCAGTTTCCCGATTCCAGCCATCGTATTTATAAGTTTCTACCAAGCCATAAGGATCAGTAGATTGAAGAATATTTCCAAAACTTAAATCATAAACAAACTTTGTTTCTAAGCCTAGATAATCTCTTGATGTTAATACGAATCTACCATAACGATCATATTCAAAAGTCTGTACTCTATCGTACGCATTTCCGGGACTACTTTTACGTATAACATTACCAAATTTATCATATTTAAACTCATAGCTCAACTTTGAACTTCCGTTACTTTCCTTATCTATTTTTGAAATTAGATTATTTACGTAAGTATAATACTCTGATATTTTAAAAGAGTTACCTTTTAGAATGTCAGTACGGCTCTTATTTAGTATTCGACCCACGTGATAACTATTATCTTCAGAATTAATATTATTAGAATAAGTAACCTTAGTTTCGGAAGAACCATCTTTATGAATATGTTTTGTTGAAATAGGATTATTAAATTGATCCCTTAAATAGGAAGTAGTTGTCGATGTTCCTGATAGATAATCTTCTTTATGAACGTTATTTAATTTTAAGGTTAAACCTTTATTGGCCCTTATACTTATGCTATAGTCGTACGTTGTTTTTGATATTGTAGAAGCTGGGATATAGGTATCTGAACTGGTAGAAACCCATTCCTGATATGGTGCTCCTCTAAGTCCATGGAAAGTACTACTTCCATTCCAAAGCACTTCTACGTCGTCACCATACCAATTAGTTCTACTCATTCCTTGGAACCCTAAATAGCCCAAGCCCGTAAGATGAGCTATTGCTCCACGATACCTAAATTCACGTTTTCTTGTTATATTTTGATCTGTTTGTATTAACCTACTAACAAGTGGTACTACAGAAAGGTTTCTTACATCGATATATGGATAGGACTGTGAATACCAGTTAATATAAACTGAACCTTGCTCAAGTTTTGTATCTTCGTCATACAAAATTGTTGTTATGAGTTTTTCATTCTTAACACTTCTTAACAATACATCTTTTCGATGATCCTTTTCAAATTCAAAACCATAGATATTATTTGCGTCTATATAGGCATATTCTAAATTTGCAGTTCTATTGTTTAAATCAAGAAATACAGGAATTCCATATTTTTTAACTCCAAAGTTTTCTCTTTGCTGATAACCCTTCGGTTCAAAAGAAAAGTTAATTTCGGAAACATCATTTTTATTTAGGTGTAAACTGATCTTCTCTGTTGAATATAGATCATTTTCCAAAGGAGTTATTACATGATGTGTGAGTATGTCCGTTTTACCATCTCCATTATAATCTTGAGCTATATAATGGTATTCAAACAATTTTTCAACTGGAAATACTTCGCCTTCAAAAGAATGACCAAAACCACGACCATTATCTCCATACCAAACATCAATATTTCTTAGTGACGACTGGAAATTTTGACCATTAGCCATAAAAAACTTCCAAGTATGACTATCATTCTCTTGTGGAACAGTAAAATCAGGTTTACCATCTCCATTAAAGTCCCCAATTAAAAAAGGACGGTTAAGCTTGATAAGCTCATCTGTTTCTGCCCATAAATAAGAAATTTGACCATCATAAATAGAATAAATTCTTAGTAAACCATCAGTAATATGATATAAATCGTCTTTTCCATCATCATTAAAATCAGCAACTTTGAACTGATCACCAGGTTTTATCTCTGTTAAAAGTTTTCCCGTATTTGTAACATAATTAAAAGTTTTTTTTCTGCTAAGTTCGATTAAATGAACTACCGGATCGTTTTTTACAATACAATAGTTATCTTCAAATCCTAACTGAATAGCAAGAACATCGGTTAACCCATCACCATTAAAGTCTCCTGATATGTACTCTCTCGGAATTACTTCGTGAGGCGTGTTTTCATCATTACAATTATTGGACTTACTTTGAACAGGTGCTTTCCAGACTTTTTCATATTCTAGACTTGTAGTAAATGAATTATGGGAGTATGTTTTGAACCTTATACCTACTGGTTCCTCAACAATTGCGGTTATTCCATATTGTCCCATTACTCTTCCATATTCTTGTGTAAACTTATTAGGAATAATAGTTTTAAACTTACCAATCTCAACTGTCTTAGCTAATGTAATCTCTCTATTATTAGCAAAATCTTGGAAAAGATGAAAGCTGGTTGGTTTTAATTTATTATATAGAATTATATCCATACTATTATCATCTGTAAATTCCCCTCCAACCATGGAGTGTTTTTTATAATCCACTCCGGGAAATATCGATGTTCCTCCAGGTGTTGAATATGGTATTAGGTTGTCTTCTGTGCTATCATATTGAAATGTGATAGGTGCAAACCTCTCATCATCTTTATTGTATTCAGTAATGGAACTTACTAAATCATATCCAAGAGAACTTTGTATATGATCTATTACATATTTTCTAAAAAGCGAGCCATTTGCTCGTACATGGATAGCTTCTAACACAGAAGTTTTGAAAAACTCTTTTTTCCCAACGTAAGCTTGTTCTATTCGTGACCTTCTTTTATATTCAAAACTGATAGTATTTGGTGCACCATTATTAACTTGAGCGCCGTATGAAATAGATTGTATCTGCATTGTATTAGCAAATTTTAGATAGAAATACCTTATACTATTTGTTTGAGGGTCCTCTTTTTTAGTAATTACCCATTCCAAACTACTTCTAGAGTTTTCTGTTAGACCATACCATTCTCTCGTACCATCAGGATAATAAACTACAAAATGGTTAGGACCATAAACTGATGAATCTGGATGATTACCCACAGCTATAACTTTAATATTAGAGAAAATCTCTGTTTCATAAACAGAACCATCTTCTCCATATTTCCCTGATTTTAAGACTAAACGTTTACCATTTATAGCAAATCTATCCCATGCATCAAAATCAACAGGATCAAGGTTATTATCATGATAAAGGGTAGATGGTATCCTAGTTATAGCAGATAAACCCATAACGTTCCATCCGTACCCAACGTGACCATCAGCACTTTGACCATTATAATTTAAAGATAAGACTGGTAACATATTATTGATTCCAGGTGGTATTGCAATGGGAATGTTATAAGTGAATGCTCCAGAAGGTGAAACATCTAAATCTGCCGGAGTAATTCCGGCAACTTCAGTACCTGAAATACTTTTTTCGGTAGAACTATTTTTTACGAAATTAGAATTTGATCTTAATTTTGAGTGCTTTATTTTTTTTAATCTGACCGTTTTAGATAAAACCTCAGATTCAATTTTTTGAGTTTTAGTTTGTGAATAAGTACATATTCCCATTAAAACTAATACATATAGTAATGTTTTTAAAATAAATTTCATTTCGAATATTTTAATTTTTAATAATTTTTTGAGAAAAAGTACTGTTGTCTTTAAACTTAAACTGAAGTAAATACATTCCAGTAGAATACGAACTCAAATTGAACTTATAAGAATTGAATTGTTTTATTGGGACTTCCTTAATCTTACTACCTAAATAATTTACAAGCTTAATTGATTGTAGGTTCTCCATACTAATTTCGGACCATTCAACGATTAGAATTCCATTGGTAGGATTTGGATACATAACAAATTGTCCATTAAATTGATTTGCAAGTGTTTTATCTTCTTTTAAATCTTCTATTGTCTTTTTTAGAATGAAGCAACTTCCTGTACAGTATTCTCTTTGAACTTGATTTCCTGATTTATCATATGTAAATAATAGTTTATTAGTTTGGGAGAATAAAGAGCTTCCAAAACAAAGCATTAGTAATATGTATATTTTAAGTGGTTTCATTTGATTTTAATTATATTAAATTTTAAAATTTTACGTAGAGCGATCCGTTGGGCTAAAAACCTGGTTTTGCCTTAGATCTTTTTTCCGATAAAAAGTAAAGAAGGGTACTATAGTTTCATTGGCAAGTGATTTGTGTAATTAGACATAGGTTTAATTATTATAAAAGCAGAAATATCCGCTTATGTATTTGTTAGGGGTCAAAAGTAAAAGGCATAAAACCTTATACCCGGTTGGTAAACGTTTACGTTCGTTTGTAAATGTTTGTAAGTATTTACACTTGGATAGAAAGCTATTACGTAGCTACCTATGAGTTGTTAAATATGTATTAAATTAAATTTGGTCTTAAGGCTGTTTGTACTATTAGTATCAATTCAATTAATTTTGTTACAGTTTTAAATGTTAAATTACATAAGTAGGGGTTCATGGCGTTCGGGGTTGGGGTAATCGTAATTATGTATATTAGCTTGCTTCGTCCTCTTTAAAAAAATATTCGTGCCTTAGCTTAATCAACAACACTTTAGCTTCTTCTATAGGTTTATTTTTTTTAAACAGGTCCTTAATCCAGGAATCTAGTAAAGTTTCATATTCTCTATTTTCAGCTACCCCTTGACAAAAGGGGATAAAGTCTAAGTGTAGATGTTTTAGCAATTCTAAATAATATTTTGTTTCCGCGTCTTCTTTCTTCATAGCGTAATTTATTTGGGGTTATTTAAATCTATTCTTTTTAAAATAATGATAGAGGGCTGTAATCCTTTTATCATCCAGTTTTCTTTGTTCATAGGTAAATTTTTGAATTGTACCTCTTGGAAACCCTAATTCTCTTTCTATTGCACGAAGTCTTAAAATTTTATGCTGTCTTTGTAAATATTTTTCAACTTTAATTCTATGTACATTATTAATATCCATTTTTATTAATGATAGAGTATAGATTTATAAGGTTTAAATTAGTTATGATTGATATTATACTCTCAGTAATTTATTTAAAGGTCAAATAGATTAAACAACTTAGTTAAGACCTATTATATAAATAACATTCTATTGGCAAAATATATATATTTGTTACAGAACAATAATTATTTGAACAATTGTTCGTAAATATAGAAAATTTGTTCGTTAAAGTGAAATTATTTTCTATTAATTATAAAGTTTTAATGGATTTTTACGAGAAAATAATTCAAATTAAAAAAGATAATAATTTGACCTATTCTGATTTGGGGGAACCTATTAATTTAAAAGGTTCTGCTTTAAGAATGGCTCTTAAACGAAAAAGTCTAAGTGATCTACAGAAAAGGGAATTAAATACTAAGTTCACAATTAGTAATAATACATTAGATAACTTAAACGACATAGAATCCTTTCAAATAAAATTAAAGGAGTTTTCGGATTTTTTTGTAAAATATGAATCACAAGTACTACTAGATCCAAACATTAGAAATATTATTGAGAAAAAAGTTGCAAAAAGATTATTTGAAATTACTCGAGATAAGGATAGCTTAAAAGAATTTTTAGATACCTAGCCTATATTTAGTGCTTTGTTATAGTAATTAATTGCTTGCTTATAATCGTTATTAAAGGTTTGCGATATTAATTTTTTCACTTTATTCTTTTCTTGTTTTATTTCCTGTTCTAGGTAATTTTCAACTTCATTTGATAAATGTGAATAAATTTCTGAACTAATAAAATTAGACTCTTTTACATTTTTTAAAATTTTCTTTGCTTCTTCTTTATTCATTATTTAGTGCTTATTCAGTAAACAATTATCTTCTTTCAACTAGCTTTACTTCCCCCTATTTTATCCACTTCTTTAAGAGTATCTATTAGAAAATTTTTCCTATCTGAACTATGAATATACTTCTGGTATACATCATAAGAAATAAACCTAGTTAAAGACCTTATTTTAGCCCTCATGTTAGAAATAGTATATAACTCTTTATTGAGCCATTGTAAGTATAGAACAACACTAACATTTATTAATATTGACCCTACAACTAATAAGAAGTAATATTGAGTATAGGAAAAGTCATTTCTTGGGAGAATTGAGTAGATACAAAACCAGACTGAAATAAAAGAAAAAAAAGATAGTACTATTCTTACAGTTCTCCTGTATTGAATACTACTATCTTTCTTGTTCTCTTCGCCCTTTTTATAAATCCAAAAGCAGAAAAGAGTAAGTATGGCTAGACAGAAAAAGGTGATCCTCCTAGTAAAAACCTTCTCCAATTACTCCATCCAAAAACTTTATTAATTACCTGACTATGTATTTCTTTTACCTCGGTTACTTTACCATTATTTACAATAATTTCAACATCGCCTATAGTATTCTTTCCTTCAATTAGCTTAACTTCACTATAACTATTTTTATAATCAATTTTCTTCGGAAGAAAAGTATGAATTAAGGGTGTAAAAGCAACTAAGCTTAAAAAAATAGTAATTAAGTAATAATTAACGTTCTTCGAGTTCTTCTTTGCCTGTTGAAATTGTTTCTTCATCTATATCTGTTTCTGTACAGGATAATACTGTTATAGATGTTAAAAGTAAAAAAGAAATTCTAATTAAAAATTTTTTAGTGTTCATCGTTTAAAAATTTACTTGTGGTTATAAAAAAAATAATAATATAATTCGTTGATTTTCAGACAAATTTAGCGTCAAATTTTTAAATTTGCACTATAGATTTTTTTATTTTTTTCTGGTACTTTTGCACCTTTTTATTCATTTTTTTAACAAAATATTTCAACAATTTATGTTGAAAAACGTCTAATTTAATATTCTAACTTTTCTTAGAATTATATCATTTATTTAAAAGCTTATATTTCAGTAACATAAAAGCATATTCACTGTATGTTATTTCCGTAAATCTATTATTTCTTTTTCTTTAAAAACTTTTTATACCACTTTTCCGATTTAAGGGCTTTTTCCGGAACAAAATTCAAACTAGACCCCCGTTTTACTTTTGGGTTTGAGATATGGTTATCTACTTTGATATGTTCTTTTTGGCAAGGCTAATAATCGCTTTTTGAAGCGTGTCCGTCCGGATGGATAGGTTTGTGTATTGTTTCTCCAGTTCGGTGTACTTTCCGCCGATCAACTGGGTTTGCTTTTTGACTTTAGACAAGCGTTTTTAAAAGAAAAATAGAATAGGTTTATTAAATATAGACTTGCCCATAAAGGAATTTCAAAAAAGAAATTAAAAAAACTAAAAACAAAAGGTAGGTAGTTGCATAGATAGTAGAATTAGACGGGTAAAACTATTTTGATGTAATAAGTTGAATCGGTAAAGTAATTTAAAGTATCAGTTCGCTTTAAACTATACACTTTAAGTTCACCCACCTATATTCTTTATATTAATTTCTCCCCTTTAAGAAAACCCGAAGGTTATAAATTGTAAGTTTGTAACTTCATATAAGACTAATTAGTAAAACCTATGTCCAAAACCTATTATGATCCGTCTGACCTAAGAAAATTTGGTAAAATCACCGAATGGAGCGAAGAATTAGGTGAAAAATTCTTTGAGTACTACGGAAAAGTTTTTGAAGAAGGCGCTTTGTCTGCAAGAGAAAAAGCATTAATTGCCCTGGCGGTAGCTCATACGGAACAATGTCCGTACTGTATTGATGCGTATACTAAAGATACTTTAGAACGTGGGGTAACTAAAGAAGAAATGATGGAAGCCGTTCATGTAGGGGCAGCTATCAAAAGTGGGGCAACTCTAGTCCACGGAGTGATGATGATGAATAAAGTCAATAAATTAGACTTATAAACCAATGTACATGGTAGAACCAAAAATTAAAAAATCTTTACATAAACGTAACGATAATCTTTCTGATCCTAAGGAACAATTACGTATTTTAAATAACGGCTTGTTTTCAGGTGGGGAACTGCCGACCTTTAAGGAAAAAATAAAAGAAAGTGGGTATGCTACGTTTACACCCAAAGCTTTAGAAATTCTTCAAATTAACGTAGGATATATGTGCAACCAGGTGTGTGCTCATTGCCACGTGGATGCGGGTCCGGATCGTAAGGAAATTATGACCAGAGAAACTATGCAACAATGCCTGGAGGTCATAAAAAACAGTGGAGCACATACCTTAGATTTAACCGGAGGTGCGCCCGAAATGAACCCGAATTTTAGGTGGTTTGTAGAAGAAGCCAGTAAATTAGGTGTAAAGGATTTTATTGTACGTAGTAATTTAACCATTATCAGGGCTAATAAAAAATATTACGACTTGCCGGACTTCTTCAAACAATATAATATCCACGTAGTTTCCTCTATGCCACATTGGACACGGGGTAAAACAGATAAGCAACGAGGTAACGGTGTATTTGACGCTTCTATTAAAGCATTGCAAGAGTTAAATGAAAGAGGATACGGGATGCCGGGCAGTAACTTAAAACTGGACCTGGTGTATAATCCTTCGGGTGCTTTTTTACCATCCGGGCAGGAAGCTATGAAAAAGGAATTTAAAAAAGCCTTACTAGAGGATTTTGACATCCAGTTTCATGACCTTTTTGCAATTACAAACCTACCTATCAGCCGTTTTCTGGAATATCTAATTGCTTCAGAGAATTATGAGGATTACATGTACGCACTGGTCGAAGCTTATAATCCGGCAGCGGTGGCTAATGTGATGTGTACAAATACCTTGTCCGTAAGCTGGGACGGTTGGTTATACGATTGTGATTTTAATCAGATGCTTGACTTAAAAGTAGCTAGTAAAGTACAGCATATTAGTGAATATAACGAAGCTATCTTACAGAATCGGCAAATTGTCATTTCGCAACATTGTTACGGATGTACTGCCGGAGCGGGAAGTAGCTGCCAGGGTACGGTAGCTTAAAGTGCTATTCACCTGGTTTTTGTACTATTTACAATCATTATAAAAGTTTAAAAAATTAAACAAGTGCAATCTTCTGAAGCTATTATTGTATTCACCCGTAATCCGGAACTGGGAAAGGTTAAAACGAGATTAGCTAAAGAAGTAGGAGATACTGCTGCCCTGGAAATCTATCAATTCCTCTTACAACATACCTACGAAATTGTCCGTAAAAGTAATGCGGACAAACTGATCTGGTATAGTAACGAAATTATAGAGAACGATATCTGGAAAGGAGAACATTTCTATAAACACCAACAACAAGGAGAAGACCTAGGCGAACGGATGCATTTTGCTTTTCAAACGGCTTTTCAATTAGGGTATACAAAGGTGTGTATCATTGGGAGTGATCTTTTTGACTTACAGGTAGCTCATATTCAGGAAGCCTTTTCGCATTTAGATACTAATAACGCAGTCATAGGCCCTGCAGAAGACGGAGGCTATTATCTATTAGGTTTAACTGAACTTATTCCTTCATTATTTAAAGATAAAAAATGGGGAACTTCTTCAGTATACGAGCAATCCGTTCAAAATTTAAAAGAAACGAGTTATACTAAGTTAACCATGTTAAATGATATTGATTACAAAAAAGATGTATTGCGTTATCCGGAATTAATAGAAATTATAGAAAAATATAAAAACAACCTGTAAGGAACCCTCTTTTAATCCGACTTGTTGTTTGTATTAACTATTAGCACATACCAATTATGAAAAATTTATTGATTACTACCGTATTTTTATTAAGTTTCTGTGTAACTGCCATCGCACAATGTGTTCGTTCGGGGTCTTTTGAAGGAGGTCCCAGGGAAAACATTTATCCGATTTCGGGAACCGGAAAAATTGAGTTTAGCGTAGGAGAAACAGCACAGGTGATTTTTGATTCTGATTTTAGGACGGTCCAGGGTATAACATTGCTTACCTTTTTATCTACTGATGGAAAGTACGATCAGGGAGTTGACCTTGAAGTTAGTAATAATCAACCCTTAGAAAGTGATAATGGAAATCCGAATATGGGAAATGCAATTACCGGAATGAAGTCCTTTAATATTCCTGATGGTGTTTCTATAAATGATTATCAATATATTATTTTACAATGTGTAAGCGCAAATGTTACCTGGGGTACGGTAGCATTAGGAAATCCTGCCGGTTCCGAATGTAATACGATCTTAGCTACACCCAAAAATGAATTAGAAAATATTAGCGTATATCCTAATCCGGCAAGTGCGGTTTTAAATATTCAAAATCCCTTATTTTCAACCTCAGAAATACGTATTTTTGATACTTTAGGAAATGTAGTCCTTCAACAAGAAGCGCAATCCGAAGCGGTACAAATCGATACGAATAGCTTATCCGGAGGTTTGTATCTGGTTCAGGTGCAATCCGGTGTAAAAAGTACTACCCTTCCTGTAGTTATTAAATAAAATATTGGTTAGGATTACATGATTAAATACATTGAGGAAACTGCAGATTACTTAAAACAAAAGGGATTTGATTCCCCCCAGATCGGAATCATTTTAGGAACGGGTTTAGGTCAATTTATTGATGAAATTGATATTAAAGCAGAGGTAAGCTATAATCACATTCCTAATTTTCCTACGGCTACCGTTGAATTTCATAAAGGAAAGCTGATTTACGGAGAAATTGAAGGTGTAAAAGTAGTTGTGATGCAAGGTCGCTTTCATTTATATGAGGGCTATACTACCCAAGATGTAACCTATCCGGTACGGGTGATGAAAGCATTAGGTATTCAAAGTTTATTAGTTTCTAATGCAGCTGGAGCTGTGAACCTCAATTTTAATAAAGGGGAACTGATGTTAATTGAAGATCATATCAATTTACAAGGAGGCTCTCCGCTAGCTTTTAAAGGAGTGGAACAACTGGGTTCCCGGTTCACGGATATGAGTGACCCGTATGATAAAAAACTTCGGGAAGAAATTATAAGTATTGCAGATTCGCATCAGGTAACGCTGCACCGTGGGGTCTACGCCTCTGTCGTTGGTCCGCAATTAGAAACCAAAGCTGAATACCGATATTTAAAAATCATTGGTGCAGATGCAGTAGGTATGAGTACGGTTCCCGAAGTAATTGTGGCCAATCACCTGGATCTTCCGGTAGTGGCTATATCCGTACTTACGGACGAATGTGATCCGGACAACCTGAAACCTATTGATATTAACGAAATCATGGCCATGGCAGCAAAGGCGGAGCCGGATATGATTTTATTATTCAAACAAGTGATTAAAAGTTTTTCTTTAAGCTAAAAATAAAGTTATGAGTTATCTTGATACCACACATGATGTGTATAAAGAAGCAGCATTGACCCCCGATGTAGGATTGTGTTGTACTACCAATCCAATCTGGGAACTCCCTGGATTGAGTATTCCTAAGATTATGCAGGAAATGAATTATGGGTGCGGGAGTACGGTAAACGCAAGAGACCTGACTAATTCCCCAAGAATATTGTATGTAGGCGTTGGGGGCGGAATGGAATTATTACAATTTTCGTATTTCTCCCGTCAAAAAGCAGGGGTGATCGGAGTAGATGTAGTTCAGGAAATGCTGGATGCTTCCCGTAAAAATTTTAAAGAAGCCGAAGCACAAAATGACTGGTTTCAAAGTGACTTTGTAGATTTAAAATACGGAGATGCTCTGAACCTTCCGGTAGAAGATAATAGTGTAGATGTAGCAGCTCAAAATTGCTTGTTTAATATTTTTAAAGCGGAAGAATTAAAGAAAGCAATCGAAGAAATGTATCGGGTGTTAAAACCTCACGGACGTTTGGTCATGAGTGACCCAACTTGCGAGCAACCAATGAATGATGCGTTGCGAAATGACGAACGTTTACGGGCTTTATGCTTAAGTGGTAGTTTGCCGATTAACGAATATGTAAAAGCCCTGACCGACGTAGGCTTTGGCACTATCGAAATCCGGGCACGTAAACCTTATCGAATTTTAGACCCGCAGCACTACGATACGGATGAATTAATTTATATTGAATCTATTGAAGTGGCAGCAATCAAAGACCCAATGCCGGAAGATGGTCCTTGTGTTTTTACCGGTAAAGCCGCTATCTATTATGGCGCTGATGATTATTTTGATGATCAAAAAGGTCATGTGTTGTTAAAAAACCAACCTTTGGCAGTTTGCGATAAAACGGCAAAAGCATTACAAAATTTAGATCGAAACGATATTTATATCAGCGAATCTACCTTTCACTACGACGGAGGCGGATGTTGTTAACCTTTAGACCGTGCTTCTTGTAAAGTTGAATATACTAACAAGCAAGCTGCACTGGTTTTATTTTTCTGGAACTAAAAAATGGTTATCTAAAAGTTTAAGCTTTAGCTTATAATATTGTTGGTGTACCAAAATTGACCCAACTATTTTATTTACAGCTATCTATCCTATCCTAAATCCTTTCTAAAGAAAAGGATTTTTAGCTACCTTCCCTTCGGGAAGGGCTGGAGATGGAGTTAATTTTTGTGAATTAGAATTATCTATTCTAAGCTAGATCCAATAAGAGTGTACGACAAATTTCCATAAATAGAGATTTTTATAATTTTTCAATTTCCAAAATTTCTTGATTTTATTGAGTTTTTGTTCCTGAAAAAATCAAGTTATCAGTAAAACTGAAAATTTGTCGTACACCCAAGACCCCAAAGGTTTTGGAAACCTTTGGGGTCTTAATAGTTACTTGTAACTCATTTGTTACTGCCTTATTCAATGCGGGTAGTACGAATAACCTGTTAGAAGGTACGCTACGATTCGGGATTTCCTTTAATTTTGGGGAGTATTACGATAGATAATAGATAATATATGAGGCTGTCTAAAAAGTAACCTCACGTTGTCAAACTGAGCCTGTCGAAGTCTTCAACTTATTGATTTTCAAAATATCTTCGACAAGCTCAGACTGACATTTTAAAGTTTAATATACTTTTTAGACAGCCTCATTGTTAAAAGATGATCATTATAAAAAGTTAAAAGGCTCCCGGGTGTGAGACAAATTTCCATAAATAGAGATTTTTATAATTTTTCAATTTCCAAAATTTCTAGATTTTACTGAGCTTTTATTTCTGAAAAAATCAAGTTATCAGCAAAACCGGAAATTTGTTGTATACCTTCCAATAACAATTCTATAATATTGATTTTCAGTGTCATACTAATTAGTCTTGGTTCCTGATTCTAGAAGCGATAGCGGTTTTGAATCTTACCCAGACATTACTATTTCTTTTTAAAAATTTATCGAAATCTAAAAATACTGACCAATCCCTAAAACTAATCCGCGGGTCGCGTTCTTAGTGACTCCATAGCCATAATCGATCCTAAAAATAGCATTAAAAACACGTTTGTGCATAAAACGAAGGCCTATACCAGGATAAACCCTAAAGTTTTGATCATCTCCGAAATCACTTAAATCTCCTCCCGGATTACGCCAGCTTCCTGCATCTACAAAAATATTGGATTGTAAAACAAACCATTTTTTCTCAAATATGGTACGTCGGTATTCCGTATTTATGACGATCACTCCGGTACCCCGGTCAATAGTATTTCCAACCCCCCTGATGTTTAGGTTATTATCAACGGCAAAAGGAGCAAATGGGCTATCGGCATTTGTAGCAAGTCCTGCCCGGATTCGAGAAGCCCAATTACCTTTTAAACCCAAACGTTTGTAGAAAAGAAAATCGTTCCACCCGATAAGAAAATCCGGTAAGGTAGCATTACTACTCCCTACGTATTGAAAATTTAAAATACTTTTAAATCCGGAAACATAGAAGTATTCAAAATCCAAATTACTGTATTCATATACCAATTTCAGAAGGTGCTTATCTACTTTTAGTTCTTGAGGAACATTAGGATCTACTGCTCCCGATTGATAGGTGTAATTCTCTTGAAAAATACTACCTCCGATTTCAATACGGTGTAAAAAATTCAATTGATACAGTGCCAATGCCTCCAGGGAGACATTATTATATTTATAATCCGCATCACCTGTATCTAAAAATACGGGTTCTAGAGTGGACAAATCCTGATAGATAAGAGATAAACCCAGATTGTGACGAAAAAGGCTAGGGGCTTGTACTCCTATATTAAATGAATTAAAAATATCACGTTGAAAAAACCCGCCAAACTGGATATTTCTTCTAAATAAATTAAATTCTTTTACCCCTGCCCGGAAAGCAAATTCGTCGTTATTAGTAGTATATACGTTGGCACTGGGGATTAAGGTAAAATTTTCAATCAGGTTATAAACTACTTCTGTGTTTTGACCTGTGGCTAAAACTTCATACTCAGCCGAAGCTACGGATGCCAGACGTTCCAGGATTCTGATATCATGTGCCAGTTGTACGGAATCTAGTACCTTTCCTTCTTTGGTTTCTATAATTTTTTTTAAGAAAACAGGATCGTTCTTTTTAGCATTTTTAAAGGTTATTTTTGAAACCGTAGGTTGTTGCCCAAAAACAAATATGGTCTTCAATCCGATACTAAGCAGGATAAGTAGAAATTTATTTACAGACACTTTGTTTATATTGAGTTGAAACTATTTTTTCTGCGGGTTTATTCTGAACGGTAAACCGATTATCCTGTAACCCTCCGGCCTCCGTATAATTGTGAAACCATTTCCATAAAAACCCACCGGAGAACCAGGGCTCGTTCCAGAAAGTCTGATATAAAGCCTTTAACGCATTCTCTTGTAAAACATGGTTATACGGATCTGAGTTTCTATCTGTTTTCCAGGGTTCTCTAGTTCCATAACTTACAGATCGATACCCGTATTCGGTAAACAATATCGGCTTTTTTAAAGTATTATGTAGTGCTTTTATCTGATTTTTATGCGGAAGCCAATGCTGGTTTAATTCGGTTACCGATGGAGTTTCTTTTTCGGATAACGGAAAGTAAGCATCAATCCCTATATAATCGATCTGATCCCAAAAGGGAACATGTTGGTATTGATCCCAGTTCTCTGCATACGTCAAGTCTCCGGTATATACTGATTTTATCTTTCGGATAAGATGCGTCCAAAACTGTGGTCTTTTTTTAACAAACGTATGTAATTCCGTACCGATACAAAATAACGGAACTTTATATTTTTCGGCGGCTTTTGCGTACAATAGAATAAAGTTTTGATAAGTTTTTTCAAGAATACGCCAGCCTTCTTCTGTTTTCATTTCTATATGCCCGGTAAATTCACCGTGCCAGACCCAGAGTTGTGGCTTTATCATTACTTTAATTCCTTTCTCCTGTAATAATTCTATTGTACGCTCCGTACCTTCTAAACGTTCCCCCCACCATTGTCGGTCCAGATTAAACCGTACCTCAGGAGCCTGTAGATCTTTTATAAATCCAAAAGGCATGACTGCTGCCCAATTGGCCCCTATATGCTTTACCGGAAGTATATGCTCTTTAAAAATCTCCTGGGGGGAAGCTACAAAGCTGACACCGTTTATTTTGTCACAAGATTTGTTTTGCGAGGCACAGGCAACTACACAAAAATACAGATATACGTAGAGTACTTTTTTCAACCTATCTTTTAAAGCTGAAAATACGCATTTTATTTCATTATATTAAAACAGGGCTCTTAAGCCTAAGCTAAAAGTCTGTCCGATACCTGTGCTATTCCCTCTTACAAAGGTTCCGTAAGATGCTTCCAGGTTTAATACTTCTGTTATCTGGTATTTTCCACCGATACCTAGCTGTGTATAATTCTGTGAAAAATCATTTCCTAAATCAATTAAGAAAGCTTGTTGCACATTCACAAACAATGTAGATTCAGCTGAAGGGAAATAACTTAAAAATGCACTTAAGGGTAAGAAAAGGCTATTGTTTGCAAAACGTTCTCCTGAATTTTCGTCTTCACTGGCATCAACACTCTTTTCTCCAAAGTTATACCCAAAATCTGCCTGGGTAAAAAGTTGCCATTTATTACCCCCGAAGGTTTTATCGTAGAAAAATCGGGTTTCCCAGAAATAACTGCGTTTATCAAAGAAAACAGGGCTAGGCTTGTCTTCAAAAACAGGAATGTAGAAAGAACTGGTAAATGAAAAGTTACTGATATTTTTAAAAGGTTGTACCCTAATAGAAGGAGCAATCGTAGATAAGCCACTTCGGGTAGTTACATTATCGTTCTTAAAACTTAAAGCATCTAAGGCACTTCCGCCAAGGACGTTAGAGCGTACCTGAAAAATAACCCCTACATTGATTCTTCGGTTTTCACTTACACCGGTATAAACTTCATTGGTATTAGTAAAAAAGGTTTGTCTATCTGCATCAGTTATATTTCCACTATCATCAGCAACCCTGGTTTGGGTATATAACCCGTTAAAAAATTTAATATCCCATTGCCCTTTTCGTAATAACTTAGAGGGGGTAAATTCCTGGATGTTCGTAGTTCCTGTTTCTTCTTCCTGGGCTACCAGTGGCATTGATAAAATTGCACATAGGAGTAGCGTTGAAAATCTTTTTATTGTTTTCATATTCTTTTAATTTAAATAAAGTTGGTGTTTTTTTATTTGGTATCGTTTAACGTCCAGTCGTAGGAGTAGTAGGATACTCTGTTACCTGCAGGTATTTTTTCTTCTCGGTATTTATTGATAAAATCGATTTCATTTCCGTTTTTAGTAAAATCGCCTTTATACCATTCGAAGATTTGAGAAATTTGTGCTTTTTTTCCATTCACTTTGATAAAAGAAGGATTATTTAAAGCAATTTCTGTTTGTCTTTGTAATTGTGCTTCTAATTTTTCAGGAGTATAAGCTTCTGAGATGATTGGAGGACATCCTAACCCACCACAGACAAGCGCAAAGTGAAATCTGGGTTCGTTCGGATATTTTTTACGTAATACTTTATTTTCCAAAGCGTTTAAGGTCATATCTTTTCCGGCAACGGTGTATGTTTTCTTTTCAAAAAAGCCTTTAATATCCAGAGGTGATTTTACCGGATATTTTTGCAACACTCCTTTAATTACATATAGATTATAAGCATTAATATGGAAAGCTTTAAAAGTGGCATCATCTGCGTTACTTAAATCAGTAGTGGCAGCTATTTTTAGGATAGCATCTAATTCTTCCGGATTGTTTTTGATGGCACTATAATCTACTTTACCATTTTTAACGTATTTAGCAAAAAAAGCATCTGATTGTTTAAAAAAGGAAGTGGTTTGTCCAAGGCTTAGCTGTAAACCAAAGATTACCAGGAAATAAGTGATTAGAGTTTTCATAAGATATATTTAATTAAAAAGGTTGTTTTACTAGTTTTATTCTTCAGCTAAGTCGTTCAGTAGTTTTCTTACTTACACATTTTTAGCATAAAAATTTTATGGTAATGCGTTACTATAGGTACGCGCAAAGTCGGCTTACTCATTTTTTCTTACAAATCTTTGGGATTTTAGAATCAATCTAAATTATAGGAGCGTGTTAAGTTATTATCTTTAATAGCGACATAGAGTTAACAAACCGAGCATTTGGATTAAATTATAGATCATGCAACATACCATTATTATTGGAAACGGAATATCGGGGGTAACCGCTGCCCGGCACATCCGTAAACTTTCTGACCAGCAAATCACCATTATTTCGGACGAGACAGATTTCTTTTTTTCTCGTACGGCTTTAATGTATGTGTATATGGGGCATATGAAATTTGAGCATACCCAACCTTATGAAAATTGGTTCTGGGAAAAAAACAGGATTGACCTAAAGAAAGGAAGAGTTACCGGAGTTGATGCTACCTCACGGGAAGTAATTTTAAAATCCGGAGATCGTTTGTCTTATACCAGTTTGATCATTGCAGTGGGTTCAAAACCCAATAAATTCGGATGGCCGGGACAGGATCTGGAAGGTACTTTAGGAATGTACCACAAACAAGACCTGGAAAAATTAGAAAAATACGCTCCTACTAATAAAGTTTGTAAAAGAGCAGTCATTGTAGGGGGTGGGCTTATCGGGATTGAGTTGGCAGAAATGTTACGTACCCGAGATATCGAAGTAACTTTTCTGGTTCGGGAGGACAGTTTCTGGAACGGGGTATTGCCTGCCGGCGAAAGCGAAATGATTAACGAGCATATACGAAGCCACCATATTGATTTACGACTGGGAGTGAATTTAAAGCAGATTATTGACGACGGATCGGGTAGGGTAAAAGCTATCGAGATTGCAGAAACCGGGGAGATTATTGATTGCGAAGTAGTGGGATTAACTGCCGGAGTTTCACCAAACATTGATTTCTTAAAAGGATCTGAACTTGAGTTAGGAAGAGGGGTAAAAGTAAACCGGTTTCTGGAAACTAATTTACCTAATGTATACGCGATCGGAGATTGTGCGGAGCAACACGAAGGTATTGGGTTAAGAAGACCTATTGAAGCGGTATGGTATACCGGTAGGATGATGGGAGAAACCGTAGCACAGACTATTTGTGGTAACCGTATTGAATATAAGCCTGGACATTGGTTTAATAGCGCTAAATTTTTAGACATCGAATATCAAACTTACGGGTGGGTATTTGCAAAACCTCAAGCGTACGAGTCGCAATTTCACTGGATGCATCCGGACCGGACTAAGTGTATTACCGTATCCTATAATCATGATACTAATGAATTTTTAGGAATTAATACCTTCGGTATCCGGATGCGTCATGAGGTCTTTGACCGCTGGCTTACCGAAAACATGGATGTAGATTATGTCATCAAGCATTTAAAAGAGGCAAATTTTGACCCTGAATTTTATAAGACGTACGAATCTGATATTATTAAAACTTTTTCTCAACAAGAAACCTTACTTACTTAAAATATACTTTTATTATGAGCGACTTTAAACGTAGTATGTCTTTAACCGGAGAACCTCCCAAGGCATTAACAGTACAACAAAAAATAGCGGTCCTTATCGGAATGTTCGGATTGGGTATTTTATTACTTTCTTTAACCTCCATAAACTTTCCTAATAAAGCACTCTGGTTAATTACTTCGCTAGTGTCTATTACCGTTGGAATCATTTGGTTTTCATCTGCTGCATATTTAGATAAAAGCGAAGGGATTAAAAATGATGGGGTTTGGTTTAAATCCATCTCGAGTCGTGGTCTTTTAGGTTGGTTAGCAGGAATTGCCATGACTGGATTTTACGTAGTACTTTACTTTTATCCGCAGTTTTTAGGATTGCAGGGTGAAGGAAAGGATAACGTAGGAGTCATCGGGTTGTTTGATCCGTTAAGTAAAGCATTAAGCGGGAATCCAGCCAGTCAATGGTTTGTCTATGGAACTTTGTATACAGTAGCTATCTTAGCTTTTGGAATTAAATTTATCTGGAAATACCGCCATAACCGATATGAAAAAATCAGGACTATGTCCGTTATGTTTTTTCAAACTGCCTTTGCTTTTCTAATTCCGGAGTTTATGGCCCGGTTAAATAGTGATAGCTTTTCCTTACCTTATTATGACTTAAAAAATATCTGGCCACTTAATTATAGTAATTTTGAACAATACCGGGTCGATAGTTTTATTAGTGCAGGAACCGTTGGAACCGCATTGTTAATCTTTGGGGTGATATCTATTTTTGTAATTACCCCTATTTTAACTTATAAATACGGAAAGCGCTGGTACTGTAGTTGGGTTTGCGGTTGTGGCGGTTTAGCCGAAACTGCCGGAGACGCTTTTAGACAATTGAGTGATAAACGAAAATCTGCCTGGAATATCGAACGTTGGGTAATCCATAGTGTAGTAGTCTTTGTAGTATTAATGACGACCGCCGTGGTTTATACTTATCTGGGCTACGATCCTAATAAATACTGGTTAACCCGAAATGTATTTCTAATTGGAGTAGCGGTCATATTGACCTTGGTTTTTGCAGGGGTCATGATCTTTAAAAGAAAACAATTAGCCAAAGATGCTAAGTACGGAGCGATTGGATATTTTGTCATTATTTTAGCTTTAATCGGATTTCATTATTTTAGTAATACGGAAAGTGTTTTTCTATTAAAAGCAGAAAAGTTACGTTCTAGTTATGGATTTTTAATTGGCGCAGTGTTCTCCGGAGTGGTAGGAACTGGTTTTTATCCAATTTTAGGTAATCGGGTTTGGTGCCGGTTCGGATGTCCGATGGCTGCAATCTTAGGCTTTCAACAACGTTTATTTTCCAGGTTTAGAATTACCACTAATGGCGGACAATGTATCTCCTGTGGAAACTGCTCTACCTATTGCGAGATGGGGATTGATGTACGGTCTTATGCTCAAAAAGGGGAAAATATTGTACGATCCAGCTGTGTAGGTTGCGGAATTTGTTCTGCCGTATGTCCAAGAGGAGTTTTAAAACTAGAAAATGATACCCCTGCAGGTAGAATCAATTCTAAAGATGTATTGCTAGGTAACGATGTAGACTTAATGGAATTTGTAAATAGAAAAGTATAATTTTTACCTAAGGGTATTTTAGGAAAAAGCGTCAATTCGAGTATTTTTCGTAATGGAATGAAGAAAAATGTATCGAGAATAGCTTTTTTAACTAAAATCCTTATCATCTTGAGCCTGGTTGAAAGACTCAATAGTTCTGCTGAACTAGCTTAAGCACATTTCTCCCTTTAGATGAAGCACTCGACCTGACGGATTTTATATAATTATTATACTAATGTAATAGAAGTTAAGTTTTGTAAAATAAGGCGTATAGTATTACCTATTACTAGTATTATGCCAAAATTATAGAAGTTATTATAACTGCTTTTAAAATGCTAAATTATAGTATTTTAAAAGCAGTTTTTCTTTAGAATAAATGCTTTTCCATACAAACGCTATTTACTCTAAAATTTAAAGCTTTGAGTTTTATTTTTAACAGAGTTTCAATTCATAACAAGTTTTCATACAATAGCTTATTCTTGCCAAATAGGTATAAGTATACTATTCCTAAAATAGCTCTACTTCCCTTTATCTTAATTTTAGTAAAACAGCTTTTTAAATTCTGTTAAATACTGATTTAAAAACGCTTACAGTTAATTTGGTTTATATTCGAAGTAATCATTCCCTGCTATTTAAAATAAATTTGGACTGAGTTTAATTTTTAAAAAATACAAAAATGAGTTTGATACGAAGAACAAATGGATTATACCCTTCTTTTATGGAAGATTTTTTTGAAGACAATTGGCCGGTTAGAGGTAAGATGTACAACCAGAGCAGTAAGATACCTGCGGTAAATATCAAAGAAGTAGAAGATAACTTTGAAATTGAATTAGCAGCTCCCGGAATGAGCGAGGACAATTTTGATATTAATATTGATAACAATACGCTAACCATCTCCGTAGAAAAATCCGAATCCGATACGGAACAAAATGAAAACGGAAGGTATACCAGACAGGAATTTAATTACAGTTCTTTTCAAAGATCTTTTTCTTTACCGGAAACTGTAGATGAAGATGCCATAGATGCTTCTTATAATAATGGAGTATTATGCATAAGTATTCCGAAGAAAGAAGAAGCTAAGCAAAAAGCACCACGTCAAATTAAAGTAAGATCGAATACTTCTAAAGCAATGGAAGCCCGTACCGAAAAGGAAAATAATTTTGCTGAAAGTCAAAAAGAACAGGAACTAGAGAGTATACAGTAGGAAATAGGTAGAAAATAGTGCTTTTTAAATGTCTCAAGTTTAAATTAGGCCCACTAAGGTGGGCTTTTATAGTTTAAGAATTTAGGCACTACCTCAAAAACCAAAAATTGAACGCCCATTAGGTCTTTTAGGAATACGTATGATTAGACCAAAATCATATTGAAAATAATTAGACCCAATTTCTGATTCAACTAAATCAAATTTAGCCATAGCCTGTGCAAAAAATCGTATATCCCGGGTTATAAATAAGGTCAATCCGATACCAAAGTTTACGTTTTCTGAAAATTCTCCGTCATATGAACTTCTTCCTGCTCCTAATAACAAATACCCTTCATACGGAGATCGATATTTATCTACAAATCTATTGGTCACATAATATTTAAAGAATAAATCTAAGGCAAAGAAATCAATTTCCTCTTCTAATGTCATAGCATTTACCAGTTTTCCTTCTTTAAACGTATTAAAATTAGCAGCAATTTGCAATCCGTAATTTTCCCAAAATCTTTTTTCTACAGAAAATAGAAACGGATTAGTAAAATGGTAATTTTGCTTAAATTCAAAGGGTTGCCCAAGTTTAGTTCCGGAATCTTCAACCGCTGATAAACCAAAACTGATTATCCA
Source organism: Aquimarina sp. ERC-38 (assembly GCF_026222555.1). Classification (NCBI taxonomy): domain Bacteria; kingdom Pseudomonadati; phylum Bacteroidota; class Flavobacteriia; order Flavobacteriales; family Flavobacteriaceae; genus Aquimarina; species Aquimarina sp. ERC-38. The sequence goes on along the minus strand of NZ_CP098511.1, from coordinate 715,006 downwards.
GGGATTATTTGCATTTTCTATAACTTGACTATAAGAAGTGTGAAAATAAAAGATAAATAGCAGAATGATTGTAAGTTTCCCTTTCATAATAGTGTGTTAATAAATGTGAAACATTTAGTTGTTTGTGTAAAATAATACCAAAAGTAAAATTTTATATGTAACTATTAGTTCTATAATAAGTTTTAGTTTACTCTTTTACTATAATGAAAGTATCAATTTGCCTTAAAATCAAATTCTAATTTTTTGTAGGAAATTAAATTTTTAAGATTAATTAAATAAAGAGGATTTTAATTGAATTAAATGTAAAATTTTACACTTATTTTTAAAGTCTTCCTATAATTAACTAAAATTTATTACTAATTCGTTTTATAGGTTAACAAACTGGAATTAAAATACTGATAGTCACGTATTTTATCGAATATGTAAACACTTAATCGATAAGGTTAACTTTTGATGTTTTAAATAAATTTTTTTTTAAAATTATTGTATACATTTGATTAAGAAATGGGGAAAAGTTGAAGTTTTTCCGAGGAAATTTACACAAATATTCTAATTTTTATGATGCTATTATTACACCTTGATTTGTTTAAAAAGAGTAAAGTACAGTTCATAAATATTAATATTTAAAAGTTAAATTGAGTAACGCTCAAATAACTACAAACTAAAATTGATACTAATTATGAACTTAACTAACTTTTTAGTAGAATATCCGTTTTTATTGATTTTATGTGTAAGTATAGTAGCTTACCTATTAATAAATCAAATACTACCCGCAATTATATATTTGTCAGAAAGTAAAAAGTTAATGGATGTCCCTTGCGAGCGAAGCGGACATGTTAATATTACTCCGACATTAGGGGGGATAGGTGTTTTTATAGTCTTTAGCCTTTCTTTAATATTATTTGCTATTATAGCTCAACCGGATCAGACTCGGATGACAACTATCTTAGCACTGTTAGGTGGAATCATTGTGTTACTATTTTTGGGAATTAAAGATGATTTGCTAGTCCTTTCTCCTGGTAAAAAGGTGTTAGGACAACTTTTAGCGGCAGCGGTTATTGTTTTTTTTACGGATATAAGAATTTATAATTTTGAAAGCTTATTAGGTTTAGGTGAATTATCCTATATGTTTTCAACTTCTTTCACCATTTTTATATTCATTTTTATAATAAATGCTTTTAATCTTACAGATGGTATAGATGGATTAGCTGGTTCTATAGCAACATTAGCAAGTCTTGTGTTTGGAATTTATTTTTTAGTAAATCAAAACTATTTAATGACTGCGGTATCTTTTGTTTTAATTGCTGCACTTCTTGGATTTTTACGTTTTAATTTATCAAAAACACAAAAGATCTTTATGGGCGATTCCGGGTCTATGTTTATTGGGTTTATTTTAGCATTTCAAGGAGTTGCTCTTATTAAAATGAGCAATCTTGGAGAAGTGGTTTATTCCGTTAACAATGTACCGGTATTAGTGCTTTCCGTGTTAGCCTTTCCAATTCTAGATACCACCCGGGTATTCTTTATTCGCTTAAGAAATAGAAAAAGCCCGTTTAGTGCGGACCGTAATCATATTCATCACCGCCTTTTAGATTTAGGTTTAAGCCATAAAACAGCAACCTTTGCTATTAGTAATGTAAATTTATTTATCATTATTTCAACACTGTTTATAGATTCGTTAGAGTTTAATATTAATGTCCAGTTTCTGATTTTGCTTATAGTAGCACCGGTGTTTTACTTATTCCCCTTTATGATTAAATTGAAGAAAGGTAGGGTAAAACTAATTCTTCCTAAGATAATGTCACATAGCTAATATTACATTATTTATTATAAGTAAGGATTTACGTGTGATTTATTGTAATTTGAACCCGATTTAAAAGTTATATATTTTGAAGAATAAAATAGCCTTTATCACCGGAGTAACCGGGCAGGATGGAGCATATTTAAGTGAACTTTTATTAAAAAAAGGATATACCGTTCACGGTTTAAAAAGAAGGTCATCATTATTTAATACTAATCGTATTGATGCTATTTACCAGGATCCTCACGTAGAAGACCGTAATTTTATACTACACTACGGGGATATGACGGATAGTACGAACCTGATACGTATCATACAAGAAGTTCAACCGGATGAAATTTACAATTTAGCGGCAATGAGCCACGTTCAGGTTTCTTTTGAGACTCCCGAATATACGGGTAATGCGGATGGTTTGGGAACGCTACGAATTCTTGATGCGGTTCGCTTGCTGGGTTTAGAGAAAAAAACACGGATATATCAGGCGTCCACATCAGAATTATATGGTAAAGTACAGGAAGTGCCGCAATCAGAAACTACTCCGTTTTATCCAAGAAGCCCTTATGCCGTAGCAAAAATGTATGCTTACTGGATTACGGTAAATTATCGGGAAGCTTATGGGATGTATGCCTGTAATGGCATTCTTTTTAATCATGAATCACCCATAAGAGGGGAAACTTTTGTTACCCGAAAGATTACCAGGGCAGTGTCGAGAATAGCTTTGGGTTTACAGGATAAATTCTACTTAGGGAATCTGGATGCACAACGAGACTGGGGTCATGCAAAGGACTATGTAGAGATGATGTGGATGATCTTACAGGCAGATGAACCTGAAGACTGGGTAATTGCTACAGGAAAAACTACAGCAGTAAGAGATTTTGTACGTTTTGCCTTTAAAGAAGTGGGTATTGAATTAGAATTTAAAGGAGAAGGAGTGGATGAAAAGGCGTATATAGCCTCCTGCTCTAATTCAGAATATGATTTACCAGTAGGTAAAGAGGTATTAAACGTGGATAAAAAATATTTTAGGCCTACAGAAGTGGATTTATTAATTGGAGACCCTTCTAAAGCTGAAAAAAAATTAGGATGGAAAGCTACGCATTCCTTAAGTGACCTGGTTGCAGATATGATGAAAAGTGATTTGGAATTAATGAAGAAGGATCAACATATTTTAGAAGGAGGTTATAAAATCCTGAATCAGTTCGAGTAGTATGAACAAAGAAGCAAAAATTTATATTGCAGGCCATAGAGGAATGGTAGGGTCTGCCATATGGCGTGCTTTACAGGCAAAAGGATATACAAATCTAGTGGGTCAAACCAGTAAAGAACTGGATCTCCGGGATCAGAAATCTGTGACTGATTTTATTACCAAAGAGAAACCGGACTGTATGATTAATGCTGCGGCAAAAGTGGGGGGCATACTAGCTAATAATAATTACCCCTATCAATTTATTATGGAGAATCTTCAGATTCAAAATAATCTAATCGATCAGGCTCATAAACAAGGGATTTCAAAATTTATATTTTTAGGGAGCTCCTGTATTTACCCTAAATTTGCACCACAACCTTTAAAAGAAGAGTATTTACTTACAGATTCATTAGAACCTACTAATGAGTGGTATGCTATTGCTAAAATTGCAGGGGTTAAAGCTTGTGAAGCGATACGAAAACAATATCAGAAAGATTTTGTTAGTTTGATGCCTACCAATTTATATGGTACCCACGACAATTTTGATTTAAAAACCTCTCATGTACTTCCGGCTATGATCCGAAAGTTTCACGATGCAAAAGAAAACGGACATAGTACAGTTACCCTTTGGGGAAGCGGAACACCGATGCGAGAATTCTTATTTGTAGATGATATGGCAGCATCTGTAGTATTTGCATTAGAAAATACGTTACCGGATCATCTATATAACGTAGGAACCGGATCTGATCTTACTATTAAAGATTTGGCCGAACTTATTCAAAAAGCAGTTGGACATCAAGGTAACATCGAATGGGATGCTTCAAAACCAGATGGAACACCTAAAAAATTAATGGATAGCTCTAAACTTAATAAAATAGGGTGGCAACCTGATGTCTCCTTAGAAGAAGGAATCGCAAAAACGTATGATTGGTTTTTAAAAAATCAACAAAGTTTTAAAGAAGTTCAAATTAATTAATTTGAACTTTTGTCATTTAATAGAGTTGGAATGTTCATAAAAAGCCTAAAAAACAACAAAGAATTACCTAAACTAATCAGCGTTGTTTTAGATCAGGCTTGTATGAGTATAACTACTTTATCAACGACCGTAGTTCTTGCACGTACCTATAGTAAAGAAAATTATGCGGATATTGTATTGCTTTTTACCATAGCGCTTTTTATTCTAGGTCTACAAAGTGCGGTAATCGTAAAACCTTTTGCAATTTCCAGAAACGACACGAAACACGACCCGAATTCGGTCAGAAAATCCTTTATTTTCACGCTTAATATTAAGTTTTTATTCACCTTCATTTTATTAATAGTTTTTCCAGTTCTTTATACCTTTTCTTTTGAGAATTGGGATAGCACTCAATTTCTTTTATTTCTACTCTACATTTTTTCCCATTCATCTTACTTTTTTATTCGAGAAATTATGCTGAGTCAAAGAAAAACCGTGCAAAATTTAAAATACGGACTTTTGTGTGCTACAGGTATCATTACTTTTTTAGCTTTTATTTATTTTAATCAAATTACTAATTTTACTATTTTTTTGTCAACAGCATCAGGTATTTACTTGCTGTTAACCGTAAGTTATTTCATTGCTAATTACAAAGGTGAGCTTATTACTAAAAAGGAATATTATCAATTGTGGGAAGGTAACTGGCGAATTGGGAAATGGTTATTAGGTTCTAATTTTCTTTTTCATGTCAGTACAAATATCTATCCTTGGTTGTTATTATATATTACTTCAAAAAATGATATTGCTATTTTAGGTGTTTTAATGAGTATTGCAGGTCTGGTGAACCCCTTACTTACCGCTTTGAGTTCTTATTTATTACCAATTTTTGTGGATATCAATAAGGACTACAAAAAAATCAAAAATGCTGTGGCAAAATGGATGCTACTTTTTGGATCTTTGGCGGCGCTATTAGTTATTTTCGGTTGTTTTTCAGGGCAGTTTTTAATTGCAACCTTATTCGGTAATAAATATGAAAATTTGGGTTGGCTTGTAGTACTTCCATTTGTAGTGCAAAGCATAAACATATTTTTTCAACCTTTTAAAATTGCATTAAATGCTATAAAACGTACAGATATTAATTTCTGGGTACTAATTCCTCGTAGTGTTATTGCGATTTCGCTGGGATATATAATGATTACAAAATTTGGATTATATGGTGTTTTTTATACGATGATTGTAGAAAACCTTGTTTATCAATTAATACATTTTGGTATTTATAGAAATATTATAGGTAAGGATCACCATTTACAACATTTTAAAGTATGAATATTTCTTTAAAAAATAGAAGAATGGTAACTTCCTTTACAGCAATATATTTATTGTTGGTGATTGTAAATTCTATCAAAGAATATACCCTTACTTTATTAATGGGAAGATACGGGAAATTAGTTTTTGCTATGATAACTATACCGATTCTGATACATATGGCTTCTCGCTATAAACAAAGGTTCAGATTTAAAAATAAAATAACCGGTATTGTGGTATTGAGTTTGGTTATTATCTTTTCGATTTACTATGTTTTAAGTACTGGAGATACGGAACGATTGCTATATAATTTAGCACTCCCGGTGTATTTATTGTTTTACTTTTTCCTTTCAAAAAATGTGTTGTTTGTAACTTATAAATTGGTAAAAGATGCTTTATACGGACATTCTAAAATATGGTTATTAACTATTTTTCAAAAAGTATTGTTTTTCAATCTTTTCTTTTGGTTTGCAATAGCTTTTGCTACTGGAATGAACATGGCAGATGAAGATGGCTTTGGAGGTTTTTTTCAGGATAAGGTACATTTTGGTTTATATACAGCAACCGGGTTTCTAGTTTGTTTTTATTTACGGTATAATAAGGTGAAAAGAGACCGTTCCATTTACAATTTGTTACAGCTTGCCATCTATGTCATGTTGGCTTTTGTAACTTCCAGAAATGCTTTGTTAATTATTTTTACTGCTGTTTTTTCCTATGTGGTAATTACAAAAGCTCAAAAAACGGTTTCGATTTTACTTTTGTTATTATTTCCTTTATCACTCTTTTATTTAGATACTTTTTTTTATAACGTTTCCGGAGATCAAATTAATTCTTTTTCCACCGGGAGATGGGAAATATGGCGTATCGCATGGGTGGAGATTGTAGATAAAGGTGTTTTTTTTGGAAGTGGTATTTTTAATATAAATAATACGGTCTTGTATAACAACCTGGGTACTGGTTTTCATTATCTAGATACTTTGGAGTTTCTATTTTTGCATTCCTCTTATTTGGAGATTTTGGCTGGTGGAGGTATGATCACTTTAATCCTTTTTTTAGTTATCGTAGTTTCTTCTTGGAATTTATTTTCTAATATGGATAAAGCAGTGATGATTGCCATACTTTTTGGTGGAATTGGAGAAAGTTACCTCGCTCAACCTTTTATGTTAATCTCGACGCTGTTCTATTTAATTTTGATTATAAATAATCATCAACTGGTGGTGAGAAACATGATGAGAAAAAAACAATTATTACCGAAAGAACCAAAATTAGAGGTTTATGCATAGTTCCAAAACCAAGTTATATCCAATTAGTCTCTTTACTTATAATAGAGCAGAAGAAACTAAAAAGGTTATTGAAGCATTGCAAAATAATTATCTCGCAGCCGCTTCTGATCTTTACATTTTTTCTGATGGACCTAAAAAAGAAACAGATATTGAAAAAGTTCAGGAAGTCCGGGCTTTTATAGCAGATATAGCTGGTTTTAATAGAGTAACGGTTTACAATGCCAAAAAAAATAAAGGGTTAGCTAATTCTATTATACAAGGAGTTACTAGAATCCTTGAAAATCATGAGGCAACAATAGTTCTGGAAGATGATCTTGTTACTTCAAGAAATTTTTTGGATTTTATGAATCAGGCCTTGGACTTTTATAAAGAGGATGCTTCTATATTTTCGGTATCGGGATATACCATGAATTTACCAAGTTTAACTAAAGACAAGGATTTTTATTTTGGAATACGAGCTTCTTCCTGGGGTTGGGGTGTTACCAAAAATGTTTGGCAAGAGGTAGACTGGAAGGTGCAATCCTATTCGGATTTTTTTAATAATAGGGAAAAACAAAAGCAATTTAATAAAGGAGGGAGTGATCTGACTCGTATGTTAAAAGCACAGATGGACGGAAAAATTGATTCCTGGGCGGTTAGATTTTGCTATGACCAGTTTAAAAAAAATATGATAACTGTCTTCCCTACGCAATCCAAACTGGTAAGTATAGGATTTAGTGAAGATGCTACTCATACAAGTGGTGTTACTAGATTTAATACCCCATTGGACACAAGTGATAAAAGAAATTTTTCTTTTAAAAAATACCAGCAGTTGGATAAGGTAATCACTAAAGAATTTGCTAATAAATTTTCAGTATACCTTCGGTTAAAAGATTTTATTCGTAGAAAATTATCGTATGTTGCCTAAGATTTTATTTATACTTCATCTACCTCCTCCTGTTCATGGTTCTTCCATGGTCGGTCAATATATTCATGATAGTCAACGTATTAATAACACCTTTAGAACGAGATTTGTTAATTTAGGCACCTCAAAATCTGTAGACGAAATAGGAGAAAAATCGTTTAAGAAATATGTCACTTATTTTAAAATTTTAAAAGAGATTTTTAAAATTTTAAAAAATGACCGTCCAGATAAGGTGTACTTAGCAATAACAGCAAAAGGTATTGCTTTATATAAGGACTGTTTTGTGGTAAGTCTTGTTAAATTTTTTAAAGTACCACTTATTATTCATTTTCATAATAAAGGTGTTAATAAATATCAAGATAAAATAATAGATAATCAGTTGTATAAATTTGTTTTTAAGGATTCAAAAATAATCTTACTATCCCATTGTCTGTATACAGATATAGCACGCTATGTGGATAAAAAAGATGTATACTACTGCCCGAATGGAATTCCTTATTTTTCTACGGAAGAGGTTAAAAGTCAAAAGAATAGTAAAATGATAAACCTCTTATTCTTGTCCAATCTCATAGCTTCAAAGGGTGTCTATGAGTTGATAGAAGCTTGTAATCTTCTTAAAGAAAGAAATCATAAGTTTACCTGTACAATTATTGGGGGTGAGGGAGACGTTTCTAGAGAACAACTTCAGGATAAAATTAAAGAGTTCAATCTACAAGAGGAGGTTTCTTATCTAGGTAAGAGATATGGTGCTGAAAAAGAAGATGCTTTTAGTAAAGCAGATGTATTTGTATTCCCTACTTTTTATCATAACGAATGTTTTCCTTTAGTTTTATTGGAAGCCATGCAATTTGGTTTGCCTGTGGTAAGTACAAATGAAGGTGGGATACCGGATATTATAGAAGAGGGAACAACTGGTTATATTGTTACTAAAAATGATGTTGAAATGCTAACGGATCGTATAGAATTATTTATTAAACGCCCGGAACTTGTTTTAGAAATGGGAGCTAAGGCAAAGAAAATATTTTATGAAAAGTATACTTTAGAGACTTTTGAAAACAGATTAACCAAAATATTAGAAATTGCTTGAACGGAAGTGAAAATTAAAATAATATATAAATGGTTTTAGAAGATGAAAAAAGTACCTCCGGAAATTGGAACTTGATCCCGGGTTACGTTAGTGGTATTCCAGTTCATTCTTTTGATAGAAAACAAGTTCTTGAAATAATCAAAGAAGGAATTGAGCACGACCGGGCGAAGCGTCATATTTGTATTACTAATACGGAATCTATGTATTATGCTAAACGAGTGGCAGCTCATTTAGAATTTATAAATACATCAACCTTATCTTTATGTGATGGTATTGGTTCTGTGATTGCGGGTAAATTTCAGGGTCAGAAAATTACTCGTTTTAATGGTCCTGATCTTTTATTAGCCTGTGCGGAATATGGGCAAAAACTGGGGTGGCGACATTATTTTTGCGGAGGAAAAGAAGGAGTGGCGGATAAATTAGCTACCAACTTAAAAAACAAGTATCCTGAAATGAAGGTTGCAGGTACTTTTTGCCCTCCTTTTAGAAAAACAAGTGAAGAAGAAAATCAAACGATGCTAGATAATATTAATAATTCTCAGGCAGATATTATTTGGGTAGGATTGGGTTTATTAAAACAGGAAAGCTGGATTGCTCAATATAAAGAGAAGCTTAATGTGCCTTGGTCAGTTGGAGTAGGGGCAGCTTTTGACTTTTATGCAGGAACCGCTAAACGTGCTCCGGCAGTATTTAGAAAAGCCGGATTTGAATGGTTGTATCGACTTATTTTAGAACCCAGAATGTTCAAACGAAATTTAAACAGTTATCACTTCATGTTTTCGGCAATCAGAGATGGTATTACTAAAAAATATAAAACAAATAGTAAATGAAAAATATCGGACTTATAGGTATCGGTAAAATGGGGTTATCCCACCTGGCTATTGCAAATCAAACTCCGGGCATTAAAGTGGAAGCAATCTGTGATACTTCAAAACAACTGTTAAGAGTTATTGAAAAAAACACTAGTTTCCAATGTTTTACGGATTATAAAGCAATGATTAAAAAGTGTTCATTAGATGGAGTCATGATTTTGACCCCTAATTCATTTCATTATGACATTGCGCAATATTGCCTCGATCAAGGTCTGGATATATTTGTTGAGAAACCCTTGACTTTGAATTATTCCACTAGTAAAAAACTGGTTGCAAGTGCTAGTAATCAAAATAGAAAAGGGCAAGTAGGATACGTAAATAGATATAATCCTGTATTCCAAAGAGTAAAAACTATGATTGATGGGGGGGTGATCGGGAACGTAACTAATTATATTAATAAAATGACTGGTGGCGTGGTACTTAAAGAAAATAAAGGCTGGCGTAACGACTATGCAAAAGGTGGTGGTTGTTTACACGATTATGGTCCACATTGCTTTGATCTGTCTACGTATTTATTTGGTACGGATGTAAAGGTCACCTCTGCGGTTTTAAAAAAAATCTTTTCTACAAATGTTGATGATGCAGTCTATGCAACCCTCATTCACAAAGATCAAGTTGCAGGGGTTAATTATATCAACTGGTCTGATAGTTCGGTAAGAAAAGCTACTAATAATGTCGAAATATTCGGAGATAAAGGTAAAATTACCGCAGGCAAGCAAGAGGTAAGCGTTTTTTTAAATAGTGCAAATCCTAAAATGGAGCTTCAAAAAGGCTGGAATCAATTATATATAACTGATGAAAACCTTGATGTTGCGTATTACTTGCGAGGAGAAGATTTTTCAAGGCAACTTGAAGATTTTTCAGACTTATTAAATGGTAATATTTTAGAGTCAAGAGCATCCCTGTCTGACGCCAGTATTACGGATAGAATAATAGAAGAAATTAAAAGTTTGAGTGGTAAGTTATTATGATAGATAAAGTAATTTTTGGAGACAATCAGTTTTTTGGAGTAAATCATATGTCTGAACAAACTGCAATTAAGCAGGCTCAACGGTTTAGAACTTCGGAGGAGATTTATAAAACGTTAGAGTATGTAAATGATATAGGAATTAAAAGTTTTATGTTCACTACTCATAATCAGTTAGAACCAGTGTTCGATAAGATGAAGGGCAACCCGAAATTCAAAGATTTTAAGTTGTATCCTAGTATGCCGTACGCGCATAAATATGCGGCAGCTCTGGTTGAGTCAGGACCTTTAGAATTGATAAATAAGTTTACTCCAGGTAATAAACTTATTTCTGGATTAAAAGGTGTAGGGTCTTTAATTAGTGCAAACCCAGTTCCCATTATGCAATTATTAGTAGATTCAGAAATGAAATTGCTAAAGGGAATGAATGTTCAAGGTATCTTTCTTTTGAACATTGTGACTGACCTTTTAATAGGATTGGGAATGCATAACATACTAGGAGAGTATGTAAGTTATGTAGATAAAAAATACGGGGTAAAAGCCGGATTTTTCACAATGAACTACACCAAGTTACACAATATTTTAGTAAATGAGCTAGGAATAGATAATCCAATTATTGTAAGTAATATCAATAAGATTGGATTTAGAATGAATCCTTCTAAAGATGAGGTGGAACATAAACTGCGAGAACAAAATAGTTTTAATATTGCCATGTCTTTCCTTGCCTCCGGAGCTATTCGACCAAGAGAGGCCTGTGATTATGTTGCACAAACTAAAGGAGTGAATGCAGTACTGTTTGGGGCGTCCACGCCCGCACATATTTTGGAAACTAAAGAAATGCTTGAAAAATCCTTATAACGTGATGAAAACCATCGACTTAAAAAAAGTATTTCGGACAATACTTTTAGTATTATGCCTGCAATCTTGCGTTAGTAAGAAAGATATCATCTATTTACAAGATAGTAGCTTTTTTAAAGAAGATAGTATTCTTTATGATCAGGTACTCATACAACCTGATGATATTTTAAGTATTGTAGTTAGTGCTTCCGTCCCTGAAACCACAATACCGTACAATAAACAAAGTTCAACCCAAGCCATAAATGTCAATCTGGAAGTTCTTAAGATACAAGGATATCTGGTATCAAATTACGGAACTATTGATTTTCCCATCCTTGGTCGGATGAATGCAGCAGGTAAAAGTATGAATGAAATGAAAATTTTTATCGAGGAAGAATTAAAAAGTGGAGGTCATATCACTGACCCCGTAGTAAGTATTCGAATGCTAAATGCGAAATTTACAGTATTAGGAGAAGTAAAGTTACCAGGAACTTACACCTATACTGAAGAAAATATTTCTTTGTTGCAGGCGTTAGGATATGCAGGTGACCTCACGATCAATGGAAAACGAAATAACGTAAAAGTCATTCGGGAACGTAATGGGAAAAGGTCTATAGAGGAGATTGATCTTACTTCAGCTGATTGGTTTAAAAGCCCTTATTATTTTGTGAAACCTAACGATGTTATTGTAGTAAGCCCTAATACGGCTAAGGTAAAAAGTGCTGGTATTATTGGTAATGCAAGTACGGTATTAACTATTGCTTCTCTAATTTTAAGTTCGGTTATTTTAATAACAAATATAAAATGAAAGAGAATTATTACGTAGTTGATGAAAATGAGAATAATAATTCTTTTAATATTAAAGAAGTTATTAATAAATACCTGCATTATTGGCCTTGGTTTGCCGGTTCGCTTTTAATTGCGATTGTGATTGCTTTTCTTTACTTTAGATATGCTCCAACGGTATATGCAACTGAAGCCAAAATTAAGATTATTGACGATAGTAATGAGTTGGATATTGCGAATGAAGCACTATCAATTCTAGGTGGAGGATCAAATATTAATTTGGATAATGAGATTGAAGTTTTACAATCCTATAAGTTACTTGAACAGGTAGTATCATCCCTCAATTTAGATATTAGGTATTACGAAGTAGGTAATATAAAAACAAGAAGAATTTTTAAACCACCCTTTAAGGTAGTAAAATTATTTCCTGATAAAAAACTAAAAAAAAGCATTACATATAAAATAGATTTGGCAGTAGAAACCCCTGTTATTAGTAATAGTGAAGGTATTAAAGAAGTAATTCACAAGTCTATTCTTACAAGTAGTAAGTTTTCCTATCCCGTGCAGATTCAAATAGAAAAGGATTTTGAACTTGAAGATTTTAATAGTTCGGTCTTTGAAGTTAAGATAATTACTAAAAAAGAAGCTGTATTAAACCTTCTAAAAGATTTAAAGGTAAAACCCACAACAAAAAATAGTGAGGTGCTTTCTATTAGTTTACAGAGTGACAGCCCCGAACTTTCTGAAGCAGTTTTGGATGAAATTATAGTGAAATTTGATCAGGATGGTATTTTAGATCGTCAGCTAGTTTCTAAGCGTACCATAGATTTTATAGACGAACGTTTTGGTTATTTAACCGATGAATTGGATTCTATTGAATCAGGTAAAAAGGATTTTAAACAATCAAATAATCTTTCTTATATAGAGGCAGATGCTGGGTTGACTATGCAAAAGAAGTCCGAAACAGAAAGAGAAGTCTTTGCTCTAGAGACACAAGTAGCACTTTCTGATTTATTAAAGAAAAATTTAAGTAAGGATAATACTATAGGATTACTTCCTGCTGATATAGGTTTGGAGAGTAATAGTATTAATAATCTGGTGTCAGAATATAATGTAATCGCTTTACAAAGAGAAAAATTAAATGCGAGTGCTGGAAGTAATAATCCTACAGTTAAGGTATTGACTGATCAGCTTGAACGGTTTAAAAGAAACATTATCACTACTGTAGATTCTTATCAGGATCAGCTTGAGGTTTCACTCAATCAATTAAAAAGAGAAAATTATCGTGCGGGTAGTGTATTCTCTAAATTACCTGAGAAAGAAAAAATGCTTCGAGCTATAGAGAGACAACAAAGTATTAAAGAAAATTTATTTTTATTATTACTTCAAAAAAGAGAGGAAGCAGCAATAACTTATGCAGTGACCGCTCCATCAATCAAAGTGGTAGATTATGGTCTTACTGGTAAAAAACCAATATCGCCTAAGAAGCCTATTATATTAATTGCTTCTGTGTTTTTAGGTCTTGCTATTCCTTTTATTATTTTATTCCTTAGATTTTCATTAGATACTAAAGTCGAAAATAAAACAGATCTTGAAAAATTAGCTCTGGGGATTCCGATTTTAGCAGAAATTCCTTCACTAGAAAACCCAGATAGTTTTTTTACTACGAATGAAAGATCAGTAAAAGCAGAATCCTTCCGTATTTTAGGGAGTAATGTTAATTATTTGCTTCCAAAAAAAGTTGAGAATAAGGGCAGTGTAATTTATGTAACATCCTCGATAAAAGGAGAAGGTAAAACATTAATTGCACTTAATTTATCCATAGCAATTTCTAGTTTAAAAAAGAATGTATTACTAGTCGGTGCAGATCTTCGGAATCCGCAGTTACATAATTATTTTCAGATTGATAAGAATGTATTAGGTTTATCTAATTATTTACACAACACAAATATAAAATGGAATAATTGCATTCAGAATATAGTGAAAGATAATAATTATCTAGATATATGTTTTAGTGGGCCAATTCCTCCAAACGCTACTCAATTACTGGCAAGTGAACGTTACGGCAGTTTTCTGGAATTAGCTAAGGATAATTATGATTTTGTAATTATAGATACTGCCCCTCTAGCGTTAGTTGCAGATACTTTATTAATTTCTGATTTTGCAAATATCACTTTATGTATAACCCGTGCTGCTTTTACCGATAAGCAGTTAATTAAATTTTCCAAAGGCTTAAGCGAGGATAATAAGCTCAAAAATATGGCCTATATTCTAAATGATGTTAAATTTAAAAAACGTGGAGGCTATAATTATGGTTACGAATATGGTTATGGTGCTTTACATTCAAACAAGAAATAACTATTCTGCTGTTTGATTTACTTAGGGTTACAAGACTACAGGGAGCCTACAAAAATTTAACAATTACACAAACTCTTTAATCATGAATCGATATCTAAGTACAAAAATCGAAGCAATATCCTTTCTTCTTATTGTAATGATTGTCTATCTTCATTCTTATAGTATTGAAATAAAATATAAAACTGAATCAGAAAAACTAGAAAGAGGGTATAATCTTTTTATTCAGGAGTTTATTAGTAATGGACTCTGTCGGGTAGCATTACCAATTTTTTTTATGATTTCAGGATATTTATTGTTTATAAACCTCAGAAGATTTGACTTCGATATTTACCATTATAAAGTTAAGAAAAGACTTCGAACAATATTATTACCGTACTTTTTATGGTCGTTATATGGTATTTTATTATATTTAGGATTACAATCAATTCCTTTTGCTGCTAACTTCTTTACGAATCAACCAATTGTAGAATATTCTAAAGAAGATTTTTTGTATACTCTATTAATAAATCCTATATCTTATCCTATTTGGTTTTTAAGAGACTTATTTATTTTAGTAATAATAGCTCCAGTCTTATATTATTTATTAAAATATTATGGATTAAAGATTATTATTTTACTATTATTAACCTGGGTTTTTGAGATAGATCTAATAATTGTAAAATTTAAATCTCTTCCTTTTTTTGCTATTGGAATGTGGTTGGCTATTTCTGAACCAAATTATCTTTTACGTAATTTAAGTAAAAAATCTTGGTTATTTACTTTAAGTTGGATATTACTACTTTATATAAAAACAACTGTTTTCTACTACAGAGGAAATGAAGATATACTATTACTAATACATAAGGTTAGTGTAATAATTGGTATCATATCATTATGGTCATTATTTGATATGCTTTTTTTAAACAGGAATATTGTTTCTAGTAGAATTTATCCTCTATTTAAATTCGCTTTTTTTATATTTGTATTTCATGAACCTATCTTGACTATTATAAAAAAAGGATTATACTTTATCCTGGGGTATTCTCAGTTAAAGGCACTAATGATCTATTTTATAGCGCCTATACTAACTATAATTATTTGTTTAATTGTTGCAGTAGGTTTAAAAAAATTATCTCCTAAATTTTATAAAATACTTACAGGAAACCGATAGATAAAATTTCCATAAAATAGCATGTAAGTGAATAAACTTGTAGTTGGTTATCATTTTTAGCAACTATGTTTATTTCAATATTAACGTAAAAGCTAGGTAGCTATTTAGTCGTTAATTCCTTAAGAGTGCCATATTTTTAATTAAAAATAGCTTTAAGATAATACACTCATAGACTATAACTAAGAAAATACATTGTAATTTATGAAAGTATTAAAATTTGAATCGTATGAATAATTAAAATACTAAATTCAAAAGACCTACAATAAAGACTGTATTGTGTTAGTCCTTTGTATGTAAATAACAATTAATATTAATGTATTAAAATCCTTTTATTAAGTAATTTCTTACCGGATTTTAGTACTACATTATAGTATCCAACTCTTAAGGTAGAAGTTTCAATTTTTAAATTAGGTGTTCCTAACTCTTTTTTAAATTTTTTTTCAAGTATTAATTGTCCGTATAAATCGTAAATATATAAGATATTCATTCTACGAAAAATGTCATTTAAAGTTATTGTAATATCTTGATTCTTATTTGCCGGGTTAGGAAAAACTATCATCTGTTGTTCTTCAATTGGTGAAGATAGCTTCAGTTCTTCAGTATTGTAAGAATTATCAGCAGATTTATTGGTTGTTTTATTTCCAAAAGCTCTAAATTCAACTAAATGTACATCGGTTTTTACAGAACTATAGTAAATACGAACCCTGATATAACGTCCCGTTTTATTGGTAAGTTTAAAGGTAACACCTTCTTTAGTAGCTCTCTCTTTATTGGTTTTTTGAGCAATTTGTCTCCAGGTTTGTTTGTCAAAAGAGCTTTCAATTACAAAATTATAGTACCTGTCATCTCCGTAGTAATTTATAATGGTAACAGCAGATAAATCATAGGTATCCTTTAGGTCAACTATCCACCAATCAGAAAAGGAATTACTTGCCCATCTGTTATTAAAGTCAACGTTATTGTCTACCGCGTTCATACTATAATTTTGCTGAAAAGTGTTAGAGGCCTCAGTAGGTTTAAACAAAGCTATATTCATTTTATTATCTTTATCGTCATCGATTGGTTTTGGTAAAGTTTTCTTACGAAGAGGGTGAGGATATACAAACGGTATGTACTCTGGTTTCTTAAATAGAAAATAATCCCTTCCTTTCTTGACGGAAGCTTCACAATTATTAGCTACTCCATCATTTGTAAATTTTAGATGATCGTTCTTATCGTTATTCCAGATATATAAAGATCTGATTTGATTTATTCCAGGATAAGTACCACATGAAAATCCTTCTGTCCATAATTCGATAGTTCTGTAAATTGAGGTAGATGAGGTATTGTTAAAAATAACTCCATCCCCTCCTCGTATTCCGATAGCTGTGCGGGCTTTTGACTCCATGTTGGATTCGGTGTAGAATTTATTATTATAAATTTCGTAACTCCTTGAACCTATTGGAGAGGATGATTTTCCATGGGCATCAGCCATCGAAAAATTCCTAACCTTATTGGTATGCTTTACATCATTATATCTGAAAACATATTTCGAACCGTTATTAGAAGCAACATGATGACGATTTCCGGAAAAATAGTTGTCTTCGATAAAAACCGCATTTTTTGTGCCTAATTCCAGATTAGTCCAGGTGCCATTTCCATTCACAACAATACCATATCCATAATTTTGCACATTCGAATGATAATTGTCAATAAATTCATTGTTGAAAATAACTCCTTTCTGGACACTCTTCTCTCCTATACGGTCATTAACTGTAATTGCGTAATTAGCAAAGTTTTCAAAACGACAATTATAAACTTTAAAACTGGTGCAACCTTTAACAAAGTCAATGCCTCTACTTAATCGTCCGTATTCTTTATCTTTATAAAAGTATCCTCCGATAAATGTTATGTCACTTAACTCACTGGCTTTATTGTTAGAACCATCAAAAATAATAAAGGGAACTTGTGAAGCCTGTGCTCGTTTTAAAAGGGTTTGATCTTTACCACTTCCTTTAATACTAATACCACCTGGAACTGTAATTCCTTGTCCGTAATACCAATTTTCGGTACCACTTGGTAATTTGACAACATCTCCTGGTACTGCTAGTTTGACTGCTTTCTTCACATCCTTATATTTAAGAGATTTAGCTATTATTTCTTTAGAGTAGGTGTCAAAAGTGTTGATAAGTAAAAATAGTAATAGAATAGTTTTAAGTGGTTTTTTTTGAAAATTTTTCATTGGGGATTTTTTTGTTTGAGTTGATTATTCAATTCATAACAACAATAATATCAGAGATGGTAAACAGATTAAGCTTATTATGTAAACAATAATTGGTTAACACCTTTAAAATATTACTATTAAGTAATTTATATTCTTATTTATAAAGTGTTAAAATAGAAAGAGTGGAAAGTAGAAAATTTTAAGAAGTAAAGAAATGATTTGGTATGCATTATTAACTAGAAAAAAAGACAAATCGTATTTATGTATATGTTAAAGTTGTTTATAACTAGTAAATTGATTTAAACAAAGCTGTTTTCAAATCACAAAAATTTAAATGCCATTTTGATCAACCTTAAATAAGTTTAGATAACACTAAGAATAAATATGTTAAATAAATAGGTTTTAAAAATTATTTTATATTTAAACAACTAATGAATACTGTTTAAATCGCTTTTTAAATTTCTAACTTAAAATTACAAACTTAATTTGTCTCTATTTCTATAAAATTGACCTAGGTAATTATTTGTACTAGAATGTTATATGTTGTAAATGGCTGGATAAAAGAGGTTGTTTATTTAAAGACATTAATGGTAAAGTAATATACAACAAAGTTTTTTCTGCTAATCAAGAATTAATTAAAGTGCCAGTTTCTAAATTACAAATTGACAGAGGTGTATTTATAGTAAAATTGGAAAACAGTCAATGGAATTATACTGAAAAGATAATTGTTCAATAAGTGACAATTTGTATAAAAATAAAGCCTTTATAAATATAATTGTATTTATAAAGGCTTTGTTCAATCGCTATAGTGAGTATTTACTTAATAAACTTCATGTCTTTCCGTTCACTATTAGAATCTAACAATAAAGTATAGGTACCGGGAGAAAGAAGTGAGGTATCAACTTTATAATCTATTAATTGCCCGTTTGATACTGTTCTTCCGGATATATCAATAACAGTATAAAAAGAATCTGAATAGTTCCAGTTCTGTATTTGTAAAAGATTAGTTACCGGATTCGGAAAGACAACTACATTGTTAGAAATAGAATTAGATAGTGTTGGATCAGAAGCTTTTGTAACTGGACATTTGCCGTTAGGACACATTTCTAAAAATATACTGGAGTCATCTGAATCTTTTGGTTTTACTTCTATGGTATTGTTTCTAAAGGTAAAGGGAAAAGGAGCTTTTACCGCTATTAAGTTAATACCTACATCAGTTCGGTTTGCTTCAGTGATTAACTTGTTACTGTCAAAAAGTGTGTTAGTACCTAAATTATTTTTACTTTGAAAAAAAGTAGGTTGTGTAGCTAAATTATTAACTGATTTTTTATCTAAGGTATTATTAATCAACTGCAATTTATTTGTAGTAGAACCATCATCCAAAACCATAAAAGCTATATTATCATCGTCGATGACTTGATCATAAACGGTAATGGTATTATCCTCTACTAACATATCTTCAATTATAGATTTCCTGGAAAAACCTATAATAGATTTCACTTTTCTTGTTATTTTTCTGGAATCCATAATTCCTTGTTGATTTTCAATAATTCTAAAATTGTTAAAGATATGTGACACTATTTCTCTATCAGCTTCATCTTTAACCGTAACAAAATCAAAGTTGGAGTTGGTAAGTTTATTTTTGGTAATCTTTGCATTTTGATTAAAAGATTTACATACAATTCTTCCGTTAGTAAAAGTATTTTTCTGAATAATAGCTCCATTGGTTCGATCAAGTCCTAAAACCCCTCCGTTTCCAAAATCCCAATTCGAATCCATTAAAACATTGTTGTTTTCAAATAATGCTCCCAGAACATAATCACCTTCTTTACTTAAGTCAACCTTCTTTGCTTCAAAAATTTGAAATGCAACCATATAAGTCCTATCACGGGCTGGTGCGGTATTAATATCACCCTCTTCAAAATTCCTAAAGGTATTACTGATTATTTTAACATTAGATGCAGTAGCCTTAATCCATCTACGGGTGGCATTTGCTATATAATTGCCAGATATTACAGTAGTAGTAGAATTAATGTATTGATGATTATTTTGAGCTATTTGTATTACATCACCATCTTCTGCAATAACATTAGTAAGCTTATTATCTTTTATACTTACGTTGCTATTAGGACTTGATGTTCGCCAATAAACTCGTACTGCCCTAGCAGTACCTGGTCCATCTCCTATTTCATTATTATTTTTAGCTTTTATATTGTTAATGTTAGAATTTTCAAGGAGAATATCTACTGGTTTGAATTTAATTTCAAAATGAATACCGTAAGCAGCATCTATCTCATTATAGAAATTGCTTAATTTCAAATTATTACCATTAAAACTACTACTTACCCAAATACCACCAGCACTGTTTTCTTCACCGTCAATTTCAAGATTTTCAATAGATACTTTAGAAAATAAATTATCAAATTGGAGAGCAGGACTATTAGCAAAACCAGCAGTAATAATTTTCGCGTTATTTCCTTCAATATGAATAATACCTAGTCGATCTATAAGAACAGGTGTTCCTAAAAAATAAGTTCTATATCTTCTTAATTCTACTTTTTCGGAAGTCTTAAAAGTATTTAATAAAGCTTCTGAATCATCTGTACTACCATCTCCTCTTGCACCATACCACTCAGGAAAGAATGTTTTTTTATAAAGGTTCTTAAAAATAATAGTATTGGTAAAGGTTCTATTCGTTTTATCCGTTGAGATGGTAAAATCACTTCCGGCAATAGTTCCGTTTTTAAAAATACCACCAGCAGGCTTTATAATAATTCCAGGAGCAATATTTAACGTTTTTCCAAATAAGTTAAAACTCTTATTGACTAGTATAGTCTTTCCGCTATTAGCAGGATCTTCTAACTGATCTAATGAGGTTAAACTAATTTCTTGCGAAAAAGTCGAATAACTGAATAGGATAAAAGTGCATAATAATGACACTTTAAAAAGTGATGTAATTTTCTTCATAAGGTAGTTTTTATTATAGCAAAGTTCATCTTTGATACTTATAATTTAGTATTTGATAGCTTTATATTGTTACTTATAAAATTCATAAATATTATCTAATTTTTCTTAAAAACAACTAATAGTTCTAAAGAAACTGTTACAAATTAGAAACCTATTTTGATAATAAATATGGAGAAAGAAAATTTTTAATAATTAGAAAAACAAAAAAACCGTCTGAAAAATCAGACGGTTTTTTAACGTGGTACCTCCAGGAATCGAACCAGGGACACAAGGATTTTCAGTCCTTTGCTCTACCAACTGAGCTAAGGTACCTTCCAGGATGTGAACATCCGTTCTTATAAAGATAACAACTATCTTTTGTAAGAGGGAGCAAATATAATCTGCTTTTTTAAATACACAAAAGAAAACCCATAAAAATCCTTTCGTAATTTTGCCTTCAGATCAAATCCTATGAATTTAATTATTGATTCCGGAAATACCCGTGCCAAAGTAGCTGTATTTGAGAAAAATACCATAATAAAACAGTTCATCATACCCTCACAGCAACTTGTGGAAACCATACATACAGAAATCATTAAAAAATATCCAATAGATTATGGAATCATTTCCAATGTCGGATTTGTTTCTTCTAAAGATATAGGGGAATTAGAAAAGTCTGTTCAGCTAGTGACCCTAAACCATACGACTAAAATCCCTTTTCTTAATTTATACAAAACACCGGAAACCCTGGGTGTCGATAGAATCGCATTGATAGCTGCTGCCAGTCAGCAATATCCGGGTAAGCATACATTGGTTGTCGATGCAGGTACCTGTATCACCTACGATTTTAAAAATAATAAAGAAGAATATTTGGGGGGCGCTATTGCACCGGGAATCACCATGCGTTACAAAAGTTTACATCAATATACTTCAAAATTACCTTTACTAAGTAAAATCGAAGCCTCTTTATCCATAGGTGCCTCTACCGAAGAAGCGATACATACCGGAGTTTCAGGACATACCGCGCTCGAAATAGATGCGGTAATTGATCAATACTGCAACAACTATCCTGATTTAACAGTTATTTTAACCGGTGGAGATGCACATTTTTTGTCTAAGAGATTAAAAAATAGCATATTTGCCACCTCTAATTTTTTATTAGAAGGGTTAAACCATATTTTAGCTTTTAATAACAGTCAATGATACAAAAGACTTTAGTACTTCTTTTTATACTATGCAGCGGATTTTTAATGGCACAAGAAGGTACTTCATCTCCATATTCTTTCTACGGAATAGGTCTGCAAAAATTTAAAGGAACCACCGAGAATCGTTCCATGGGGGGACTTAGCATTCAGCAGGATAGTATCCATATCAACTTGCAAAATCCGGCAGCTTACGGAGCATTAAAATTAACAACCTTTACCGTAGCAGCAAATTATAATGGTTTGCGTTTAAGCAATGCTAATGATGATACCTCTTATAAAGACAATGCGACCTTAGAATACTTTGCTATCGGGATTCCTATCGGTAAATTTGGGGTAGGATTAGGAGTAACTCCTCTTAGTGCTGTGGGTTATAACGTTCGTTCGGAGTTTCAAAATAATATTCAGGAAAGGTTTTCCGGGTCCGGGGGAGTCAATAAAGTATATTTGTCTACAGGTGTCTCGCTTACTAAAAATTTTAGCGTAGGTCTGGAAGTCAACTATAATTTCGGAAATATTGAAAACAGGTTTATACTCTTTCAGCAAGGATCTTTATTTCAAACCAGAGAGCTAAACGAGACCGACTTGTCGGGGGTCGGATTGACCTTTGGAGTAAACTATCAGACTAAAATTAGCGATAAATTAACCTTAGTCACCTCTATCACGTCTACACCTCCTTCTAAATTAGATACGGATACAACTTCGGAGCTTGCTCAGGTAAACGTACAGGCAGAAGGAAGAGAGACCGTGATCAGAAGACAGGATATTGATGCGGTAGATAACGAAGTGGATCTACCAGCAGAAGTAAAAGTTGGCTTTGGGATCGGAGAAGATAAAAAATGGTTGATCGGAGCAGAATACAATTATAGGGATAGTGAAGATCAGGCAACGATTAACTTTGCTCCCGATGAGGTGTTTTATAAATCCGGGTTCAGGACAAAATTAGGAGGCTACTACATTCCTAATTACCGATCATTGACCAGTTACTTTAACCGGGTGATTTATCGGGCCGGTATTCGGTTTGAACGTAGCGGATTGGTCGTTAACAATAAAGATATTGATGAGTTTGGCATGTCTTTTGGAATAGGACTACCAGTAAGCAATGCTTTTTCAAGTCTGAACCTAGGCTTAGAAGTAGGACAACGTGGGACGACAAGTGCCGGATTGGTTAAAGAAAACTTTTTTAATTTTTCCTTAAGTTTATCTTTAAACGATAAGTGGTTCAGACAGATTAAATTTAATTAACTATATAACGTAAATACAGCTATGAAAACCAAAATTATATTTGCTGCAGCGATAAGTTGGATGATAGGGGCAAATGCAGTTCAGGCTCAGGCATCAGATTGTGCTACTAAGGCATCTATCGCTTATGAGCATGCCAAAGTCAAAAATTATGAAGCGGCCGAAAAACCTCTAATGGAAATCAGAAAAGAGTGTCCCACCCATAGTTTAGCAACCTATCAATATTTGATAAAAGTACTAGAAGCAAAATATAAGAAAGCTGCTACGGATACGGAAAAGCTGGGTATTGCAAATGAATTAATTAACGTTTGGAAAGAGCGTTATCAGTATTTTCCGGCTAAAACCGAATCAGGTGATTTACATTCTGAGATCGGTCAGATCATGTACGATAATAAAATAGGAAGTAAAGAAGAAGAGTACGAAGAGTTCTTAATCGGATGGAAAGAAGATAAAGACCATTTTAATAACCCCAAAAGTGTATATACGTTCTTCTCCCTACTAGTAGACCTGCAAGCCGAAGGTAAAAAAGATATCCAGGAAGTATTTTCTTTATATGACGAAGTAATTGAAAAAATTGAAAAAGAAGAAAATGAAAAGGCAAAAGTAGTTTCTGAACTAACGGAAAAAGAAGAATCAGGGGTTGCACTATCGAGTAAAGAAAAAAAGAACTTATCCCGATATGGAAAAATCCTAACCAATTACAGTAAAGTAAAAGGTGGGGTAAACCAGAAGTTAGGAGAACTGGCAGATTGTAAAAACTTGATTCCGTTGTACCAGGGGCAGTTTGAATCTAAGAAGAGTGATGTAAGCTGGTTAAAAGGAGCTGCCGGACGTATGTCAGCCAAAGAATGTACGGACGATCCATTATTCTTTAAGTTAGTAGAAGCTTTAAACACCGCAGAACCATCGGCAAAAACTACCTATTATTTAGGATTACTTGCTATGAAAGATAAAAGTACTTCTAAAGCCTTAGAATATTTCAATAAATCAGCCGAATTAGAAACAAAGGCCAGTGATAAAGCCAAAGTATATTTTAAGATAGCAGAACTCATTAGAAAACAAGGTAGCTACGGTAAAGCAAAAGGCTATTATAACAAAGCTTTAAATTACAAACCTTCTATGGGGGTAGCTTACTTACGGATTGCCGCGATGATGGCAGCAAGTGCTAACAATTGTGGTACGGATGTTTTTAGTAAAAGAGCAGTATACTGGTTAGCTGAAAATTATGCAAATAAAGCAGGTAAGGTAGATCCGGGATTAGCAAAAACAGCAAGTGCAACGGCAGCTAATTACAGGGCTAAGGCACCTTCTAAAACAGATATCTTTAACAATCCTGAAAAAAAATCAGTCACTATAGGTTGTTGGATTGGAGAAACCGTTAGAGTACCTTCTTTATAACCATAAATGAGGTTAAAAAAAACATACACTATGTGCATCGTCATTACTTTGGTAATGGCGATGTTTTTTTCTTGTACTAAATCTAATAGTACGACTAATAATGGAGTAGGTGTAACTAAAGACAAAGCAATTGCAGAGGCTTTTGAAGTTCAGTTAAAGTATACCGATTCCGGTAGGCTTACCGCCATACTGAATGCAGATAAAATACTTGATTTTACTAATAAAGAATTTGCCTACTGGGAATTTCCTGATGGCATTGCGCTCGATATGATCGATATAGATGGTAAAGTAAGTACGGTAACCGCGGATTATGCCATTTCATACCAGAAAACCGGTTTAATAGACATGCAGGGCAACGTGGATATTAAAACTGCGGATAGCACCCATCTGGAAGCCCAACAATTGTACTGGGATCAGAATTTAAGCTGGGTTTTTACCGATCAACCTTATAAAAGTACCTTGCCTGATGGAACTATAAATAACGGAAACGGGTTTGATGCCAATCAGAATTTTACCGTTTTAAATTCCCGAATTAACGACGGAATTATGTTTGTAAAAGAGTAAACTTCAAAGCAAATCCTTCTCAAAATTACCCAACATAATCTTAATATTGTAGTAAGCTCCTTTCAAATTACTATTTTTTAGTACATTCGACCAGGTAACCAATCTGTAACTACGTGAAAATTTATCGATTTTTTGAAATTGCCTATCTTGCGGCTGCCGTTTTTTTTGGATACGAAGCCTATAAAGAGTGGGGCGCTGAAGGAAGCCGAAGTTATTTATACCTATTTTTTGTTGCTATTTCTATTTTTATGTTTTTCTTTAAGCGTAGCTTTCGTAAAAAAATAGACGCTCAAAAAAGAGAATAGCAATGACCCTGGAAATTTTTGTCATAATTTTATCCATTTTACTTTCTGCATTCTTCTCGGGTATGGAAATTGCGTATGTCTCTTCTAATAAGATTCATATTGAAATTGAAAAAAAGCAATCGGGTTGGCTTGCCAAAACTTTGACTTTACTTACTAAAAAGCCTTCCAAATTTATTGCCGCTATGTTAGTCGGTAATAATATTGCCCTGGTAGTTTATGGATTTTTTATGGGAGAACTCTTGATGGAGTGGTTTCAGTCTTACCTACCATCTTCCTTAGCATGGATTAATTATCTATTTACAGAACTTAATTTGCTGGTAAAAACCATTATATCCACTTTAATTATTTTATTTACCGCTGAGTTTTTACCAAAAGTGTTCTTTCAGATATATGCGAACTCCCTGTTGAAGATTTTTTCCATTCCTGCCTATTTATTTTACCTCATATTCTGGCCTATTTCTAATTTTGTAATCTGGATTTCGGATTTTGTTTTAAAAAAATTCTTAAAAACCGAAGGTGACGAAGTACAATTGGCATTTACCAAAACAGAATTAGGCGATTACATTACAGAGCAGATCAGCACCGTTGAAGCAAACGAAGAAATTGACTCCGAAATTCAAATCTTTCAAAACGCATTGGACTTCTCTGAGGTGAAATCCCGCGAAGTGATGATCCCCCGTACCGAGATCAAAGCAGTAGATAGACTGCAGAGTATTGAAGAGGTAACCCAGTTATTAATAGAAACCGGACTGTCTAAAATACTAGTGTACGATCAAACTATAGATGATATCATTGGTTACGTACATTCCTTTGAATTTTTTAAAAAACCCAAAGACCTTAAAAATATACTGATGCCGGTCATTTTTGTACCGGAAACAATGTTGGCTAAAGACGTATTGAATATCTTGACAAAAAAGCATCGCAGTGTTGCAGTGGTACTGGATGAATACGGAGGTACAAGCGGTATCATAACGGTTGAAGATATTGTAGAAGAATTGTTTGGAGAAATTGAAGACGAACACGATTCCGTCGCACTTATTGAAGAAGAAGTGGACGAAAATACCTATTGCTTTTCAACTCGCTTAGAAGTGGATTATCTAAATGAAGAGTACAAACTGAACCTACAAGAAAGTGATCATTATGAAACCTTAGGAGGGTACATTGTGCATCATACCCAGGAAATCCCTCAAAAAGGCGAAGTTGTTATTATTGATCAGTTTGAAATAACCATTCTTGAGACTAGTGCCTCAAAATTAGAGATCGTCGAACTAAGTGTCCGTCCTAGAGAATAAGTTCCGGTTGGTAGCGACAGGTGTAAAAGTTAAAGTTCCCCAGTTAACGAATAATCCTTCAAAATACCTAAAAAGTTTAATTGGTAGATTTCTAAGAAAATGCTATTTTCGCCCACTATATTATTATAAACGAAACTTACCATGGCGGTTTTAAATAAAATCAGACAACGATCAGTATTCCTAATCGTAATTATAGCATTAGCACTTTTCTCGTTTGTATTAGCAGATTTAATCAGAAATGGTGGTGCTATTTCACAAAAATCACAAAACACCATTGCCACAATTAACGGCAAAGAGATTGACAGAACGGATTTTGCCAAAAAAGTGGAGCAAGCTTCCCGAAATTTTGGACCAAATGGGTCTAATATGCAGGCAGTAAATTACGTTTGGGATCAACAAATAAAAGAAGCGGTCTACGACGAGCAATTTGAAGAATTAGGAATCAGGGTAGGAGCCAATCAGGTAAATAACCTATTAGAAGAAAGCCTGGCTAACAACCCTACTTTTCAAAATGAAGAAGGTGGTTTTGACCGGGCCAAAATGCAGGAATATGTAGCAAACATTCGGGAAACCTCACCTCAGCAATATCAGGCATGGCAGGATTATAAAATATCTTTGGGCAAACAAGCGCTGGAAGATACCTACCTTACCATGGTAAAAGCAGGAGTAGGAGCTACCTTGAAAGAAGGAGAGCTAGCTTATAAAATGGAAAATGACGGAGTGGACATTAAATACGTACAACTTCCCTATAGTAGCATAGCGGATAGTACGGTTACTGTTTCAGAAAATGAGATTCAGTCTTATATCGATCAGCATAAAGATCAATACAAAACAGAAGCTACTCGAAATTTACGTTATGTCTTTTTTGAAGAAAAAGCAAGTCCGGAGGATGAAGAAGCAATTAAAGCTTCCGTTCAAAATCTGCTGAATGGTGATACAAAAACAACAGGTTTAAAAGATTTACCGGAAGATGAGGTAGCAGACTTTATTAACTTAAATTCAAGTACTCCTTTTAATGATACTTTTGTATTTAAAAAAGAGTTACCAACTGTAGTGGCAGATACCCTGTATAGCCTATCGGTAGGAGGGGTGTACGGACCTTATAAAGATGGAGACTCTTATAAAGTTTCTAAAATTGTAGCTCAAAAACAACTTCCTGATTCCTTAAAAGCAAGGCATATTTTAATCTCCTGGAAAGGTTTACGAACGGCTAACGGGGATACAACCAGAACTAAAGAACAGGCAAAACAACTTGCCGATAGCTTATTGACCGTGGTCAAAAGAGATAAATCAAAATTCGCAACTTTCGCTGCTGAATATTCTGCGGATTCTTCAAATAAAGATAAAGGTGGAGATCTGGGGTATTTTGCACCGGGTCGTATGGTACCTGCTTTTAACGATTATTTATTAGAGAATAATGTGGGAAGTATGGGAGTAGTAGAAACAGACTTTGGGTATCATATCATAAAGGTAGAAGATAAGAAAAACCTTCAAAAAGCCGTTAAAGTAGCTACAGTTTCACAGAAAATAGAATCCAGTGAAGAAACAAATGATCAAATCTTTACGGAGACTACTAAATTTCAAATTGCTACCAAAGACGGAGATTTTGAAGAAAAAGCCAAAGAACAGAATTATACGGTTCGTCCGGTAAATAAATTAGAAGAACTGGCAGATAACATTCCCGGATTGGGCGCACAGCGTTCTATAGTACAATGGGCTTTTAAAGAAGATACCAAAGTTGGCGACGTAAAACGCTTTGAAACTAAGGATGGGTATGCAGTGGTACAGGTTACTTCCAAAGCCGCTAAAGGAACTCAAACCGCTAAAGATGCACAAGCCCTGGTAAAACCGATTTTGATAAAGAAGAAAAAAGCAGAAATGCTTAAGGAAAAAATTTCGGGAAGTTCATTAGAAGATATCGCTTCTAAAAACGGACAAACGGTTAAAACTGCATCCAAATTAAACCTTAAAAACCCTACAATTAGTGGAGCAGGTAGGGAGCCTAATGTAATAGGAGTAGCTTCCAACCTGGAGAAAGGTAAAGTGTCCAAACCTATCACTGGTGAAAATGGAGTTTACGTAATCGAAGTAACCGGAAAAACTCCGGGATCAGGATTAGATTCATATAATAGCTATGCTAACCAGGAGTCCAAGACCAGGCAGAATGCAGTAAATTCAAGAGTATTTAGCGCATTAAAAGACGCAGCAGATATTGAAGATAAAAGGGCTAACTTTTACTAATACATAACACAATCTTCATATCAAAAAATTCTGCTATATGCAGGATTTTTTTGTAGAATAATAATATGATTTAGCTATATCAATTAATCTTCTGCTCCCATTGCCAGGCAGAATCCATTGCATGATCTAAAGTACTTTCAGCTTTCCAGCCCAGGTCATTATTTGCCTTTTGCGTATCTGCATAAGCTGCAATCACATCGCCTTCCCGACGATCCACAATTTTATAATTTAACGGCTGACCCGCTACTTTTTCAAAAGATTGAATAACTTCTAATACCGTACTACCCGTACCGGTACCAATATTAAAAACTTCAAAATTTTGCTCGTTCTTTTCGTCTAATAGCCTTTGTAAGGCAATTACGTGGGCTTTGGCCAAATCCACTACATGGATATAATCCCGGATACAGGTACCATCCTTAGTAGGATAATCATCCCCAAACACCGATAGTTGTTCTCTTTTTCCAATACCTGTTTGCGTAATAAAAGGCACCAGGTTTTGAGGAACACCGATTGGCAATTCCCCTATATGTCCGCTGGGATGCGCCCCAATCGGATTAAAGTAACGTAGCGCAATTGCATCCAGTCCTTTAGCAACTTTACACGTATCCCTAATAATTTCCTCACCAATCTGTTTGGTATTTCCATAAGGAGATTCCGCAGGTTTGATTGGTGCACTTTCTGTAATAGGCAAGTCATCTGCCTGTCCGTAAACCGTACAGGAAGAACTAAAGATAAATCCAGCCTTTGTCTTTTTTTGTAATTCTTGTAAAATGTATATAAGTACGTTTAGATTGTTTTCATAATATAATAGAGGGTTTTGGACACTTTCCCCTACGGCTTTAGAAGCAGCAAAATGAATTACTCCGGTAATATCGGCATGACGTTTAAAAAAATCCTGAACCTTTGTCTTTTCACGTAAATCAAATTTTTCAAAGGTAGGTGAAGTGCCGGTAATGGCGGTGATCCCCTCTAATACCTTTTCAGATGAATTTGAACAATTGTCTACAATAACAACCTCAAACCCTTTGTTTTGTAATTCGACCACGGTATGCGATCCTATAAAACCGAGTCCCCCGGTTACAACTATCTTCATTTTAATATCTTTTGTATAAAACAAAATTAAAGGTAAGAATACCCATTAAAACTAAGCAATGGATTTTAATTTCTTTTTGGTAAAATTTAAAGCATGCACTATTTGCCTGATACTATTTTAAACATCCACATTTGATACATTTAGGGAAAAAAGCGTCAATTCGAGTGTTTTTTCGTAATGAAATGAAGAAAAAATAGCCTGTCCTTGACTTGATCAAGGATATCGAGTCCTTCGGTTTAACTCAGGATTACATAGCTTTTTTGACTAAAATCCTTATCATCTTGAGCCTAGTCGAAAGACTCGATAGTTCTGCTGAACTGGTTGAAGCACACTTCTTCCTTTGGTCGAAGCACTCGAACTGACGGATTTTATATAATTATTATTTAAATGCGCCAAGGGTCAAATATCGCTATGATTATTAATACACAAACTAGGTAAAAATCACATAAGTACTAACTACCAGAATAGTAATGGCTATACCCATGGTAAAAGCATGTTTCCAAGGTTTTACGTCAACATCTTCAGT
This sequence comes from Aquimarina sp. ERC-38, assembly GCF_026222555.1. Lineage (NCBI taxonomy): Bacteria > Pseudomonadati > Bacteroidota > Flavobacteriia > Flavobacteriales > Flavobacteriaceae > Aquimarina > Aquimarina sp. ERC-38. Next base: position 684,503 of record NZ_CP098511.1, on the reverse strand, counting down.
GATTTCCTGAACGTAAGCAGTTTTTCTGGGGTACATTTTTCCAATAAGCAACATAATGGCTATATTAAGTACAAATAAAATAGCCATCACATGTAAGAAATGGGGATAGGCTCCCGCTTCAATTAAACTTAATGCCTTTGCATCTGTAATCCCCTGTACGGTTGCTTCTTGTAAAGCATTAGAAACCATATAAGGTTTGATGATAAATTGACTGATGGAGTACAAAACCACACCGGAGATCACTCCGATTTTTGCAGCAATGGCAGGTACTTTTTTAGTAAAAAAACCAATGATGACCACCGTCAAAATCGGAATGCTATAACAACCGTTTGCTTCTTGCAACCACGCAAACAAGCCATCCGGCGCATTGGCAATTAAGGGGGCTACTAACATCCCTAAAATACCGAGTACAAACCCAAAAATTTTGCCTGCTTTTACAACTTGCAATTCTGTAGCGTCTTCTTTAAAATATTGTTTATATAAATCAAACCCGAATAAAGTGGCACTACTATTTAATAAACTATTAAACGAACTTAATACCGCCCCAAAGAGTACGGCTGCAAAAAAACCTACCAGGCTTGCCGGTAATACTTTTTTAACCAAAGAAGGATAAGCCTGATCCGGATTTGCTAGTTGACCATCAAAAAGATGCCACGCGATAACCCCGGGAAGTACCACAATAATAGGAATTAAAAACTTAACCAGGGCAGCAAGGATCATTCCCTTTTGACCTTCTTCTAAGTTTTGTGCTCCAAAGACCCGTTGCAAAATAGCCTGGTTAGTACCCCAATAAAACATTTGTACCAGCATCATACCGGTAAAGATCGTACCAAATGGGATGGACGCATCTGGTTCTCCTGCAGCCACAAATTTTTCAGGATTAGAATCCCATAAAATATGTAACCCGTTAATAACACTGCCGTCACCAATTGCCATTAGTCCGAAAATAGGAATAAGCATCCCGCCAATCAATAACCCGATGGCATTAACCAAATCAGAAACGGCAACAGCTTTTAATCCCCCGAAAATAGCATAAACCATCCCTATAAACCCAATAGTCCAAACGCAAATCCAGATGGACGCCTTTTGAGATATGCCCAGAAGTGTCGGGATATCAAACATGGTACTAAATGCCAGTGAACCCGAATATAAAACAGAGGGTAAAATGACGATAACATATCCGCTTAAAAATAATACGGTCAGGATAGCTTTGGTTTGATGGTCAAAACGCTTTTCTACATATTCCGGAATCGTAGTAATTCCACCTTTCATATAACTTGGTAAGAGGAAGAGTGCAGTAACAATCATAGCGATAGCTGCAAGCGTTTCCCAGGCCATTACCAAAATTCCTTCGGAGAAGGCTTGTCCGTTTAACCCAACAATTTGTTCGGCTGATAAGTTAGTTAGTAGTAAAGACCCGGCAATGGTAATGGCACCTAAACTTCTTCCGCCTAAAAAATATCCGTCTGCTGATTTTTCATCCGTATTTCGGGTTTTCCACCAGGCATAACCAGCCACTAATAAAGTAAAACCAATAAAAGAAATAATGCCCATACCAAAATTTATCTTAGTTAAAGTTTAAACTACTTTTTATACCACTTCTTCTTCATAATAAGTAGAAGCATCTTGTAGCAATAAGTCTAAATATTCATTTTCGTCTTTTAAACATTGTTCATCCCAGCCCAGGTATTTAATAAGATCTTCTTGTACTAATTGCCTAAAATCATACACACTGTGTATATCAAAATACAAACGTCCTGTTCTTCTTACGAAAAAGTCAGACAAACTATTTACCATCTCGTGGTGCACCCCGTACCAAACTTCCGCCCGAATCAATTTCTCCTGTATATCGTCATTTAAAAAATACGAAACTTTATTGAGAATGTAGTCCGTCTGCTTACCATAAGTTGTCGTGAGGTACCATCCGTAATAAGGATCTTCCACGCCCATATCTTTTAACCTACGAGTAATTTCATTAGTATAAGTTTCTACTTCCTTAGAATCTTTAAGTGGGTCACTGGTTAAAGGAATGTTTTGAGTAAATGATTTCGAAAATTGTTCTCTTTTTTTCTCATTCATTGTTTTTAAGACCGTGTCAATAACACGTTGCGCCATTTTTCGATAGCCAGTTAGTTTACCTCCTGCAATAGAAATAAGTCCGGTTTTTGAAATAAATATTTCATCTTTTCTGGATAATTCCGAAGGGTCTTTTCCGTCTTCATGGATCAACGGACGTAAGCCCGCCCAATTTGATTCAATATCTTCCAGTTGTAACTGAAGACTTGGGAACATGTTATTTATTGCATCCAGCAGGTAAATAGCATCATCATGAGTTGCAACCACACGATTCAGGTTAGCGTTGTAATTCGTATCTGTAGTACCTACGTAAGTGGCCCGTCCTCGCGGAATTGCAAAAATCATTCTGCCATCGGGTACATCAAAATAAATAGCCTGGGTTAACGGAAATTTTTCACGGGAAAAGACAATATGAACACCTTTAGTAAGATGGAGGTGTTTATGAGTCATCGAATGATCTTTCTCCCGGAGTAAATCTACCCAGGGACCGGCAGCGGATACGTAATTTCTTGCTTTTATCTTAAATTTCTTTTGATTATTGTGATCCAAACAAAGTAAGCCTTTAATTTTTCCTTCTTCATCATATTGAAAAGAGGTCATCTCACAATAATTAATAATAGTAGCGCCATAAAAGGCTGCTTTTTTTAAAAGTTCTACGGTAAGACGGGCATCATCCGTACGATACTCTGCATAATACCCGCCACCGGTCAATTTTGCGCTGGATAGTAAAGGTTCTTTTGCTAAAGTTTCTTGTGCACTGAGCATTTTCCGCTTATCATCTCCCTCTACATTTGCTAAAAAATCATATACTTTTAATCCTATGGCAGTCATCATTTTTCCATACGTACCTCCTTCGATTAAGGGGAGTAACATCTTTTCAGGAACTACCAGGTGAGGTGCCAATTTATGAACCATAGCACGTTCACTACCGGATTCTTTAACCAGTCCGATTTCCATTTGCTTTAAATACCGTAAGCCTCCATGGATTAACTTGGTCGACTTATTACTGGTACCCGAAGCAAAATCGTTTTTTTCAATTAGACAAACCTGCAAACCTCTGGAAGCTGCATCCAGTGCAATACCTGCCCCCGTCACGCCACCCCCAATGACAATCAGGTCATATTTAGTACGTTGAGCCAATTGTATATGCCGCTTACGATCCAGGATAGAAAACCGAACCGGGCCTTCCTCCTGATTGGATAACAGTTTAGCATTGGTGCTTTTGGTACGTTCTACGGCATCCTGCCAACCTATATATTTACGATTACGTTCATGTTCGGTAATATTGGGTTTAAATTTCCGGTCTGTTTCCCGTATGGCAGCACTGTTCTTTTTAGTCCAGATTCCTGCTTTGATACCTGCTAATAAAGCCGCGCCAAAAGCAGTAACCTCTAGCATTTTAGGACGATCTACGGTTACGTTAAGAATATCAGCCTGGAATTGCATCAGGTAGTCGTTTGACGAAGCACCACCGTCTACCTTTAATTCTTTCATCAATTTACCGCTATCTTCAATCATAGCATCAAGCACATCCCTGGTTTGATACGCTATGGCATCTACCGTAGCTTTAATAATTTCATTTTTACCGGAATCCAAAGATAACCCGTAGATAGCACCTTTTGCATCCATATCCCAATGAGGAGCACCTAGTCCGGCAAAGGCAGGTACTACATAAAGTCCATCGGTAGAAGGGGTAGTTATACAAATTTCTTCAGTATCAGCAGCTTTATTGATAAGTTGTAGTTGATCCCGAAGCCATTTTACCGAAGCACCCCCCACAAAAATGCTTCCTTCTAGGGCATATTTAACCGGAACCTCGGGTAAGGTACAACATAGGGTAGTTAATAAGCCGTTTTTAGAAGTATAAGGTTTTTTTCCGGTATTGAGTAACGTAAAACAACCGGTACCGTAGGTATTTTTAGCAATACCGGATTTATATCCACCTTGCCCAAACAACGAAGCCTGTTGATCCCCGGCTACTCCGTAAATTGGAATTTCATATTGTTCATACAAAATGCTTCCAAAGGCTGAAGAAGAATGTTGTACTTCAGGTAGCATGGAATCAGGTATTTTTAACGCTTGTAGCAAAGTAGCATCCCACTCCAAATTTAAAATATTATAAAGTAAAGTTCTTGATGCATTTGAATGATCCGTAACATGTTTTGCTCCTTTGGTAAATTTCCAGATCAGCCAGGTATCTATGGTACCAAATAATAAGTCTCCGTTTTCAGCTTTTTTCCTGGCACCTGCTACATTATCTAAAATCCACTTAAGTTTAGTGCCCGAAAAATAAGAGTCTATAATTAAACCGGTATTTTTATTAACGTAGGCTTCGATACCGGATTCCTTTAATTCTTCACAGATGACAGTAGTTCTTTTATCTAACCAGACGATTGCATTATAAATGGGTTCACCGGTATGTTTATCCCAGACCACGGTGGTTTCCCTTTGATTCGTAATTCCTATCCCTGCGATCTCCTTCGGACGAATACCTGAAGTTTTAATTACTTCGGTAAATACTTCTAGCTGATCTTGATAAATTTCCAGGGGATTATGTTCTACCCAGCCCGGTTTAGGGTAATATTGTTTAAGTTCTTTTTGCGAAATACCACAAATCTTACCTTTCTCGTTAAATAGAATTGCTCTGGTACTTGTAGTTCCCTGATCGAAGGCGATAATATAAGATGTGTTCATAGGGATAGGTCTTTTTTAATAGGGTAATTTAACTTTTAGCAACTTTTTTTAATTGAATTAAACCGGCTGGTGGTACATTAATTTGTTGTACTCCGATGTATAATTTTATATCCTGATCTTTGGTTTTTTCTCCTTTACAATCATATACTTCACAATGATACGTCCCGTAATTTTTAGCACTACGTATAATTACTTCAGAGGACATTTTGGCATTTATAATATCAATATTTAATGTTTCTTCTTCAAGATATAAAACCTGATCTTCATATATGCTTATAATAGCCAATTCTTTATTTGAAGATTTTAAAATCGGGTAATTAGATAAAGGATTTTTTGGTTCGAAATTTCCGTCTAATAATATATGGGCGTTATTAGACCAATAGCAGGTGTAAAAACGGATCATGGCTAATTCTTCCGAAGTAGCGTTTTTTAAACGTACGGAAAGTTGGGGTACGCCATATAAGGTATTAAGAATTTGCAAAGCTTTCATCTCCAGGGGTTCTTCCGGATGATAGGTAAACATGTCGCTATGAACTGCAGTAGTACCACAAAGCATTTTAATATCCGTAATCCGGACACGGTTCATCACGGTATCTCCCGGACAATCAAAAGCGCGAAACATATTGCCATATTTTCGCATGGCTGGCCCCGTGTATTTTTGCCTGAATTCAATAATCACCTCCGGATTGATACGATGTAAAGCCTGGATAATATCAGTCATCAAACGATCTACCGCAAGGTTGACAGAGGCATAATCCCTACCCTCGGCTAAGGTAAGTCGGGTAGAAGGATATACTCTGAATTCATCTATAAAATCCAGTTTAAATCCGTCAATATTCCATTCCCTAAGTGCATCCGTATAAATCCGAATAAGATAAGCTCGTACATCGGGATATCTAGGGTCAAAAACCGGTGCCCACCGATGTTCTTCGGTTAAAAACTTGCCTTTAAATGTTTGATAAGCTTTAGACTTTTTTCCGCAAAAAGGAACAGAATACCATAAAGCCAGTTTCATCCCTGTATGGTGAATATCCTCTACGAACTTTTTCATATCCGGGAAACGATCGGGCTGCCAGTCACCGGTATAATCGTAACCCCTGTTTTCATCTTTGGTTTGCCATCCGTCATCCAGGATTATTAACTGATATCCGAGTGTTTTAGCTATTTTACATTCTTCTATAAGTTCCTGTGCATCTAATTTTTGATGAAACTGATACCAAGTGGAGTAAACCGGTACTTTTGCCAATTGAGGTGTGTGAATGGGGGCAAGTTGTTCAAAAGTTTCCCACCATTTACTCACAGCGGTCAAAGATTTTGAAAAATGTTGTTTATTCTGATCTATATAAAGTTGTGTAGTGTATTCCTTGATAGTAGGATGTCTTTCTACAAATAGCGAAATATGGCAATAAATATGATTATCTTCCTCTCGGTAAAGTGCATTTAATTGAGTCGTATTAATCGCATCAGAACAGGCAAAAGTAATTGTATTTTCATCTTTATGACCAAATACAGAGATAACCGGAGCATCCACAGATATTCGGGATTCCAGGTGATCCAGTTCCCAATCGTCCATAATTCTTTTTGAAAAATCCGTGGTAGGTTTCCAGACTCCTTTTACATTAATTGCAGGAATTTTCCAGCGTAAGGTAATTGGGCTGGGATCAAAAGTTTCATCTGCACTAATACGAATGGTATAGATCGATTTTCCATCTTTTTGATCAGTTAAAGAAATAGCTACTTTAACCTGATCCGTATTTTTATAAATATCGATGTGATGCTTATAATCTTCTTTAATCATAAAGAGGTGTTTTTGATTTTCTTAGAAGGGGTATTACTTTGTGCAAAATTCGCCTGATGATTAGGATTTGCATACATAAAACTTTTTATACTATCATTATTTTGTGTCACAATTACCCTTTTTCTTTGGTACTGATCAGATAACAGCGCCATATGATTGGACTGTCCGGAAACTATAAATCCGCTTTTACTATTAGGAACAAGTGTAAATCCGTCAGCACTTCCTTGTAAGTACCACCCGTTAGATGCATCCTGTCGTCCGTAATTAGCTTCAGAAGAATAATTATTACCAACAGCCAATACATCCGGATAACCATCCTGATTAAAATCTTCGATCACAAAATCATTGATCGGAGCTATCTGGCAGGCTGGGGGTAAAGCATGTACTCTAAAGGTGTAATTCCCAACATTTTCAGCATAAACAGATTCAAACACGGAGGCTTGTAAGGTTTGGCTTTTAAGATCGGTGATCTCAAGTAATTCCTGAAAAGTAGCTTTAGAAAATTGGGTGTAAGTAGAATAATTTTTCTTGAGGCTTACCAGTTGTTTCATTACATCATCACGCGTATGAATAGGTTGCAATAAAGTATCTGTTCCTGAAAGAAAGTATTTAGCTAAAATGGGATCAACGCTTCCGTTTTGATCATAATCCTCCTTATAAATATACAGTGGTTTTTTAAACTCCGATCTTATAAAACCGTTAATTCCCTGATTACCCGCGATTAGATCCATATCACCGTCATTATCAAAATCAGCCATCTTTACGGTATTCCACCAACCTGACATTTCTAAGGGATGACCGGCTTTATCTTGCCATTGTACCGGAATTTCTTTAAGATTATTATTTTCTATTTGCATTAGGGTTAAAGGCATCCAATGACCGGCGATGACTAATTCTTCTTTGGAATCTGTTAAAAGCTTTGTCCAAATCGCATCTGTAACGATACCGTCAAATTGTAGGGTACTTACATGTTTTTGATTTTTAATTATATAGCTTCTAGCTGCTTTGGGATAAGCATTTGGGAGTACTCCGCCTCCTATAAAAATATAAGAATTAGCGTCTGATTGATCCTGAGTTACTGCAATACATCTTGAATTAGTTTTTAACTTAGAGAATACACTGCTGGTATCTCGGGTAAAAAAGCCCTTACCATTATTTAAATAAATTCGATCCTGAAACTGAGCAGTGTCTGTTTTAGTCTCAGTACCTCCGCTCCCTACTAGCAAATCCTGATCACCATCCTGGTCTATGTCTACAAATTGTGAAGTTTGATCTTCAAATTCACTATCTAATTCCTGAATTATTTTATAGGTTCCCTGGTCATCCTGTGCCAAAATACTACCCGGTACTCCTTTGCTACCTCCTATAAATATTTCTTCCCCAGGGGTTTGATTTATATTAGCAATACTTAGACAAGGCCCATTTGCATTAGACTGGTAGGGGAGTAGCGATTGATAGGTAAAATCATTATAATAATTCTCCTGATGCTTAAAAGTAAAGATGTTATTTTCTAATTGAAACAGGGGTGCTTCCGGTAGGGTAATCTTTTGATCTGTGGCAGTAGTATAACTTATTGTAATTACCTGGTTAGCCTGTACATCTTTTAAAGTTGAAATTTTACCGTCCGGCCATTGTACTTGTAAAGAATCAATACGATCAGAAGGTAATCCAAAATGGGCGATAGGTTCTACAGAGGATAAATATCCTCTAATGGTAGAAACATACTGTTGTTGTACGGATTCCTGTGTCCATACATGTATATTGGCACCAATCCCTTTTTTGTTTTCTTTAGTACCTTCTAACTTAATCCGTATAAAATGAGTGGAAACATTATGATCGTTTGTATGATTTTCAAAAATAAATGCAGGATCGTTGATGTTATTGACAATAAGGTCTAAATCATGATCAAGATCGAGATCCGCATAAGCCACTCCGTTTGAAAAAGAAGGTGTCGCCGGAAACCATTCTGCCGAACTATTTTCAAACTCTAGTTGCTTGTTATTTTTAAAACTGTAATTAGGAAGGTAGATTCCGGGGAGTTCGTGGACCAACTTTTTTAATTTTTCCTTTTGAGAACCCGGGGTTCCGAACATATTATTTTGCTTGGAATAATTGATAAAATCCAGATCGGTAATATCCTTAACATAACCATTTGTAATGTATAGATCTTTATCTCCATCATTATCATAATCTGCTAATAAGGGCGCCCAACTCCAATCCGTACTGGAAATACCGGCAGCAACCCCTATTTCAGAAGTGGGAATTAAATTAGTACCCAGCATGCCATTATGGTGTTGTAAGGTATTATGAATGTATTGGGGAGTATAGCCGTTTTGAAGGCTCAACAAATATTTGTCATAATTATGGAATCCCAACATTTTTTTCTGTCGTTCGTAATCATTTGGGAGCATATCTACCACTACTATATCCGGCCATAAATCATTATTATAATCTGCAACATCCGTTCCCATGGCATTAAAACTTTGTTTTGCTAAGAACTCTTTTCCAATATTTTTAAAACCTTGGTGAATACCTGCTGTATTAGTACCCTGATTGATATAAACCAGATCATTCGTAATAAAATCATTGCTTACATAAATATCAGGCAGATGGTCATTATTAAAATCATGAATGGCTACTCCCAGGCTAAAACCCTTATGGATAATACTGGCGTCTTCTGATACATCTTTAAAATATGCTTGATTATTCGTCGAATCCTTTTGGTTTTCCAGAAGTTTATCCTTCAGATGTTCCGGAAAATATCTTTTAGGTAACGGCGTATTTCTATCTCTTTTGGTATTCCCATTATGAATTATAAAAGCATCCAAATCTCCGTCTAAGTCATAATCAAAAAAGACAGTTTGTTGGCTATACCCGGAATCATCCAATCCAAATTCTCTAGCTTTTTCGATAAAACGAGGTATACCGCTCTCATCAACGCCCTGATTGATAAATAAAAGGTTGGTGCAAGGACTATTTTCGCAAGCAGGTCCCCCTACGTTCAGATAAATATCGTCAAAACCGTCGGTGTTTATATCTACAATACTAATTCCTGTTACCCAGGTATCAGTGGTAAAGTTTGCTTCTTTTGAAATATCTTTAAAAGTTAAATCTCCGGTATTAAGGTACAACCGACTGGAAACCTGGTTGCCGGAAAAAACAATATCTGGTAATCCGTCATTATTGAAGTCGCCAATACCTACGCCTCCTCCATTATAACAATACTGAAAGTCAGCTACATTGATAGCATCATTTTCAGTGATAGTGTTTCTAAAATCAATACCGGATTTTGAGATAGGAACCTGAGTAAATAGCGTATTAGAAGAAAAAAGGAATTCCTTTTTACAGCAACATAAAAGTAATAATACACTCATATAAAAAATAACTCTTTTCAATAGCGAAAGATAAAAACAGGATTAAAACCAGGTAGATACTTTATAGAACTACCTGGTATTTTATAGCTACATCAACATCAAATAATAGAAATTCACCTAACTAAGTAGCCATAAAAATAGCACAAATTATCTGGCTAATAGTTGTTCTTATTGATAACCCGGGTTCTGTTCTAAACTGGGATTCGACGAAATTTCACCGATAGGAATCCAGATAAGTTCATCCCGCCCTGAAACAAAAGTTCCTCCTACTAAGGACTTAGGATGATTGGAACCTGTACCGTGTAAAGAGTTAGGGCCTAAATAGTCATCTGCTAGTTCCCACCTTACCAGGTCTAAGAAACGGTGTCCTTCTCCTGCCAGTTCCATCGCTCGCTCATCTATGATCGCTTGCATCATATCCAATTGTGACAATCCGCTAAGCGGTGTTAAATTCGCACGTTCTCTGACCATATTGATAAACATCTCGGCATCTCCCGTTTTATTTTGTTCGTTTAAAGCTTCTGCCATCATTAATAAAACATCTGCGTACCGAATGATTCGCCAGTTGTTCCCAACATTAGTTCCTAAAAAATCGACTTCTTCCCGAAGTCCGATATCCATGCCCGTATATTTTTTGGAAAATATAGGAGCTACATTTGCTTGTGTAGCTATTTGTACATCAGTTTCCATAGGATTACCATCCGCATCCATTCTGGGAGTCACAAAATCTTCTTGATAAGATAAACCTCCGTAACCGGTAGCTCCGGGATAATCATAAACAAGCGTTGCATTTCTTCTAAGTTCATCGTTATTTGCTTCATACAAATCTCTCAACCAGGGGTTGATTACATGTCCTCTGTCCGGAGTTTTGGCTGGTGGTGCATAATCAATGTGATAATTACCCATAGTACCGGTTCCAGGAATATCAGTACCCCAAACAAAGGTTTGCTGACCCAAGAACTGTAATTCAAAGACAGATTCTATATTATTTTCATTTTCCTGAGAAAAATTATTGTCAAATTGTGTTCCGGGTAAAAGCGCATAGTTTCCTGAATTTATTACCTCCCGGAAAGCTTGTTCTGCTTCTTCCCATTCTTCTCGATAGAGATAAGATTTCCCCTTTAAAGCAGTAGCGGCTAAGGAAGTAGGTCTTCCTAGATTTTCACTTGTCCAGGATTCAGGGAGCATTTCTTCTGCTTTAGTTAAGTCATCTAAAATAAGTTCCCAGATTTCTTTAGGATCTGCTTGTGACACTGCTAAATCATCAAGGTTTGGTTCTTCAGTTATCTTTGGGATATTACCATATAAATTGAGTAAGTACCAATAGTCAAAAGCCCTTAAAAAATAGGCTTGACCTACTAATTGATTCCGAACGGTCTCATCCGGAATTCCTTCTGCGGTTACCCGATTGATAATAGTATTACATCTGCCAATGGACTTGTAAAGTTGTTGCCAGGGTTCTAATGCCCACCGATCTCCCGGATTTGCATTCAAACCTGCCATAGCCGTATTAGAAGCAAATTCAAATACGTTGTATTCATCAGATCGTAAAAAGGCTCCCGTATGTATAATTCTACCCCAAAAGAAAGCAGTAGTTAGCGGATGAAAAGCACCATTAACCGCAGCTTCTACCTGTTCCGGTGAAGTTCCGAAGTTATCACTAGAGGTACCGTTGTTATTATTTTGCTCAAGTAATTCATCCGAACAGCCTAAGACTAATGCAACAAGGACAACCGCTGTCATTGTTACTTTTGTTTTTATGTTTATTAATTTTTTCATAATTCGATACTTTTACAACTTTTTAAAATGTAGCCTGGATTGCAAATAGAAAAGTCCTGGCATTGGGATAAGCCCGGGCATCTAATCCACGACCTAACAATGGATTTACGGGAACACGAACTCCCGGAACCCCAGAATTAAGACTGGCACGACCACCATCCGTAGAAGAAACATCGGGATCGTATCCACTGTAACTGGTGATGACAAAAACATTTTGCACATTGAGCGATAATCTTAAATTCTTAATTAATTTGTCACCTATGACACTTTCCGGAAAATTATAACCGACCTCCAGCGTTTTCAAACGTAGATAAGATCCGTCTTCTACAAAGAAGGAAGAGGGGGCTTTATTATCCTGACCATCACTTACCGTAGCTCGAGGAATACTTGTATCCGTATTAGTAGGAGTCCAGGAATCTAACACTTCTGTTAATTTCCCCCCATCTTGCCATAAGATATTATAATAACGGCTTAAATTATAAATTTCATTTCCTTGAACTCCATTAAAATTTACAGTGAAATCAAAGTTTTTATAATCCGCATTAAAGTTTAACCCGTACGTAAAATCAGGAATTGGGTTTCCTATATTCGTAATATCATCGGCATCTACCGTACCGTCACCATTTACGTCAATCCGAACAAAATCCCCGGTTTCAGGATTTACTTTATCTTCTACTTTAAATCCGTAAAAGGATCCGATGGGTTCATTGGCCACAGTTCTGTTTACCACTCGTAAATCTTCGTCAATGGCAGGGCCTAAGATTGGATTAGGAATGTCTCCTGCTTCACTCTTAAGGTTAAATGAGAAGTTAGTCCCAACGGTAAACGTAAAATCACCTTCCCTCTTTTTATAGTCCACGTTAAATTCTAACCCCTGATTTACTAAATCCCCGGCATTTCGGGTAACCGGAAGGTCAATACCGGAAGTAGCAGGTACGGCAATATCTACTAATACATCTTCTATATCTTTTGCGTAGTAGTCCATAGAAAAATTAATTTTATTATTTAAAAAGGATACATCCGCCCCAATATCAAAGGTTTTTGTGGTTTCCCATATTAAATTAGGATCTGCTAGCGTTGTTCTTGCTAATCCGCTGGCTAATTGACTATTAAAAGTAGTATTGGATCGATTACTTAAAAATACATCAATAGTAGGGTAAAAAACATCAGGGTACGAACCCAGTTCTCCGTAAGAAGCACGTAGTTTAAAATAATTAACAGTTTCTGACTGCCAAAAAGATTCGTTACTTACATTCCATCCGGCAGAGAAGGAAGGAAAGTAACCTACTTGATTGTCTTTAGCAAAACGAGACGACGCATCTCTACGTAAGGTAGCCGAAAACAAATAACGGCTATCAAAATTATAATTAAACCGTCCGAATACAGATTCCAGCCCTGCCGTACTATTTTCACCTAAAAGAACAATCTGCTCATTTGCCGGCAACGCACTTACCACCTGGATGGCATTAGAAGGTGTTCCTTGTCCATACAAGCCACTACTATTTACATTTTCCAGAAAATAAGTATATCCTAAAACTCCGGAAACTTTATGTTTATCAAACTCCTGGTTGTAGGTTAATGTAGGTTCTACCAACAGGTTCAGGGCATCTTCTCTAAAATCTGTCAGATCATTAAGTTCGTTAAAATTACGTACCGGATCAATGGTCTCACTCATGACAAAAGTAGGTGTAAACTGAAAAACCCGATTGGTTATATAATCTACTCCAAAATTTGCTGATACGGTAAAATGTTCATTAATGTCATAATCAAACTTAGCAGTCCCAAATAAAGTTCGGGTGGTAGTAAGGTTGTTTTCCAAACTGGCTAAAGCAAATTGATTGACCCCTCCTGGTCCCTGTACCGGAGTATTAGGACCATCAAAGCCACCTTCATTAGCTTCATTTGTACGGGCTATGGTAGGGGCGGTAGTACCATCAAATCCATACCAGTTATTTTGTTGCAGTTTGCCCTGTGTAATACCTGCAGATTGCGTGACCCGTATTTTTCCAAATTCAAATTTATTATTAATTCTAAAATTGATCCTTTCAAAACCGGAACCTACCAGGATACCATCTTGTTTAAAATAATTTGCAGATACAAAATGCGAAGACTTTTGTCCACCTCCGGATATTGAAAATCCGTAATCTTCCACTAAGGCACTGGATAAATTTTCATCTTGCCAGTCCGTATTTACCCCATTCCAGTCCACCCGGGTTTCTGAACCATCATTGGCAAAACGCTGATTAAGATAATCCGTATATTGTTGTCCGTCAATAAAATCCAGTCGTTTACTGGGAGTGTCAACTCCTACTTTTGTGTTTAATTTTACTTCAATATCTTGTTCTTTTCTTCCGTGATTTGTATTAATTAATACTACGCCATTAGCAGCTCTGGCTCCGTAAATGGCTGCGGCTGCTGCATCTTTAAGAATAGAAATTTCTTCAATATCGTTGGGGTTAATATACTGCATATTATCTACAAAAAGTCCATCTACAATAAACAACGGGTTGGCATTACTAAGTGAATTCACACCCCGGATAAATACATTAGCCCTACCGCCCGGTTGACCTCCAAAGCTTTCTACCTGAATCCCTGAGACTTTACCTTGTAGTGCGGTAACCGGATTACTAGCCACTGCTGTTTCTGTAACTTCATCACCTTTTATAGAGGATATGGCAGTAGTTAAATCTCTTTTAATTTCAGAACCATATCCTACAATGACGATTTCATCTAATGCTGCGGCGTCTTCTTGTAAGGTAATGTTGACTTCATTTTGTCCGTTTACCGGAATCTCAACAGATACAAAACCAATATAGCTAAAAATAAGAGTGGCATCTTCTGCTACATCCGTAAGTGTATAGACACCGTCAAAATCCGATGTAGTTCCATTTTGCGTTCCTTTAACTAAAATATTTACGCCCGGTAAGGGTCCGTTAGCTTCACTTACGATACCTGTCACTGTAATTTGCGCATGAACACAAGTAGTGATCCCCATAAGCATCGTAATCATTATGGATGTAAAGAGTTTTTGCTTCATATAATAGGTGTTTATAAAGTTTGTTATTGCGAAGTAGTAAAAGTATTTTTATAGTGCTATGATACTCTATGCTACTTGACAAATATATAGTAATTTTTTTCATAAACTTAATTTTATTCAATTTAATTATCATTTTTTCAATATAAACGTTAAAAAACAATTATATAATAACTAGAAGTATAAGTCTAAAAAGAAATTTATTTTTGAGAGAAGGTGTGGTATAAATGTTATAAAGAATTTAAATAGAGAAATCAGGTATGTGATGAAGTAGTTATGGATAGCAATTAGCTACAATTTTAGTTGATACCTCAAAGCTTTAAAGTTTTATCATTTACTTCCAAAATGGAACATAGGTAGGTTATAAAGAATTGCGTTGATACAAGTAGGTAGGAACAATTTCTTGTATTCTTTTTCCTTTTTTTATAAAAAGAGCGGCCTTTTTTGCCATTTCGCTAAAGTTTGTTGATATGGTTGTAATTCCGCCAAAGGTTAATTCTTTTACAATATTATCATCATGAGCTAATACGCCAATATCTTTTCCTATGTGATAGTTCATCGTACGTACGTCTTTTAGTACTTTCCATAGTTGTGAATCACTAATAAAGAAATAAGCTGTATGATTCTCGAGGGAGCCTTCCTCGTAACTTTCTTTTATATTTCCATTGATATCAAAGTCTTCACAATATCTTTTAAAAGCTTTTAAAATCCCTTGCGGATAATCTGCCTGCTTCTTATAAAATAAAACAAATCGATCGTATTTCTTAATTTTTGAAGTTAAGCCGACTAATTTTTGATAGGTTACTTCTTCAAACTCTTGCGAAATATAAGAATAATCACTGGGCATTTTAATAAAACGGTCTACAATAAGTAAACGGTCTGCTGATATTTTTTTTAATAAAGTAATGGTAGCTTCCTGTTGGATAGGAGCAATGACGTACATACCGTATTTCCCTGAAATATTATTAAGTATGGTACGAAATAGGTCAATATTATTATGATGAAAGAATATATCAATATGAAACTTTTCTCCCAGCTCCTTTCTGAAGGTATTATAAAAGTCTTCCTGAAAACTATGAAAGGCAAAGAGGATGAGTGCTACCTTTAGGGTTACATTAGTTTCGGTACTGATGATGTAGTATCCTTTTAAATTTTTAGATTCTACAAGTCCTCGCTCTTTAAGTTCGGTATAAGCTTTTACAAAAGTCTTCCGGGCATAACCTATTTCTGCAACCATTTCATTAATAGAAGGTAGCTTATCACCAGCGATTAAAATTCCGGAATCAATAGCATTTATAATACCATGAACGATCTGTTCATGTTTGGAAATAGAATTTATATTTTGTAGATCGTAGATCTTTTGTACCAGGGGTAAGATGGATTTTGGGGTTTTCTTTGGCATAGTATTGTTATTCCGAAAAACGTCCGGACATCATAGTTCTTATCTATTTTTTGATTTTCCTAATTCAATCAAAGCATTTTAGCCGCTTCTTTATTAACAAATTCAAGAAAACGCTCGTCTGCTTCGGTAAACGGATCTTTTTGATTCGAATCTATATCAATCTGACCAATATTTTCGCCATTTTTAAATAGAGGAATGACTATTTCTGATTTTACAGAAATACTACAAGCAATATAATTATCCTGTGCTTGTACATCCGGAACTACAAAATTCTGATTAGATTCTGCTACTTGTCCGCAAATCCCTTTTCCAAAAGGTATGATTTCATGATCGGTAGGTGCCCCTACGTAAGTTTTCAATTTTAATTCTTTTTTATCTCCATTTTTAAAATAGAATCCTACCCAGTCATAATGAGCCACTTCTTCTTTTAGTAAAACACATATTTGGTGCAGTCGGTCTGTTACTGAAATATGCTGCTCTTGTATCAATTTTTGTATTTTAGGTCTTAACTCGTCAAAAATCATCGCTTTTTTGACAAAAATAGTTCAAATTTATGAAGGTAACTTTGTTTAAATATAGACTTTTGCAGTAAAATAAGTGTACTAACTCTATTTTAACCATACATGAAATCATTATATTCTCTATGCTATAAAAATACATTAGTTTTAATAACTTTTTTGTTTAGTGGCATTTACATATCCGCACAATCTATACAAGAATACAAACAAGAGGCTTTAGCAAATAATAGTGAATTACAAGCTTTAAAAACAGGTCATAGAATTGATGAAGTGGTAGCTAAACAAAAAATATCCTGGGGAAATACAGAAGTTTCATCCGGCTATTTTATCAATAATCCGGGTATAGTCGATGGAGATGTACAAGCGGTAGTAGGTATTTCACAACCGGTTCCAATTCTCGGATATCTTAAAAAGCAGAAAAAAATTGCTCAGGTACAAAAAGAAAAAAATGGTCATATTCTTGAAGTTTTTCAGAAAAAATTCTTTTTGAAATTAGAGCGGTTATACTATAAATTATACGAGCATAAGGCAAAGATTAGAATTTTAAAAAAGCAGTTAGATGTGGTAGACCAATATATGGATACTCTACAGGTGGATAGTACGCAGAATTTACAGGTAACCAGGCTTATGCTACAAGTTGAAAAAAACGAAGTGCAAAATGCTATCGAACTGTTAAAAGGATCTTTATTAAACGAAGAAGCAAATTTTAATGTAATGCTGGGTAGAGATGGTTTTGAAGCCCTCGTTATTCCGGATAATTTATACCTTCCGGAAGAGGAACCTACCTTATTACTAGAAGATATTACCTATCATCCGGAAATGATGACTTTTGATTTAGAAGAAAAATTGTATGAGGATAGGATCCAACTTGATACTCATAAAAAAACAGTTGCGTTATCCCTAGGATTAGATTATTTTATTATTGATGAAAATACAAACTTAACAGGAAATAATAGTCAGGATTTTATAATGCCAAAGGCCACTTTTTCATTTCCGGTATTTTCCGGTGTTAGTAAGACTAAAAGAGAAGCACTATTGCTTACCCAAGAAAAAAATAGCTTTGATAAAACAACTACGCAGATCAAATTAGAAAACTTATTGAATAGCGCAGTAAATAATAGGATAACTGCCCGGATTTCCTTAAATGCCTATCAAGAAATTATTGATGAACTTAAAAAGTTGTCGTCGGTATTAGAAAATAGTAGCATTAAAAGTAAGTATGATTCGGAACGTAAAATCACGGCGTATAAAATAAAAAAAATAGAAGCCATCACCAGTTATTTTCAACAAACTGCTGTTTTAAATTATTTACAATGAATATGCTGAATTGTTACTTTCGTATTTTAATTTTTTTTATGGGTATACTCATGGTTAATTGTTCAAAAGAAAAGAAAGGAAAGCAACCTACTACAGAAGTAACTACCGTAGAGAGAGGAGTTATAAAGAATCTTAATCGTACTACGCATCAAAGTGATGCCGTATTTACAGACCAAAAAGTTAATCAACTATATAATAATTATTTGGAAATAAAAAAACACCTGGTCAATAGTGATCCAAAAAAAGTAAGGAAAGCATCTAAAAAATTAGAAAAATTTCTGGCTCAACATCGTTATGAGCAATCTTTTGAAGCTACGGCTAATTTAATTGCTTTGACTAGAGATTTACAAAAACAACGGGATTTTTTTAAAACGCTAACAGAAGAAACGCAAAAGGTTATAACTACTTCTACCATAATTTCCGGCAAAATATATTTGCAGTTTTGTCCTGCTGTTTTTGAAGGAGAAGGTGGTTATTGGTTATCTGACTCTAAAGAAATTAGAAATCCGTATTATGGTTTTAAGAATTTAGAATACGGTAAAGTAAAGGCGGCTATCCCTTAAAATATCGACGAAAAGTATTTTATATGCGATGTAAGTAAAAAAATGTATCTTTATATCGGAAAAATTGAATTGTAATCATAAATGTCTTTTATAAAAAAGGTGAATATTTGGTTTTATATAAGTGAAAAGTTTGTTGGAATTAGCTAGGTTAAAAGGAAGAGAATTCAAAGATTTTAACGAGAATGCAAGTACTCTATAGAACAAATGATTTTAAACGTGGTAAGATTCTATTAAAATTTGAGTTATTAGATGCTTACACCTGTCGTTCTAAGTAAAAATAATACCTTTAGCAGAAGGGATAAAAATACTACAACATTTCATTGTGATTGATTGTAAGAAAAGACATATGATCAAAAATTTACTTATTACTTATGTTGTAGTACTTACTTTTTTTTCTTGTAAAGAAGAAAGCGAAGTAGCAATAAGTTCGGATGTATTGGCGCTTTTAGAACATTCTAAGAATAGTCAAAAAAGAGCTTCTGATGTTTTAAAAAACATACAACAAAGCAATGACTTTGGTTCGGCAAGACAAAGTCGGCAAGACTACTTAAACCAGATTGCAGATGATGAATTTGTGAACCTGGAAAAATTATCTACGTATTTTATTATCGACCTACCATATGCGACCTCTGATAATTTCTTAGGTGAACAAATGTATGATTGTAAGCGATGCCTGTTACGGGGTGAGGTGGCTAAAGCTTTATTAGCTGAGCAGAAAGAATTAATGAGAAAAGGCTATCGTTTTAAAATCTTTGATTGTTACCGGCCATTAAGCGTACAAAGAAAGATGTGGGAATTGCAACCTGATCCTCAATATGTAGCCGATCCAGAACAAGGCTCTGTACATAATAGGGGAGCGGCAGTAGATTTAACTCTGACCAATTTAAAAGGAGATGTTGTGGAAATGGGTACTGATTTTGATGATTTTAGCGAAAAAGCGCATCACACCTATAAAGATTTACCTGCCAAAATTATAAACAACCGGAAACTTTTAAAAACCGTTATGGAAAACGCAGGTTTCTCCAGTTTTACAACTGAATGGTGGCATTATAATTTCAATCTAGGACAAGATTATGAAATTGAGGATTTTGTGTGGGATTGCGAATAAAATTAGTATTCTCGACTAAGGTACATTATTCTGTACAATATAAAGCAAAAAACCCCAAAGGTTTAAAAACCTTTTGAGGTCTTTTTAAAATGGTTAAATCTGTTTCATTTTTTATTCTAAATTACATAATGAAATTATCGAATTTCTATATAATTGTATAAAAACCATCATGAAGTTAGTTAAGGGAAATTGTAGGAATAAATTTCATAAATTTTATGGTTTTTCCCTTATAAACTTTAAATCTTTCTAGTTACTTTTAACCCATAAATTTATTATGTTTAGCGAATATTTAATTAAATGATCACTATTTACTAAATGTGGTAAGCTATAATTATTAACATAAAACTATAAACATGAAAAAAGTTTTTTTAGGGCTATTTGTAGCCGGAACTATGATGAGTTTTTCAACTACTAATGCTAATAGTCCATCTAGTGAAGCAGATTTCAGTTGTTGTACTTATGAAGGCGGAAGATTTCGAATTGAAGTATGTGGAGGAGGAGACAATTGTGGTCAATCTAGAAGGTTAAATGATCTTCTAGAATCGTTATCTGAATAATTCAAACGATTAATAGAAATTAGAGTAGGTCATTAATTCCATTTCTTGGCTTACTCTAAAAGTATAGTTTATGAAAAAGATACCTACTTTTTTTTTATTAATATTTTATTCTGTATTTTTTGGTCAAAGCAGTTATGAAATTACTTATAATTTTAAAGACGAATTTGGATTTACTTCGGAAAGTAAGTTGTGTATAGACGGTGAAGAATGTGTATTTAAAATAAATGATAAAAGGAAAAAAGGTTCTTGGTTTGTTCCAAATCATCCTGATAATCTTAAAACGTTAATTCTCAATGATGAATTATCAACCTTTATTTATTCAAATAGATCAGAGAATAAGGTAAGAATTGTTTATTACAAAGGGAAAGAAGTCTTATATACAACTTCAAATGATAGTTACAAATGGCAAATAACTAAAGAAGAAAAAAAAATAGGTAATTATAATTGTATAAAAGCAACTTTAAGACTAAATAATAGGGAATATACTGTTTGGTTCAGTACTGAAATCCCAATTTCTTTTGGACCATTAAAACTTCATGGACTGCCAGGTTTAATAGTTGCGGTTAAAGAAAAAGATGGTTTTTTTGAAATTAATCTTACAGGTATAAAAAAAGAATTAAATAGAGAGAAATTAATTTATTTTAGAGAATATTTTGAAGTTAAAAAAAGAAAAGTATTATCTTATGATAGATACCAAAGTTATGTTACAAAAATAGCTACTGATTTAAAAATTAATCAATTAGCAATTGTTGCTCAAGTTCCGGGAGCAAATATATATTACGACGAGGATCAAGGGGAATTTACTAAGAGATTAATAGATATTCCTGATAATTTTGTTGTAGAACTTCAACAAATTAATTAAAGAATACTTTAAACTCACATATTATTTTTAATCTTTAGCTCTACTTTTATGTTTTTTAGTTATAATCTTGATACCTTATAAATTTATAAAGTTTTCTATTAAGATGTAGTTAATGTTGGAATATATAAGGTTTTACTTTATTTTTTGCTTTTCTAATTTATTGTATTCACAGAGTCTAGAAGGTACTATAATCGATAAGTATGGAAAAACTATTTCTACAGCAAGTGTGTTGATTAAAACTGAAAAGTATACTACTTCTTTTTCAGAATATTTCTTAAGTGATAGTAAGGGAGATTTTAAGTATAAGTTAAAACAAAGATATCAGTCTAAGATATACATACAGATCAACGCTCTTAATTATAAATCTTATATTGATAGTATAGTTTCACCAAAGACAGGTGAGAATTATATCTTTCAATTTGAATTGTCTCCTAAGTCTACCGAATTAGAAGAGGTAATTATTTCTGAAAAGAGAAAATTTCAAGTCAAGAAAGACACTGTTGTATTTAATTCTGAGGCTTTTAAAGATGGTACTGAACGGAAGGTAGAAGATCTAATTAAAAAATTACCGGGAATAGAAGTCGCGGAAAATGGAAGGATAAAGTATCGAGGTAAAATTGTGGAAGCAGTAAATCTAGATGGAGACGATTTATTTGGATACAACTATACAATTGGAACAAAAAATATATCGGTAGATATGATAGAGCAAGTTGAGGCGATTGACAATTATTCTCAAAATCCACTTTTAAATGGGATAGAAAATTCAAATGTAGTAGCTTTAAATTTAAAACTGAAAAAAGGTAAAACTGATTACTCTGGTACAGGAATCTTTGGTATAGGATACGGTGATAGAGTTAGCTATGATCTTAATTTTAATATTTTAGGAATTTCCAAGTCTCTGAAATCCTTCGGATCTATTTCTTATAATAATATTGGTTTAAACAATACCCCTTTCGATTATTTTAATGACAATCTATCAGCCGAAAATAGAGAAAATGAAGAGTTGTTAAGTACAAAACTTCTTAGTGATAAGTCCTATTCTTTAATTTTATCAGATCAGAGAACTCGAATTAATCAAGAATGGTTTGGTAATTATAATTTTATTTATCGTATTTCTCCAAAGTTAAAGATTAAAACGAATGTCTTTTATACAAGAGATGAATTTCAGAATGAAGAAAGTTTCCAAAATAGTTTCTTAGCAAATGGCAACGAAATAGCATATACTGATATTACTTCATCAGAGAAAAAACCCTTGAGTAAAAGATTAGATCTATTATTTACTTACAATTTATCTAAAAAATCACTTGTTGAATTTGAAAATTCGATAAGTAAATCTGATATAGAATCAAATTCTATTTTAGATAGAAATAATAGAGCTAATTTATCTACAAGATTATCTTCTGATAATTTATTTAATAAAACTAAATTAAAATTTACCCATAGATTAAGTATCAATAAAGCATTACAATATATTTCTGTATTTTCAAATGATAAATCTCCACAACAGTTAAGTACATTTGGAAATTTTCTTATAGATGATAATCTCAGAGATTATGTCCAAAGTACGGAATATAAAAAGCAACTTATTAGTAATGAAATTCTATTTTTTAGCAAATCAAATGCATTTTCTTATTTATTAAATATAGGAATTAAATTAGATAGTAGACCATTTAAATCTTCTACTCTAGTTGATAATCAAAAAACTGATTTTAATAATAATTTTGACTATATTAAAAGTGAGTACTTTTCGACATTTTCATTTAAAATCGAAAAGTATAGGTGGATTATCGAACCATTATTATCTTTAAAATATTTAGACCAGGAATTAAAGAGTTTAGATAATAGAAATAAGAAAGACTTTGTAACAGAATCTGAACTAGTATTAAAATACCATTTAAATGAAAGTTCCAAAATAAGTTTTTTAGGGAGTTACGAACTTACTACACCTAAAAGCAAATATTTGTTTTCTAGCCCGGTTATATTTGATAGCAGAACCTTAATTAATAATGAATTATCACTTGATCTGATAGAAACGCAGAAATATTCTATAGGATATTATTTGAATGACCTATTTAACAATATTGACGTATATACTAATTTTGGTTATACTTTTCAAGAAAATGCTTTTATCCCTGATCTCAGTATTAACTCTAATTTTACTAGAATAAATTATTTTCAATCTTCTAAAAATTTATCAAGCTTTTATTCAAATATTTCTCTTAAAAGATATATCAGATTTTTAAAAACAACAGCAAAATTAACTGTATTATATACTACTTCTGAAATAAATAATATAGTTAATAAATCCGAACTAAGAAATGGTATAACACAAAATCTCAACACTAATCTATTTTTAAAAACAGCGTTTAGATTTCCTATTAATTTTGAAAATACTTTTACTTATAGTAAAACAAGCTTTTCCATAAATGAACAAGTTTTGAATAGTAATCTATTTTTTATAAATGGTTTTACAGCTATTATAAAACCATTTAAAAATTGGTTAATAACTATTAATTACAACTATTTTAGACCTAATTCTAATAGTAAAGAAAACTTTCAATTTTTAGATAGTACCTTAAAATACCAATCTAAAAAGGGGTGGTTATCAGGTCGATTAATAGGGAAGAATCTTTTGAATAATTCTGTATTTCAACAAGTAGAAAACTCTGATTTTTCTACTACTATTTATCAAAGTAATTTATTACCAAGATATGTAATGTTTTCTTTAGATATTAGTTTTTAAAATAAAGCCCCTCATTTATAATTAAAACAAAAGACCCCAAAGGTTTTAAAAACCTTTGGGGTCTCGTTTGTTCTCGAAGAACGTTCAGGAATTTTACATCATTCCCGGCATCCCTCCACCCATCGGTGGCATTCCGCCTCCTCCGGCAGGAGCATCTTCTTTAATATCTGTTAATGCACATTCGGTAGTCAAAATCATTCCGGATACGGATGCTGCATTCTCCAAAGCAACACGGGTTACTTTTTTAGGATCAATAATACCCGCTTTTAACATATCCACATAATCTTCGGATTTTGCATCATATCCAAAATCTTTTTTACCTTCTAATACTTTAGAAATTACTACGGAACCTTCACCACCAGCATTCTCTACAATAGTTCGTAAAGGAGCCTCAATCGCACGGGCAACAATTTGTATTCCTGTAGCTTCATCAGCGTTTTCCGTTTTAATCTTATTAAGATCAGATTTAGCACGTACCAGGGCAACACCACCTCCGGCAACAATACCTTCTTCAACCGCTGCACGGGTAGCATGTAAAGCATCATCTACACGGTCTTTCTTCTCTTTCATTTCTACTTCAGAAGCTGCACCCACGTAAAGCACCGCAACACCACCAGCTAACTTGGCTAAACGCTCCTGTAATTTCTCACGGTCATAATCAGAAGTAGTCGTTTCAATCTGAGATTTAATTTGATTTACCCGGTTTTTAATCAAATCTTCGCCACCAGCACCATTAACCACCGTAGTATTATCTTTATCGATAGCTACTTTTTCAGCGGTTCCTAAATGTTCAATGGTTGTATTTTCTAAAGTAAATCCTCTTTCTTCAGAAATTACCGTACCACCAGTTAAGATTGCAATATCTTCTAACATTGCCTTACGACGATCTCCAAAACCAGGAGCCTTTACCGCAGCAATCTTCAACGCACCTCTTAGTTTGTTTACAACTAAGGTAGCCAAAGCTTCTCCGTCAACATCCTCTGCAATAATTAATAAAGGCTTTCCGGTTTGCGCTACAGGTTCTAATACTGGTAGTAAATCTTTCATAGCCGAAATTTTCTTGTCGTATAGTAAGATATACGGACTTTCTAAGTCAGCTGTCATTTTTTCACTATCTGTTACAAAGTAAGGAGATAAGTAACCTCGGTCAAACTGCATCCCTTCTACGACATCTACGTAAGTATCCGTTCCTTTTGCTTCTTCCACAGTGATCACCCCTTCTTTTCCCACTTTTCCGAAAGCCTGAGCAATTAAATCTCCGATAGTTTCATCATTATTAGCTGATATAGAAGCTACCTGCTTAATTTTATCTGAAGAACTTCCTACTTCTTGAGATTGTTTTTCTAAGTCTTTAGTAATAGCTTCTACTGCTTTATCAATCCCTCTTTTCAAATCCATAGGATTTGCACCAGCAGCTACGTTTTTAAGGCCTTCTTTTACAATTGCCTGGGCTAAAACAGTTGCCGTAGTGGTACCGTCACCAGCCAGGTCATTTGTTTTTGAAGCAACTTCTTTAACCATTTGTGCTCCCATATTTTCAAGAGCGTTTTCCAGCTCTACTTCTTTAGCAACTGTAACCCCATCTTTTGTTACCTGAGGTGCTCCGAAAGATTTACCGATAATTACATTACGCCCCTTAGGCCCTAAAGTAACTTTTACCGCGTTTGCTAATGCATCAACTCCACGTTTAATGCCATCTCTCGCTTCAATATCAAATTTTATATCTTTTGCCATTTTTTCTTTTAACTTTTTCAAATTCTACAAAAGCAGAATTCTCAATATGTTTATATGATTGTGTTATTAAAATTCTGTTAGAATACAGAAATGTTTTATAGCTATACGATTGCTAGAATATCGTCTTCTCTCATAATTAAATAGTCCGTACCTTCTAATTTTAGCTCCGTACCGGAATATTTACCATATAAAACCGTATCTCCGACTTTTACGGTCATGGTGTGGTCTTTTTTACCACCACCTACGGCAGCAACTTTTCCTTTTTGTTGTTTTTCTTGTGCAGAGTCGGGGATAAATAAGCCCGAAGCCGTTTGCGTTTCTGCAGGTAGCGGTTCAATTACTACTCGGTCAGAAAGCGGTTTAATGTTAATTCCCATTTTAAATTATTTTTATTTAAAAGTTTAATGAATTTGTTTGAATCCGGTTATTTCAGAAATTATGCCATAGGGATCGATATGACAAATTGAAAAAAAAAATGCCGACTTGTCATAAAGTCGGCATTTTTTTCTGCTTTTATATAGTTATTCCGGAGTTTCCTCTACGGGTGTTTCAGTTGTTGGTACTTCAGATGGTGTTACCGGGACAGATTCAACTTCTTGCAAATCCACATTAGAATTATCTAAAGGTCCATCCATTAAATTAACATTAGATAATAAAATTAATACTAACAATAAGGTAGCTAATGCCCAGGTACTCTTATCTAAGAAATCCGTCGTTTTTTTGACACCTCCCAATTGTTGTGTGCCTCCGCCACCAAAAGAAGAAGATAAACCCCCACCTTTAGGATTTTGTACCATGATTACTACAATTAGTAAAAACGAAACGATAACGATGAGTACTAAAAATATCGAAAATGTTGTCATTTTTTATGATTTTGTATCTTGTATTTTTTGTATTGCCCGAATTTGGTCTGCAAAGAAACCACTTTTTTCGGGATTTTTCAAAATTAATATTTTATAAGCTTGAATTGCCTTTTTATACTTATGCTGAGCAGTATACACCCGGGCTAGAGTCTCGGTCATTAATTCTTCCGGGGGGATGCTTTGTTGACCGGCTAAATTTCGCGAAGGACTTTTCTTATCGGCAGGTTTTATTTTTGGATTTTTAGAAATAAAATTATCAATTAGCGCAAACTTTCTCTCTTGAGCCTCCGAAATTTTATCCTTCTCTACTTCTTCAGGAATTTCCGGTAGTTGGGTAATCTTGACAGTGTTACTTTTTAAGTCGGAATGAAGGGGTCGGACATTTGTAAGCTGAAGCCATTCTGCAAAAGAATGTTTTTCATCTGCTTTAAAGGGGATGGGTTCTTGACTAAAATCACCTTCTGTGGAACCAGGCTCAGGTTTATTTTCTTCTTTTTTTTCTTCTTTTTGAGAAGATTCCTGATTAGAAATAACAGGAACTTCCAAGGGTGTATTTGTTAGCTCTTTTTGTCCGGGGGGGGCTGATACTTCAATTACCTCGGCTTCCATAACTTCTAATTCTTCAAAATTAGAAGAGGTTGCATGTTGAGAATGGTCTTTTATAAATACGGGTGAGGTAATAAAATCAAACAATACCCATCGGTCAACCGTATGTGCTGCTGCTTTTTTTAGGTACTCATTATATTGATAGCTTCCTTTATCTTTTAAGGCTTTTAAATAAATTGCTTTAGCCGATTGTAAATAAGGATAGGTGTGACAAAGTTGCTCCAGGGTTTTCACCTGATGCTCCTGAATCATTCCCGGATTTTTTAAAAGATATGTAAATTCTTCTGTTGTCAATATATTTTTATTTTACCACCGTGCCAGGGTTGCATTAAATACATCCTGGGTAATACGCTCATAAATTTCTTCAATGGCTTGATCCTGAATAGCAGATTCTGAAGTTGCTGCCGGGTAGTCAAAGAAGAAAGAAAAACGTTGTTCTAGGTCCTTAGTATTATCTTTAGTATCAAAAAACCGAACGTTGATACCAATAGTCAAACGGTTTTGTGCCGCTGTATTGTCAGAAGTAGCTGTATTTGGCGAAATATAATATTGAACAATTTCTCCTTCATATACCAAATCCCCATTTGAAGTTGCTAGTTGTAAATTGGTTTGATTTACAATTAAATCCTGTAAAGCGTTTGTAAAACGCTGATCAATCCCGGGTACAACAATAGGCGCCTGGTTCTGAAAGAAATTTACCTGAAAAGATTTTATATCCGGTGAAATATCAGTTCCTGTAAAGGAATAAGCTCCACAAGCTTGCAAGGTGAGAAGTACCACTCCGAGAACCAGAAAAGAAAGAAATCGCTTTAAAATTTTAGTTTTCAATAGTATGGTTTTTTAGGCAATAGCCAAAAGGCACTGGTTAAGAGTTTTTGGTTATTAAGTTATTCGTCGTTTGGTTAAGGTTATTAAATCTCTGATATATTTAGGGAAAAAAGCGTCAATTCGAGTGTTTTTTCGTAATGAAATGGAGAAAAAATGTATCGAGAATAGCTTTTTTGACTAAAATCCTTATTCTCGATAGCTCTGCTGAACGTGAATAAATTACACTTCTTCCTTTGGGCGAAGCACTCGAACTGATGGATTCTATAATAATTATTATCTAAATTCATCATGGGTGTTGTTAAGTTATTAATCACCGGGTATCAAATTAGTTCAACTTTTTAAAGTAGCTAATTTTATAGTATTGTTTTTACTAATATAATAATTAGTCTTGATTCTTGATTCTAGAAGCGATAGCGATCTTGAATCTTTACTGGACATTAATAATTATAAAAATAAACTTTAAAGAAAGCTGACTTTACAATAAGGAATGCTCAATTTAAGGGATACTACACGTCTCCTTTTTCTAATATTTAATTTCTAAATCTGGTACTATTTTTCTAAAATTAACTGCAATCTATTTTCATAAGTAATTATTAATCAATATTTTACCAACTACCAACTACCAACTACCAACTACCAACTACCAACTACCAACTACCAACTACCAACTACCAACTACCAACTACCAACTACCAACTACCAACTACCAACTACAAATCATACTGCTTAATTTTTCGGTATAGGGTTCGTTCGCTTATCCCTAATTCTTCTGCCGCTGCTTTTCTTTTGCCTCGGTGTCGATCTAAAGATTTTTTTATCAATTCTAATTCTTTGTCTTGTAACGAGAGTGTTTCTTCCTCCTGAATTTCTTCAGCAAAATGATATTTATCACTATCCATAGCAAGACTACCTACTTCCGTAATTTTTAAATACTCAGGTGTAGTCGTAGGGAGTTCTTCTTCAAAGTTAACGGCTTCCTCTTCTTCATCTTCTCCATATATTTTCCGAATTAAACCTTCATTTTCCTTCTGAACATCTTGTGAATTTCCGTTTTGCATCAACTCCATAGTTAATTTTTTCAGGTCATTCAGGTCATTCTTCATATCAAAAAGTACTTTGTAAAGAATTTCCCGTTCATTACTAAAATCACTGTCGCTACTGTTCTTAGAAACTACTGCCGGCAAATTACTTCCGGTATTAGGTAAATAACTTTGCAGCGTCTGCGCTGTAATAGCTCTGTTTTGTTCAAGGACTGATATTTGTTCGGCTACGTTGCGTAATTGACGAATATTACCACACCACCGGTATTTTTCTAATAGTAAAACAGCATGGTTGTCAAGCCTGATGGTGGGCATTTTATATTTAGATGCAAAATCAGATGCAAACTTCCTAAATAACAGATGGATGTCATCTTTACGTTCTCGCAAAGGCGGAAGTTGAATTTCTACCGTACTTAAACGATAATATAAATCTTCTCTGAATTTTTCCTTTTTAATAGCTTCAAACATCTGCACATTAGTAGCTGCTACAATACGCACATTGGTTTTCTGTACTTTTGAAGAACCCACCTTAATGAACTCACCGTTTTCCAGTACCCGTAATAACCGCACTTGAGTAGTTAGCGGTAATTCACCTACTTCATCCAGGAAAATAGTACCTCCGTCTGCAACTTCAAAATAACCGTTTCGGGTTTGTGTTGCTCCGGTAAAAGCACCTTTCTCATGTCCGAACAGTTCGCTGTCAATCGTACCTTCGGGAATGGCTCCGCAATTTACCGCGATATATTTTCCGTGTTTCCGATGTGATAAAGCGTGAATAATTTTAGGAATACTTTCTTTACCTACCCCGCTTTCTCCGGTAACTAATACCGAAATATCAGTAGGAGCCACCTGTATTGCTTTTTCAATAGCCCGATTTAATTTGGGGTCGTTCCCAATAATTCCAAAACGTTGTTTTGTTGCCTGTACTGATTCCATTTATTTAATTCTGAAATAAGAATCCATTATTATGCATTTCTTATTTCTATAGTATTACTTTATTATTTTGAATTCCAAAATTCTTCTAATTCTGTAAATGCATCAGGATTATCCGGATCCAGGATAACAATGTTTGACCATACCAGGGTTCCTTCTATTTGAATAAAAATACGATAGTATCCCGGATCGTATTGATTTAAGTTAATAGATAATTCGTCATCTGTATTTTCTACGTCTTTTGCTTCTAAAATATTTAAATTAGCTAATTCACTTTCGTCATAAGAAAAGTCTTGAAGTAATTCCGTATAGTCAGTATCTAAGTAATCCTTTGATGGTTTGGATTTTATAACCCAAATATTCGTAATAGATGGAGATGATGTAAACTTTGTATTTGTAAACAATAACTTAGTAATATTGATTGGGGGATTAGGGGTTGGGCTAAACCTTATGTTATCATTAAATGAACTAGTCTTATCATTAGGATTTCCTAGAATAATGGAAGTATCATATAATTCTGCCCTTAAGTTGATACCTGTTACTATATCAATTGCCAAAGGATCATTTGCAAAATTATCATCTTCATCTTCAATTTTATCACATGAAATTTGCAAAAAGATGCATACTATAACTGTAGTAATTGGCAACTTTAAAAATTTACGTATTGTTTCCATTAACTTTTAATTTTAATTCTAAATTGATTTAGTAATAACTAAACAACAAAATATCTTTACGATCATCTTTATAAATGGTAGTTTTTACAATAGGATAACTTTTAGCATTATATTCGAAAGCTATTTCAGCTCCTTCAATAATTGAAGTAAGCGAATTATTTGTAGATAAAGGAATTAATCTACTTACTAAAGAAGCAGGGGCAGGGTTCCTGAGAAGATCTAAATAATGATTTTCGCTACCTTCAGACAAAGGATTAATCTTATCATCATAGATAAAAGATTTTGACTTGTTAAAATCATCTTCTCCGGTTAAAACTTCATTTGCAATTAAATTACCGTTAGGAGAATATTGATATGTTTCTTCAAACACTAGGTCATTTGACTCGTAGTCAAATGCTTCAAATCTCTCTAAGTTTTGATAAGTATTATCTCTAAATGTATAAATCATTTTATACAGATTTTTTTTGTCAATATTTGATATGCTAACAATTTGGTTATCGTTGTATGTCAATGTACTAGTGGTAATTTTAGGTAATAGCGAAAAAACGTTGAAAGAACTACGAACTATTTTTGTAATTTGATCCTCAGTATTATAGATATATTGAATTTTACCAGCAATAAAATCTTTCTCTCGTCTAAAAATATCTCTAACCTTTTGACCATTTTTATTGTATACGGATTCTCTTAATCTTACCACCTCCGGAAATACAGATATGGTATCTTCAATATTTATAAATCTTCCGCTAGTATCATAATTATATACTATAGGGGTGTCTGCAATTTGTGTTGTTTTTAAAACTAATTTTCTCTCACTTTTTATCTCATTGCTATCATCAGTACTACATTTTATTGAGGTAATCACCACGACAAACAATAAAAAATTAAATAAATATCTTTTCATAATGATAGTTTAATTTATTTTCTTCATTTAAAAAACTAAGCTTTCAAAGTACAAGTAAAAGTTTCTCCTTTGAGGGCTGAGGGACTTGCTTTCCCTAACAATGTTGCACTAGTACATTCATCAATACGTACCATTACAAAATCCCCAATTTGATAATGTTCTTTCGGAAAAACCACGACTGTATTTTGTGTAGTGCGACCACTCCAGTGTCGATCGGATTTTTTGGATTCTTTTTCAATTAATACTTCTACTGTTTTACCGATAAAACTGCGGTGCCTGTATTCACTATGTGCCCGTTGTTTATCTATAATCTCAGCCAATCTTCTTTTTTTAACTTCCAGAGGTATATCATCGTCTAGTTTACGTTCTGCAAGTGTTCCCGGCCGTTCCGAATAGGCAAACATAAATCCGTAATCGTATTTTACATAATCCATTAAAGACAAGGTGTCCTGATGATCTTCTTCGGTTTCTGTAGGAAAACCGGTTATAATATCCTGAGAGATTGCACAGTCCGGAATGTATTCTTTAATGGTGTCAATCAGCGTAAAATACTCCTCTCGGGTATGCAACCGATTCATAGCTTTTAAAATACGGTTACTTCCGCTTTGAATAGGTAGATGAATATATTTACAAATATTATCATGCTTTGCCATTACTTTAATAACATCAATTGTCATATCCTGCGGATTGGATGTAGTAAATCGCAGCCGGGTACTTTGAAACTTTTGCGCCACCATATCCAACAATTTAGCAAAATTAACAGCAGTAGCCTTTTGAAAATCCGAAGCTTTTTCAAAATCTTTTTTTAATCCGCCGCCATACCATAAAAAACTATCTACATTTTGTCCTAACAAAGTGATTTCTTTAAAACCTTTAGCTACCAAGTCTTCTATTTCTGATAATATACTTTGCGGGTCACGGCTTCGCTCTCTTCCCCGGGTAAAGGGTACTACACAAAACGTACACATATTATCACATCCTCGGGTGATAGAAACAAAAGCTGAAACTCCGTTAGATTGCAATCGTACCGGTGAGATATCGCCATACGTTTCATCTTTAGAAAGAATTACATTTACCGCATTTCTTCCGGCATCAATTTCTTCTATTAAATTAGGTAAGTCTTTATAAGCATCCGGACCTACCACCAGGTCAACCATTTTTTCTTCTTCCAGGAATTTGCTTTTTAAACGTTCGGCCATACAGCCCAAAACGCCAATCTTCATTCCCGGATTTATTTTTTTAACGGAGTTGTATTTTTCTAGGCGTTTACGAACCGTAAGTTCAGCTTTTTCACGAATAGAACAGGTATTTACCAGGACAAGATCAGCCTCTTCCAGTAAATGCGTAGTATCAAATCCTTCTTTAGCCAGTATAGAAGCAACAATCTCACTATCACTAAAATTCATCTGGCATCCGTAACTTTCAATAAACAATTTACGCTTGCCATTATTTTTTTCTACAGTTAGGGTAGATCCCTGAATAGCTTCATTAATAATCTTCTCCATAAAAATTAAGGCTGAAATTCGGTCTTTAATTTAATTGCAAATATAGGTAACAATTCAATTTATGTCAAAGTGTCAGTGAATAAATCTTGTTTAATTTTTATATTTAGCCTAACTAAATCTAAACAACCATGAATGAACATCTTATTTTTACCCGAATTAATAGCGGCAAATCTCCTGATTTTGGAGACGTATTTTCAAAGAGTATCGATCTTTTTAAAAAAGTATGGATACAGGGATTTATCCACTTACTGCTTAATTTTGTAGTCTTAGTCCCTTTGATTATAGCATTATATGCCCTTATAGCGGTCACCGGGCTAAGCATTTTTGGAGCATCCGCACTACTGGACGGAGTAGACAATTCTAGCGAAATAAGTTCGGTTGCAGGGACTACAATGTCATTTTTTACCGGTGCCATGCTTACCTTGGTTTTTATTTTATTTTCCTTTTTAGCCTATGCCGTACAATTTGCTATCAGAGCTCATTTTTATAAAGTTTGTAAACAGACTGACCTGGGTGAACCTGTAAGCACGGATTATTTCTTTTATTTTAAAAAAGGATATTTAAAAAAATTAACCTTACTATCGGTATGTTACTTTTTAATTTTGGCAATATCCAGTGCCCTTTGTTTTTTGCCGGTTTTGTACGCTATTATCCCATTGCAATTTTTTGGAGTTATTTTTGCTTTTAATCCTGAACTGGAAGTAAAAGATATTGTAAAAGCAGGATTTGTTTTCGGAAATAAAGTATGGGGGATAAGCTTTGGATTGCTAATACTATCAGGTTTATTAGCCTACATTATAGGAATTTTAGCATGTGGGATCGGCTTATATTTCACTATTTCGTTCATGTTTATACCTGTCTATTACCTTTACAAAGAGGGAATCGGTTTTCCTGATGATACGATTACAGATCTGTCAGAACCATCCACTTTCTAATGTAACAGAGATACATTCGGTCTTACGAAACTTCAATAAAAAACGAGGATATTAAAAAAATCACATACTTTTGTGATTGAAAAAAAGGAGAATGGCAAAGAATTTAGTGATAGTGGAGTCCCCGGCCAAAGCCAAAACCATTGAAAAATTTCTAGGTAAAGAGTATACCGTAGCTTCCAGTTTCGGACATATTGCAGATTTACCTTCTAAGGAGTTAGGAGTTGATGTTGAGGAAGACTTTAAACCCAAATATGTCGTATCGAGCGACAAAAAAGATATAGTTAAGAAGTTAAAAAACCTTTCTAAAAAAGCAGAAATGGTTTGGTTAGCCAGTGATGAAGACCGTGAGGGAGAGGCAATTGCCTGGCATCTGGCAGAAGAACTGGATTTAAATAAAAGCAATACCAAGCGCATTGTTTTTCATGAAATTACTAAGAAAGCTATTTTAAAAGCCATAGAGAACCCGCGTTCTATAGATTATAACCTGGTCAATGCTCAGCAGGCCAGAAGAGTTCTGGATAGGCTAGTGGGTTATGAATTATCACCAATACTTTGGAGAAAAGTAAAGGGTGGGCTTTCAGCCGGAAGGGTACAATCCGTTTCCGTACGCTTAATCGTAGAACGAGAACGTGAAATTATTAATTTTAAACCGGTGGCTTCGTATCGGATAGACGCTGAATTCACTAACAAAGAAGGAAAAGTAATCAAGGCAAAATTGCCTAAAAATTTTACTTCGAGAGAAGAGGCAGAAGCCTTTTTAAATAAAAATATCAGTGCTTCCTATAAAGTAGCGGATCTTACCACAAAACCGGCTAAAAAATCACCGGCGCCCCCGTTTACTACTTCTACTTTACAACAAGAAGCTTCCCGTAAATTATATTTTTCGGTAAGTAAGACCATGAATATGGCGCAACGTCTCTACGAAGCAGGTTTTATTACTTATATGAGAACAGATAGTGTAAACCTTTCTACCGAAGCCCAAAACGGAGCGAAAGCAGAAATCTTGGAAGCCTATGGGGAAGAATTCTGTAAATTAAGGCAGTACAAAGGAAAGTCCAAAGGAGCTCAAGAAGCACACGAAGCTATTCGTCCTACTGATTTTTCAAAACATACGGTTCCGGTGGAATCCGATCAGCAACGCTTGTATGAATTAATTTGGAAAAGAGCTATCGCTTCACAAATGAGTGATGCTCAACTGGAACGAACAAACGTTAAAATAGGTTCGGGTTCTTTTAAAGAAGAGTTTTCTGCAAATGGAGAGGTGATTAAATTTGAAGGATTTCTAAAGGTGTACCTGGAGGGAAGCGATGAAGAAGATGAAGAGAAAGAAGGTATCTTACCGGCAATGAAGGTAAATGAAGAATTGTACCAAAAGGTAATTAGTGCAACCGAACGATTTACGCGTCCACCTAGTCGATATTCTGAAGCAGCACTGGTTAAAAAATTGGAGGAGCTAGGCATTGGGCGTCCTTCTACGTATGCACCTACAATTTCTACAATTCAAAACAGAAAATATGTAGAAAAAGGAACTAAAGAAGGAGAAGAACGCAAGTTTACCAAGATGGTTTTGAAAGACGGTACCATTAAAAATAATCAACTCTCTGAAAAAGTAGGTAGTGATAAAGGAAAATTAACTCCTACCGATGTAGGAATGGTAGTCAACGATTTTCTGGTAAATCATTTTTCTACGGTGTTGGATTATAATTTTACAGCAAAAGTCGAACAGGATTTTGATGATATTGCCGAAGGAAATGAGGATTGGACTGATGTCATGAAAACCTTTTATGACGAATTTCACCCACGGGTTGAAGATGTAGCTAAAAATGCTGAGCGTGAGGTAGGAGAACGGGTTCTGGGAGAAGATCCTGAAACTGGAAAACCAGTAAGCGTACGTTTAGGGAAATTCGGGCCTATGGTTCAAATCGGATCGGTTGAAGATGATGAAAAGCCAAAATTTGCCAGTCTTGCCCCCGGACAAACCTTAAGCAACGTCACGTTTGAAGAAGCAATGGATTTGTTTCAGTTACCTAAAGAATTAGGTACTTATAAGGGAGAACCGGTTACCGTCAATAATGGAAGATTCGGACCATATGTGAAGTTCGGTGAAAAGTTTGTTTCCCTTGAAAAAGGAGAAGATCCGTTAAGCACCAGTCTTGAACGAGCAAAAGAATTGATTGATGCTAAAGAAAAAGCGGATGCCCCTATTTATATGTATGAAGACCTTCCCGTACAAAAAGGTACGGGTCGTTTTGGACCGTTTTTAAAATGGAAAGGAATGTTTATCAACGTTAATAAAAAGTATGACTTTGACAACCTTTCCGAACAGGATATCATTCAATTGATTGAAGAGAAAAAACAAAAAGAGATAGATAAAGTTATTCATAATTGGGAAGAAGAAGGCATTCGGGTAGAAAAAGCAAGATGGGGTAGGAGTAATATTATCAAAGGGAAAATAAAAATTGAGTTGCCTAAAACCGTAGATGCGGAAAAATTAACATTGGAAAAGGTGAAAGATTTGATTGAAAAGAAAGCACCTAAGAAAAAGGCACCTGCAAAAAAGAAGGCAACCCGTAAGACTGCAACAAAGAAAAAGTAACTCAAAAATTAATAACCGCAGAACTCTTTCCCAGATATGCCTTTTGAATTTTTAGAACCGGTCAGTAGTAACCTTATTGCTGATTTGATGAAGTTTGATAAGAAGTCGGTAGGGCGAAATATCTACATTCATACGGATGAATGGACCGTACCGGATCTCAAAGATATTGATATTGCCATTATTGTAATAAATGAAACCAGAGGTAGTATTTTAGATAACCCGGTTTTACTTGACTTCAATGAAATACGCAGAAACCTTTACAAATTATTTCCGGGAAATTGGGGAGTTTCCATTGCAGATTTAGGAACTATTCATCCGGGTAATACCTTGCAGGACACTTATTACCTCGTTCAAGAGATTACTCAGGATTTATTAAAGGCAGATGTAATTCCTATACTTTTAGGCGGGAGTCAGGATTTGGCCTATTACCAATATCGGGCGTATGACGTATTAGAACGTATGGTCAATATGGTCAATGTAGATGCAACATTTGATCTCGGTAATGTAGCTACTACCTTAACTAATCAGTCCTACGTAGGTAAGATCATTGTAGATCAACCCTACAATCTATTCAACTACAGTAATATTGGGTATCAAACATATTTTAATTCTCAGGAGCATATTGATTTAATTGAAAAATTATATTTTGATGCGTACCGGTTAGGAGATGTTATTACAGATATTACTATAGTAGAACCTATCATGCGAGATGCGGATTTGGTAAGTATTGACCTAAAAGCCTTGCAAAATTCTTTCGTAAGTCCGGAAGTTATATCTCCTAATGGTTTTAATCATAGAGAAATTTGTGCCATATCCCGATATGCAGGAATAAGTGATAAAGTAAAAAGTCTCAGTATATTTGAATGTTTTCAGGAAAATAAACACCAATATCTTTTGATTGCACAAATGATATGGTATTTTATAGAAGGATTGAATTACAGGACTAATGAATTGAATATCAAAAGTAAAAAAGAAACACTTCACTACCAGGTGCCCGTTGAAGATGAAATTTTGTCATTTTACCAAAGTTCGATTACAAAAAGATGGTGGATTGAAATACCTTTTCTTCCCTCCGGAAATAATAAATTAGAAAGACACACGTTATTACCTTGCACGTACAACGATTATAAGCGAGCTTGTAATCAGGAAATACCAGAAAGATGGTATAAAGCAAAACGTAAAAACGAAGTTTAACATTGTTATTAGGGAGATTTAAGATATTTTTTAGAAAATTTTTGGTTTTCTGGAAATAAATAAATAGGTTTACCATCTTAAATCTCAAAGATCTTAACCTAAAAGAAGTTATGAAGAAATTTGTATCATTACTTGCTATGATAATAATTCTCTCCAGTTGCGGCGGTAGTGGCAACCGTGGTGAATTGGTCGGAGTGCAAGGAAAAAAATGGCATCCTGAAAAACCATATGGTATGGCACTCATCCCCGGAGGGTCATTTATCATGGGAAAATCAGATGACGATAAAGCAGCACTTGCTAACGCCCCTACTAAAACTGTTACAGTTCGTTCCTTTTATATGGATGAAACCGAAGTTACCAACAGCGAATACCGTCAGTTTGTAATGTGGGTAAGAGATTCCGTAGTCCGTATGCGTTTAGCCATTATGGCCGAAGAACAAGGTAAAACTCCTGGTGATGATGGTGTTGGTGAATATGCGTTTCTGGACACGGATACTGAAGATATGTCGGTGTACGAAAAATATGTATACGATAATTACAGTGGTTTAGGTGAAACCGGTTACGAAGGTCGAAAACTTAATAAAGATATTGATATCGAGTGGGATGTAGAAGATTACCCGGATGAGTTTTATGCAGAGGTAATGGATACAATGTATATCCCTCTTGAAGAATCTTATAATGGTCGTCGTACCCTGGATGTAAGTAAATTAAAATTCCGCTTTACTTCCATGGATATACAAGCAGCGGCAAGAGCACGAAATAAAAACAGAAAAGACTTTGTAAAAGAAGAAATTATTGAAGTATATCCGGATACAACGGTTTGGATCAAGGATTTTAATTATTCTTATAATGAACCTATGCATAATGATTACTTCTGGCACAGTGCTTATGACGATTATCCGGTAGTGGGAGTTTCGTGGGAACAAGCAAAAGCTTTCTGTCAATGGAGAACTATTGAAAAAAACACCTATCAAAAAGAGCGTAAAAAAGAATTCGTAAACTATTTCAGACTTCCTACCGAAGCAGAATGGGAATATGCAGCCAGAGGTGGCTTAGAATCAGGAACATATCCCTGGGGTGGTCCTTACGCAATGAACGACAGAGGTTGTTTTCTTGCAAACTTTAAGCCTTTGAGAGGTAATTACGCTGCTGATAACTTCTTATATACGGTAGAAGCAGACACCTTTGAGCCTAATGATTATAATCTTTATAATATGGCAGGTAATGTGTCGGAATGGGTACAATCTTCTTACGATCCTGCGGCTTACGAATATGTATCGTCTATGAACCCTAATGTTAATGACGATGATAATAAAAGAAAAGTTGTTCGCGGTGGCTCCTGGAAGGATGTTGCTTATTTCCTACAGGTAAGTACCAGAGACTACGAGTATGCGGATTCTGCAAGAAGTTATATCGGATTTAGAACCGTGCAGGATTATATGGGTACGGAAGCTACCGGAGCAGATAATACGAGAAACTAATTATTTTAATACAGAATACAAGCAAGTCCCAATAAATCTATCAATTTAATAATTTAACCCCTTTTAATTTTTTTAAATTTCAAACTAAACAAATTTAATTATGGCAAATTCAAAATCAAGCAAAAAGTTAATGAACATGGTCTACGGTCTAGGTGCGGCTGTAGTAATTTTAGGTGCATTATTTAAAATTATGCATTGGCCTTTTGGTAATCAAATGTTAATTGCAGGTCTGGTAACAGAAGCATTGGTATTTACAGTATCTGCTTTTGAACCTGTAGATGACGAACTTGACTGGTCTTTAGTATACCCTGAATTAGCAGGTGGTGCTAGTAATAAAAAAGACAAGAAAGTAGATGCAACTCCAGAAGGTTTGTTATCTAAGAAGTTAGATGATATGCTTAAAGATGCAAGACTGGACTCTAACCTAATGAGTAGCCTTGGAGAAAGTATTCGTAATTTTGAAGGTGCGGCTAAAAGTATTTCCCCTACGGTAGATGCGATTGCCGGACAGAAAAAGTATAGCGAAGAAATGTCTAAAGCTGCAACGCAATTAGAATCTTTAAATAGCTTGTACAAAGTTCAGTTAGAATCTTCTACGGAGCAAGCTGAAGCAAATGCTGCAATTGCTGCAAATGCTACAAAGCTTAAAGAACAAATGGAAAGCTTGGCAAGTAATCTTTCTTCCCTTAATGGTGTATATGGTGGTATGTTAACGGCAATGAACAGAAATTAATTTTCTGAAATCGCAGTAACAATAGTAATAACTAAAAAACTACCAAAAAATATATAATTATGGCAGGAGGAAAATTGTCACCAAGGCAGAAGATGATTAATCTGATGTACTTGGTATTTATTGCAATGATGGCATTAAATATGTCAAAAGAGGTGTTGGCTGCCTTCGGATTAATGAACGAAAAGTTATCCGAATCTAACGCAACAACAACCGAGAGAAACACTGCTTTTATGGCAGGTTTAACCGAAAAAGTTTCAGAACAGCCAGCAAAGTATAAGCCTTTAAAAGAGAAGGCGGATCAGGTGAGTGCTGAGACAAAAGAGTTAAATACTTATATTGAAAACTTAAAAGGTACTATCTTAAAAGACGTGGAAGATCCTACGGACTACCAGGTAATGGATAAGAATGTAGTACTGGATGAATTATTTTTTGCAAGTGGAAATATTACTCCGGCTGGTAAAGAATTCATGAGTAAAATAGATAAGTATAGAACTGGTGTAACCGGAGTGATTAGTGATCAATATCCTAAAATTGCTGAAAACATTGAAAAGGAATTTTCAACAGAAAAGATTACAAATCGTGAAGGTCAGAAAGTAGACTGGTTAAAGTATAATTTTGAAGGATTTCCAATGATTGCTTCCGTTACGAAGTTGACTCAAATTCAGAATGATATTAAAAGTACAGAAAGTAAAGTGCTTTCCGCAATGCTTTCCGGTCAGTTACAATCTGAAGTTTCTTTATCAAATTTTCAGGCTATTGTAGTTCCAGACAAGACAGCTTTCTTTAGTGGTGAACCTTTTAAAGGTCGTATCATCTTAGGTAAAAGAGATAAAACATTAAAAGCTTTTAAAGTAGTTGTAAACGGTAAAGAACTGGATGCCGAGTCTATGCAGGAAGGTCAAACATTGTTGGACTTCCCGGCTGGAAATGTAGGTGAAAGAGAAATTAAAGGTGAATTTCAATTTAAAGAAGGTGATTCTATTGTCACCATTCCTATTGAAAGTTCATATGCGGTCATCCCTAAACCAAATTCGGCAGTAATTTCTGCGGATAAAATGAATGTGGTATATAGAGGGGTTAAAAATCCGATGACCATTTCAATTCCAGGTGTTCCTACTATTAATGCTTCTGCTCCGGGTTTACGTAAAAGCGGTGGTGCCGGACGGTATGTAATGGATGTTACTACGGTTAGGTCAAGAGAAGTGGATATTAAAGTTTCCGGTAAATTACCTAACGGAACTTCTATTACCAGTAGTAAGAAATTTAGAATTAAAGATATCCCACGACCTGTTGGAACTGTAAGAGGTGAAGAAGGAAGTATTAAGATGTCTAAGAGTGGTTTGGATAAAGCTTCTATTGGTGCTATTTTACCGGACTTTGACTTTGATATTAAGTTAAAAGTTACCGGATTTAAATTTAAAGTTGAAGGTCAACCTACAATAAGTGTGAATGGTGGACGTTTAAGTTCAAAAGCGAAATCTGCTTTAAGAAAAGCTAAAAGAGGTTCTTCTGTG
This sequence comes from Aquimarina sp. ERC-38, assembly GCF_026222555.1. Taxonomy (NCBI): domain Bacteria; kingdom Pseudomonadati; phylum Bacteroidota; class Flavobacteriia; order Flavobacteriales; family Flavobacteriaceae; genus Aquimarina; species Aquimarina sp. ERC-38. The sequence goes on along the minus strand of NZ_CP098511.1, from coordinate 643,141 downwards.
CAGGTAATAGATATTAAAGCTCAGTTAGCTAGTAATTCCGGATATAAATTGAAAAAGATTTCACCGGTAATTATTGAATTATCTAACTAGAATAAAACGATGATTATGAATTTGAGAAATGTTTTTTTAGCACTCTGTGGTGTTTTGATTACCTCAGTATCTTTAGGGCAGGCTAATATTTTAAATGCAGATGAACCTGAAGAAATTGGAAAGAAAACTGCAGAACAAATATTAGCGGATAATGACAAACCTCTTGAATACGGGTATGTTGATAAACGTGATGTATTATGGGCTAAGACTACCTGGGAAATTATCGATCTTGATGAGCGAATTAATTTTCCTTTATATTATCCAATTGATACGGTACAAATAGGTTCTTACAGAAGATCCTTGTATGATGTTCTTTTAAGTAATATTAAAAACGGTAAGATCAAAAAGATTTATTCGGATTCGTATTTTACAGAAGAACGTACACTGGATGATTTGTCTACTACTTTGTCAAAAATAGATACTTTAGACTTAGGGTATGAACAATTTAATGCAGGTGAAACAGTAGACCCTCAATACGTTGAAGTAACTACTATTAGCGCTGCGGATATTTCGGAATTCCATATCAGAGGATACTGGTATTTTGACAAGCGTCAGGGAGAATTAAGATATCGTTTATTAGCGATTGCCCCGGTAGCACCGGATGTAAACTTCCTTGATGATGATGAACCGGATATGGTTGAATTGTTTTGGGTATGGTACCCGGACGCTCGTGAAATTTTACATAATGCTATGGCATTCAATAGGAAGAATACATCGTTTCCATTTACCTATGATCATATTCTAAATGCGAGAAGATTTAATTCGGTAATATATAAAGAAGATAATATACAAGGTGACCGTGAGGTTGATGACTATATTGTTGACAATGCGTTAATGCAGTTGTTAGAGAGTGAACGAATTAAAGAAAGTATTCGAAATTTTGAAATGGATATGTGGAGTTACTAGTGCTTCATCTACTTAAATTATAATAGACGCCTGGCTTTTTAGTCGGGCGTTTTTTTGTTGTAAAGTGTTATTAATTATTTAGTTACTGAGTTAATATGTTAACTTGGGTGAACTTAGTTAGTATTATCTACTTTATTTGTATAAATTCCATTGATAAGTTACACATAGAAATTATTATAGAATGGACAACTAGGAATAATTTAACTATTTATAATTTTGCTGATTAGGCTTGAAGTATCATAACTTCCGCCTCGAGGCTAATGCCGTAATAACTTAGTAACCTAATAACTTTAAAAACCAGTAACTTTACAAGCGATGAAAGTTGATTACATTATCGTTGGTTTTGGGTTAGTAGGGATGGCTTTCTGTGAACAATTAGAGCAGCACGATAAATCCTATCTGGTGTTTGATAATTTTTCACAACAAGCATCTAAAGTTGCAGGTGGACTCTATAATCCAGTTGTTTTGAAACGGTTTACTCCAGTTTGGAACGCCCAAGTACAATTACCGATAGCACTTCGCTACTATTCACGATTAGAAAGATTACTAAAGAAGTCTTTGCAAGTTGATCTGAGTATTTTAAGAAGGTTTCATTCAATAGAAGAACAAAATCTTTGGTTTGAATCCCGGGATCATGTGTTACTAAAAGATTATTTAGCTCCAACCTTAGTAGCCAATGCAAATAAAGAAATTTCTGCACCTTACCAGCTAGGAAGGGTGGAGAAGACCGGAAAAATCAAGATTGCCGAAGCCTTAGGGTTATTTGAAGATTATCTACGAGAGATTAATGTCTTTCACAAAGAAAGTTTTGATCATGCGGAGATAGATCCTGACAATTCAGCTGTATTTTATAAAGGTGTTGAAACAAAACATATTGTTTTTTCCGAAGGTTTTGGGATGAAGAATAATCCTTATTTTGCTAAATTGCCCATGGTTGGTAACAAAGGGGAATATCTTATTATTCGGTCTATGTCTTTGAACCTGCGGGAGGCCTTAAAATTTTCTCTATTTATTATTCCTCTGGGAGATGATTTGTATAAGGTGGGAGCTACTTATAATAACCAGGAAAAAAATAATACACCTACGGTTAATGCTAAAGAAATTATTCTACAAAAACTGGAAAAGGTTATAAAAACCGATTTTACGGTTGTGGAACAAATGGCAGGAGTACGACCCACAGTTAAAGACAGGCGCCCCTTAGTAGGAACTCATCATCAGTACGCTAACATTCATTTATTAAATGGTATGGGTAGCAGAGGGATTTTAGCTGCACCCTGGGCGGCAGAAGTACTATTCCAGCACATCGAAAATCAGAAAGCTCTACCTGCGGAAATCGATATTAACCGTTTTACTTACTAGCTGATACCGCTTTTTCTTTATTATAACCCATAAAGATATTGATCCATATATTTCGGGATAGCCGTAAAATAATAGGTAAGAAAACTACCAAGGTGATGACTATTGCAAAAAAGGTGTTTAAAAGGCTTGCTTTAAAAATAAGATTAGCAATCACAAATGCAGCGGTTGCAAAAGCAATACCTACCGCATAACTAACATACATAGCGCCGTAAAAAAAGGAAGGTTCGATTTTATATTTGGTATGGCAATGACTACATCTTTCGTGCATCTCCAGTGTAGTACTTAACTTGTAAGGATTTGATTTGACATACATGCTTTCATTTTGACAAACCGGGCAGGTTCCGGTGAATATACTGTACAATTTAGTTCCTTTCAAGAAGCTCATAATCCTTTTTTGCTACTATAAAATTAAGCATCTTTGCATAAAAATTTCGGAAGTAGATGTTAAACATACATAACGTATCCATATCTTTTGGAGGAGAATACCTTTTTGAAGAAATAGCTTTTAGATTAAGTGCAGGAGATCGGGTAGGATTGGTAGGAAAGAATGGCGCAGGGAAGTCAACCATGTTAAAGATACTTTCTAAGGAACAAGAACCGGACTCCGGACAAATTGCCACGGATAAAGAGGTGAAAATCGGATTTTTAAAGCAGGATATTGATTTTGTTGAAGGGCGTACGGTCTTAGATGAATCTTATGAAGCTTTTGAAGAAATAAAAGCAGCCGAACGTAAAATGGATTCAATTAACGTTCAATTAGCGGAACGTACGGATTATGAAAGTGAAGGCTATACACAATTGATTACCGATCTAAGTGATCTGACCCATCAATATGAAATTCTGGGGGGATATAACTACCAGGGAGAAACAGAAAGGGTACTACAAGGTCTAGGTTTTAAACCGGAAGATTTTAATAAATTAACAGATACATTTTCTGGTGGATGGCGAATGCGAATTGAATTGGCTAAATTGTTGCTTCAAAACAACGATATATTACTGCTGGATGAGCCTACCAACCACTTGGACATTGAATCTATCATCTGGTTAGAGAATTTCCTAAGGGGTTATAATGGGGTAGTAGTTATCGTATCACATGATAAAATGTTTTTAGATAATGTTACTAATAGGACTATAGAAATATCACTAGGACGTATATATGACTATAACAAACCGTATTCAAAATACCTCGTTTTACGCAAAGAAATAAGAGAACAACAATTAGCTGCACAAAAGAACCAATCCAAACAAATTGAACAAACTGAAAAGTTGATTGAAAAATTTAGGGCAAAAGCCACAAAAGCTTCTATGGCGCAATCCCTGATTAAAAAATTGGATAAAATAGACCGTATTGAAGTAGATGAAGATGATAATGCGGTAATGAACATCAGCTTTCCGGTAAGTGTACAACCCGGAAAAGTAGTGATTGAGGCAGAAAAGGTTGCGAAAGCTTACGAGGAAAAAGAAGTACTCAAGAATATCAACCTTTTAGTGGAAAGAGGTTCTAAAATTGCCTTTGTAGGTCAGAATGGTCAGGGTAAATCAACACTGGCTAAAATTATTGTTGATGAAATTAAGTATCAGGGTGAATTAAAACTGGGACATAATGTAGAGTTAGGCTATTTCGCCCAGAATCAATCCGAATATCTAGATGGGGACATCACCATTCATGAAACCATGATCAATGCGGCTAATGAAAAAACCCGAACAAAGGTCAGGGACATGTTGGGTGCTTTTCTTTTTAGAGGAGATGATGTAGAAAAGAAAGTAAAGGTATTATCCGGGGGAGAACGTAATCGTTTGGCTTTATGTAAAATGCTTCTGGAGCCTTTTAATGTTTTGGTGATGGATGAACCTACGAACCACCTTGATATTAAATCCAAAAATATTTTAAAAGAAGCACTGGAACGTTTTGAAGGAACCCTGATTCTCGTTTCGCACGACCGGGATTTTCTACAAGGTTTAACTAATTTGGTTTACGAATTTAAAAACAAAAACATCCGGGAATATCTGGGAGATATTGATTTTTACCTGGATCAGCGTAAAATTTCCGATTTAAAAGAAATTGAGAAGAAAAAAGTTGTGGTTTCAGAAAAAACCGAAGTTAAGAATGATACCAAGCTTGATTATAAAAAACAAAAAAAGATTAAATCCCTTACAAATAAGATTAGCAACACCGAATCAAAAATTAATAAGTTAGAAAAAGAAATTAAAGAAATTGATTTGGAGTTGGCACTTAATTATGATCAAACCATTGCCAAACCAGGATTTTTTAACAGTTACCAGGATAAAAAACAACAGCTTCAAAAATTAATGGAAAACTGGGAACAATCGCAAGGGGAGTTGGAGAATTTAAATGGATAAATAACTTATTGTCAAACAAATAATAATCAGTTAGTTAACTTACATTTTTAGAAAAATACCGACCATCAAATGAAGTAGTTAGAATGAGTTTGATTATAAACTGAATAAGAGCAAATTCAAAATTAGGTTGTAAAGAAAAAATCAATTTATGATTAAATTTGTACTAATTATTAATTCCATAAGGAATAAACAGAATTTTATAAATATTTTTGCCAGTCATAAATTAGGTATGGGATAATTTAATCATAATCAAACGTACCTGATGTATTAGATTAGCGATACTTTGCTGTAAAAGCAGAATGTTGTACAAACGATAAAATGGAAAAGATGAAAGAGACCAAAGCTATTGATTTAACCTCACATGCCTTATCCTGGATAGGAAAAATACATTATGACTTTGGGTTTTTAGTTCAGAAAGCATTTAAAGAGAAAGGCCTGGATCTTTCTAAAGAACAATGGAGCGTTTTAAAAAGGTTACGTGTTAAGGATGGTCAATCCCAAAATGATTTGGCTTTTATCACACATAGGGATAAAACCTCTATGACCCGCTTAGTGAATAGTATGGAAAGTAAGGACTTGGTGGTTCGTAAAACAGATATGTCCGATCGAAGAATTAATCGTATTTTCCTGACGGCACATGGAAAAGAAGTTATTGAACAAGTAATTCCCATCATGTACGATTTGATTCCGGCAGTTCAGGAAAGCCTTACCGAACAGGAAATCGAACAGTTAATACAAACGCTTCAAAAAGTAAAGGGTAAAATTGCGGATTTGGCGGATTAACTGTTGATAATACCATTTTCATAATGAATAGGTTTATAATCAATATTTTATCTAAGGATTTAGGGGCTAGTAGTTTATTTTACCATACACTATTCGATCTCAAAACTACTTTTGAAAGTGATTGGTATATTCAATTAAAAAATCATACTACTGGTTTTGAAATTGGTTTTTTAGCTGTTAATCATCATCTTGTACCTAATGATTTGTCTAAAAACCCAGGAGGTGCCTATTTGACTTTTGTGGTAAATGATGTCGAAGAAAGTTTTCGGATTGCTACGGAAAAAGGTTACCGTATCGTACAAGAACCTACTGATACTTTTTATGGTCAAAAACGAATGCTTCTCACCGGTCCTGACGGAACTTTGATCGATATTTCTTCTTTACTTCGGTAGAAATAATCATATTGTTTCAAGGGGTAAGTTTATGAACTAAATAGCCAAAATATCTATGTTTAATTTTGATAATATTATGCTAGTGTTATAGATATATTTTTAACGATAAGCATAATAAATAAAAGTAGAGAAAGTTTTATCTCTACGTAAAATTTCTTGTACGATAAGTGATAAAGAAGAAATATTAGCAGCTATAAAAGAATTAAAATTAGGTAGCAATTCTAATTTTAAAAGCGTAAACAAACGTTTGGACAGTATTGAACATGAATTTAGAAAGATAAATACTGTTTCGAGTTATTAAGAATAATTAGAAACGGACTTCGAGAGCCTCAGTCCTCGTCTAGTTTTTATTGAATAAATTAAATTGTAGATTCGAGAGCCTCAGCCCTCAATTCGTTATTTAATTAAAAATTTATAGAAATTGAAGTGTGCATTTAAGAGTTCAGCCCTCAATTCGCATTGCTTTTGATTAAATTCAAGTGATTTTTCATACCGGTCTTCCTTAATAGTAATTTCTATTACTTGATTTTTTCTTTCCTGAAAGGTTGTATTCATCTTTGGTTTATGCTAATATTTGAAGAATAGAACTAAATACACCTTACAAATAGAATATTTAGTAAAGTTTACCTTGTTAATTATAGATAGTACATTTATGACTTCCTTAACTACGGGACTAGCAGCTACTTAATAGTTTTGTCTGGATAGTTGGTATGCTATCATAAGACAACCCCAATATATGAGAAAAATTATACTTTCAATTTTAGGCGTATTATTGATTGTTGGTGCTTTTTTTGGTGCTAAAACGATCATTGCAAATAAAAAACGCCCTAAACCCAAACCGGATAAAGTAATCAAAACCGTTTTTACGGATACGGTAAAGAATACCGCAGTTCCTATCGAAATTGCATCTACTGGTAGTCTGATTGCTAAAAGACGCCTGGAACTTTACGCTGAAGTTCAGGGGGTATTTAGAGGTGGAGCAAAATTATTTAGAACCGGACAGACTTTTAATAGAGGTCAGGTATTGATACGTATGGATGCGACGGAGTATTATGCTTCGGTACAATCGGCAAAAAGTAATTTATACAATTTAATTACATCGATTATGCCGGACCTTCGTTTGGATTATCCTGATTTTTTTGACAAATGGCAAACCTACCTGGATAGTTTTGATATGAGTAAAGCGACTCCTGAACTTCCGGAAGTGACATCTGACCAGGAAAAGTTTTTTATCACCGGTCGTAATATTTATAGTTCGTACTACAATGTAAAAAACCTGGAACAACGGCTTTCTAAGTATACCATTGTTGCTCCGTTTAAGGGGGTTTTAACCCAGGCTTTGGTAAATGAGGGTACGTTGATCAGACCGGGTCAAAAATTAGGAGAATTTATTGAAACGGGAACCTACGAAATGGAAATTGCCATCCCAAAAGAATATGCTGATCTCCTAACGATTGGTAACAAAGTTACCTTAAAAGATTTGAAGAGTAGTAAAACCTACCTTGGTCATATTGTACGGGTTAACGGGAGTGTCGATCAGGCTTCGCAAACGATTACTTCGTTTGTTGAAATATCAGACCCTGCCCTTAGAGAAGGTATGTACCTCGAAGCTGTACTTAAAGGAAAAGAACAGGAAAATGCAATTGAGATGGATCGTAGTTTATTATTATCTGACAATGAAGTGTATATTGTAAGGGATAGTATTCTAGATGTCATCCCCGTGCAACCCGTCTATTTTTCAGATAAAAAGATGGTTCTTCAAGGCATTCCGGATGGTACAGTAGTATTATCTAAAAGTGTTCCGGGAGCATATGCCGGGATGTTAGTCTCTCCTTTTCAAGAAAGTAAAAAGGAAAATGCAGTAGGAACTTCTCAAACGCTGGCTGACTAATGAGAAAAATCATCGCCTATTTTATTAAATACCACGTTGCTGTAAACGTGGTAGTTATTGCCTTTTTTGTTTTTGGGATCGTGGGGGCGCTCTCCATGAAATCTTCCTTTTTTCCTTTGGTGGATTCTAAATTTATCAGCATTGCTATTACCTATCCGGGAGCTTCTCCGCAAGAAATTGAAGAAGGGATTGTGTTGCAAATAGAAGATAACCTGAAAGGGCTTGAAGGAGTAGACCGGGTTACCTCAACTTCCCGAGAAAACAGTGGTACTATTAATGTAGAAATCGAAAAGGGAGAGGATATCGATTTCATGTTGTTAGAGGTTAAAAATGCAGTAGATCGAGTACCTTCTTTTCCTACCGGAATGGAACCTTTAGTTGTTTCAAAATTAGAAGAAGTCCGGGAAACAATTAGTTTTGCTGTAAGCGGAGAAAATATTTCGCTGGCAACCTTAAAACAAATTGGAAGGCAAATTGAAAATGATTTGCGAGCTATTGATGGTATTTCACAAATTGAAGTGTTAGGTTATCCTGACGAAGAAATTGAAATTGCCGTCGACGAGAATAAACTATTAGCCTATCAGCTTAGCTTTAGTGAAGTTGCCGAAGCGGTAAGCAGTGCTAATATCTTGGTTACCGGAGGAACTATTAAAACAAACGAAGAAGAATACCTTATCCGGGCGAATAACCGATCCTATTACGGGAATGAACTTTCAAGCCTGGTAGTACGCTCTAATCCGAACGGACAAACGATTCGTTTAAAGGATGTAGCAGAGGTTCGGGACCGTTTTGCTGAAACTCCGAATGTGTCTTATTTTAACGGAAATCTATCGGTAGCCATATCAATTACCAGTACGAATAACGAAGACCTAATTGCTTCTGCAGATAAAGTCAAAGTATATATTGAAGATTTTAACCAAAAATATAATAACGTTCAACTGGATGTGGTTAGGGATCTTTCTATTACTTTAAATCAACGTACAGCTTTGTTAGCCGAAAATGCCGTGGTAGGAATGTTACTAGTGTTGCTGTTCCTTTCTGTTTTTTTAAATACCCGTTTGGCTTTTTGGGTAGCCTTTGGATTACCGGTTGCTTTTTTAGGAATGTTTATTTTTGCCGGGCAATTTGATGTAACCATTAATGTCTTGTCCTTATTTGGGATGATTATTGTAATTGGAATCCTGGTAGATGACGGGATTGTAATTGCCGAAAACATTTATCAACATTATGAACGGGGTAAGACTCCCGTACAGGCTGCTATCGATGGAACTCTAGAAGTGATTCCGCCTATTATCTCCGCTATTATTACTACGATATGGGCATTTTCGACCTTTTTGTTTTTAGATAGTCGTATCGGAGAATTTTTTGGTGAAGTTTCTGTGATTGTGATTCTTACTCTTTTAGTCTCTCTGGTAGAAGCCCTTATTATTTTACCGGCGCATTTAGCTCATTCCAAAGCTTTAAAACGAGTTTCAAAAAATACTACTACTGTTACTTCTATGGGATTTTTCAGCAAAATGCGTACGATCAATACCTACGGAGATAAGGTAATGAACTGGTTGCGAGATACCCTGTATAGTCCGGCCTTAAAATTTACCATTAAAAACAAGTTTTTAACCTTTGCTATTTTTCTTGCTGCCTTAATTTTAACAATAGGTTCTATTGGTGGGGGAATCGTAGGGGTTACTTTATTTCCAAGAATTGCTAGTGACCGGATTACGATAGATTTAGGAATGCCTAACGGTACTAACGAACGGATTACAGACTCTTTAATTAGTATGATTGAAGATAAAGCTATTCTTTTAAATAAAGAATTGACTAAAGAATATCTGGATGCACCGGAGTATAAAGACGTAATGCTTTTTGAAAATACGATTAAACGCCTTACCAGTGCTTCAAATGCTACTTTAACGATCAACATGCTTCCCGGAGAAGAACGTCCGGATGCAGTAAATTCAAATTTAGTTGCTAATCGGTTACGGGACATGGTAGGCCCTGTTCCCGGAACGGAGCGTTTGATCTTTGGTTCCGGTGGAAATTTTGGGGGTAGCCCGGTATCTGTATCTTTATTAAGTAATAATATTGAAGAATTGAAGGCAGCAAAAGTCGAATTAAAAAATGTACTGCTAAAAGATCCACGATTAAAAGATATTGCAGATAACGATCCGGCCGGGATTAAAGAAATCCGTTTAAAACTTCGGGAGAATGCTTATCCGCTTGGTCTAGATTTACGTAGTGTGATGAGCCAGGTACGTGCCGGCTTTTTTGGGGTACAAGCACAACGCTTTCAAAGGGGGCAAGACGAAATCAGGGTTTGGGTACGCTATGACCGGGAGAACCGCTCTTCTATTACGAATCTGGATGAAATGCGAATCAATACACCTGATGGCAGTAAAATACCACTTTCTGAAATTGCAGAATATACGATCGAAAGGGGAGATGTAGCTGTCAACCACCTGGAAGGGCAGCGCGAAATACAGATTTCAGCAGACCTTAAAGACCCTAGTCAGAGTGCTACGGACATTCTTACTGAAATCCGAACGGTTCAAATACCGGAATTACAAGCAAAATATCCCACAATTACTGCTTCTTTTGAAGGTCAGAACCGCGAAGCTTCTAAGTTGAGTAGTTCGGCCGGGATAGTATTTCCTATCATTTTCTTTTTGATTTACATTACCATTGCTTTTACTTTTAGAAGTTACAGTCAGCCGCTACTATTACTACTTTTAATCCCCTTTAGTTTAACCGCCGTTGCCTGGGGGCATTGGATTCACGGTTTTCCGATCAATGTATTATCCGCTTTAGGGATTATTGCCCTTATCGGGATTATGGTAAACGATGGATTGGTATTGATTGAAAAATTTAATAGTTACCTAAGGGAAGGATTGACGTTTAATAATGCATTATTTGAGGCGGGACGTTCTCGCTTTCGAGCGATATTTTTAACCTCTTTAACTACCATCGCCGGATTGGCTCCACTTATTTTTGAAAAAAGTCGGCAAGCACAATTCTTAAAGCCTATGGCAATTTCTATTGCTTACGGAATCGGTTTTGCGACTGTACTAACTTTACTTATGCTACCCTTATTTTTATCTTTTAGTAATAATATTAAAGTAGGTAGCAAATGGTTGATTACCGGAAATAAAATTACTAAAGAAGAAGTAGAACGTGCGATTAAAGAACAAAACGAACATCAGCAATATGAATAAGGTATTTTTAAAAATAATACTAGCTTGTTTTTTTTGCAATATGATCCCTGTTTCTGCGCAAAGCCTTTCTAAAGAAGAAGCCATTCGGTATACTTTAGAAAATAATTATGGGATTACCATCTCTAACAACCAGGTACTTGCTGCCGAAAATAATCAGAAACTTTTAAACTCTGGTTATTTACCACAACTTACCGGAAATGCAGGGGCTAACTATCAAAAATCATCAACCACGGTTACTTTTCCTAGTGTCTTTGTTGACCAGATTGATTTGAATACCGGAGATAGTATTCAGGTTGTGCAACCTGATCGGGTGATTGAGGGAGTAGAAACCCAACGCTATAATGCGGATATTACATTAAGTTACCTATTGTTTGATGGTTTGGGTCGCTTTTATAACTACAAACTTCTTAAAGAACAATATAATTTATCTGCTTTACAAGCTCGTGAAACCATTGAAAATACCCTAATTCAGATGTTCAGTATCTATTACGAGTTGGCTCGGCTATTAGAGAATAAGGAAATTTTAGAAGAAACCCTGGCAATCTCTCAGGAACGGGTAAAAAGGGCCACCTACCAGTTCGAATACGGGCAGAATACAAAACTAGGGGTATTAAATGCAGAAGTGGACGTGGCTAATGATAGTATCGCGTTATTAAATATTAACCAATCTATTGCGAACACTAAAAGGGATTTAGGTTTTATCATGAACCGAGAAGTCAGTACGGAAACTGTAGTTGATACTACGGTATTTTTTGTGCCGGAATTGGTTTTAAATACGTATACTCAAGATTATACGAGTAACAATGTTTCTATTCTACAAAGTGAAACTAATATTAGCATTAATAACTACGATTTAAAAGTTAGTAAATCGGGTTATTTACCCACCATTGGATTAAATGGTTCATACGGGTGGAATCAATCGAGAAACCCACCGAGTCCGTTTTTTCCACCAAATATTAATAATTCAAATAACTTATCTGCCGGGGTAAACCTCACCTGGAATTTGTTTGATGGAGGAACTACGATTACCAGGGTGAAAAACGCCAGAATAGCTTTAGAAAATCAAGAGATAGCACTGAAACAAATACAGGACGATGTTGCCAGAAATTTAGCCAATGCTTTAGGTACGTATCAAAATCTTTTAAAGATTTATGATATTCAGCAGCAGAATGTGATTACCAATATGAACAATTTTGAGAGATCCGAAGAACGCTTTAAGTTAGGTCAGATTACCTCAATTGAATTTCGACAGGCGCAGATTAATCTATTAAACGCAAGAACCAATAAAAACCTGGCTAAATATGACGCCAAGTTGGCTGAATTGCAATTACTTCAATTGACCGGGCAGTTGTTAAATGTGGATTTTTAATCTTTAGTTGTTTAGGCTCCTGGCAATAGCTAAATAAGGTTTTATGAAGTTGAATTTTTAATTTGGAAAAAGTATTAAATACAAAGTATAAAGTGTAGGATGTTAGTATAGGGGTATTTAAATTTTTGATTTGTTGATATTAAATAAGTTTATAATTTCGTCGAAATAACTAGCAATTAAATAGCCTTCAATAGTAAATTAAATTTTTGGAAAGGTAGTATATTTTTTAAAGTATTAAGTTTGTAGATATGGGGAGTGGTTATAAACTTTCAAACAATTTTAAGAGAGATCAACTATCAAAAATTCTGATGTCTCATAGAATAGCTTAACACATAGTTTGGTTAAGAACTTTTCGATTAAATTAGACTTTAAGATGAAGAGACGAGTATTTAGTGAGAGTTTTAAACGTGACAAGGTTCGTTTATACGAGACAGGAAAGATGCGGGTATCCCAACTTTCGAAGCTTTATGCAGTTAGTGAGACAGCTATCTATAGGTGGATTGAGCTTTACCGCAGTACCCCTTCTACCGAACGTATAGTGGTCGAGACTGAGAGTGATTATTTGCAATTAAAGGAGTTACAAGACCGTATAGAAAAGATGGAGCGTTTAATAGGTAATCAACAACTACAGATAGATTATCATCGTGGTTTGATAGCTTCGGCAACCAAACATTATGGGGAAGATATTGAAAAAAAGTTTGGTTAAGTGCGGTAAGATATGTGCAAAGTTTGGATCGTGATTATAGTATGGAGGAACTCTATAAACATATAGGTAAAACCCGCCAGGGGGTTTACTATGCTGGTCAGCGTAAGGATTACCTTAAAGAAAAGGAGGCAGTTGTTTTGAATGTGGTGAGGTCATGGCGCATGTCCCATCCTCAGATGGGTAGCCGGGTTATGTACCACTCTTTGCAGGCAAAAGGGGTAAAGATCCCGATGGGTATTACCCGTTTTGAAGAATTGATAAGCCGTTTTGGTTTAACGGCAAGTAAACCAAAAAGGTTTATTCCCTTGACCAGTGATGGGAAAGGGAAGTCTGGTTACAGCAATTTAACTAACGGCCTTATTATAAATGATTGTTACCGTTTGTTAGTAGTTGATATTACTTACTTTTGGTTAGTGGACCAGTGGTGCCACCTCTTTGTAATTAAAGATGCATATTCGCAGCGTTTAGTAAGTTTATACCCTAGCTGGGATTTAAAAGCCCAGAGTGCTTTACAAGCACTAAGTAAAGGGCTTAGCTTAGTAGATCCGGACTTATTAAAAGGGTGTATACACCATTCGGACAATGGTTCTCAATATAATGCTTTGTCTTATCGTAAGCTACTAGCTAAGCTGGGGATGAAGATAAGCAGGGCAGCTAGTTGTAAACAAAACGGTTCTTGCAAACAAATGCACCATATTATAAAGAATATGTACCTAGTCCATTTTGCGCCAAAAAATATGGCAGAACTCAAAAGGTGTTGTCAAAAGGTAGTACATTTGATGAACGCCCAAAGAGCCGTAAAGCAACTGGGTTACCGGACAGTAATTGATTTCGAAGAGGATATTGCTAAAATGGAACCTAGCCAGCGACCTAAAAAAGAATTATATGATTTTGAAACGCATAATAGGTTTTCTTTAGGCATAAAGGCCTTTAGAATACAACAAACAGAACACAAAAAAGATTGGGAAGTTGCCTTCCCAATCTACTGCGTATTCCGGCAGCCAACTAGGGTATTCCTGAAGAGTTGCTCCTCAGCAGTGCTCTTTTCCGCTTGCCTAGCTATTATAAATATGATAAAAATAAATATAGTAAACCTGAAAAGTTCTTAACAACAAGTTGGGTAGTTTAGTAGAAACTGTCAAACAATATTATGAGAGATCATTCCACGAAAGATAACTAAATAACTTAGTAACATAATAACTAAATAACCCAACAACCGAATAACCATAAAACTTTTGCCTAGTGCCTTTTGCCAAATAACTAACTAACTAAAACCAATTCCAACCTTGAAAGCCCAGAAATTACATATTTTAAAAACCGATTCTACAAACGAAGATTTTATCAACCTTGTTAAACAATTAGATGCGGATTTGGCAAATCGTGATGGAGAAGATCATTCTTTTTATGCACAATTTAATGGAATTACACATTTGAACCACGCTTTGGTATTTTATATAGAAAATAAAGCGGTTGCTTGTGGCGCTTTTAAAGAAGTAAATGCCGATACGGTAGAAGTTAAGCGAATGTATACCTTACCTGACTACAGAGGTAGAGGTATAGCGGCTAATTTATTAAAAGACTTAGAGGAATGGGCGTATGCTCTTCAGTTTAAAAAATGCAGACTCGAAACCGGACAAAAACAACCGGAAGCCATCTCGTTATACAAACGCAACGGATACCAGGTCATTCCAAATTACGAACCTTACGTTGGGGTTATAAATAGTGTTTGTTTTGAGAAGGTATTGGAGTAGGTTTAGAATCGGTTGTACGACAAAAATCCGTTTAGGAAGAAATAGTTATCTTAGGGATAAAAATATAATGAGTAAAAAAGCCGAAGCTTTAGCTATATTTGAGAAGCATTTTACAGAATGGGAGTCCGATCCAAAGCGTATGGAGAATGGTTATCAATATGAGTTTACATATGCCTTTATGATGGAAAAGATAGAGCAGGAAGTCCTACAGCTATCAGTTGGAGCTATACCAAATGATAAGAACTTAAAAAAAACTTCACACCCGATACGGAAAGATAGAAGTATGTAAGTCTCATATTATAGCTAAAAGTCCGGGTAGTATGGCTATTAGTAGCCTAGCCCAAGAGACGATGTGTTTCATAGGGCAACACTTAGTTTTCAGCGATGCCGAACAAGTTATCAATAGTTTAACGGGGGCAGGTGTCAATGCCAAACAAATAGAGCGTATCTGCCATAGGTATGGGCAGTGGATAGAAGATGCTGATACCAAAGTTATCTCAGAGCAGGTTTACAAAGAATATGATTATCAGAAGGCTAATGAACTTCATTACGTAAGTGTCGATGGAGCTATGTACCTGACACGGGAAGAAAGTTGGAAGGAAAGTAAGTTAGGTAGGGTCTACCAACCCAAAGATATTGTTGAAGTAAGCCCAAGCCGGACGGAGCTAACTAGCTCGACTTATATTACCCACCTGGGGGATCATAAAGAGTTCACCTCTAAGATGGACTATCATCTAGAGAACCTGAACAACCTTGTCTTTATCGCTGATGGTGCCAGGTGGATTTGGAAGTGGGTAGAACGATACTATCCCGAGAGTATACAAATTGTAGATTATTACCATAGTAAAGAACATTTATGCGAATTTGCCAAATTATATTACAAGGATGAAAACAAAAGGCATGATTGGATAAATAAGCTTTCCCAACAGATATTAGACAAAGGTATTGACCTTATTATCGAAGTACTTGAAGAATTACCTAAACAACAAAAAACCACAGCAAAGAGAAATAGACTAATCAGTTATTACAAACAAAACAGAGACAGGATGCAATACCACAGATATCTCGAAAAAGGGCTTCTTATCGGTTCAGGTGCTATTGAATCTGCTCATAAAGATGTATTACAACAACGCTTAAAACTATCAGGCCAGCGATGGACTATGGAAGGGTTCCGACAAATGGCACAACTCAGAGTGGTATATAAAAGCAATCAAGAACACAGAATCAAACAATTAGATTGTGTAGACTAAACTCTGTCTAAATTTATTTTTACGTTTTAAAAATAATTTGATTTTTTCTTTTCACAAAATTGATTTGAAAAAATCGAATTGTTTTTAAAATGAACCCTAGCGGTAGCGTCACGAACTACCTGGTTTTACCTCCAAATCAAGTTCTACCCGATCCCCAAATTTGATATATAATTGCTGGATAATTAGGGTCTGCTGAGAAACTGTTTATCTATTGTTTTATAAGGCATTATAGTTATATTTAGGCAATCAAGTGCAAGGTTATTATGACAAAACATTCAAAAAAGCGTGCACCTACTCCCAAATATGTAAGTCAAAACCAGTTGGTTTTAGAAGGTTTTGAGAGTCCTTTTGAGAGAGAATTGAACCCTGCTAACCGTTGGGTTCGTTTGGCTAAGCTACTTCCTTGGGATGAACTGTGTTCCATTTATCGCAAACATTTTCCGGAAAAATCGACAGGCCGTCCTGATTTAAGCCCAAGAGTTGTTTTGGGGTCAATCATCATCAAACATTTATGCAACTTAGATGATAGGGAGACGGTTGATCAGATTTCTGAGAACATCTATATGCAGTATTTCTAGGCTATTCTTCATTTAGTGATGCACCTGCGTTCGACCCTTCTCTTTTCGTAGAGTTCCGCAAGCGTCTTGGTTTGGAACAGATTAATGCTATTAACCAGCGAATTTTACAAATAAAACGAGAAGCAGAACAAATTAGAGAAAAAGGATCAAATGATGCAAGGGATGATGGTGAAGACCCACCTCACAAAGGGACTTTGATCGTTGATGCAACAGTTTGTCCACAAGATATAGCATATCCTACGGATCTAAATTTGCTCAATGATGCGCGCGAGAAATCCGAATCATTGTTGGATATTGCCTATAAACTTTCCCCTTTAGAGACTAAACCGAGGAACTACAGGGAAAAAGCAAGGAAAGAATATCTAAAGACAGCGCAAAAGAAAAGAAAAACACATAAAGAGATACGGTCTGCTATAGGGAAGCAATTAAAGTATCTCCATAGGAATATACGTTCCATCGAAGGTATTTTGGATACCCTTGACCGGATCCCTTTCGATAGGCAAGAGTATAAATATTGGCTGGTCATCCAGGAACTCTACAGGCAACAAAAGTTGATGTACGATACTAAGACCAAAAGTGTAGACCATAGGATTGTGAGCATTCACCAACCCCATGTTCGTCCCATAGTGCGTGGGAAAACAAATGCAAAAGTGGAGTTTGGTGCCAAGATAAACATGGCACTGGTAGATGGTTTTTCATTTTTGGATGATACTAGTTGGGAAGCCTACAATGAGGGTACCAGATTGAAAGATTGTGTGGAGAAGTACCGAAAGCGGTTTGGTCATTATCCAAAGAACGTTTTGGTTGACAAAATATATTGTACCCGAGAGAACCGTAAGTACCTAAAAGAAAAAGGGATCAATCTCAGGGCCAAACCCCTTGAAAGGCCCTCCAAAAAGGCTTTGTCAAATCAAGTAAGCCCTGGGGAACGTAATCCAATTGAAGGAAAGTTTGGTCAAGCAAAGACAGCATATGGTTTAAACCGTATAAGGGCAAGGCTTGAAAATACCAGTGAGTCTTGGATTGCAAGTATCATATTAGTGCTCAACTTAGTCCATTTGGCTGAGGTGGCACTCTATTGGATAAAAGCAATCTTATTCAGTGAAAACTTTATTCAAAACCAAACCAATTCGATCATAAACTTGAAAATCAATGAAGGCTGAGTTTTTCAGCAGACCCTAATTAAACTCCAGTTCTGTAAAGGGGATGTCCATTTCTTCTGAATGTTTTTAGTGGCTAAATAAACTAGTTTGAGCAGAGCCATATCATTGGTAAATGCACCCTTAGTTTTAGTTACCTTGCGCACTTGACGGTGAAAACCTTCCACGGCATTAGTGGTATAGATCATCTTACGGATAGGGGCACTAAATTGAAAATACTGTGAGAGTTCCTCCCAGTTGTTCTGCCAACTATTAAGGACCACTGGATATTTACTACCCCATTTCTCTTCTAACCGTAAAAGTTCCTCCTCGGCCATATCTTTACTAACAGCACGATACACCTTTTTTAAATCCTTTAAAAACTCCTTTTGATCCTTGGAGGCTACACATTTTAAGGAATTACGAATTTGGTGGACAATACAAAGTTGAGTGATGGCTTTGGGAAAAACACTGATAATAGCATTAGTAAAGCCTTTTAGGTTGTCTGTGCAGGCAATTAAAATATCTTGCAAACCCCTGTTTTGAAGATCCGTAAGTACTTGTAGCCAAAAATTAGCCCCTTCACTCTCTGAGACATACATCCCTAGTACTTCTTTGTATCCGGACTTATTAATACCTAAAATGTTATAAAGAGCCCTGTGTACTACCTTACCGTCAACCCGGACTTTATAGTGCATAGCATCTAGCCAAACAATACAGTACATCGATTCTAAAGGACGACTCTGCCAAGCCTTGATATCAGGAATGATCTTATCAGTAATCTGACTCAATACCGTATGAGAGATATCGGTATCATAGAGCTCCTTAATATGAGCTGAGATGTCGCGTAAACCCATCCCAAGACCATATAAACCAATAATCTTCTCCGATAAGTTCTCTGCTAGAATCGTTTGGCGTTTTTTAACTAATTCTGGCTCAAAATTACTTTGACGATCTGTGGGGACTTCTATCTCAAAAGTACCTTCACTGCTCTTAACCGTCTTTTTGGATTTGCCATTGCGCTTATTGCCTTTTAAACGCTCAACATCGCTTAAATGAAACTCTATCTCTGCTTCTAAAGCTTTTTCTATAAAACTCTTTAGTATCGGTGCAAATGCACCGTCCTTGCCAAATAAACTCTTGCCCGTCATAAATTGCTCAAGGGCTTTCTTCTCTAATTCTTGTTGTTCTGTAGTTATCATCTTATCTGAGTAAATATTAAAATTAGTAATTCTAAATCTTCAGATAAGGTTTAATTTACACTCTCTTTTTTAGATTTCTTTTTATTGAATTTCTTTGCGGCTATCACAACAAAAGACAGATAGTTGAACCCCTTCCAGCTCAGAGTTGTAGTATCGAACGGTAGTGTCCATTTTAGTGTGTCTGGGGTTGTTTAGAAAAAGTTTTCAATCAAATTAACAATCACGTTTTTTTAGTTTATTCTCAAATTTAAAATTATATACGGGATAGGCATACTTTTTATTGCCTTTTTCTATAGCGACACTGGTAATTAAGGTCAATACTGATTCTTCGCTAGGGAGTCCGGACCTTACTTTAAGGGTCCTTCTTGCGCTTCTGTTAAAGCGTTCTATCCAGTTGGTAGTATAGAGCATTCTTTGTACCCTATGGTCAAAATCCAGATAAGTAAGGTAATCTTCCCATGGCACTTTGTCTATATGAGAGATCAGTTTTGGGTAGTCTTTCCATTTGATCTTGATCTGGCCTATCTTTTTCATTGCCTTTTCCCGGGTATGGTCTACTACACCTGGCGAGAGTACTTCCCTTAGGTCTTTTGCCAGTTCTGCTTTATCCTGATGGCGTACCCTTGCCTGCAAGTTTCGTTGTAAGTGTACGCAGCACAACTGATGCGGGGTAGCTTTCCACACGCTGGCTACAGCTGAGGTAATACCACTCAAGTTATCCGAGGCCACCAGCCCAACTGTTTGTAACCCCCGTTCTTTAAGTCCCTGTAGCACCAACCTCCAACCTGTAGCTGATTCATTGGGCAGGGTTTCTATAGCAATGACCTCCCGGGTATAATCTTCCTTTAAGGCCAGTATAATATAATAGCATTCGTTCTGGTATTTACCGTTGCGCCTGACCTTTACCTGCAACCCATCTATAAAGATGGCAAGGTAGTGGGACTCCAGGGTACGCTCTCGCCATAGGCGCATCTGATCATAAAAGCTTTGGGTGAAATTACTAATGCTACTTTTGCTATAGTGACGCCCATAGAGAGTTTGCATTACTTCACCGATATCCCGGGTAGTAAGCCCTTTACCGTAGAGCTGAAAACTTACCTCGCGAAGGTAATCTTCTTGCTCCCTGAACAGGGCTAGAAGTACTGGGCTAAACATACTCTGACGGTCCCGGGGGATGCGCAGTTCTAACTGGCAACCCTGACCAAAGACCTTCCCCAAACGGTAGCCATTGGCTTTATTACCTTCAGTAGCATTTGTAGCCAAAAATTCGCTGCGCTCGTTGTAAAGCATTGCGTTAAGTACCATTTCCAGGACATCATTGAGCCCGGTTGGCTTTTCTAAAAATTTGCTCAGTACAAATTCTGTTTGTTTCTTTGTAAGGTTCATGGTTTCCTTCAATTTTTAAAATTTTACAGTGATGTTAATTTTGTAAAATTGTTAAATTGTTGGAAACTTTTTCATTACACAGACACACTTTTTTGGACGGGTATCTATCGAACCTATTGAGGAGTGAACGATAACTGTCCATCCAAGCATTGGTACGTTCTACTGCATACCTTTCGTCATATAGTTCTTGGTCAAAGTATTCATCCTTATCGCTATTTCCATTTCTTTTATTGAAACATATATTGGCATTAATTTGTTGTTCGTTACAGGAATCTCGGAAGTTTTTAGAATCGAACCCGGCATCTGCGTTTAAAAATAACCCATCTATATTAATGTTAGCTTGCTTGAGGGTGGTAGTGACTACCTCGAACTGTACCCCTATATCAAACAGGTCGTTATGGTTGCCCGCTACAGGTTCCGACATTGCTAGGGGAAGTCCTGCCTATCAGTCAAATATAAAGAATTTGTAGTCTTTACCTTCTTCCTTCCCTGGTATTCAACAACTTCACCACCTCGTTTGGCAGGGGTATGGCTACCATCAAAATCTACACTGGACAGGTCAAAATAAGCCTTATGGGCGTCAAGAAAACTTATCCAGCAATCCTTCCAGGTTTCAGATATACACCATTTACGGTAATGGTAATAGACCGACTGCCAGCATAGCACCTTACCTGAAAATAAAGCATTTACCGGTAACAAACGCCAATGGACCCCAGCTTTAAGCTTATAAAGTATAGCATTAACAATCTCAACCAACGGGACCGTAGGTGCAAAACCACGGCTAGGTTCAGGTAGGTATCTCACAATTGAATTTTCTATCATATCTTTGTCAAGTACAAAGTACATAAAGGGTTGTTTTGGTTTGACTTACGTTTTGCAACACAAATCTCTGCAACCCTTGACTTTTATCCAAAAAAAGTTTAAACCAGTTCAATATGACATCTTTAAAATTAACTAAAAACTATGACAACTTACAATGATTTAGCTATACATTAAAGAATCTTAAAATGAAAAGTTAGTGTTGATAGGGCTTAATGGTAAGTTGAAATCATTAGTTTATCGACATTTTATCGACATTTATCTGATTATTTCACGTGTTTTTGTTGATAAAATATTTAGTTCCTTTACGTTCTCCTTTTTTATAAAGTAATTTTTCCAGGATCATTTCATCCAATTTTGTTTTTAAAGTTCTTTGTTTTATTTCCAAGTCAATTCGTTCATTTATTTCACTTATTGAACTTTCAGGATAATTTTTTAAATCTTCATAAATAAGCTCCTTAAGTCTGTGCGGTTCTATTCTTTTTAAATTTGTTTTTTCAATAAAGTTAGCATCTCGTAAAAATTCGGGATTTACAAAATATAAAGTTCCTTTCGTTTTTCCCTTCGATTTGATAACTTCTTTTTCTAAAAGACTACCAATCCAAGACATCAGACCATTTGCTTGTTTAATATTGAGTATTTTGGACAACTCTATTGCAGATATTCCATCATTCTGAGCAATTAATCCTAGTGAAATCAATTCACGTTGTTTAAGCTGTAGCTCTTTTGATGCTTTATCCATTAGCCTAAGTACTTCATTACTTATAATTCTCTTTTTTATGGTAACGGTGACACGATCTTCTCCTTCATAAACATCCGGAACTTCTTTTCCGTTACCCAATAAAACTTCATATATCTTATCATATCCACTCCCTTCTTTTTCCATTAATTTTAAATCGTAGAAAAGTTTTGATAATAACGCATTTCTTTGAACAGATTTTGTTAAAATGTTAGATGGCGTTACACCCAATGGTAATAATCCTGGGCTATGAATTTCTAACCTATCTGTATATAAATTAATAAAAATATCACCTCGCATAGTGTAATTTCTGTGTGCAAATGCATTTGCAACTAATTCCCTTATAACCTCAGGTGAATAATTGTATATGTTTTTTCTGAAAATACCATCAGAGATTTCAACAAACTCATTCCAGTCTGGGATTTCCGTAAGAATAGCATTAATTAGCTCTTTCGGGTTTTGTGAATAATCGTCCCATACTTTTTTGTAGATTTTATTCTCATTATCATCATATTTAATAAATTGAACTGACGGCGCATAGTGTAATGTAGCTCTATGATTTCTTTTGCCGATCCATAAAACTCCCAGGTTAGTAAGAAACCCATTATCGGTCAAGAAATAGTAATCTGTTATTTCTTCAATTGTTTTTTCTTTTACAAAATCACTTATACGCTGCGATGTTTTAATATCTTTGATAAATTGATCATATTTTGAAATATCGCAGTCAGCTAAAGGAATTTTTTTAACAACTTTTTCTTCCCATACAAAAGCATTTTTTTCTGAAACTAAACGATCTAAATCTCCTGGTAAAATAGGTTTACATTCATCTGAAACTCGCATATAGTATTTGCCATCTGTAGTGCTGGCAATAGTTTGGGAACTTCTATAAACATTGAGTTCAATATACTCTCCGCCGTTTTCAGCAATTACTTTTTTTGGAGCTATCCCTACGTTAAGAGTTAGGGATGGAATCCGTTTTTGAATGTTTTCTATATGTTCGTCTTTTATTTTTTGATTCTTTTCCGGCAAATCGTCATTATCTTCAATGCCAATATATATCTTACCTCCATAACTATTAGCAAAACATACACAATCCTTAGCGAGTTCTTTCCAATTAGCCTTTTTCCCCTCAATTATTGCTAATGATTTCTTATCAAAATGATTGTTTTCTTTCATTAAATAAATATAAGTTGATTTAAATACTTAACATACTCACTTTATAAAAGTACAAATTGTGATTATTACAGGTTCAAGATCCAATAATATTTATACAAATTAGAAAAGGAAGATCGTATAGTTTTTAGGTAGAATATATCTTATCCCTTTAATTTTTCTCATAAGAATAACTTATTTAAAAAAATGTTAAAGTAAAAATTCATAGCTCTAATAAGTATTTGGCATTCAATGTTTTATGAAATAGGTGTAAAAATAAGAAAACCTGTAAATAATTAACTTACAGGTTTTTATTTAAAAAGTGCAAGCAGGGATAATTCCTTCAGCTTGTATCTCATTTAGCATAAACTTCTGATCTTTCCCAAGTAGTTTTATCTTTTTACATATAAAAAAAGCTCCTCATATTCTGAGAAGCTTTTTAATAGCCTGCACTGAGCGAAGCCGAAGTGCGGGCGGGGAGACTCGAACTCCCACACCTCGCGGCACTAGATCCTAAGTCTATTTCTTGGGGTGCTTCAATCGTTCTAAATTAACGCTAATTACCTATAAAGTGCGGTATATACAGGGTTTGAATGGTGTATTATAATAATTGAGATTCTTTAGAAATGACTAAAATGTGTTACCCAATGTGTTACCCAGCTAAAAAATTATATGTAAATTAGCTTTTAATTCGATATAAGTAATATGGCAAAATTAAAGACCGTTTTACATGCAAAGAAAAATAGTAACGGAGAGAAATTATATAGGTTAGCATTAAGAGTTACAGTAAATAGAAAAAAGAGCTATTATCATATAGGATATAATATCAATCCGAAAGATTTTGATGAAAAGGCAGAAAAAGTTAAAACATCTCATCCTAGACATTCTTCCATCAATAGAATTGTCAGAAAAAAATACGATTTGTTAGACGATGTAATTTATGAGTCCAAAAGTCTGAATTTAAAATTAACTGCCAAGCAAATTGTAGATTCCATTCGTACCTTTAAACAGAATGATCAATCTTTTTTTACCTTGGCAAAAGAACATATTGAAGACTTAAAAAAACTGGAGAATTATAACCGTGCAATATCTGATAAAAGTAAAATAAATAGCATTAAAGATTTTCGTGGAGGAGAACACCTCAATTTCCAGGAAATTGATGAAACAATGTTAAAAAAGCTAGCAATTTACCTTAAAGTAAAATGTGAAGTTTCTGAAAGGTCAATTATGAATGTTTTTGTTTTAATTCGGCTACTTTTTAACAGAGCTATTCGCAGAGGAATTGTAGAAAAGAAATTTTACCCATTTGGTACCGGCAAGGTAAAAATAAGATATCCTGAAAGTGAAAAGATAGGTTTGAATAAAGTTGAAATTTTAGCTATAGAAACTTTAGAATTGAAAGAAGATACTCCTATCTGGCATACTAAAAATTTGTTTTTGTTTTCTTTCTATCTAGCTGGAATTCGAATCTCCGATGCTTTACAGATGAAATGGGGGGATATTATAGATAACCGATTATATTATAAAATGGGGAAAAATAACAAGATAGACTCTCTTAGACTACCTGACAAAGCTATCAATATACTAAGTTTTTACAGAAAACATGATAAAGTAATGAAAGGTTTTATTTTTCCTTTCCTCGAGGGAGTCGATCAGAAAAACTCAAAAGCAATGTACAATAAAATAAAGACAAGCACGAAAAAAATTAATAACTATTTAGGGCAAATAGGGGAGATGTTGGAAATAAGCAAAAAGATAACTAGTCATATAGCTAGGCATTCATTTGGTCAGATTGCCGGTGATAAAGTGTCTCCTCAAAAACTTCAAAAATTATATAGACATTCAAGTTTAAATACAACTATTGGTTATCAATCCAATTTTGATCATACAGAAACTGATAAGGCACTCAATAATGTTTTGGACTTTTAAGCTCTTTATATTTAAGCATAACTAAAAAATCTATCCATAAAACTATTGTTGAAATTCTATAGATTATTGAAACTCAATTAGTCTAACGTAATTGGCTTATGTTAAATTAAAATTACTTCGATTTTAAGGAATAAATAAAAGCGCTGGATTCAAAATACGTTGTCTTTCGACATGTAAGTTCAAGTACAACTGTAGGCTTCCCCTACACATTTTTACGATTCTGCATAAATGAATATTTATTATATTACAGGAATATTAAGGGTTATTTTTTAGTATTCTATTTTTTTTAAATTAGTTCTAAATGTATAGTGGTAATCTTTAAGCCTTTTAAATTTCTTACTTAAAAATTGTTAATAAATTATTTTTATGAAATTAATCTTAAGTTTATTCCTGGTAATTATGTCAATGTTACTTAATGCACAAGAAGATGAAAAACAAAATCCTGATAAAAGTGTATTAATTGTAACAAGAACAAAGAAAAACGAAAATGAAGATAGTAGAAAAGAAGAAAACCTTGAAACTCAAAGCATATTAAGGAGAATAAAGGAGAAAAAAACATCGGCTTCAAAAGAGATTGAAACAACAATTATTACAATAGATCTAGGAAGTCCTGATTATACTAGTATTATCCATTCTGGAAGAAGTAAAAGATTAATTGTAAAAAATAGAAATCCACTTGCAGTAAAATTAATTAATGGTAACCCCTTAAGATACAAATATATTCTGTCTTATGAAAAAATAAATTTATTTGGTTCAGATGACTTTACCCTACAATACATAAATCAAAATAAGAAGGAAAATGAAATAGACGATCCTAGAGAATATAACAATTATATCGCATTAGATAAAGGTGAAAGTATTGAGGAATTAATTACTGATGTAGATTTTAAATTAAAACAACTCGAATATAAGATAGCTTTTAACTTTGACAAAATATCTAAACTACAATCTTTGGAGTATGAAGACTTAGAATATTTTGAGAATGAAGCATTTACTGACTTCTCTAATATTTTATCTTTGATAGACAAAATAAATCTCTTGAACGTTGATGACGATAGTAGTAATAATGTTAAATTAAATATTAATAATTCCATAAATTCCTACAAGGAACGCTTAGATACTTTGTTCGAAAAGATTAAAATTTCAAATAATGTTGAGTCTAAGACTTATTTATTACCTCTAGATGTTTTCGGAGATAATATTGACTATGTAATAGTTAAACTGGAAATTTATGATGGTGAAAATTCATCACCATACGTACATAAGTTTAAAATATGGTTACGAGGAGGGTTAAAGATAGATTTTAGTGGAGGTGCCTTTATTACAAGTTTATTTGATCAGGTATATACAACTAATAATACGTCTGAAAATAAAAAGACTATTACAAGAAATGATCTAGGTGAATACGATTTTGGGTTTGGCGCTATGGTAAATATTTCACTAAGAGGCGGATCATGGGTTAGACCTACAATTAATTTTGGAACTTTACTTACATCAAACCAAAAATTTCAAATTATAAGCGGAGCAGGAATAATCTTGGGTAAAAATGAAAGGTTTGTTTTAAGTAGTGGTTTAACCATGGGTAGAATTAATGTTTTAGATAATAATTTCATACCTGATGGTACTACTTCTTATGATCTAGGATCTTCAGGACAAATTCCTACAACCGAGAAATTTAGTTTTGGACATTTTTTTGGAATAACTTATAACTTAAATAATTGAAAAAATCATTTCTTACCAAGAAACCTTTTAAAAAAACCTTTCCTCCTTTCCATAACCAGTGTAAACAGACTATCTGCCTGCGATCCGTAATTATGGAATTTAATCTCGGCTACCGCTCTTCTCCTCCGGAACAAATTCCAGGGGGCTTTACCAGGCTTTTTATAGTAATAGAAAACATCAAAGTTGTGGATGATCTTGTAGTTGGCCATCAGCGTGTCCAGCTGGGGGACATAAACCCCTTCAAAATCCAAATCCGGATTTTGCAGCCCGAACTGTTTTGCAGGTAGTATTGTTTTTTCGTCAATTTTATAGATTGTATCCTTTCCTCTAACCCCAAGATTACCTTGCGTTGAAGCTTTTACGGAAGAGTAGCTGATAAGGTTCCTTTTAATATTACCTACTTCCCTTTTTAGCATTAGTTGCAGTTCTTTGCTCATTACTGTTTTAGTATGTCGGGCATTAATTTCTGCTATTTCTGCCCGCGCCCTGTTTTTACCAGCTTTGTCTTTCCATTTCTTAATCTCTTGCGACTGGGCTTGTTGCATTTCTTTAAAATCGTTTACTTTTTGCCGTTCACTCCTCCAGGAAAAGAAAAGGATGCCCAAGAGGATAATTAATGCAATAGGAAGTAACTTCCATATAGTTTGGATAATACTGATGTAGTAGGTCATAACATTTCTATTTGATTATTTTCAGATTCTGAAGGAACCTCTGCTGCTCCTATAATATTCCTGGTGTGGATGTTGTATTTTATCCCGGTAACCCCATACCTGTTTTTAGTGGTCACCGCATAGTTATTTTGGAAAGTATCGTCTACTTTAACCACTTCAATATTAATACCTGCATCAAATAAAGGGGCAGTACCTCCGCGGATTGTTTTCTGGGTAGTACGCTGAAAGATGACTATAAAAATAGTGTCCGGGTGTTCCTTTCGTAAGCGGTCAAAGTCTTGTGAAGGGAGCCCCGTTTTGTTCCAACTATCAATGATAATCACGTCAAAAGCTCTTGCTGCATTTGTGATAGTATTATAACCGTCAGGGAGCCTGTCAGCCTTGGAAATACGGTTCCTGTTTTGAGGGCTTAAGTATTCTTCACGCATACGGTTGATAAGGTCAGATTGCCCACCAATCTCTAAAGTAAAGATGGCTACTCTGTTTCCTATTGCAGCAAAAGCATCCGCCAGTTGATATGTAAACCGCGTTTTTCCACCCCCCTGATCCCCTTCAATAGTAATGGCCAGTTCAAACTTTTCTAAATCCCCTAGCAATACCCTCATTGCCCCTGGTAATTGAAATGTACTTTTACCCCTTTTTATGGGTTGTTGGTCAAAAGAAGTGAATAACGGGTCGTTTTTTATAGTAGGTGCAGTCATAACCCTGGCATTTGGTACCGGAATATCCAAATTCCCTAATCCCTTTTTAGGCAAGGGGGATACTATTTTTTGAAGTTGGGAACGCCATTTAGGGTTGATGATAACCTCTATCTGATCGACCACTACCATTTCGTTATACTGCCTGACTAATTTGTCCTGTATTTCTTCAATATGGTTTGCATAAGGGTCTTCCTTAGTAATCTCCTTATTGGTTACTGCTTTTTGTAATGAAAGGATAAATTCCTTTAGCTTTTCCCTGGATTGGATCGTCCGGTGCATAACTAGAAATGCCTTTATAAATGATGCAGAGGAGAGTGCATCTTTCTTAGGTGTTTTTTTATTACTAAAGAGGTGAGTATTTAGCTGTTCTAAATAGATATCCACGGTTTCCCGTATCTCTGGTTCGAGATAATAGAATTCCTGTGCTTCCAAAAAGAATTGATGCCCCTTTTGCAGGATGTCCGGTAATCTTATTACATCTTTATTGGAAATAGTATTTTGATAGTTGTCAAATGAAATATGCTGTTTTTCCATTTGGTAATACTACAAACGGAGGCTATTCTACTTTCAGCTTGTGTCGTGTTGCTTCGGGATAGGTTATTTTTTCACAAGAGAAAAACGAAGTTTAATGGCTTTTGCTTTCAATAATATTGAGGTTTTTATATCATCATTCCTTCCATTTAAGACATTATCCATTTTTGTAATATTATAGTTGGCTGTAAATACTTCTATTTTCTTTTTATCCCGGGTGCCTTTAGTAACACTTACGGTTTGCTCTATAGCCTGTTGGTGCCACTTATATTTTCTAGTGTATTGCGCTAAAATATCCGATGGGTAACTACTTAATAAAAACTTTCCTTTTATCTTAGAAAGTAGCTCAAGTAAATCAGTAAAATCCTGTTCGCTATACCCTTTATAATGTCCCATATCAGAATTAAAGTAAGGGGGGTCTACATAGAAGAAACTTTCTTTGGTATCCCTGCTCCGGATAACTTTGAGCGCATCATTGCATTCAATATCTACCAGGTCCAGCCTTTCACATATATCCTTTGTAAACTGGTTTTTCTTGTTTAGGATAGTCCTGGAAACCCCATTGGTCTTTCTTTCATATGCATAACCCCCATAGATACGGGAAGAGAAGCTCATATTGGTTTGTACCCAAAATGCCCAAGCTTTTTTGATTTTATCTTTCTCACTGGAGTCCAAAAGTATTTCTTTAGCTTCTGTATGGAGCTTTCTGCTATGGGGGGTCGCCTGGATCATCTTTTGCAGTTTGGGAAACTGGGTTTTACAGACGTAATAGAAATTAACCACTTTCCCATCCAGGTCATTGATTACTTCGACCGGGCTTGGCGGTTTGGTAAAAAATACTGCAGCACCCCCCACGAAAGGTTCACAATAAAGGTTATGCCTGGGGATCAATGCTAATATCCGCTTGACCAGGTTCTGCTTTCCCCCGTAATAACTAACAGGCGTCTTACCAGGTTTTCCTAACCCATCCAAATCGGGGTTCAAAGGTTTTTTAAGGTTTATCTTTCCTTGGTTAAACATATTGCCAGCTTTTATCCGTTTTCCTATCAGGGTAACAACTGGTGGGCTTACCGCGTTGCCAATCAGTCGGTACCTTCTACTATCACTTAATCCTATTTTCTTACCTTCCCGGATACCGTACTTTGTCCAATGGTCCGGAAACCCCTGTAGGCGTTCGCATTCCAACGGGGTCAACCTGCGGATATTTTTAAGGTTGTATAGAAGGTTTTCATTTTGCGGGCTTGTGGTAATAGCACCCATTTTACCATCATTCCGGGGAACAAGTTGTTTTTCCCGGAAAGCCACATAGTCTTTCCCTTTTCTTTGATTTGCTTTTCGGACCCTTTTGGCTTTTTCAGTACGTTCTGGTTTTAACGGTATCCAATTACCAAGCAGTAAGTTATCTTTTTCTACCCCGGTAATGCAATTGGTACTGCCATCCTTTCTAAATTCCACCTTAGAGCCCCCCGGAACTTTCCTGCCACTTCTGATAGTAAAAACATAAGGGTTGTTCTTATTTGATATATCACCAGCCCTGGTAGTTATGGTTGGAGCAGTGTTGGTTTGCGAGAGTCTTTTTCCAGAGCAATTTTGAGCCTTTTGACAGCTTTCTCCGACAGGGAATATTTGAGGTCTGGTTTGCCCTCCAAGTGATCCGACAAGATAGATGCGTTCCCTATTCTGGGGGAGAAACCAGGCAGTATTAAGCAATTGCCATTGGAGCTCATAAACCCCAAGGTGGGCGAACGATCTAAGTACGATTTCAAAGTCTTTGCCCTGGTTACTGTAGAAAAGCCCCCGGACGTTTTCAAAGATAAACAAACGGGGTTTATAGAGCTCCAGGATTCTAACCG
This sequence comes from Aquimarina sp. ERC-38, assembly GCF_026222555.1. Lineage (NCBI taxonomy): Bacteria > Pseudomonadati > Bacteroidota > Flavobacteriia > Flavobacteriales > Flavobacteriaceae > Aquimarina > Aquimarina sp. ERC-38. The sequence continues at coordinate 612,652 of NZ_CP098511.1, read as the reverse complement.
CTTCAAAAAAGAGTTTGCTTTTAGATCCTTTGATCCCTTCCCTTTTTCCAGCAACCGATAGATCCTGGCATGGCGATCCGAAGGTAATGATGTCAGGTGTTGGGATGCTTCCTTCTTTGATGTTTTCGATAGGTCCTGCATATATGGAGTTTTTGAAATTATACTGATAACTGGCAATAGCATACGGATCAATTTCACTATAGTAATGCCTTTTAAATTGGAACCCTGCCTGTTGTAAACCAAAAGGGAAACCACCAATACCTGAAAATAAGTCTAGTAAAATTAATTCCCTCATATTTTTTCTTTTTTAGTATATTAAGAGAAGCTTCCTTTAGTAAAAATAATATGAGTTAAAAGTTGATAATTCTCCCACTTGTTCAACCTTAGTGGTCGTATTGATTACATTAGTGCACTTCTGTTCTTTTTTCCGGATTCGTTTGGCTGGTTTGCTTAATTAGGCAACCGTAATTCTTCCTTTCTTTATTACCTCCGTATTTCTACGTAATTATAGGGAAGTTCAAAAAAGTAATTTCGGGTTGGGTTCGTATAATGACAAAAAAGAAAAAGCGACCAGAGGCCGCTTTGAATGTTTTCACAACGGAATAATCCTTATTGTGAATTGCTTTCAGTTCAGTAAATATACAAAATTATTTGTAAAATGTAATTGTGGTTTTTCCGTAAAGACCTAATAATTATTTTTATTAAATTGAAGGAAATTTACACGTATGAAAAAAATATTAGGGTTAGATTTAGGAACAACATCCATAGGATGGGCACTTGTAAATGAATCAGAAAGTGACGGGGAAACTTCCAGCATAGTTAAACTGGGGGTTAGGGTTAATCCTTTAACTTCAGTTGAAAAAACGGATTTTGAAAAAGGCCGTCCTCTTTCCACTAATGCAAATAGAACTTTAAAGCGTGGAGCAAGGCGCAATCTTCAACGTTATAAATTACGAAGAAAAGAGCTTATTAAAATTTTAGAAAATAAAGGTTTTATTTTACCTAATACTCCCCTGACAGAAATTGGAAAAAATACCACCTATCAAACGTTAGAAATCCGTTCAAAAGCTGCTACAGAAAAAGTCTTATTGGAAGATCTTGCAAAAGTATTTTTATCCTTAAATAAGAAACGAGGATATAAAGATAGCCGTAAAGTATATAATGAAGAAGAAGGTCAATCCATTAACGGAATGTCAGTTGCCAAAAAAATGTATGATGAAAACCTAACACCCGGTCAATACGCATTACAAATTTTAGAAAAAGGTGAAAAATATATTCCTGATTTCTACAGATCTGATTTAAAGCAGGAATTTAAATATATATGGAATAAGCAGAAAGAGTATTATCCGTCAATTCTTACCCAAGTTTTATATGATAGTATACAAGGCAAAAATAAGTCTCAAACTTGGGCTATCTGCGAAAAGCCTTTTGATTTAGTGGGAATAAAAAGAGTTGGGAGCGCTAACAGTAAAAAACTTGAAAATTATCAATGGCGTGTAAAAGGTTTGACAGAAATGTTAGAACTGGAGCATTTGGCTATTGTATTACAGGAAATAAATAATAATATAAGTCAATCCAGTGGACATTTAGGGGCTATTTCTGATAGGAGTAAGCAATTGTACCTTAATAATGAAACTGTAGGGCAGTATTTATATAAGCAAGTAGCTAGAAATCCCCATGCCTCATTAAAAAAGCAAGTTTTTTATCGTCAAGATTACTTAGACGAATTTGAAACTATATGGAATACGCAATCCCAATTTCACAAAATTCTTACTGAAGAATTAAAAGAAAATCTAAGGGATATAGTCATATTTTACCAGAGAAAATTAAAATCGCAAAAATCACTCGTTAGTTTCTGTCAATTCGAAAGTTGGGAACAGGAATACGAAGAAAAAGAAACTGGTAATACAAAAAAACGAACAATAGGAAGACGAGTAATTCCAAAATCTTCACCATTGTTCCAAGAGTTTAAGATTTGGCAAAATTTAAATCATCTTATATTTACAAATGTTGAATCCAACATAGAACTAAAGATAGAAGATTTAGACAATGAAACACGGAAACTACTTTATGATGAACTAAATCTAAGAGGGGATCTTTCTTATAAAGATTTGCTGAAAGTTCTATCTAAAGAAATGAACATAGGAAAATTAACTGCATGGAAATCTAATTTTGAAAAAATTGAAGGGAATAGGACTAATCAGGCACTTTTTAATGTGTTTCATGACATTTCTGAACGGGAAGGCTATGCAATAGATTGGAAGAAAAAGAATGCATTTCAAATAATAGAAGAATTAAAAAACACTTTTCCTGAAATTGGAATTGATACAAGTATTCTTAAATTTAATGGGTTGCAGAATGACTTCGATAAACAAAGTAGTTACCAGCTATGGCATTTATTGTATTCCACAGAAGAAGACGATAAGATTTCAGAGGAGGATAGATTGATCTACGGTAATTCAGCAGTAACACTAAAAAAGAAACTGAAAGAGAAATTTGGGTTTAAACCTATATATGCTTCTCTCATGACAAATATTCCTTTGCAACAGGATTATGGCAACCTTTCTGCTAAAGCTATCCGTAAAATTTTACCCTATCTGGTAGATGGTCATCTCTATTTTGAAGCTTGTAAACTTGCAGGGTACAACCATTCAAAAAGCCTAGATGTAGAAACTTTAAAAAATCGTAAATTAAAGCCAAGATTAGAACTCCTAAAGAAAAACAGTTTACGAAACCCTGTAGTTGAGAAGATCCTTAACCAAATGGTCAATCTGGTCAATCAAATAATAGAAACATATGGAAAACCGGACATAATAAGGATTGAATTAGCTCGTGAACTTAAAAAATCAGCTAAAGAACGGGTAAAAATGACTCGAGAAATTGCAAATGCTACTAGGCGTAATGATGAAATGCGAAAAATTATTAGGCAAAAGTTCGGCATTCCAAATCCAACAAAAAGTGATGTAACGCGATATAGACTGTATAAAGAATTAGAATCAAGAGGACACAAAGACTTATTTACGGATACGTATATAAGCCCGGAAAAATTATATTCTAAGGAAATAGATATCGAACATATTATACCTAAGGCTTTATTATTTGATGATTCGTATTCAAATAAAACCCTTGCATTTAAAGATGACAATCAAAAAAAAGCTAATCGTACTGCTTACGATTTTATTTCGCAGGATTATAATTCGGACTTAGAAAATTTTATAGAACGGGTTGAATCAATAGCTCAAGAGGGGCAAATAAGCCGAAGGAAGCGAAATAAATTATTAATGTCGCAATCAAAGATACCGGATGGTTTTATTGAACGCGATTTACGAAATAGTCAATATATAGCTAAGAAGTCAAAGCAAATGCTTTTTGAAGTGTTTACAGATGTAGTTACTACTACCGGAGGTATTACTGATAAATTACGTGAGGATTGGGATCTAATAAATGTTATGAAAGAACTTAATCTACCAAAATACCGAAAATTGGGGCTGACAGAACAGGAAATAAGATTAAATAAAACCAATGGTACATTGATCGAGCATGAAGTTATTAAAGACTGGACTAAACGCAATGATCATCGACATCATGCCATGGATGCCTTAACAGTTGCCTATACAACTAGAAATCATATCCAATATATTAATAACCTAAATGCCAGGAAGGATACTACAAAAGATAATCACCATAGCATTAAAAACATTGAAAGTTTAATTATAGTGCAAAACAGAAAAGGTAAGCGAGTATTTAAAAGCCCTCTTTCTAATTTTCGTGAAAATGCTAAGAAACATATTGAAAGTGTTCTTATAAGTTTTAAAAATAAAAATAAAGTTGTTACAAAAAACAAGAATAAAACGAAGAAGAAAAATGGTTTAAATGTAAAGGTACAGCTTACTCCCAGGGGTAAATTACACAATGAAACTATTTACGGAAAGTCTAAAAGACCACTTTTAAAACCCACCAAATTGAACAAGCGATTTACTTTAAAAGAAGTAAAGCTAATTATAAACAAAGAAGAAAAATTTTTAGTAGTAAACCACTTGTCTAAATATCAAAATAAACCAAATGTGGCTTTTGACACCAAAACCCTAAAGAAAGACCCTATTATTAATAAAGAAAATTACTTAAAAGAGGTGTTATGTTTTGAAGAAATTTTCACCATTCGAAAAGATATTAATTCCGATAATTTTAAAAATGCTAAACATATTGACAAAATTACAGATGTGGGTATTAAAGATGTTTTAAAAGCCAGAATAGCGGAGTATGGTGGCGACTATAAAAAAGCTCTTTCTGATTTAGATAGTGACCCAATTTACTTGAATAGGGAGAAGAAGATAACTATTAAACGTGTTACCATTACTGGAGTGACTAATGTTGAATCACTTCATACTGCCAAAGATCATTTGGGACAGATGTTGTTTGATGATGGCGGTAAGGAAATCCCAGTGGATTATGTGAGTACTAGTAATAATCATCACGTTGCAATTTATGAAGATGAAAATAAAAACTTGCAAGAAGAGATTGTATCATTTTATGAAGCAGTTATTAGAAAAAACCAAAAACAACCTGTCGTAAATAAGAACCACCCTAAAGGTTGGAAGTTTCTATTTACCATGAAACAAAACGAAATGTTCGTATTCCCTTCAGAAAACTTTGATCCGAACCATATTAATTTATTTGATGAAAAAAATACATCTTTGATAAGTCCTAACTTATATCGCGTGCAAAAATTTACTTTTAAAGATTATTTCTTTCGCCATCACTTAGAAACAACAGTTGAAGATAACAAAGCTCTTTCCGGCATTAGTTGGAAACGTTGTGGATTAAATGGATTACAGGGTATTAAAAAAGTAAGAATAAATCACTTAGGGCAAATTGTTCATGTAGGAGAATATTAAAACTATGATTAAACAAACCCTTTTTTTTGGAAATCCTGCATATTTGAGTACTCGTAATGAACAACTGATAATTAATTTTCCTGAAAAAGGAAAAGAAGAAAAAACAATTCCTATCGAAGACTTAGGTTATATAATCTTGGAGAACCCTCAGATTACTGTAACTAATGGATTAATAATGAAGTTGGTTCAGAACAAAACTGCGATCATCACCTGCGATAGGCAACACCTGCCTTGTTCTTTCTTACAACCTCTTACCGGGCATAGCGAGCAGACAGAAAGATATAGGTATCAATTAAATGCTAGCATACCCTTAAAGAAAAACCTTTGGCAACAAACCGTTATTGCAAAAGTTGAAAATCAAGCAGGTCATTATTTATATAGATCAAAAAATGCTATACGCCTTAAACGCTATGCTAAAGAAGTAAAGAGTGGTGATTTGGGTAACCAAGAGGCTCTAGCTGCAGCATTTTATTTCCAGAATTTGTTTGACCTTGATGGATTTAGTAGAAATCAAAAAGGAGTACCACCTAACAATTTACTAAATTACGGATATGCTATTCTACGGGCTGTGACCGCTAGGGCTTTAGTGAGTAGTGGCTTATTACCATCAATCGGAATCTTCCATCATAATAAGTACAACGCTTATTGTCTTGCAGATGATATCATGGAACCATATAGACCTTTTGTTGACTCAATAGTTTATGATATTGTTGAGAGTGGTTGCCAAATAGAAGATTTAAATAGAAATATAAAATCCAATTTATTACTAATACCTGCTATGGATATAATAATTGATGGGAAATCAAGTCCACTGATGAATGCAATGAGTCGAACTACTGCAAGTCTATATGAGTGTTTTGAAGGTAGTCGTAGAAAAATTCTTTACCCCGAGTTTAAATAACTTAATAGTACTCATGATATAAAGATTAATTTGTGAAAACCTATACAACTCGATTAAATCAATATAGATCTATGTGGGTACTTGTATTTTTTGATTTGCCAACAGAAACTGTAAAAGAACGTAAAGCAGCTACACGATTTCGTAAGAATTTGCTTGATGATGGTTTTGGAATGTTCCAATTCAGTATTTACTCACGATTTTGTCCAAGTCGTGAGAATGCAGCTGTGCATATAAAGCGAACTAAAAATGCATTACCTAAAAAAGGCAAGGTATGTATTATGCAAATAACTGACAAGCAGTTTGGTATGATGGAATTATTTAATTGCCAAAGAGAAATTGAACCTGAACCACCATCACAGCAACTCGAGCTGTTCTAGAAGTTTAAAACTGGAGCTATAGCAATTACTTATTTCCCGAATAAGATTAATTAGCTAATCATATTGTACTTGTATAAAACAGGATACCAGTTAGTTATAACAAGTATCCTGTGAATAGTCTATAAAATTACAGAACTGAAAGCAATTCACAACAGGTCATCACCATTTCCGAAAGCTCCGTTACCTGTGAATAGTCTATAAAATTACAGAACTGAAAGCAATTCACAACGAGAATCCGAACAGCCCTTCGCAGCTTAAACCTGTGAATAGTCTATAAAATTACAGAACTGAAAGCAATTCACAACATAAAACGATATGTGGTTATGATAGATAACCCTGTGAATAGTCTATAAAATTACAGAACTGAAAGCAATTCACAACTAATAATGGTTGATCAAAAAGGAAAGAGGGCCTGTGAATAGTCTATAAAATTACAGAACTGAAAGCAATTCACAACGGGTTGTTGGGATCGTACTCACACTAATTGCCTGTGAATAGTCTATAAAATTACAGAACTGAAAGCAATTCACAACTAGCGCAGCAACAAAGGTTAAGATAAATAACCTGTGAATAGTCTATAAAATTACAGAACTGAAAGCAATTCACAACTTGCAGGACTATGTTGTGGCATTAGGAAGCCCTGTGAATAGTCTATAAAATTACAGAACTGAAAGCAATTCACAACCATTATGGGCGTGCTTCTCTATCTCAGGGTCCTGTGAATAGTCTATAAAATTACAGAACTGAAAGCAATTCACAACCTGTATCTTTTAATACAAAGCCAATCTTGCCTGTGAATAGTCTATAAAATTACAGAACTGAAAGCAATTCACAACACCTGTTGTGCATACGTAAGCGTACTATTTCCTGTGAATAGTCTATAAAATTACAGAACTGAAAGCAATTCACAACATAATAATACTTACTTGGCGCATTCTTACGCCTGTGAATAGTCTATAAAATTACAGAACTGAAAGCAATTCACAACTCTTGCCCCTGAAGATTGCTACTGGGTAATCCTGTGAATAGTCTATAAAATTACAGAACTGAAAGCAATTCACAACACCTCCAGATAAATCAAGATAATCTATTGCCCTGTGAATAGTCTATAAAATTACAGAACTGAAAGCAATTCACAACATGCTGCCACACCTTCTTTAAAACACTTGTCCTGTGAATAGTCTATAAAATTACAGAACTGAAAGCAATTCACAACACCCCTGTAGTTTTCCCTATTTAGTCTACCCTGTGAATAGTCTATAAAATTACAGAACTGAAAGCAATTCACAACTAAGGTGTTACCGATTGAGGCTGTTGCTTTCCTGTGAATAGTCTATAAAATTACAGAACTGAAAGCAATTCACAACTACATAGCCTATTTCTAAAAGTTAATTATTCCTGTGAATAGTCTATAAAATTACAGAACTGAAAGCAATTCACAACAAGGATTTAGCAGCTTCCTTTTTTTCCTGACCTGTGAATAGTCTATAAAATTACAGAACTGAAAGCAATTCACAACTGTGGCTAGAATTATCAAAACCTTGTAGGCCTGTGAATAGTCTATAAAATTACAGAACTGAAAGCAATTCACAACTAACTTCAAATACATAAAAGAAGGGGTCACCTGTGAATAGTCTATAAAATTACAGAACTGAAAGCAATTCACAACCGGATTAATAAGTTCAGCGATTTGTGGATTCCTGTGAATAGTCTATAAAATTACAGAACTGAAAGCAATTCACAACTCTATAAAAGATACTATCGACTCCCCTTTACCTGTGAATAGTCTATAAAATTACAGAACTGAAAGCAATTCACAACAAGTTCTTATGATGAAAACAATGATTCATACCTGTGAATAGTCTATAAAATTACAGAACTGAAAGCAATTCACAACTCTATAAAAGATACTATCGACTCCCCTTTACCTGTGAATAGTCTATAAAATTACAGAACTGAAAGCAATTCACAACTATGGGTTTTTTGGAACCGGAAGAATTTGCCTGTGAATAGTCTATAAAATTACAGAACTGAAAGCAATTCACAACCAAAACAATAAAGCATATTATAACTATCACCCTGTGAATAGTCTATAAAATTACAGAACTGAAAGCAATTCACAACAACAGAAATGTTTAAAAAAAGGCTATAGCCCTGTGAATCATCTATAAAATTAAATAACTGAAAGCAATTCACAACTAATTCTTCTGATAACTCTTTGTTATCTATCCTGTGAATCGTCTATAAAATTAAATAACTGAAAGCAATTCACAACCTTAAATGAAATAAGGTGTTAGAGTATGATCCTGTGAATGTCTATAAAATTACAGAACTGAAAGCAATTCACAACATGGTGCCGGATATAATGTACCCCTTCAGCCTGTAAATCGTCTATAAAATTAAAGAATTGAAAGCAATTCACAACAGATTTTACCGATGGATATTCCGGTGGAACCTGTGAATAGTCTATAAAATTACAGAACTGAAAGCAATTCACAACAATGGCGGTTTAGGGAGAAGGAACCCCAGCCCTGTGAATCGTCTGTAAAATTAAAGAACTGAAAGCAATTTACAACTGATAGAATGGAAATCATTTTTAATTTATACCCATATATCATCTTTAAAGTTACAGAATAAATTAGCTCTTTACGTCTAAACCCTTTAAAACATCTAAGGCTCCCCCAAGCGTTCAAATAGAAAACGTACTACTTCGGGACGAAGCAGTTTTGTACTTTTTTTATACCCGAATTGCTTTAATTCTTCCAGGTACATATGGATCCAGGAAGAAAACGTCTTGGTACAGACATTGTACAATGCTGCCAATTCGTATTTATAATATGCACGAAGTTTGACAGGGGCTTCCCCTGTAAAGTATGTTCCTTGTTTTTCCATCTTCTTTTTCTATTTATTGATTTTCCCAACCATAGCTTTCCAGATTTCTGAGGGGATTAGTTCCCTTAAAAACGTATCGAAATATTGGTTAACGACAATCATCCCATCACGGGCAGGATACTTTTTCAGTTTGACAAGCAGCATTCTAAAATGCCCTAAATCCCGATTTACCAGGTCATAATCGTTTTTTGAAATAAAAGCCTCCAGCTTGCTAATCAGCTTTTTTGAAAGTTTCCGGGAAGAACCATTTAGTTCATAAGCTGCCAAAGGGACACCTTCTGTATATTTTTTGTTTAGGTACTGCTGGATTTCAATTTTGGAATGTACGCTCATCCTCTTTAAAAACACCCCATCCTGATCAGTGATCGCATATAATTTCTTTTTAGTCTTCATAAGCTCATCTTTTGATGTTAAATTTTCTATAAATCCCCTCTGTTACTTTTTGTGCTTCAGCTTTGGTAGTATAAATACCCCCGATATCTTTCGGTTGTCTCCCACCCAAAAAGAGGGGGCGCAAACTTCCTATTGTATTTGGCCTGCCACTAAAAACATCGACTTTTTTATATTTGTGCTTTAGCCAGAACATGATATACATTTTTTAATGTTTATTTCCATTGTTTTGTTGCTTTAGCAGGTATTAGTCCTCTTCCCAGTTTGGGATCAGGTCTCCGGATGTATGGTCTTCATCATAAATGATCGGTATTGGATACTCGAATATAAGGACACCTCCAATGGATTGAATGGCAATTCCATGCTTGGAAGAGAGTTCTTCCAATCCAGCGATAAATTCCCTAAAACGTTCTTTCTTATCCTTGGAAGGCTTATTTCCCTCTAGGGGGGTATGAGGAGAAGTTTTCCGTAAGCGGTCGGCAGCTTTTTGTGCAGAAGCCTTCGTCGTATAGATACCGTATACCTGATCGGCTACCAAACCTCTATAAAACTGGTAACGTAGCCCGGTAATATCCGTTGGCTTTCCATTAAATACATCTGCTTTTCCTGACTGAATACCTGGATTGTAGACTATATATAGTTTGTTCAAATTTATTTTCATAAGTATTATTTTATGTTTAGTCCGGATCCCAGAATGCCATCAACTCCCCGGTTTCCTCATCAATTTCATATTCGATGGTCTTTGGGTATTTACTGTTAAGTACAACAACTTCTTCTACAAATGGGATTGCCAGTTGATACTTATTCGATATTTGAATCAATTCATTCAGGAACCTTGCAAACCTTTCTTTTTTGTCTGGTGTTATCATGTTGTCAAAACCATTCATTTTGTTTGTTTTTAAAATTTTGTCCCATAGCACTTTTGCATCTTCTAATGCTTCACTTTTACTGGAATACAGGCCATATATATCTTCTGGTGCATAGACCCCATTTTCAAAAATGTCCTTTATGTCATTAAGATTGCTCTTAACGTCCGTAAAAACATCTTCAAAACTTTCGATATATTCATCAGGTCTGAATACGAGGTAAAATCCTTTGGGATTAATTTTCATAGCTGTATTCTTAGGGTTTAAGATAGATTGCAAATACTTCTATACTTTCTATACTATGATGTTTAAAATAATGGGAAGCTTTTTGATAGCACTTTTGACATCAAGTTGTTCATTCTTTCTTTGTAATTCAGCATCTTTCATTTGTACTTGTTATGTAGTTATACTTTTAAATATTACGAACCTAATCCATTCATTTTCAATTATCAATTGGATGTCTGATTTGATTTTTGTAAGGGGGTTACTATTTCCTTATCTTTAACCAGTTCCTCACCAAGACAAGTCCCTATAAACCCCCCGATCAGGATGAAAGGGTAGGTTTCTTTGGGGGCGTACCTTTTGGCTACGATAAACCCCAGCATACTCCCGACAAGAGTCCATCCCGCTTTTTCTGTATTTTTTGAAACCTTCATCTTGCGTACTTAATTATTGTTCCGTGTTTGCCGAAGGGAGAAGGCCAACCATCCCCCGGTTACAAGGAGCGTCCCCCAGGCGATCCGTTGCAGGTTCCTCCTGCGTTCATCCCTGAAATCTACCAGCGTCAAGGTAAAAGAGTTTCCGTAGCGTTTCCGGTGCTGACCTAAAATTTGCATAAAACGGTCAAAATCAGAAGCATTGGCAAACACCAGGCACCCGGCAGAAAAATTATCAATAACCCTGGTCACCCCCTGTTTCCTGGCACGGTGGATATTGATCCCGAACCTTCCCGTATCCTGAACCCCGGACTCAAACCATTTAAATAGTCCTTTACGCTCATAATTACGGATCACCGTTACGGGCCTGGTCTGTACAAGCGCACTGTAGACCCCCCGGTGCAACCCAATACTGTAAGCATCAATATATTGCCCTTTTTTAAGGAATGCAGTCCCCTGCGGGTGCATGGGGTTATCCAGCCAGTACTGTCCAGGATCGGTAGTGGCCCGGAATATATGATAAACCCATTTCCCATTGTCATTGGTATAGAACACGTGGATTTCATCGTCGAAACGGTTGCTGCCTATAAAACGGCTACGGTAGCCTACAATATTGAGCTTGTAAGGCTCCCTGTAGATCCTGTACCCTTTACCCCTTAATATCTGTATACTCTTTGCAAGCATTACTTTATCATTATTTCCTGGTTACCTGTTTTCCTGACCCAATAAAATCGGAGACTGCCCATATCTGTTTTTTTAGCCTTCGTTTGCGATAGACACCGTCCCCTTCCCTGGAACCCTTGTCGTTGGTGTTCCCTTCCACGGTGATGACCCAGTCCTCCCCCCAATCATCTACAAACCCGATATGGGCGGGACGGTTTTTGCTACGGTACCAGATCATAAATGCATCGCCGTTTTGTGGCCTTTTTAATTCGAATTTCCCCCTGTGATAGATCCGTTTACTTTTAAGTGCATAACTAGGGACCCACGCACTACGTGGAGCGGTTACCCCGGCATTCTGATAGCACCAGGAAACAAAGCTTGCACACCAGGCATACCCCGGTCCTAGCTCTACACTTGCCAGGTACATCTCGACATGAGCCCCCCGGTTGGCACCCTCGTATTCGCGTACCCCTACCTGGGAATCATAGAGCTGTTTAAGGCACAACCTAATTTCACCTTCCGTTGCCGGAGGTACTTGAGGGGGCTTTACAAAGCCCTGGCCAACAAGGCTACTGCAAATAAGAAAGCAAAGAAAATAAAGGTGGATAATTTTAGCTTTTGCCATGGTGTAATGGTGTTAAAATCGTTTCTAAAATGGTTGTCAAGGTAATTTTCCGAAGTGGGCCAGATCAGCTTCATCAGGATACGTACGATCCCGTGCAGGATAAAAATCCCGATAATGGCAAAGAGGTACACCTGAAATACCCCGGCATCATAAGTCCCTGCCGTCGGGTCTACCCACCGGAGGAATACCGCACTATGCACCCATACGATAAACCCTACTGCCAGGGAGGACAGTTCCCTCCATACCTTGAAATAACCATACAACGGCTTTAGTTTTTCCCATACAGGGCGTAACCACTGTTTTACTTTTTTCATACGTTTTGTTTTTAGGTTTCACATTAATTTTTTATTCACACTGTTAAAAGTTCTCGATCATTGCTATATGGAAGAAAGGTTCCTGGTGGGGGCAAAGACTGTTTCCCCGGACTGGGTAAGGATCCGGGTGATCCCGTTTTCTATCCCCGTAATATACCCTACTACCGTATCGGGTTTTAGTTCCGGTACAATAAAAGACCCGTCGGCTGACTTTAAAAGCGTAGGTTTTATGGCAATAGCCAAATCCCACTCCCTTTCAATTTTATCATGGTCCCTGTCAAACATACCCATTGAACCGTTAAGCCCGGGGATAAACCATACCCCCTTTGGATTTTGTTTCAAACCCATTCTCCTGAATTCAGCCCTGATCTTTACTTTTTCCAGTTCCTTTTGCTTAAAGGCTACACTTAACAAGGCGTTTACCAGGGAAGTAACCTTTATGCCTGTAATGCGTACCCCTTGAAAAAAAGTGCTGACCTGTTGATATTGGCTTACGGAACCTATCTTCTTCAAGCCACCAAGTACCCCGAAGAGGTTCCTACTGTTAGCAGCAGCAATAAGTTCCCTGGAAACAGATGCCGGGTCAAACCCTGAAATGCTGTTTTTGCCGACCAAAGTGGTAAAAACAGATTGCGTGATGGCGGAAGGGAACCCTGCTGCGCGCAGGGCACGCTCGGTACCACTACCAAATATCCCGTCCACCCTTCCATTTCTGAAGCTGGTCTCCCTGATGATCAGTGCAGGTTGCCCGCCTTTAGCCAATAGTGCATTCTGGACCATGGATACCAGAGCACCCCTGGCACCCCGCTTTAAGGGAAAGTTAAGGGTAGCTACAGGCAAGTTTGGCATTGTAGTTACAACATCCCGGGCTGGGATAGTAATTGGATCCAGGGTAAGCCCCCTTTTTGCAGCTGCTTTGTTCTTAAAATGGGTATAAGCTAAAAACCCCAACCCTAAAACCACCCCGCCCCCCAGGCCTATCATCAAGACCTGCCGTTGGGACAGTTTCTTTCCAGTTGGCTGTTTTGGCTTTGTGGTTGCGTTTCTTGCTTTCTTTTTCCGTGGTGCGACAGCTGTTATATTTTGTTGCATCGTTTTATCGTTTTGAATTAATAATTTCGTTGGCAATAGCGAACTCTTCCGTGGTGAGTTCACTCTGCAAATCTGCCGAGAGGTTGCGGTTTTCCAAATCCTTATAGGCGCGGTTTACCTTTCGCATCATACTGGCAGTAGGGATTTGTTCCAGGACCATAAATAAAGCTTCCTCATCTGTTCCCCATCCAAAGGCATTATCATTTTCAAAGGCCATGACCAGGCGGATAGCATAATTTGAAGGGTCACCTTCCTGCAGGGCCCGGCCCTCACGGATGTCTTTTTTAAGCGCCCTCCATAACGCCCTGACCCCCCAAAAGGCGGCCACCCCCATTCCCGTAGCTAAAAGGACGTTGGTAGCCTTTTTTCCCAAGCTAATCCCGGGTTTGTTTTTAATAGCCTGTATTGCAAGTGCAGGAAGTGCCATAGTACTTTACTTTTAGGAATTACCAGCTACGCCAGTTTCATTTTTACCAGGTTCCGGATAAAAGCGTCCGTAAGGAAGAGTTGCTCCATTTTGATAATGCCTTTAGCCCCAAAATTCCTGTTGATGGTTTCCAGGGCCTTTTGCACCCGTTTGGCTTCGGCCTGGTTTTTTACTTCTATCTGTACGGTGATCGGTGTCTTCATAATATTTGGCCCGCTATCCCTAAAAGGGGTCTTTGACCCGGGCAGTTTTAAAGTTATAATTCTGTTTCGTTAAGATGGGGACTTGCCTGTTCCCCTTTGGGGGAATGGGTACTTTGGCTCAGGAAATACTTTATTTTACTAATTAAACTACTGTCCTCCCTGACCTGTTCCCCCAGTTGTATCAGCAGTTGGATAACCTGTTCAAATTGCTCTTCGGTAAATACCTCCTGAAGGTGGTTTAAAATCTGGAGCAGGTAATCCCCGTCTTCACTATTGCCAGGTGCCCCCGTTTCATTTAGGCCCAGCCTTCCCAGGGTACCTGCAACCCCTTTCATCTGATTGGGGTATTGTTTGGCCAACCCGGAAATTGCCCCTGGGAGCAGGGCCTTGCCTAATTCTACAAAACCAAGTTTTTTGACCAGGTTTTCTATTTCTTTCTGTTTTTCTTCGTTTTCCTTTTTAGCCTGCTCAACCCCTTTTTGGAGTTGTTCTATTTCTTTTTGGCCTTTTGCGTGCGATTCTTTAAGCTGCTGGTAATCCCTTTTCTGGAGTTCTTCCTGTAACAGGGAATGCACCTGGAGTTGTACCCCGTTTAAAGCCTCTTCATTAGACTTGCTGGCCCGCTCCAGTTTTTCCTGGAGTTGCCTATTCTCCAGTGATAACCGCTGTATGGTCAACTGATCCTTCAGTTGGGGGTCAGATGGGTTGGGGGGCGTTGCAACCGGCAAATGCCGTACCCCATCCTGATTGGCGGTAGCCTGCAGTTCCTTTAGTTTAGAAGTTCCCTCCCGCAATTTGTGGCGCACATAGGCACTTGCATTGGTAAAGCCCATTTGCTGCATTTCGGCAAGCTGGTCTTCATTTAACCGGATAGACCCCATCATTTTATTTCGATCTGTCATGCGTAGCTGTTTTTAAGATCACCTGTAAAAACCGGACGGTACGCTGGTATTTCCGGGTATTGACAATTTCAATTTGATCCCCATGCTCGTGGGCATTTTCAATAACCCCCCGGGCATACCAATGGTTGTACCTTCCGTAATCCGACTTGATGATAAGCCCCCAGGTAATATGGGTGATAAGCCAGATTTCATTATATGCCTCAAATTTCAAGGTCCCGTTTGCCGGGATTACAAATTCGCGGTAGACTATGCGATAGTTGTCGTAGCCCCGCTCTTTGGCCCTTTGCTTTGCGTATTGTAATGCAAATTCCTCACTCATTAGTACATTTAAATTTGTTGTTTCCGGTGTGAAAACTGATTTTAAAATGGATCAGGTAGCCTCGATAAGTAACCATACCGTGACCTTGTAGGGATAGGTTGCCTGTCCCTGATCTTCGTAAATAGCCTTTATATAATCGGTATCCCCTTGCTCATCTACCGGAAGCAACCGCTCTTTATCCGGGATATCCGGAAGTCCAAGTTGCAAGTCCGGGGCTAGCTCCTTTTCGATCACTTTGGAAAAAGCATCCCCTGAATGTAGCTGTTGTTCTTTGTAGAAGATCCCGCGTTTCTGAAATAATGAAAGTGTTCCCAATATCATAACCTTCGATTTTAACTTGGTGGGTTAAAAGAAAACAGGGCTTCCCCGATCCCTTCCCCGGGCAGTTCCCCCGTCCATAAGTAATAGGGTTGCGGACCGCAATACCCTTCAAACATTAGGGGTAATTCTAAGGGGTTCACAAGGTCCCGGTAGTAACCATTTTCTACCAGTACAGGAAAGCTTTCCGTTTTAGGGCAGGCGAAATACCACCTTCTGCCAAACCCCTTGAAAACCGTATCCGGGGGATATGGCGGATCAAACAAAGCCCCGTTGCTCAGCTTCCTGAAAGAAGCATCGGTAATCACCTTATCCGAATATCCATAGAAATACCGTGGGGGAGGTGCGCCTTCCTTACAGTCGTGTTCAACCCTGGAAGTAACCAAAAGGGCATTTACCCTGGAAGTGGCAAAGGGAAGTTTCGCTTCCGCATTTATAAATTGCCCTTCCCTTTCCACCGTAAAGGTGATAGGGATAAACTCCCTACGTACCACCTTATCCCTGCTACCTGTATGTTTTACTGTTTTGATCATGCACTTCATAGTATTGTTTATATTGACTGTTGAATAAGGAGGATCAGGGTGACCATATATCCGGTATCAAAATTTGCCTTGGTATGATCCGTATCCTCAAACCGTACTTTAACCGACAGGTCACCAGGTAGTACATCGCCCAGTTCAAAGAAGCGTTCCCTGGGCGCCACACTAAGGGATGACATCAGTATTTTGCTCTCGAAGCCATCCGGGAAGAGTTCCTCCCCGCCAATTTCAATACGTTGCTTCCCCCGGTAGTACAAGCGGTCCGGATAATCGGATAACAGCTGGATCCCCCTTACATACCTGGTATGCTTTGGTAATTCAAAAGTATCGATGCTAACCAGTCCGTTTTGTTTCTCCATTCTAAAGGAAAAAACCACCCTGGTTTCCTTGGTATGTTGCTTTTCTTCCATGTCCATTATTACCACATTTTTCTTAAAATAGTTTTTCTAATCTTTGACCAATAGCACGTAAGGCTTACGCAGGGACGGTTGCAGTACCGGCAAGGACAACCTTGATCAGTGCTTTCTCCGGGGCATCCTCCCCAAGTTCGATATTGAATTCAAATTCCTCGTCGTCCCTTATGAAACGGGGGCTTTCCAGAAAGTAGGTCCCTACATTGATCTGGGTATTGCCATCGGTGGCAAATTCCTGCATGGGGCGTTCATCGATAATGATCTTTTTATTGGCGATAAGTGAGAACACCCCGTTTTGAAGCCCGGCCACCCCTTTAATACTCCCGAAATTGGTTTGTTTCATGACCCGCTTTAGTTCCGAATCACTACCGGGCAGGTCACCCTCAATCTGTGCAGCCAAAAGGATAATCCGGTTGCATAGGAACAAGCGGTCTTTTTGAAGTTTGGCCTGGGTCACGTTGGTGATCCCGGTTTCTTTGGCATCCTGGGTTTCGAACATATCGATATTGGCCTTGTTACCCGCAAATTTGATCGAATAGTAAGCAGTATCAGCTAATTGTAACCTTCCTTCTTTGATCCCGGTAGCTACCTTTACCATGGCAGGGTCAAACTTTTTTGCCTGGTCCCTGAGGGAGATATGGGCGTTTACAATTTCCAGGAATTGCGATCTTGAACTTTTTTTCATCATGTCTTTTCGTTTAAAAGTCTTTTTTCTGCCTGCCGACAGACAGGTTTAATAGTTTTATGTGTATGTGCCTGTTGCTACTAGGCTACGGCATTGAGTTCCGAGATATCTTCGGCACCGTTTAACTCCATGGAATCGATACCGTTGATATCATTGCCTGTACCATTGGTAAAACTTTGCCCGATATCAATGGTGGGCAAGGCTTCCCCGGCTTCAATCTTCCGGATGATCTCATCTACTTCCCCGGTGTCAAAGTCGCCCGTATCCGCTACTTCAGACCCCATAAATACCAGGGGACGGTCTTCTATATCCCCGAGTGCCATTTTTTGGGCCAGGGAAGGGGAGAGCTTGTCCAGGTATAACTTTTTGCCAATGGCCTTTAGGGAGGTTATTGCCCGGTCTTTGGCATCGTCCAGGTTGTCCCTTATACCATCTACACCATTAGTGGTTTGTGGCCTTTTAGAAAAACCATTAGAGAATGCCATGCCTACCCCTGCCGAAGTAACCCAGTCTTTACCGTAGTAAGCCCCCCCGAATATGGTTAGCGCGCCCAGGGCAAGTGAATACCTTCCTACCGCTGATCCGGCTACCATTCCCAAAACACCGGTACTCAAGTGTTTTCCGACCTCTAACAGGCTATCTTTTGCGTTTGATTTCATAATACTTAGCGTTTTTAATATTGATTATTATTTTACAGTAGTGCTTTGGGCACCAGTTTTTCAGGGGCTTTCCTGGTAGCCCTGCTTTTCCTCCGGGTCTTTGTACCCTTGGTAAAGCGCCCCAGGGCATCCCTTTGTACCCCCTGTTTTTTTCGCCTGGTACTTTTCCGCCGAACCGGGGTTCCTGAAATAGGCCTGCCCCGTTTCTTTTTTCCGGATCGTACGGCAATGGCAAGCCCGGTGCCTACAACCAGTAAGCCTGCGCCAATGAGGATGGGGGTTTTATGTTTTTGAAAGAAACCTTCTTTTCCCTGGGAACTACCAGGGTCATTTTGGAGCAAGCTTCTGTTTTGGGAAATTACAGGTACTGGCAAGGTACGCCCCGCAGGGGAAGGGGTGAAATTGCGAACAGGGAACCTCGGGATCTGGGGATCGCTAAACCTTGCCGGGGCTACTTGTGCTTTTGGCTTTTTAAAAATGCTACTGGCCTGTTGTTTTACGCTTTTTGCCTGCCCGAAAATATCCCCGATCTTCCCTACGATGGCTGCCACCCCTGCCACAGCACTGGAAGCAGCTGCAATAGCTGTCCCGGTGGCCACCCCGCTCAATCCTTCTACCTGCAAGTCGTCCCTGATAAAAGCTTCGACCGTATCCACGTCCGATTCTACTACAAACTTTTCAAAGGGGTCGTTAAATACGCCAGGTTGCCCATTGTCAAGTGGGCTTCCCAAAGCGAAACCGCTAAGGGGTACTTTCCGGTCTTTATTCCCTTTACCCCTTAAAATTGCCTTTTTAAGGTTTTCCTTTTTCCCTCCTGCCAGTTCGTAGATCTTTTCAGCTTTGGTAACTGCCTTCCGCATTTTGGCAAACCTGCCCATATCCCCGCCACGTTTCCTGGCTTCGGATTCGCTTAAATAACCAAACCGTAGTTTTTCTGCCACTTTCATCATATTGATCTTCATGGCCAGTAAAAACCCGTTCCTAAGTAATATAGTAGCCGGGTTTAGAAAGCGGTTAAAGGTTTTGACTACAGGCTTGACCACTTTTTTAGCAAACCTCTTCAGGCCTTTTCCGATCTTTTTAAAGAACCCGCCCAACCCGTCAATAACGTATATATTCTCATCCACATCGGCATACATCACTACATTGCCATGGTCATCCAATATCTCATAAGCAATCTCCGGCTGTTCTACCGTACCTATCCCGTAAGTGGCAACCGTATCTGTAATATCCAGTGCGTCCAGTCCTGTGGCATCAAAGCCGTCTAATCGGTGTAATTCCATAGTATTTCTATTTCGAGGGGGCTCTGCGCCCCTTTTTAGTATTTGGTTTATCCCTCCGGGTCCTTTTGTTTTCCTTTTTATGGCTACCCACTAGTTTTAGCACCCCGATCCCTGCGGCTATGGAAATGCCGGATAGGATTAAAAAATTGAGCAGGTTAAAATCTTTCCTTACGGGCAGTGTTTTAATCTGTTTCCCATCATCCAGGCGAAAAGGGGAGAGTACCCGTCCAGGTTTTGCGGTCATCGGAAGTTTTGCCCTCCTGTTCCGGACAGGGTAATTTCTTTTCGTTACCGCCGGGCTTACTACCTCACGCAAGGGGATAGGGGTTTCTTCCAGGGCATCAAGGCTTATATCTACCGTATCTACCCCGCATAAAATTCCCAAGCCGTTGATTTCAAAAGCACCCAGGGCTTCAATGTCTTTTTTTTCGGTATAAGGGACTTCATAGTTAAACTGGTCGGTTACGCAGTCCATAATAATATTTCCGTTCCGGGTTGTCACAATAGGGTACACGTGCTGAAAGTGGTGCTTGCCCCCGTACTTGGTAATCCTCATTTTAAAAGGGATCCCCAGATTGGTAAGGATGCTCCCGATAAAAACCGTATAACAATCGCAGTCCACGCCCGTAAACCGGTCTGCCCAGGTACGTGAGGGACGGCGAACTTGTTCCACCCCTGTTTTATCCATCTTGTATTGGATATGTTGGTATACAAAATGCCATATCCCCTTACAGGTCTTATATAGGTTTTTATCAGTAAGCTTTTTTGCTAAAAGGGCAGTATCTGCTTTCGTCTGTTGTATGACCACTTGCATAAGTTGCAGGGTGTCCTCCAGCCTTGCCTTTCCGTGACCTACGATAACCGTGTCCTTGCGTATACTCTGTGGGATAAGGTGGTCAAAACCCTTTGTGCTAGCGATATGTCTTTTACGTTGTGCTTTCATCAGAGTTGCAGGGTAATGGTATCGGTTTGTTCATAAGGCAGGCCATTAACCCTTGAGATAATCTGGGTTTGTATAGCGATCCGGACAGGGTCCCCTTTCCTTATTAGTCCAACTACCCCTGTTCCCAGTACCTGGATCAGGGTAAGCCATCCTGCGGATTGTATATGCAGGTCAAAGTCCTTTTGACTGTTTTCAGGTATTTCAATAAGACGGTTTTCTATAATGGAGCTTCCCAGTAACTTGTTTTTATGCAAAACCCTGACAAAAGGGTGTTGTATCCGCAAGCTTACCGGGTTCGGGTTTTGCAATTGTACCATTGCCTTTAGTTCGATACCCATAAGATTCACCTTATGCACCCGCACCCGGATCCGGGAGGTGATATTGGCACTTGCTTTTTGTAAAAGGGACAAGTACCGTATCGAAAAAATAGCGGCTAGGCCACCTGCAATCCATTTAAACATTCCGTACTGGTTTTAGGTCAAAGTAATGTGGAAAAAACGGGTTAAAAAAGGGAGTTATACAAGCTGGGTAATAAAGGTTGTTTTTTATAAAAATTGTAGTAAATTAGGGCTGTACGGACGGTTTTGGAGGGTTTTTTTACACTTTGTAACGCTTGGTAATACCAATACACATTAATAGCTATTAATACACGATAGGAGATGCAGATAAAATTTATGACAAAACAGGAATTGAGTATTTTTTTAGGGGTTAGCCGGCAGACGTTGCGCAGGAAATTAAAGGAAATCGAAGAATTGGATACCGGGAGAAGGCAGTTGTTATACCCTTGGGAGGTACGATTAATTTATCGGGCATTCGGGGTTTTAGAGTAGAAAATATGTGCCATAAGTATTTTAGTTCATGAAAGAAAACCCTTTCTCATATAGGAAATGAGAAAGGGTTTGATTTTTTACAATAGTTATTTTACTATCGATCCTAATTGTTTTTTAGGTTTAATTCAGTTCAATATTAATTTCCGTTTCCTTTGGAGAGTTATTATAAACTTTTGAAGTATAAATAAGCTCCCCTTCTTTGTCATAAACGTAAATTACAATATTAGCACCTCCAGATTCTTTTCCGTTGATCACAAAATCTGTCTGGCGGTAATTAATTTTATAACTACCATCCTTTTCAGTAAGGGTCTTGGATCCTAATAAATTCTCACCAGTAAAATCTTTGTCGACAGCTTTAAGTACTACACCGCTTAAAGGATTGCCTTTTACATCAGTTACTTTTCCAAATACTTTATGATCTTCGGTAGTTAACCTAGAAATATTGTTATTAAACCCAGAAAAGGATTCCTGAAAAGAAGAGAACCCTTTTTTAATACCTACCTTGGCACCATCGAAGAAAGCCCTATCGATTTCTTCTTCTAGTTCAGGACTAATAGGCTTATCTAAATTGGCCTCCAGGATCCCACTAAGATTTACAATACCCGATCCTATACCATATTGAAGAATACCTTCAGGATTTAGCCATGGGCTTGTATGATTATTAGTCCTCTGTTCTATCCATGGGTTTAGTTCTCTAGTCAAATCTGGTAACAAAGGTTCAATTAAAGAAATAGCAAAATCCATCCCAAATGAACTATTATGGTTTTCCGACATATACTGTATCGCGTGAGTCCCTATGGATATTAATTCTTCATCTTTTATTTGTGAAAGGGGTAAGTCCGGGTTCTGCATATTGGACTCCATGATTCTGTCATTTAAAGTTGCTAAAACTAATATTCGTTTATACAAGCATAACATATTTTTTTTTCGGGTCATCCACTTGGCTATATTTTTAAAATACTCTTCGATGATAGCAAGGGAATTTGGTAACAACCCATTAAGGTTTACGTTTACAAAATGATGCCAGGTTGAATCAATAACAATTCTTCCCACATTTGCTTGTTTTCCGTCAAATACAGATATAGAAGGGAAGCAGTGTGGGTCAGTAGGGACTTTTCCATTTGTTATGTTTCCTGATGTCACAAAGGATATGGCAATATTTTGTGTTCTTATAGTCTGACTTTGCCCTGTCTTGGGGTTGGTCACGGTAAAATCGGTTTCAGGCTTACATTCCCCTTCATGCGGGTGGTCTGGCATCTGTTGTAGAATACCTGAAGGTACAATAGAAGTACTTATAGCTAACAAAGGGTGGGGTAGGCCATTATACAATTTGGCGTGAATAGTCTGGGGAATATCATCTGCCTGATTACTAAAATCCGTAGATGCTGCATCCCCAGGTTTAGGCTGGTTTGTATCATTTCTTCGGGGTCCCCTCATACTTACTTCATTTGAAGGATCAATAGGACTTGGAGTTGTATCATCCCAATACCTCATATCTTTTACCCTGGGTATAATACCGCAAAGGGATTTTCCAAGAGCTCCATGGTCGCCGGTAGCAAATAACCCACCCCCTTTGTTCATATAACTTTCTATAGCACTAGCTTCTGTATTAGTTAAAGAATTGGAAGTAGAAGCAATTCCAAATAACCAGACTTGATCATACATAGTATCGGAAAAATGTTGATCATTATCAAACTTGAAATTAATAACACGTTTATCAAAATCCGGGTTGCCCCCTTGCATCGACTGTCCGTTAATATTAACGTTTCTTCGGTCTGCGAGGGTCACTTTGTAATTGATATGTACATTGCTTTCCTGTTCCAGCTTTTTGAAGATAGATAGGAACCCTGATAACCCTGTTGTTGAAATTCCAAAATTCAACCCATCTACAACAATCAGTACTTTAACCTCACAGGGTTCAAGCCAGTACCAAGGGTAGATAAGCGATGGATCAGTTTTAAGTATTTCTTCTTTTAACTTGAACTGTTCTGGTACCGATAAACGGGTATTACTTTTAAGTTGCTCTTTTAAATATTTTAAATCCATTATTTTTATAATTTTAAATGTTTTATTAAATAATGATTGCGATCGTCAAGTTGGAGTACTTCAAAAGTAAGTGGATAACTTTTTAAAATAAAGGGGGATTTCACCCTATTTATAACCGTTAAAGAACTTAAATTTCAGAATTTGGCGATTGGAATAGAATAAGTTTTCCATTATTCTTAACGTCTGTTCATTTTACGTTTAATATGGGTTTACCACTTTTATTGAGATATGTTTTCCAAGAATGTTTTCCACCAAATTACCTTCTAAAAGTAGGCCCTTTGAATTCAAGGATGTTGAACATGGAAAACAGACGGTCGTAGATATGCCCCCCATACAGTTCCCCGAACTCGGCCAATGCATCTTCCAGGTCATTTGTTGTATCCCCCTCGCGATAATTGCAGGTGATATAAGTTTTTCCCTGTTTATGGTCATAGCGTTTTTCCAAGATATCCCGGATTAAATTTACTTTCCCGTAGTTAGAAGCTTCCCTTTCTTTTTTAACATCATCAATGTATAACCCTTTGCAATGGGTAAGGCGGTGGCAAAACTGATATTTTGAACTTTCCAGATAAGTTTTATCCGCCCCGATCCGTTCGTATTCGGTAACCAGGTTGTGGGCTTTATAACCTTTAAAGCGCATAGGCATCCGGTAATGGTCAAAGACTAAACCCAGTGCTTCCATAATCGTAGTCTTTCCATTACCATACCCCCCTACGATAAGTAAACCTTTATTAAAACCGGGAACCAGTTTTGTGTTCCCGGTTTTTGTAATCAGGGCTTTTCGCCTGAAGAAATTCTCATGCATGGAGAAATATTCGATAACTGGCGCGATATTGGCAAGGGTATCCGGGGTCTCTACAAACTTTTTGTTATGCGCTAGTACATAGGCTTTTTTAAAAAGCTTCCAAAGTATGGTCCTACTGATTATCATAAGTTGGCGTTATTACATATTTAAACCCGTTTTCCTTGCTTATTCTACTTCGAACGGGGAAACTTATTAGGCTTACCGGTTATACCGGCTTAAATCCGACTGGATTTTATTCTTATTAATCGTTTTGAAGACAGGATAAAGGCTTGTAAACCCCCACTGTTTTACACTATCGGTTTACAGAGAATTTCTTTTTATTTAATTTTAGGTTTGAATTAAACTGCGCCAATTTACTTTTCCAATTCGTTTGTTTCCACGCCCCGGTATACCCCCTCCAACCATGGATACGTTCTTGCGAAGCTTTTTTATAAGCCATGTAAGCTTCACTTTGATCAACAAATTCTTTTAGTTCCCCTCGAGCATACAGTTTTTGAAGGAAGGCTTCCACTTTCTGGAAACGGGCATTCCCGTTTTGAGCAAAGAAAAAGCCGAGTCGTTCTTTAAAATTTTTACTGACCAAAGTTTCAATTTTTAGATCTTCGCCTTCTATTATATTATTTATATTTTCATCTTCATTTACAATTTCATTTTCATCTACATTTTCATTTTCATCTACATTTTCATTTACAATTACATCTTTATTTTCATCTTCTAAAAAAAGTGCTTGCTGATCACTTCCCTTAGCGAAGCGATCAGCGATCTTGTTAAGGTACATTTCAATTTGTTCCTTGTTTAGAAGGCTATCAAAGATCATAGGATAATCGATTTGCTTTTTTATTTTCTCTTTTTGAGGTTTCCGTAGTTTTTTTGCCGTAGGATGGTGCCTGAACCAGTTTCCAACGACAGCAAAAACCGCTTTTTTTCCGAGGTATTTTGTTCGCTTCCGGGATTCCAGGAACATCCTGGGGTTTACAATCTTGTTTTTTAGCTCATCGCTAAAGAGGTCGCTACCATAGTCGCTACCTTCTTTAAACACGCTCGCATACGAAACGAATTTTTGGCTTACTTCTACCCATATCGCTTCAAACTCCGGTTGGGGAAGGCGTACCAACCTGGATAGTTTTTTCAGGTTGTCAGGTAAGAACCCCCTACGGTGCTGGTAACATAATAAAATGGTATATACCCCGATCTCTTCAGGGGATAGGTCTGCGGTCCCTTCCAGGAAATCATTGGTATACCACAGTACTGCCGGATCTTTTTTGTTCATTTTGGATGCTTTTTAATTTTGTTAAGGGTAACTAATTAGTTTATGGGGGGATGAGATAGGTATCATCCCCCCATAGACTAATTATTTAATTGACCTTTTGACCTTCTATATACCGTATAATACTCTGTTTACTATAAAGTACCCTGCGACCATGTTGATACCAGTCAATAAGTTTGTCTTCCCGAAGTTGGTACAACCTTTTCTTACTTTTCAGCCCTAATAGCTTCAAGGCATCCATAGTCCCTACATAGTCCTTGGAAACTGCTTTTGAGTTCAAAGCTTCTTCTTTGGCTTCCCGGACTGTTTTATATACCGTTCCCATTACTTCTTCCATTAATTTGTAGAAAGCCTCGCTTTCAATTATGATTACTTCCATATCTCTTGTTTACTATTTTATATGCTACATTTATTTAAATGAATGCGAGAGCGGTACTTTAAAATCAACCCGACCAGTTTTGCAATAAAAGGATCCTCTGCCGTATTGATTATTAAAAACAAGCTCGTTAAAGCCTGGTTATGTACCTACTTTCAACATTATGATGGTAAAACAAGACAAAAAAGAAATGAAAGGGTAGTTATAAAGGGGTGGTGCAACCCTGTGTTTTAACAGGTTTAATATTTGACATTCAGCATATTAAAAAGATATAAATACATAAATTTTAACATATATAAGGCTGAATATTTTTAGTGGTACACAGCTGGTACAACAAATTGTTTAATAAATAGGAGGTTTTTCGTACTATTAAGCAACCCTTGTAAACACTGAGGGTTACAATTGTTATGGAAATATTAACACTTATCTAAAGGTTTTAATGACAAAAAACTGTGAAAAATATCTATAACTAATAGCTGTTTAACCAGGAAACAGATTGAAAATGGTTAAGAATACCCTACCTATATCAGGACACCTTTTTACCTTCTTTCAGGTTACGTAAAGAATCGAGCATCTCGATAAGATGGGATTGAACACGTTTAATAGTTTCCTCGTTGGCCCCGTAAAACCCATTACGGATACTATTTACCGAGATTTCGTCAGTTTCTTTAGAGCGGTATATATTGGAAAGGAATTTAAAGTAATTCTTTTTATCCCCATCATTTAAATCAATAACCCCTATTTCAGAAAAAAGCCTGGCAAATAGAGAGATTTCAAAAACGGTCAGGTTGACTTTTCGTTTTGAAATAGTCCTCTCTTTGATTTCCACTTCCCCGATTTTTTTATTTGTGCTATTTACTTCGTAAATTCCTTGTGCTTTTTGTCTTTGCCGGGAAAGTGCAATCCTTTTATTTACATAACCTACCAGGTAGGCTTTCAGTTGAGGGAACTCCGGGTTATAACTGATATTACCAGTAACGGGTATTTCTTCTAACCGCGCCAGTTGTCTATAAAGATAGGTTTGTACCTCTAGTTCATTTGAAAAATCCCTGAGCCGTTTTAAAAGTTCCTGGCTTAGTGCTTGCCCGATAATATGGGTGTTAAAATTAAGGGCAATAATAAGGTGGTATACCTGATCGTTTTTAGGGTTTTCGTACTTAGAAAACAAACGTTCAAACAAGTCTATATAGGTCCGATAAAAATCCCTTTTGACATAGGTAAGGTGTTTTAGAAAACCACAACTGATCTTTTTTAAAGGCTTGCACAGTTCGCTTTCGATTTCTTCAGGAAGCCCCTGCTTTTTAATATGCTGTTCCAGCCTTTTGGATTTTTTGTCATATTCAAGAATAAAGCTTTTCCTTTGTTCATAGGAGATACCTAAACATTTATCCAGGTATTTATAACAACATTCTTCCATAAAAAGGATAGTACGGTCAATGGTTTCGTGTAAACAACGGAAAACATCCTGAATACCCTTATGATAGGAAACATTATCCGGG
Source organism: Aquimarina sp. ERC-38 (assembly GCF_026222555.1). Taxonomy (NCBI): domain Bacteria; kingdom Pseudomonadati; phylum Bacteroidota; class Flavobacteriia; order Flavobacteriales; family Flavobacteriaceae; genus Aquimarina; species Aquimarina sp. ERC-38. The sequence goes on along the minus strand of NZ_CP098511.1, from coordinate 585,467 downwards.
GGCGAACCCAGGTACTTTGATTCCAAAGTAGCACTATAATAATTAAGTTTTAACTGGTATTTCCTGATTTTTATTCCTAGCTGTTCTTCGGATAGGGTATCATCCAGGAATAAGGAATGTAAATGCCCGGTAATATCTTTGTAAGCATTTTGCATTTTGCTGTAATAGAAATAATAACAAAGCTCCAGGTTGGAAAGGGTACGGTACCCAAGGTTTATAAAAATATCCAGGGATACGCTATCCTGCTTTTCTTTTATATAAAAATCCTGCGACTCGTTAAGCCGGATTCGGGTATTTTCAAAGAGGAATTCTACAAGGTCCGGATCTATATTTTTTAAATAAGAACTTTTAAAACCCTCCTTTGTCCAGTGTTGTTCATATTCGTAAAATGGTATTTCCTGGCTACGGGTAATTTTAAAACTTTCAGTAGGTTGTTTAACTACCGTTAAAGAGTAGTGGGTGGAAATGTAAGGGTATTGATTTTTTAGATAATTCTGATATTTTCCCCTTGGTAAATAACCTGATAACAAGTTAGTCATATCCTTACGGAAAATATCATAGAAAACATTTAAGTACTCCATAGATACTTGCGATTAAGTTGCTCTTACTTTTTTCGTTGAGTTTTCTAGTTATTTTTGTTTTATAAATACGGGTCTGAACTTTACCTGTATTTATAATAAATAGTTACAGTTTAATATTGGGGTATGTTATGATAGGAAATCTCAAAAACTATTCCTTTATACTTTCTTTAAGTTTTCTTACTGTAATAAAGAACAATATTTTATGTATTGTATTACAAAAAGCAAAAGTTGTATAGTATTGTAGATTATTTAACTAATTTTCCCGTAATAAAATTATGGTTAAAAGTTAAATTATGCAAATGGTTAAAGAAATTATTAGTTTTATAATGGCATTGGTTATTTCGAGAAGTATGTATGTTTAGTCTATTTAGTTTAAAATGAACTTTATAAATAAATAAAGCAGAAAGGGGTTTTAAAATAATTCTTCCACATAATTGTCTTGCAGTTCAATTTATATACTATTTTGGCTTGTTTTCTTATTTTAAAAATTGCGCTGGTTCTTTATTCCTTTAAAACCTTATGGTACATATCTGCCAATTGAATTTCTATAAAATTAATAATCCTGGGTTCGCTGTTCCCGTTTTGGTATTTGGTATACACCCTTTTAAGGATTTTTTCTTTTAGTTGTTTTAGTGTTCCTTCCGGATTTCGAGACCTTTTGAATCAAAGAAGCAGGAATCATTAAATACCAGAATTTCTAACTAAAGCAATAAATGGTACAGGCTCCAAAATTAATATAGACCTTGTTAGATGGCTGAATTAGCAGTAATAAGCAAAAAGCTATCCTTTCAATTAGAAAGGAATACTTTCGTCCATGTCGTACAGGATAAAGTTAGTATACAATGTTACAAAACATTACCGTCATAGTAGTATTACCACTACTGTGAGACATCAAAGTAATTTTGACCATACGGAAACAGATAAAGCCTTAAATAACGTATTAAAATTTTAAAAAACGTAAAAACTACACGACTACATTGACTACATTTAAAAAATCCTTCCTACAACTAAGTAGGAAGGATTACTATAACAATTCTAATTTTAACCTATTTGTATTTTTCAAAGGCAGAAGCTCGTCGCATTACGTTTTTATCATAGTTTTCGTAGTCAATCCTATCATAAACCGCGTTTTCTAAAGATATTGAATCTCTATAACGGTACAAGGTTTCAAATCTTGTGTTAAGTTGATTTTCATCAAATTTCTTTAGTATACTATAAAATTCCAGTTTTTCCTTTCTCGTTTCTGGAAAATCTAAAATTCTATACATAGAATCATTCCTAACTTCATACCTCATTTTTGTCCAATTACCACTACTAACGGAATAATAATAGAAGTAATTATCCTCAAAAAAATACTCAGTATAAGACCCATCAGTAATTCCTAACCAATTTCCAAGTAAATAATCTGGACTAATCTCCTCTTCCTTCTTTGAACAACTAAGAAATACCGTTGCAATAAGTATGAACATATTTATTTTATGTCTCATTGTGAGGTGTAATTTTAAATAACCTTTAAATTGATTTTATATACAGCATAAATGGTAATTTTTTAAAATTATAGTTAAAAACATATTAGTTATAATCATAATATTACGGACTGTATTACAAGATAGAAAGGCTTTATCCTTTTCTTTATTTGAGTTTATTCTTTTAATACTTATTAATTAAATAAGGAGCAATCTTGTATAGAATTGCTCCTTATGCAATATTCTAATATCATCTTTGGCTTTTGACAAAATTTAGACGCTTTATTACCGTACTATCATAAATGTCTTTTTTAATTTCACCTTTTATGTAATTTTCAATGGAAATTGAATCTTGATATCTGATTAAAGATTTATATTTAAAATTAATTTGATTTTCATCGAATTTTTTAATCAAACTGTAAAATTCAAAATTTTCATCTTCCTTCTTATTTAAGCTTAAATTTCTAAATAAGGAATCATTTTTCAATTTATATCTATATTCAACTAAGTTACCAGCTCTAATATCATATATATAATAATTATCTTCTTCAAAGTAAAACTCGGAATAGGAGTTGTCATTTAAACTAAACCAACTTCCGTATAAATAATCTTTATCTATATCCGTTTTTTCTTGAATACAAGAGCTTAATACAATCAGATTAACAATAATAAATTTTCGCATTATAAATTATTTAGCGGGTGTGATTTTAACTCTCTGTGGTGTATACTGATTTATTTGTTGAACAATATAATCATATAAATTACTATTTACACCTGAAAAGTAAAGATATACTACTGCTTGTGGTACACCGCTACCTGTACTATGGGATCTTAAACTAATCCTATGGGAATTGCTACCGCCTAAATTGCTTTCAAAATCTATACTATTTAGCGTATAATTTTGAGCAAATTTTCTAACATTACTGAAATAACCTATTGCAACAGAATTACCTTCTTTATTAGTAATATTCACTTCGTGAACACCATCAGAATCTCCTCCAAGTGCATCTCTAAGCCCATCAATTATTTTTTCCGAAAAAGATTTTTCGGTTAAGGGTTCTGCAAAAAAATCAATGATATCGCCTGGTGAAAGACCTTGACCCCCAAACTTTTGGATATGTCCGAACCAATCTATAGTATTTTGTAAAAATTGCTTTTGTTGCTCAACGGTTCTAACTCCTTCAAAGTTCAATCGTTCTGGTAACCTTTGAATAGAATTATCGCCAAATGCTCCATTAATTACACCACCAGTTAAAGCGCCACCAATCCCCGGGCTAGAGTTCATTAGCGGGTCAGAACTTGTAATCCCATTGGTAAACTTATAATAATTTTCAATAAAGCTATTACCTGTATTATTTATCCAATCCGTTACAAGGTCAACTAACCCAAAACCACCTCTCAAATTGTTTAAATAGTTTTCTGTATCTCTACCTAAACTATTAATGTTGTTTTCCATCCAATCTGCAACCTCTAAATTTCTAAGGTCTTGATAAGTGTTGTTCCCGGTAAAAGCATCAAAGAAAGCTAACCCCATTACAAATGGTGATACTAAACCTAGAAAAGGTATTTCATAGAACTCACCTCCATCAATTATTTCACCACTCCAATCCGTATATTTAAGTGGGTTGTTTAAGACATAGCCATAACGATTATAGTTTTGAGTGTTGGTAGGGTCTTGGATGTAGTTATCCGGGGATAAAAAGCGTTGCAAGTACGGGTCGTACATCCTACCGTTCGTATGGATAAGGCTAACCTCATCAAAATGTTCATGTCCGGTATAACCCCGGTCAAGGATACTACCCCTGTCCATAACTTTTTTACCGCTCTTTGACCAGAAGTAATCCACAACCCCCCAGGCAGTATAATGGCGTTGCTCCAATAGTTCTGCGTTACTCTCCCCGTTTGCCTGCCCTATTACTTTTAGAATGTTTAAGATACTCCCTTGATAGTCGCGTTGCAGGATCAAGCTTTCTGAAAGAATATTAACCGTGCCCTTGTACTGTTCTACTTTAGCCGTTGGTGCAGTATAGGCATCGCCCCCGAGGTAAAATATAAACTTAGTGGTACCGTCCTCCTTGTCCCTTATGGTTTCAACCGGGGCAATAGAAGAATAGGTTTTCTCATATCGAAGTAGTACCCTGGCTTTATCTCCTTCCCCGTAGTAAGCTTTGATCCGTTGCATATTATGACCGTGGCTAAAAAATACCTGTTGCTTTTTACCTTTCCTGGTAGCTTTAATTTCCACGGGGGCTTTAAACGCATTATAAGTAATGGAGCGTGGGGTCATGCCACGAACCTCTTGCGTATTCTCGGTAGGAACGTAGATAACGTTCATCTTATATTTATCATTGCCAGGTCTATAGGCATACCTACCTACTTTAACATTTTCGGTAATCCTACCATCATTACCATAACTGGTAATAGACCCATTATCACTTACCAACCGGTCTAAACCATCGTAGTCAAAACGCTCATTTTTAGAATAGGTATAATCCTCCTGATAGGTAAGGTTTGACCTACTTTGTAAATTACCCCGGATCGGTTCAAAGTTATAGTCGTTGATGATACTGGTAATTCCCTTTTCTTTTCCAGCTAGGCTAGTTTGTTTAAGGAACCCAAAATTATCATACTGGTTTTTTACCTCCTGTCCGCCAATGGTTTCTATCTTGGTAGCCTGCCCCCGGGCATTACTCTCTTTGATCTGGTATTGATCGGTACCCCTGTAGTTACCATAATTATCGTAGAGTTGCTTAATAGATGCACTACTCTTTAACTGATCTGCACTTGCTTCATAATCTTCCCGGCTAAGCCTACCGTACTTATCGTAGGTAATGGTTTTCTTAAAGCTATCATTTCTTATGTATTCATTTACTTCTTTTACCCGCTGGTACTGATCGTACTCATAAGTTATAGTTTGGTTATTTCGATCAATATAATTTAGAAAGTTTAACGATTCTAATAATTTTGTGTCATCATCATAATCGTAAGTTATGTCATAATAAGTTTCATCACCTTGCCCAATAGTACTTTTTAGCCTTCCGGTCGGGGTGAACGTATACTCAACACTACCCTTTGGGGTGGTTTCTTTAGTAACTTCCCCCCATCCGTTGTACTCATAGGTATATTCCCCTGCCGAAGGGTCTATAAGCTTTGTCTTCCTACCCCAATTATCCTGCTGTACCACCTGGGTCATGGAGTTGTAGTTGGACGATTTTAAATTTCCGTTCCCAAAATAGGTAAAGGTAATTTTACCCCCTGGGTCTGTAGTTGAAAGGGTATTGCCCAGGGCATCATACAAGGTGGTAACAGTCTTATTTCTATCGGTTGCAGTAACTTCCAAACCTTTATAGCTAAATTGGGTCGAACCCCCGGTATAAGAAGTCTGGCTTTTTACCCTTCCTTCTTCATCATACCCAATAGTATTCCATTGGGATGGGCTACTTCCCAGGTGCGGTTCACTCTCTCCCGATAACCTTCCGAGTTCATCATACTTATAAGAAACCCCTTTCCAAACCCCATCAAGCCCCCTGGATTGCTCCCTAACTTTTCGTTTTAAAGCATCATAGGTGACCGAAGACGAACTATCATCACTAGAGGTTGCCGTTACCGTATAATTAAAAGTATTGTCTTCCTCATACTTATAAGTAGTCAGGTTCCCTAAAAAGTCCGTTTCTTTTTCTACCCGGTTCCAGGGGTCATACTCATAAGTCATTTTATGGTTATAGGGGTTAATTTGGGTTAGCAAAGAACCTGTCCTGTCATCATTGGTATACGTTGTTTTTAAACCTTCGGCATCAACTGCTTCTACTATAAACCTATGGCTAGGGTCGTACTTAAAAGATACCGTCCTTGGTACTTCACCAGCAGGAGTGGTAACTTGTTTGGTTAGGTTCCCGTAACCATCATAGTCAAAAGCTTCCAGGTTTGCTTTTGAGTTATTGGCGGTAGATTTCTTTAACTTAACAGAATACCCCTCATACTCTAGTACTTCTTTGGTAGTAAAACGCTCGCTTCCAATAGTGGTAGTGGTGGTTTTTTCTAAGGGTCGCCCAAAGTAGTAGGGGGCACCACGGCTATTGGCGTACTTTATATCGACTACCTTACTTCCTTGCCCGTTATAGTTTATAGTCTCTTTGGTAGGGTTCAGGTAACTATCATATACAAAGTGTTTGGATTCGCTCACACCATTGATGTTGTTTTGTTTGGTGGAGGATTCCAGTTTAAGCTTAAATACTTTATTTGGCAGTAGTTGGGAAGTATATACATTAATAGTCTTAGACAAATAGTCAACAGGTACTTCATCGTGGTTAAAAAACCCCCTTGTCACATAAGACTGGCTAACCGCACCCTTGTGTTCCAGGCTAAAGGTATAGTTGTTGAAAATCTTGTTCCTGGGGGTGGTATGCCAATTGCTCTGGGCTACATTGGTAAAGCCAAGGAACCCCCTTCCGTCCATGGCACTAACACCGCCCCTATAAGCAAACTCCTGGGTAACATCTTCTATACTGTTATTGTCCGGTACTTTCCTGACCACAGAATTAACTAACCGGATGGATGGGGCAGCTGCTATATCCACAAAGGGGTATTCCTGCTTAGTACCTTTTTGGTAGAACCCAAAAAAACCACCGCTAAAGCTTTCCATTTTTTTATAGTTGATGTCATACTTAACCCCGTTACTGGCAATAGTATTGATAGTAGTGGTATTGGTATGGTCAAGCCCAAAGGTATAGGAGTGTACCGTCCTATCATTTAGCGTTGCAAAATGTAAACCGTAATTAGTCCGTTCCGAGTTAAAGAAAGTAATTAGGGGAAAACGCTTTAAAGGATATTTGATATTAATTTCTTGGGTATTTTCCCAAAATGCCCTACGCCCTGCATTAGAATTAAACTGGTTGTAAAAAACTTTGACACGTTGTGTGCTTGAATGAGGGGATTTTCTATTAGCAACAGAAGTATAGCTAATCACATCGGTTTTTCCATCCCCATTGGCATCCATAGGAATAAGAAAATAACCTGTATAGTCAACATTAGTTTTTTCGTTATTCCAATACTTAAACCCATAACTGTTAATTTCTTCCAAGTAAGCCTTACCCGTAGAGAAAACGGTTAAAAATTGATTGGATTCCGCTTCAATAGGCGTCATAAAATCAGTTTTTCCATCCCCGTTATAATCCCCGATCAGTATAGGTTTTTCCAACCTTATATGGGAGTTGCTACCTTTGGTTACTTCTTTTAGTTTGCTATCCTCTATTTGGTAAACCTTATAGCCACCGTTGAAGATATGTAACAAATCCGTTTTCCCATCCCCGTTAAAGTCGATTGGTTGTAACTTATCAAACCTACCAAGGCTAGTTGTCCATTCCCCCAGGTCTTTGATAGCATTTGAAGTGATATTTCTATCCAGGTTGATAAGCGTTGCACTGGAAGAACTAATTGGGGTTTCCCTACAGTTACAAAGATTTTTAAGACCCCTACAAGATTTCCTATCATATGCATTGGTAAGCGCTAAAACATCAGTTAGCCCATCCCCGTCAAAATCCCCAGAAACGTATTTTAAGGGGATGGTTTCGGTAAAGGTGGAAACACAATCCGGCATATACTCATAGGTAGGTCTTTTCCATTTCCTCTCATGGCTAAGTTCAATAACCGATTTTTTGAATAAAGCATAGGTTTGAAAATTTACCTCGGAATGGCTTTCTTTAGATATAGTAAAGCCTTGGCTCCGGCTAATTTTATTTGATTCATCCCTGGTAGTAGTTGGGAACACCCTAGTAAAACTACCGCTATTAAAGGTCACCCCCCGGGTAAAGTCGGTACCGAACTGTATAAATAGTTTAGTAGGGTCTTTCTTCTCATGTGCTATAAATTCCATGCCCCCCCTACCACTAAAATCTAACGGTATTATATTTGCGTTCTCTAGGTTTAGGTTCCCAACATCAAGCCTACTTTCCGTCCTTTTATACTGTTTAAAAAAATTCGGTATGGTATATCTAAAGCTAATAGCGGAATGCTCGGCTCTCCCAACGGTCTCGTACAATCCAATAACCCGATTATAGAGGAAGACAGTAAGGTCATAGCTTAACCTATAATTTCTGTATTCGGTTCCCTTAGCCAATACCTGGACGGATTGGAGAAGGTTCCTCCTTACAAACTCTACCCCGCCTATATAGCTTTCTTCAAACCTATCCCTGACCGTATAGATAAACTTGACCTCATTGATACTGGAAGTCCCCGTACCACCATACTTTATAGAAGAAATAGAAATAAGATTGGTGTCCAAGCCTTTTTCGTACGAATATTGTATGCTTACTTTATAAGGGTTGGTCATCGTAGTGATTCCATATTCCAATCTTGAATTGGAGTCCGGGGAATTACCAAAGTAGGCAACACTCCCGTCAGGGTACAGTACTTTAAAGTATGCAGGACCATAGTTTGACCCATAGGGGGAAGTCCCATGGGAGGTAATGGTAAGGTTAGAATAAGTTTCCGTCTGATATTCTGCGCCATCCCCGCCATAAGTACCACTCTTTAAGACTAACCGCTTACCATCTAAGGCAAAGCGGTCAAGGTTGTCAAAATCTACGGCATCGTTAATACCATCGTGATAAACGGTAGAAGGGATTCTGGTTATGGAAGATAACCCCGAGATGTTCCAGCCCCACCCAAGTAGGTTGGTTCCGGATTGGCTATTATAGTTAAAAGTTAGTTGTGGGACAACCCCGTTAATACCTGGGGGTACTGCTATGGGGATGTTATAGGTCGCTGCCCCGGAGAGGGAAATGGAAAAATTGGCTTCGGTCTCACCAATCCCGGAGTTAGAAGCTTTTGGGATAGCATTTTCCGCTGATGGCATATCAGGTGCGGGGGTGACCAGGGTTTCTGTTACTTTGCCTTCACTTATGGTATAGGTACCTTCCCGGGAAGGGTCATATTCTTGGACTTGTTGTGCCTTTACCCCAAAGCTACAGAAGCAGAAAAAAAGTAAAAGGGTGTATATGTTGTTTGTTTTCATTTGTAATGGTTTAGTGTGAACTATTTCTTGTAAGTAGGGTGTTTTAGTGTTTAATGACCTTCTTTTGAACAAAAGGGGTACTTCCCCCTTTCAGGTGGAAGATGACCAGGTACAACCCGGTTGCTTTCCCACTAAGGTCAATAGAAACCGAACTGGCAGTATTAAAATTTATAGCCTGGCTCTCACTATTGACTAAACTTACTAGGCGTATGGCGGTAATATCTCTATGTAGGTCAGGGTTCCATTGAAGGGTTACTTCCCCACTTGTAGGGTTTGGGGATACTGAGAATTGATCGTCTAAAAGATTTTCTTTAGTAAGTTTTTCTATTGATTCTAATTCATCTTTTGAAGCTACCCCAAAAGAGGGGGGTATAGGGATTTGAAAGTTGATCTCATTGCCTGCCTCGTCATATTTAAATGCAAATATTTGAATACCACCTTGCCCATATGTAAAAGCACTTAAGGAGATACCAAGTATGGTCAGTATAAATTGTTTTTTGTTCATTGTATTTTAATTTATGTATTACTTAAAATTTTGCGTAGAGCGACCCATTGGGCTAAAAACCTGGTTTTGCCTTAGATCATTTTTCCGGTAAAAAGTAAGGGAGGGTACTATATTTTCATTGGCAAGTGATTTGTGTAATTATACATAGGTTTATTTATTATAAAAGCAGGAATATCCGCTTATGTATTTGTTAGGGGTCAAAAGTAAAAGGCATAAAACCTTATACCCGGTTGGTAAACATTTACGTTCGTTTGTAAATGTTTGTAAGTATTTACACTTGGATAGAAAGCTATTATATAGCTACCTATGAGTTGTTAAAAATGTATTAAATTAAAATTGGTCTAAAGTTGTTTATACTATTAGCATGAATTCAATTATTTTTATTACCGTTATTAAGTGTTAAATTACATAAGTAGGGGTTCATGGCGTTTGGGGATGGGGTAATTGTAATTATGTATGTTAGCTTGCTTCGTCCTCTTTAAAAAAGTGTTCGTGCCTTAGCTTTATCAACAACACTTTAGCTTCTTCTACTGGTTTATTTTTCTTAAACAAGTCCTTAATCCAGGAATCTAGTAAAGTTTCGTATTCCCTATCTTCAGCTACCCCTTGACAGAAGGGTATAAAGTCTAAGTGTAGGTGTTTTAATAATTCTAAATAATACCTTGTTTCTGCGTCTTCTTTCTTCATAATGTAATTTATTTGGGGTTATTTTAGATAATTTACAAAGTGCTTATAAACTTCTTGTATATCTAGTCAAAATATATATTTAGAATATCTTTGAAATAATTATCTAAGACTTTAATTTCTGAATTCTTTAATTTTCTTTGTTCTTTTAAAAATTTATAAATAGTACCACGAGTTAAGTTTAATTTTCTTTCAAATGCTTGAATAGAAATAATATCTTGAATTTCATTCAATAATTTTTCAACTCTTTTTCTTCGTAATTCGGACATTCTTAATGTAATTGTACAAATTCACTTATGTAATAGTAATTTGAGTTCATGCAATTTTTCATACATTTACTAAGTATAATCAAATTTACACATTTTTATGTAATTATTTCACTTAAATAAGAAATATTTGCATTAATTCATGAATAAATTTCATATAAATCTTACAACAACTTATTCTTAACTTGTATGATCGCTAATCGATTACAGGAATATTTGAAATTTAAAGGGCTATCTATTCACCAAGCTGAACAAAAGGCAAACATTGGCAGGGGAACATTATGGAGAATGGTAAAAAATAATTCAAATATCAGTTCTAGTGTTTTAGAGAGTTTCTTAACTACTTTTACAGATTGTAACCCTACATGGTTGTTAACGGGTACTGAATCTATGACTATTCAAAATCCGATAAACAAGGATTTAAATTATCAGTCTGACCTAAGTTTAAAATTGGATGCTATTGATAAGGTTAGTATTCTAAATTATATATCAGACAATATTGAAGAATTTTCAAAACTTAAAAGTTATGATTCTTTTGTAAAGGTTTTTGCTACTGCTTCTAAAATTGATGAAATTTCTAACGAGGTAGAAGAACTTAAAAAAACAGTTGCTTATTTATTAGAAAAAGAAAAAGCTAACTAATTTAATAATCTTATTTGATATATTAATTTTTGCTTTTCACATAATAAAGAGAATAATTTCGTCTTTTGTAAGTTATATTTGTAGATAAGATTTTCGTTTAAATCTTCATCAAAGGAATTATAGTCTTCATCATAAATTTTATCTTGTTTTAACAACTTGTTTAAAATTTCCTTTTTTTCAGAATCGCTAATTTTCATTTTTGTGTGCTAAGATTTATTCAACTACCTTTCTAAATGTTGTATAGACTTTATTATCAATTTTCTCTTTTTCGATAGTTGCCTTTTGGGTAGATTCATGTCTATCGATAAAAAGAAAAAGCTTTTTACGTAAAATAACTGTTAAACCAATAAGTTCTCTAATTTCAAACTTTCGGAAAGCGAATGATTTAAATATAAAATAGAGACCTATTGAAAGAGTTATAGATGTAACTGCCAAAATCAAATAATACGTAGTTTCACTGAAATCATAAATACCTTCATCAAATGACCAAAAACTCCAAATTATAAAATATAAGGAAATCGTTTGAAATGAAGTTCCACCTATCAACGTTCCTTTTTTAATATATAGATCATTACTAAATCTCGCTATAAATAGCATTAAGATGGAACAACTAAAAAGTGCTATGGGAAACCCAACTGCAAAAAGAAATCTACGCATATTTGTAAAACCAAAAACTTGATATTTTTCCCATAGTATATCACTTTTAACTTTATAATCTTGTTCATTAACTTGACCATCATCATATTGTTTCTCAAGAGCAATTTTTTCTTGAGCCTTAACTGGAAATAGCATATGCAAAAAAGGTGCTGAACTACCAAGTAAAGCACCTATTAAAATAATGATAAAAAAAATCTTACTACTATCTGCCCCTAGTTCCGGGGTCTTCGATTTCGTTTTTTCCGATAAGTTGGACGTCTTGTTCAAAGTCATAAATAATTTCCGTTTCCTCCTGTAAATCTTCAGAAGTTTCACAAGAGGTAATAATTCCTATTGATAAAAGTAAAAAAAGAGTTTTAAAAATTGATAAAATAAGTTTCATAATTCCCAGTATTTAAGGTTAAAATTTAAGTTTATACATAGTCAATTACATATGTAATTGACTGATTTACAATACAAAACTAAGAATTATTTAATAAAAAAAGTATAGTATTTTCTTTGTTTTTTATAAGTATTTTTGTCCTGGTTTGGGTTGTAATAATGCTATTTTTATTATAAATTAAGTGAGATATTACACTATTTTATTGAGGAAAACGATAAATTCACTAAAGTTATAGATTACTTTATAAATAAATGAACCTATTGTATTAACAATCAACTAAATAAAACACGTAGGGTAATTATGCTAAAACCTCATAAATTTAAATTTTTCAAAATTCATTTCTTAAATTTTCAGTTTTAAATAGTTTTTTAAAATTCCTCTTTTATTTATTAACTTTTTGTTTTTGTTTTCCGAAACAAAATTTAAACTAGACCCCCGCTTTATTTTCAGGTTTGAGATATTGTTATCTACTCTAATATGTTCTTTTTTTGCAAGGCTAATAATTGCTTTTTGAAGGGTGTCCGTCCGGATGGATAGTTTTGCGTATTGTTTCTCTAGTTCGGTATATTTTTGGCTGGTAAATTAGGTTTGTTTCCTGGCTTCAGAAAGGCATTTTTAAAAGATAGTGTTCTCGGTAATTGAAATTATTATTTTGTACATCTTTAATCTACAGCTAAGAGACTTCCTATTCCTCTTAGGTATCTAAAATATAAGTACCAGATAAGATAATATTAAAGTTTTCTGCCATTTGCTTTATATAATTCACTACAAATTATTTGTGGTAGGTGATGAGTTATATTTTTGCAGTTACCGTGGTAATTCCACGTAATGGTTTTGGACTAGTTGACTGCTTTCTTGAATAATTAATAAAAGTTTTAATCAAATTAGGGTTAGAATTACTAGTACTCCCTGAATAAAATCAAACATATTCATCTGTAAAGCTTGAAGAAGCTATCTACGTAACTAGAGAAGAGATGGAATTTGTTAAATAGATAATTCCGCAATATCTATTTGAAATTTATACCCCTTCTCATATTTTAAAGTGAAACTTTCATTAAGTTTTATCAATATTTATTATTTTCAGGGAATTTTCTTTTATAAAATCTTTATTTTCACTACTTATCTAAATAGAAGGTTTGTATAATTGACATTTTAAAGGTATAAAATAGATCTTAAAAGGTTGTAATAACTACTTGCTCAGTTGGGTTTACCAAACTTTTATTGGATAGGTTTATATAAACTATTTTTATAACGCATTAAGACAAAAAAATGAGAAATTTTTTAAGTTTATTGACAATTTTAATGATTATTTTATCTTGTTCAAATGATGATTCGACGGAGCAGGAGCAAAATAGTTTCCCCACGAATATAGAAATTTCATTACAATCAGCTGAAGTTGGTGATTCAATTACAATTGATGGTAATGGATTTTTAACAAATGAAACATACGTTGTAAAATTCACTGAAAATATAACTGCTACTATAATCGAAATCGACAGTAATTTCTTAAAAGTTATAGTCCCAGAAAATGCTATTTCGGGTATAATAACCTTAACGTATAACAATCAAACTGAAAACATTGGAGAAATTGAAATTATCACAGAAGTTGTAACAAATGAGTTATTCTTATTTAAAAGAAATTACGAAAGCGGAGAAGTACGCAATTTTGTTAAATATGACCTTAATACTTCAATGGAAACAGTGTTAACGCAATTAGGTACAGATTATTTTGATAACTTCTCTTCCAATGGAGGAGATATTAGTTCAGTTTATTATCCTGACACAAATGAGGTCATAGCATTAGTGGATTTCAATACACTATTAAAAATTAACACTTCTAATGGTACAATATCAACGGACATTTTATCAAACAGTGATTATGACCAATACAAGGGATTAACTTTAAATTCTAATGGAGAGCTATATCTTTTTAAACGAAATTATGAAAGCGGAGAAGTACGCAGTTTTGTTAAATATGACCTTAATACTTCAATGGAAACAGTGATAACACAATTAGGTACAGATTATTTTGATAACTTCTCTTCCAATGGAGGAGATATTAGTTCAGTTTATTATCCTGACACAAATGAGGTCATAGCATTAGTGGATTTCAATACACTATTAAAAATTGACATTTCTAATGGTACAATATCAACGGACATTTTATCAAACAGTGATTATGACCAATACAAGGGATTAACTTTAAATTCTGAAGGGGAGCTATATCTTTATAAACGAAATTATGAAAGCGGAGAAGTACGCAATTTTGTTAAATATGACCTTAATACTTCAATGGAAACAGTGATAACACAATTAGGTACGGATTATTTTGATAACTTTTCTTCCAATGGAGGAGATATTAGTTCGGTTTATTATCCTGATACAAATGAAGTCATAGCACTGGTAGATTTTAATACACTATTAAAAATTAACACTTCTAATGGTACAATATCAACGGATATTTTATCAAATAATGATTATGACCAATATAAGGGATTAACACTTAAGTAATATATTTCAACATTAGTAGCTGTTATGCAACCTGATGATTTTAAAAAAACTGGTTTTAAATACGTTCTTTTAAGGGCGTCTTTATTTTAGGTTAGTTAATATTAGTTGAAGATTTAAGGCGCCTATACTAGGTTTTGATAGTTCTACTAGACCATTGTTAGTAGTTTAAACGAAGTTAAAGCATAAATACTACAAATCGTTACACTTCATTTCAACGTATCTTTATTTCAATACTTTGCAAATAAAAATCAAGCTTTACATCGTCCATAGTAAAAGCGTTTAAAGCAAAGACTTTATGGGTAGCTTTTCGATAGATGATTTCAACGTAAAAATTATGTATCCCGTAAAGGACAAAATCAAAAGGTTCCCTAGTAATGATTTTTAACAAAACCCCACTATTCTGAACCATAAAATGTTGTGATATCCCGGGTAATTCTTGGTACAACTCTATTTTCATTGGATCAGCAGGTTACTGTTTTTATTGGAATTACTGGTGGTATGATGTCTTGGATCCGGTGTAATTGCCTGGTAAATTGCTTGTTCGGCATTGATGGCGTAGTGCCCTAGTTCTTCCGCGACAATGCCTGTTATTTTATAAATCCCTTTTGCTTTTAAGGGGTATTTTTCTATAAACCCTGGAAAGTGAACGGTGTCAAACACCATTCCGTCGCGATCAAAGAAAGTACCAAACGCCATGATCCTTTTATTCTGTGTTGGGGTATCTTTTGCCGTAATCAGGTTCCCATAGATAACCACCCTTCTTTTGTTATATCCTTTAAGCTGCGATGCGGTAATAGAAGGTTCCATTTCATCTTTTAACAATTCAAACCGGGAAATTAAGGGAAAGCCTAGGAGCGAAATTTGATCGTAGGCTTCGATAGTTTGACTTGTTCTAATATTGGGTAATGTATATTCTTTCGCTTTTTCCTGGAAGAGTAACGGGATTCCGGGTTTCTTTTTGGTTTTAGAAAAATGAAGGTAGGCTTTCCACATGGTTTTATGCTTATCTTCCCCTATAAACCGAAAAGCATTCATACGTATGAGCATACTAATCTGCTCAACCCCTATATTGACTCTAAACAAAAAATCTTCCAAACCTTTAAAACTACCATAGAGCTGGCGTTCATTTAGGATCTTTTGAATTACGTTAGTTTCTAAACCCTTGATCAACCCAAATCCCAAATACACCGTTTTACCAATCAACCGGTGAGGGTGATCTGAATTGTTTACACAAGGCATCTCTACAATAGCCCCACGTTTCTTAAGTTCATGCAGGTAGGTTTCTACTTTATAAAACCCGCCCCCCTGGTTTAAAACGGCTACCATGAATTCGATAGGGAAGTATTGTTTTAAATATAAACTCTGGTAGCTCTCTACCGCATAAGAAGCCGAATGCCCTTTGGCAAAAGCATAACCGGCAAAAGCTCGCATCTGGCTCCATACTTCGCCTACAACTTTACTTTCAAAGCCTTTTTTTAAACAGTTATTCCGAAACTTCGCTTCCATTTTGGCGATAACCCCTTTTGACTTTGTTTTACCACGCATCCCCCTACGTAAAATATCTGCTTCGGCTAAAGAAAACCCTGCGAACTCATGGGCTACTTTTAGGACATCTTCCTGATAGACCATTACCCCGTAGGTTTCGTGTAAAATATCCAACATTACCGGATGCGCCTCTTTTCGTTTTTCAGGAAAGCGGTGCCGGAGGATAAATTCGTTTTTCATCCCCCCTCCCGAAACCCCGGGTCGGATAATGGAACTTGCTGCAACCAACCCGATATAATCATTGGTTTGCATTTTGGTCATCAACCCGCGCATGGCAGGGCTCTCTACATAATATACCCCCATACAATCCCCGGTTTCCAGCATTTTATTGAGTTTTGGATCATTTATAAACTCCTTGACATCATCAATATCTTTTATGATAGCATCCGGTTGGTTCTCTCTAATTAGTGCCAGACTCTCTTTTATCTTAGCAAGTCCCCTTTGTGCCAAAATATCGAATTTGTAGATCCCAACTTCCTCGGCAATATTCATATCGAATTGTACCGTTTCAAAGTTTTTAGGGGGCATAATGGTAGCCGAAAAGTAATAGATAGGTTTTTCGGTAATGATGATCCCGGAAGAATGTACACTGGTAAACCTTGGGAACGATTCAATATAGTGGCTGTACTTTTCTACGTATTCAAAATATTTTCCGTTTTGCCCTACGGTAGGATAACCCGATAGGTAGGCATCGATTTCCATTTTAGGGATCCCAAAGACTTTTCCCAGTTCGCGAACCGTACTTTTATATTTAAAAGTGACATAGGTTCCCAGTAGGGCAACGTTATCATAGGTATCAAAAAGATAGGCGGTCATCTCATCCCGGTCTGTCCAACTAAAATCTATATCAAAATCCGGGGGGCTGTTCCTAAAAACATTGATAAAGCGTTCAAAATATAAGTCCAATTCTATAGGGTCTACATTGGTTATCCCGATGATATATGCTACAATACTATTCGCGCCAGATCCCCTGCCTATATGATAATAGCCTTGGCTTTTTGCCCGTTCGATCATCATATAATTGATCATAAAGTAGGAAACAAAGTCCATTTTTTTGATGGTTTCCAGTTCTTTTTCTACCCTTGCAATAATCTTTGGGGTAACTTCTTTATAACGTTCCGGTAGTTTTCGATAACATAGTTGTTGCAGGTAGTTAAAATCTTTTTCCCTACTTTCAAAATACATCAATTGGTTCTGATTGGTACGCTCGTCCCCAAAAAAGAAATCTACTTTACAGCTTTGTAGCATCCGTTTGGTATTTTCAAGTACATACGGATGCTCCGCATACAGCGCTAATAATTGATCTTTAGAATACATACGGTTTTCCAATTCTGATTGTTCGTCTAGCTGAAGTTTACTTAGTAAGGTATTTAATGCAATACAGCGCAATAACCGGTGTGCATTAAAATCTGCTTTGTTCCGAAAACTTACCTGCTGTTGCACTACTAGTTTTTCGGTATAATTTTTATACTTAGTAAAAGGTAGCCGGTTAAGGTTACGAACAGATATGCCTATATACTCATTACTTTTAAAGTCCGTTTTTTCCAGTTCCATTACCCTTTCAAACGGATAGATCACATATACCTCTTCTAAATCAGGGGCAATTGTGGGGAAGTCCGATTCATCGTGAAGGTGTCCGGATAGGAAACGGTTGATCGCTTCAAAACCCTTATTGGTTTTTGCAATCATCACGTATTGTTGGTCAATATCGTTCCTGAAATCAACCCCAATTGCAGGCCATACCTTATAATCTTTTGCTTCCTTTAAAAAATTAAGGACAGCTGAAGTATTATTAATATCGGTAAGGGTAATGTAGAATATTTTATGTTCTTCTGCTAACTCTAAAAGATCGGTTTCGGAGAAGGTTCCGTAGCCTAAAGAATAGTATGAATGGCAATTCGTATACATAATGGGGGTTAGGTAAAGTTTATCAATCCAGGTTTATTATAAAATTAGTAGTACTTACTGTTTTCTATGGGCGTAAAGAATAGGTGGGGCATCTTTAAAAGGGTTTCTCCGGTCACGAATGGTTTTCACTCCCAAAGTAGATGCCCGGATTACAGCCGAAGCCCCGTAACGGTTTTTAATCGTATCCAAGGCGTTGTATAGATTAAGTTTACTCGTACTATCGTCAAACATATTGATTTGGTAATTACCGCCTACAATATTGGAGAACCGAATTCCAATTAACCGAACTAATAACCTACGATTGTAAAGTTTAGCAAATAAATCCTGAAGCTTCGGTAAGATGATATGATCCGCACTGGTATAAGGGATACGTACCTGCTTGGTTTCCGTATCAAAATTAGAATACCGGATCTTTACTGCCACGCAGGAGGTTAACTTATTTTCCCTGCGTAGGTTGTAGGCCAGATGTTCGCCCATGGCAATGAGTGTTGCCTGTAGTTTAACAACATCAATGGTATCCAGGTTATACGTTCGCTCGGTAGAAATAGACTTTCTATCGTTAAAAAGTACAATAGGCCGGTTATCAATACCATTAGCCCGTTCCCAGATAGTCCTTCCATTTTTACCTAGTACGGATTCTACCATTTCAACCGGCATTTGCTGTAATAAGCGAACTTCGTGGATCCCCAAATTGCGTAAAATTTCAGCAGAAGCTTTACCCACCATAGGTATCTTCCGGATAGCTAACGGGGCTAAGAACTTTTTCTCGAAGCCCTCATCAATTTTAATCTGGTTATTAGGTTTCGCTTCTCCGGTAGCTACTTTACTGACGGTTTTGTTTTGTGATAAGCCAAAAGAAATAGGCAAGCCTGTTTCCTTAATAATTTTAGTACGCAGTTCTTTAGCAAATTTGTAGGTGCCAAAAAACCTATCCATACCCGTTAAATCTGCGTAAAACTCATCCACGCTTGCCCGTTCTAAGGCAGGTACGGCTTCCCTAATAATCTGGGTTACCATTTCAGAATAGCGCATGTAGGACATTGAATTCCCTTTTACAAAAACGGCTTCAGGGCATAGTTGTTGGGCGATCCGCATGGACATTCCGGAATGTACCCCAAAAGGCCGGGTTTCATAACTACAAGCAGCTACGACCCCCCGGTCTCCCGTACCCCCTACCAGTACTGGTTTGTTCACCAGTTCAGAATTCATTAAACGTTCACAGGAAACGAAAAAAGTATCCAGGTCAAAATGTAGAATAGCGGTTTTCATGGTACGGGTTATTTAGGATTGCTGTAGTAAATGTACCACAAATATTTAGTTATTAGGAATAATTCCACTAATTAGGAATATATCCAAATAAGTATTTACGGTTATTCCGTAACTATATAATTTGTATTTTATTGAATTTAAAGGTTTTAGTTATTTAAAGACAACAGAAATTATCTGTGGATAAGTTTTTGGAAAGGTTTTTATTTGTAATATATTTTCTAAATAGAATTAAAAAAGTTTTGATTCTAATATTTATAGATCGTTTGTTTTGAAGAGAAATAGTTGATAATTTGTTTTTTTAGAAATTAAGGCAAAATCAAGTTTAATAAAACAAAAATCAAACTACAGAAAATTATAAAAATTAAAAATAAGAAGGTTAGAATTCATGTTAGATATTGTTTTAGTAGTGCATTATTATTATCAATGCAAGTTTCTTAGAAAATATCTTTATTTTGAAATTTTACAGTATACTATAGTCTGATCCTATATATAAACTCAATATTAATTATGCTGGTAAGTCCTAATCGTAAACTGAAAAGCAAAAAATAATAGAAATACAAGTTCAAATCTTTGTTACTTACCTTCCCCGTTAGAGTAATAGTTTGCCATAGTGTTACCTACTTCATAGACTATAAATTTATTAAAAAAGTAAAACAGAAACACCTTAATACAAATATATAGCTATAAATGTGTTACCCCACGTGTTACCCAAACAAAAAACCCAACTTTGAAAAGTTGGGTTTTCTTAGGCTGTGCGGGCGGGGAGACTCGAACTCCCACACCTCGCGGCACTAGATCCTAAGTCTAGCGTGTCTACCAATTCCACCACGCCCGCATATCACTTTTACCACTAATTCTGTAAAAGTGAGTGCAAATATACAAAATTCAAAGAAACGGTAAAGAAATCGATTTTATTTTTCTAAATAATTATTGGTGAACAACTGATCGGGTTTAAGTTCTTGTTTTTCTAATTGATGCTCAGCTAACCAATTTAAAAAATCAGTAACATTTTGAGAATCCATATGCCCCCAATCTTGTGTTCCAAAATAAGGAATTGTAGCTTCCAGTGATTTTTCTAGGTTGATCAAATGGTCTTTTTTAGGAACTACTTTCGTCAAAATTGCTAATGCTTCGGTTTGATTTTCTTTTGCGTATATATACCCTTTTTTAGTAGCTGATAAAAAATTGCGGTAAGTATCACCTTGCTCTAAAAGCTTTTTTTGACTTACTGCAATAACCGGAGAATACGAATAAGGAATACCATAGTCCTTCATTTTAAAATAATTTAGGTTTTTATTAGAAATACCTTCTTGCTGTGCTTCCCAATTCATAAAAATCCACGTAGCATCGTATGCACCATTTAAAATGGTATCCCAAATTCCTAACTTCTCAGGGTATGTAAGGTCTAAGTTGCCTTCGCCACCGTCGTTTTTTATCATGCATTTAACGATTTCGTCTTCATAACGGGCTTTGTAAGAGGCATATATTTTTCCATCTAAATCTTTAGGGGTTGCTATGGATCCGTCATTACGGGTAACAATTGCACTTAAATCTTCTTGTAAGAGTGCGGCTATAGCAATTAAATCAAAGGGTTTGGATTTTGTTTGGTAACTGATAATACTTTCCAGCGGACATAAAGCCAGATCAGCTTTGCCTAGTTCTACTTTTTTTGCCGGAGTTTCCTGGTAGTTATCTTTGGAAGGATCTATAATGTTAAGGTCAATACCCTTTTCTTTATAAAACTCTTTTTCTTTAGCAATAAAAAAACCTAAATGATTTGTATTAGGCGTCCAGTCTAAGGCTAGTGTTATTTGTTGCATGATGGTTGTTGTTGAATACGAATGAAAATGTGAAATATCATGCTAAAATAGGATTAACTATGATAAACAGAAATTTAGTAGTGTGACAAAATCTATTTTAAAACCCTAAAATTAACTTTGCAATATAAAAAAACAGGAATATCCCAAAAATATCATTACTTGTGGTGATAAAGGGCCCGGTAGCAATCGCAGGATCAATTCCTCTTTTATCTAAAATTATAGGCACAAAAGTTCCAATAAGTGCTGCTACTATAATGACACTCATCAAGGCAATGGCAATAGTCAGGCTAAAAGAAATTTCATATTTCATAACCAGTCCAAAAAGGATAATTAAAACGGCAAGGGCAGTTCCGTTAATTAAGCTTAAGCCAATTTCTTTTAATAACCGGTTTAGTAAACTGCCTTTAACCGCGTTATTTGCTAATCCCTGAACAATGATAGCGGATGATTGAACACCAACATTTCCAGCCATCGCTGCGATTAAAGGGGTATAAAAAAACAGGCTTCTGAATTCCGGGTTCATCATGACTTCTTCAAAACCTTCCATGATAAAAACACTGCCTAATCCCCCAAAAAGGCCAAGGATCAGCCAGGGTAAACGGGCGCGGGTAAGCTGCCATACATTATCATCAGCTTCTACATCTTGTGAGATTCCCGCAGCCATTTGATAATCTTTTTCTGCTTCTTCTCGAATAAAATCTACAATATCATCGATAGTTATACGTCCCACTAAAACCCCTTCGTGATCTACTACCGGAATGGCTTCCAGGTCATATTTAGTCATAATTCGGGCAACATCTTCTCCCTTAGTTTCTACGCTTACATAGTCTACTTTGGGAATATATACTTCGCTGATATGTGCTTTTGCAGGTGCGGTTAATAAATCTTTTAGAGAAAGACGTCCTTTTAATTTCCCCAAAGAGTCCACTACGTAAATAGAATGAACCCGAGTTACATTTTCAGCTTGTTGCCTCATCTCACTGACACATCCGGCTACGGTCCAGTTTTCATTTACTTTAACCAGTTCTTTTGCCATCAACCCCCCGGCAGAATCTTCATCATACGTAAGGAGTTCAACAATATTATTAGCATGTACCGAATCTTCAATTTCGGCGATTATATTTTCTACACGTTCTTCTGGAAGTTCAGAGATGATATCCGCGGCATCATCCGTATCCATTTCTTCCAGTTCTTCGGCAATTTCTTTAGCAGAAAGGTTTTCAAGAATACGGTTTCGCACATCCTCTTCAAGCTCCATAAGGGCTTCGGATGTTTTTTCACTATCTAATAGTTTGATAAGATAAGTCGCTTCTTCCAGGCTAAGCTCGTCAATAATTTCGGCGATATCGGCAAAGTGAATTTCCTGTAGGGTAGCTTCCAGTAAAACCTCGTCCTTTCTTGTAATGTACCCTTTGATTTGCTCTATAAATTCTTTGGATATTAAAAATTCCATGGGGTGGGTTTATAGGTTTTACTTCCGGCTGGTCAAAGATAAGTAAAGTATATCAGGTGAGGTGTTGAAACCATTTAGCTTTTATTTTGAAACCAAATTTAACTAGCCTTTTTCTATCAATTGTGTTAATTCTATAAATTGGGCTACAGATAACTGTTCGGGTCTGTAGTTGAGAACAGAGTTTTCTTTAAGCGTATCGGAGAGTTCCAAAGATTTTAAACTATTCCGTAAAGTTTTACGTCGCTGGTTAAAACCAGCTTTTACCACTTTAAAAAATAACGGATCAGAGCACCCTAGATCTGTAATATTTTTGCTTATCAACCTAATTACCCCGCTTTGAACTTTAGGAGGTGGGTCAAAAACCTGAGGGTGCACGGTAAACAGGTATTCGACTTCATAATAAGCCTGTACGAGTACGGACAAAATACCGTAGGCTTTAGAACCTTCTTTTTCACAAATACGTTTGGCTACTTCTTTTTGAAACATACCCGTGAATTCCGGAATACGTTCTTTATTTTCCAATACTTTAAAAACAATTTGGGTAGAAATATTATAAGGGAAGTTACCAGTAATAGCAAAAGGTTTATTTGGAAATAAAGTGCTTAAATCAAACTTTAAAAAATCCGCTTCAATTACGGTAAAGGTGTCATCTTTAACCAATTTAGGGTGTTCTAGAGGAAAACTGTGGTTCAGGTAGATCACAGATTCACTATCTAGCTCCATAACCACTACTTCTACCTCTTTTAATAAGAGATATTTAGTCAAAACGCCCATACCGGGACCAATTTCTAACACATGTTTATAATTGGTTAACGTAAGCGTATCCCCAATTTTTTTGGCGATACTTTCATCTTTTAAAAAGTGTTGCCCCAGGTGTTTTTTTGCTTTTACTTGAGTAGGATCATCTTTTCTTTTTTTGGAAGGACTATTTTGATCATACTTTTTTCTATTTCTCATAAAATACTTTAGCTAAAGCTTTTAGTGTGGCTTTACAAATTCTCCAATAACTTCTAGTTCTGTTCGGAAAGCTACAAACTTACCTGCAAATTTATGGTTCTTACTCCGTAAAACTTCTGCATGCTCCCGATAATACTGGTCTAACCCCTTTTGATCAGTAGCGGTGTACTGAATAGAATAAGTGACTCCACCCATTTCTTCTTCTACCCGCACTTTGGTTAGTTTGGCTTTTAAAAACATTTCTAACTGTAGCATTTCCGGGATATGTTCGGTTTGCATCCAGTGCAACCATTCTTTTTCTGACTGTTCTTCTATATTAACAGTAACATTATAAATAACCACTTAGTTGTAATTGATTTTAGTTAGAAAATTTCTATTCTATGGCATCGCCCCGTAGCATCCGGTACTTTTTCCGGGCATCTACATAATAAATACTATTAGCATGATTAAAAATAATACGCTCGTATAGTTCTTTTGCTTTTTCCGGTTCATTATATACTGAAGTATATAAGTTAGCCAACGCATAATAAGCATCATCTACTAAAATATCAGTAGGGTAAAATTCAATAATTTTTTGATAGTTTAGTTTTGCTTTATCGTACATTTTTTCTTTTTCATATAATTGTGCTTGCCGAAAAAAGGCTTCATCTTCAATTTTTTCTCCTTTATGATCAGTCAATATTTGTTCGTAGACAGAGATGGCTTCCTGGTTTTTTTGCTGAAAAGTAAGTAAATCGCCCCTGGCGAAAATTTTAAGTGCTGTCTGGGTAGAATCTTCAAAAGAATTATCACTAATAATTAGGCTTAACTCCATAGCATCGTTTGCAATCAATTGGGTTGCCGAAGATTTAAGAACGTCCAGTTGAGTTTGCGCCCATTTAAAATCCCCTTTATAATAACTTGTTTTTGCTACTTTAAATCGGGCATCTTGAGCTAAAAAGTTGTTTTTTAAGGTATTTTGCACTTGGGTGTAATAGATAAGTGCCTGGTTAAACTTCTGGTCTAAAACCAAAATATCTGCCATTTCCATTTTAACCCGGGCAGATTGAAACCTAGACAAGGCTAATTCTTTTAACAAGCGTTTTAAGAAAGTGATCGCTTCTTTTTTCCGGTCCTGGTAGAAAGCGATAAAATGCGCATAATCTGTTTGTAACCCAATAGTTTCTCTAGATTTACCGTAGATTTCAAATACCTGCTTATATTTTTCTTCAATTTTTTGATAATCCTGTTGTTGAGCCGTTTCGGTTTCGGCTTTCAAAATAATTTTATGGGCTTTTAACTTTAAGTCTTTACTAGCGGTGGATTCTAATACGTAGTTTAAAATAAGCGTGGCAGATTTTAAATCCTCCTGTTGAATTGCCGTTCGAGCCAAATTCAAAATATTGTCCAGACCTTGTTCTGTACGTTTATAAATTGCTTTTTCTTGAATAAAAGCTTTTTTAAATTCTTTTTGTTGTACAAAAAGCCAACTTAGCATTTCGTTATATAAGATATCCGGGTTTTGCTGTAATCGTTTTAAAAGTACTTTTTTAAAGGCAAGATTCGCTTCGTTTTCGGGATCTTCATTAATATATTCACTGATATTACGTTGTACTACGTTACGATAATTAGGTTGTTCCAGAATTAACGACAGGTATTTTTCCAGCATTTCTTCAGTTTTACCTTGTTCCCCATAAATTTTAGCTAACTGTACGTTAAAGCTAGAACCCGGATTTGCTTTCATTCCACGTTCATAGATAATGGCAGCCTGGTCGAGTAAGCTGTATTTTTCAAAAGTCTGTCCTAAAGAAAAAACCTGGTTGATGTTATTTTCATCAAATCCGGTGATCGCTTTCTGGTAGTATTGATTGGCGAGCTCTTTTTTTTGTTGTAATTCAAAATGATGACCCAACTCTACGAGAAATAATAAATTATTAGGATTTTTTTCCAGTTGAAGGTTTAAAATAACTTCGGCTTCTTCAAACTGCTCTAATTGTTGATGCGAGGAAACTACCCCAAGAATATAATTGATACGATTAGGGGAGTTTTCATACAATTTTTTATAAACAGACAAAGCTTTTTCGTAAGAACCTTGCTGCATATAGTTCTTAGCCAGTTGCTCGGATTGCCCGGAAACTGAAACGGAAAACCATAAAAAAATAAAGATTAGTAAGAAACGCATATTTTTTATTAAAGTTACCTAGTGTTTTAATTTGAAATAAAAAAAAGCGTCAATTCGAGTGTTTTTTCGTAATAAAATGTAAAAAAATAACCCGTCCTGAACTTGATTCAGGATATTGAGAATAGCTTTTCCTATCATTACTATCATTATCTAACTAAAACTTGATTTAAAGATACGTAGTACTAAACAAAAACCATACAAAAATTGTTTAGAATCAAGTCGGCTTCTTAAAAAGAGTAAGGCTGCTCTTACACAAAACAACGTGCTTTCCTACCAGCCAAAACCCAGACTAATCAATCATATCAAACCCGCAATAGGGAATTAACACCTTTGGTATTCTGATTCCGTCAGAAGTTTGGTAATTTTCTAAAATTCCAGCAAGGACACGAGGTAGCGCTAATGAACTGCCATTCAATGTATGAACCAGCTGTTTTTTACCTTCTTTGTTTTTATAGCGAAGTTTTAACCGATTGGCTTGAAAAGTCTCAAAGTTAGAAACCGAACTTATTTCCAGCCAACGATCCTGCGCGGTTGAAAATACCTCAAAATCATAAGTTAAGGCAGAAGTAAATCCAAGGTCACCCCCACATAAACGTAAAACCCGATAAGGTAACTCTAATTCTTCGAGAATACCTTTAATATGAGCAACCATGACCTCTAAGACTTGGTAAGAGTTTTCGGGTTTTTCTATACGAACGATTTCTACTTTATCAAATTGGTGTAATCGGTTGAGTCCTCTTACATGCGCTCCGTATGAACCGGCTTCTCTTCTAAAACAAGGGGTGTAACCTGTGCAAAGAATGGGTAGTTCTTCTTCGGTGATTAAATTATCCCTAAACATATTAGTCACCGGAACTTCTGCGGTAGGGATTAGATACAGGTCATCATTCCCAATATGATACATCTGTCCTTCTTTATCCGGTAAATTACCAGTACCTAATCCGGAAGCTTCATTCACCAAATATGGCACTTGAAATTCTTTATAACCAGCTTCTGTATTTTTATCCAAAAAATAGTTGATCAAAGCTCTTTGTAAACGTGCTCCCTTCCCTTTATACACTGGAAATCCTGCTCCGGTAATGGTGACACCTAACTCAAAATCTATGATGTCGTATTTTTTTGCCAATTCCCAGTGGGGTAGGGCGGTCGCTTCCAATTTTGGGATATCCCCAAATCTAAATATTTCCTCATTATCCTCGTCGGTTTGTCCGCTGGGTACAGAATCATGAGGAATATTAGGAATCGTATACAAAAGTTTTTCCAGTTCACTTTGAGCTTCGCTCAACTGATCAGTTAAGGTTTTGCTTTGCTCTTTAAGTGTTCCGGTTTTAGCTTTTAATTCGTTTGCTTCTGCTGCTTTACCGCTTTTAAAAAGCTGTCCTATTTCTTTTGAAATCTTATTAGATTCCGCCAGGGTCTGATCTAATTCAGTTTGAGTAGCACGTCGTTGTTCGTCTAATTGAATGACTTTGTCAAAAACGGAAGTATCAAAATTCCTTTTTTTAAGGGCTTCTATAAAATTTTCTTTGTTAGCAATAATATCCTGAACAACGAGCATTGCAGTGTTTTTTAGCGATTAATTTAAAGCCACAAATGTAGTTAAAAGCACTTATTTCTAAGAATAGTTTTATAATTCCTTTAAAATTAAATCTTGATGCTTGATCGGTACATTACATTTATAAATGAGAAATAAAATCCATTCGCTTACCTAAAATTCTTACTACATAGATAGTATTAGGTGACAAGAATTTATAAAATATAACATGAGCTTTGTAGCGATAAAATTTTAATGATGTTGCTAAAAGTGATCCATCTCTGGCTAAATCCGGTCGACTTGCTAATTCCTCAATAAAACTTTCTAGTTCAGTTAGATAAATGGTAGCAGGGTCAGGTCCAAAATGTTTAATTCCAAATTTATAAATGTTTACAAGGTCAGCTTCGGATTTTGAAGAGAGCCTATAATTCCCCATTATCAACTTTTTTAATAATGTCTTTTATTGTTAAGCTACTTTGTCCGCTTTGTAAACCTTCATCAATCGCATTTTTTAGTTCAAAAAGCTTTTTGTTTTGTTCTTGATCTTTTCGAACTAAATCTCTGATATATTCGCTATCATTAGTAAAATCACCATCCTGAATACGTAGTTTAATCCAATTATCCTGTTTTTCAGTAAACGTTATTGATTTTCTGATCGTTCTCATAATTCACCAATTTGATGCAATATAATAAGAAAACGCACCACTTAGTTAAAAGCTATTAATTTTTCACGGTATGAGTATCATACTTAATGACCCAGGGATTGGTCGTAAAATGATTCCAGGGAACTGAAGTTAAATCTACTTGGGGGTCAATTAATGGTTGTGATTTTTTCCGGTTTACAGAAACTCTACTAGTTACATAAACTGCAATGTCCTTGCCTTGCTTTTGGTATTCTTTTTTTAAATATTGTGCAAATTGCCAGATCATATCCGGTTTACTGGCTACTCTTCGTTGTTGTTTTTGGGTAAGATAATCGGATTGGTTTACCCGTATTTTGGTAGGTTTGGAACTGTCTTTTTCTACCACATAAAACGAAGTTCGGCCGGATTTTCCGCGGAGCATCATTCTCCAACTTAACCGGTGCCCTTCTTCAGTCCATAAAACATCTCCGGGGATTAACCAATGCCGGAGGGGTAATGCAATCTGGATCATAAACCAGATGGTGGCAAAACCCACCAAGACATTTCGGTAGGAGGGGACTACCACTTCATTTTGATCATAAAATTCTTTTCTGGGTAAAAACCATTGTTGTACTTTCTTCTTTGGAAAGAAAAAAAGACAAAACGCTAGGGACAAATAAGGGAAAATGCCTATCTGAAAAACAATGGAATTGAATAAATGAAAAAATATTCCAGTGATAAAAGCAAACCATCGGGAACGCTTCCATAATAACAGAGGAATTACTAATAAATCAAATAAAATCCCAAAGTAAGTGATGGCAATATGCACCCAGTGTTGTTGTAAAAAATTACCAATAATTGGATACTGAGCGCGGGCACTCATTAAATTTTTAGCAACGGTATAATCCAACCAGTCCGGGTAGATTTTGGCGATAGCCGCATAAGTATATACAATCCATAACTGAAAGATAATGATCAGTACGCACCAGCTGGGCATCCAGTTTTGTTTGAGTTCCGGATTGATTTTAACGTATACAGAGGCATATCGATGTGCTGGTAACAGGCACATTAAAAAATTAAGCAACATCAATAGATAATAGTGGTTGTTGTAGGATGACTTTTGCATAAGGTACACACCAGCCCATAAAACACTAAAGCCAATCATACTAGCCTTATATTTATAGCCAATCATAACCAGTACACCCAGAATGCCCATAATAGCAAAATAGAAGTACATCCCGTTACCGGGAAGTGGTTGCAAGAAATCAAAACCGATAAAGTTAAAGGTGAACCGTGGCTCAATTAAGGTTTTGCGAACCCAACCGGTAGCAATTGCGCCAAAGCTTTCTGCTGCAATTAGGAAACCAAAGATAATCCGAAAAACAACGAGGGCACTATTATCTATTTTTGTAAATAACCAGCGGTTCATTACAATAAGTTATTGATATAATCCCGGGCGGTATCTTCATCTTGTTGCATGGCATTTTTTAGGATTTCAATAGATTCAAACTTTTTTTCATCACGTATACGTTTTAAAAGTAAAATCTGAACTTTCTTTTCATACAAATTAAAAGAAGCATCAAAAAAATGGGTTTCTATAGTTTGTTTTTTACCATCAACCGTGGGATTTGTACCAATATTCATCATCCCGTAATAGGTTTTGTTATCGATACAGGATTTTACAATATAAACGCCTTCTTTTGGGATAAGTTTATACTCTTCTTTAATATGAAGGTTGGCCGTGGGAAAGTCCAACGTTCTTCCAATTTCTTTACCTTTTACAATCCGTCCGGTGAGCATAAATTCATACCCCAGGTATTTATTTGCTTTTTCAATTTCGCCGTCGTGCAAGGCTTGACGGATTTTTGTAGAACTGATAGTGACATCTTCTATATCTTGCTTCGAAATTTTTTCTACGGTAAAGTTATGTTGAATTCCAAAAGAAGCCAGGTCTACTATATCTGAGTTTCGGTTACGTCCAAAACGGTGGTCATATCCGATAATGACATGTCGGACATTCAGTTTTTTAACTAACATATCTTCTACATATTCCTTAGCAGTTAGACGGGAAAATTCTTTAGTAAACGGGTGAACAATTAAGCTATTGAGTCCGGTTTTTTCTAAAATTTGGATACGTTCATCAATCGTATTAATCAATTTAATATCCGCGTCTTTTTGTAAAACCATCCTGGGATGCGGAAAAAAAGTTAGGATTACAGATTGCAATCCCATTTTTTTAGCATTTTCTACTAGATTGGCAATAATTTTTGAATGTCCGATATGTACCCCGTCAAAAGTTCCTATAGTGGCTATGGAAGGAGTTGTATTATTAAAGGTTTCTGCGCTGGTATAACGTTTCATTTGCAGTTCATACATCTTACTTTATCCGGAATATAATTACTCCAATATGACAAAGAAGCCAGTTAAAAATAGTTTCTATTACCTTTATAGAAACAGGTATATTTCTGTAAAGTTTTGAGTTTTGTTTTAGCAAAAACAGGTTTACCTATCCTTTAACGCTACCTCAAACCTATCTTACTTTACTTTTTAACTAACCTTAAAAGATCGTTTTTAATTAGGTGGATAAATGTAGTTAATTGAAGCGAAAGTTGCTATTTATTTTCCGTTAAAGCTATTCATTGTATTTGATAATCCGCCGTTAACAAACGAAGTTACTAGCTTATCTGCTACTTCCAGGCGTTCCGGTAAGGCATCATTTTCTTCTGCATTCCATTCTCCTAAAACATAATCTACCTGCCTACCAGTAGAAAATTCCGCACCAACCCCAAATCGAAACCTTGGATATGTATTAGTTTGTAATTGCGCTTCAATATCTTTTAACCCATTATGCCCTCCCGGACTTCCTTTTCCTTTTACACGAATTGTACCGAAGGGTAAATTGATATCATCTGTAATGACCAGCAAATTAGTTATATCTATATTTTCGGCCTGTAACCAGTATCGAACAGCTTTTCCGCTTAAATTCATATAGGTATTAGGTTTTAACAAAACTGTTGTTTTACCTTTAATCTTGATTTTACAAATGTCACCTAATTTTTCAGTAGTAAAAGAAGCTTCGGCATTTTTTGCTACCTGATCTACAATTTTAAAACCAATGTTGTGTCGGGTTTCTACATATTTTGCACCTATATTACCTAATCCTACAATTAAGAATTTTTTCATATTGATAACTGTTTTCGGTTTATAAAAAAGGGAAAGAAAAGTAAATTTCTAAAATAAAAAAGCACACTATTAAAAAACAGTGTGCTTTTACGTATAATTTATATGAATTATTCTGAAGCCGGGGCAGCTTGCTCCGTAGTTTCAGTTACTCCTTCTGTTGTTTCATCATCCTCATCATCATCGTCTTCAACCACTGCGGTTCTAGATGTTCTTACCTGACATACTACCGTATTGTCTGGGTGAAGAATTGTAAATTTATCATCTGCTACGTCTGTAACATATAACTTGTTACCAATTTTTAAATTCGTAATATCTCCTTCAATATAATCCGGAAGGTCAGACGCTAAACCTTTTACTTTTATTCTACGTAAGTTAAATCGTAAAACACCTCCATTACGAACTCCTCTAGAAACCCCTGTGGTTCTAAACGGAATTTCCATAGTGATTGGTTTATCGTCAAAAATTTGTACAAAGTCAATATGTAAAATTCGATCGGTTACCGGGTGAAACTGAATATCCTGTAAGATAGCATTTAATTCGGTTCCGTTATCCAAAGCGATTTTTACCGTATGGACATCAGGCGTGTACACTAAGTTTTTAAAAGCCAGTTCTGGTGCAGCAAAGTGTACAACGGTGTCTCCACCATATATAACACAAGGTACCTGTCCAGCATTACGCAAGGCTTTTGTTGACTTTTTGCCTACGCTTTCTCTTTGAGATGCATTGATTGTTATTGATTTCATTTTAAATATATATAATTAATAATTTACATAATAAATTTTGAACTAATAGACTCATTGCTATGAACCCGCTTCATTACATCTGCAAATAATTGGGCACAGCTTACTACTTTGACTTTAGGGGATTGTTGTTTTAAAGGAATAGAATCCGTAACAATCAGTTCCTGTAGTTTTGATTTTTCTATACGTTCATAAGCACCACCGGATAATAATGGGTGTGTACAAATAGCGCGGACGCTTTTAGCCCCACGTTCCATCATAAGGTCAGCTGCTTTGGTCAGTGTACCGGCCGTATCTACCATGTCATCTACCAACACTACATTTTTTCCGGTAACTTCTCCTATCAATTCCATATGGGAGATCACATTGGCTTTGGCTCTTTGTTTATAACAGATCACCACATCACTGCTCAAGGCTTTTGCATAGGCATAAGCTCTTTTAGACCCTCCCATATCTGGAGAGGCAATCATCAGGTTGTCTAAATTTAGGGATTGTAAATGCGGTAAAAATATGGTTGAAGCAAATAGATGATCTACGGGTTTTTCAAAAAATCCCTGTATCTGATCCGCATGCAAATCCATAGTAATGATCCTGGTAGCACCTGCAGTTTCGAGCATTTTTGCAATCAACTTGGCAGCTATTGGTACTCTAGGCTTATCTTTTCTATCTTGGCGTGCCCACCCGTAATAAGGTAGTACAGCGGTAATATGCCGGGCAGAAGCACGTTTGGCAGCGTCTAGCATTAACAACATTTCCATTAAATGATCCGAGTTGGGGTGTGTAGATCCGATAATAAATACCCGTGCCCCTCGGATAGATTCTTCAAAAGAAGGCTGGAATTCACCATCACTATAAGTAGAAGTAATAATATTACCTAGTTTAGCCCCATAGGTTTCCACTATGTTTTCTGCAAGTGCCCTACTTTGGGTACAAGCAAAAAATTTAGCTTCCGGATAGGTAGGTAACATGAGGTAGGGTATTGTCTGTTAATATATTGCTCTACGTTTTTAAAACGAGGTGCAAATTTATAAATTTATTTTTGTTACCCTAATTTATTTTCACACAGTTTTTAAGGTTCTAAAGGATTATTTTTATAATTTTGCCGTCCGATTAAGCTCAAGTGGCGGAATTGGTAGACGTGTCTGCCGACAGGCAGGCGCGCGGGAAATGAAATTATGATTTTTGTGTATGCCATATCGAGTATAGAAAAAAACTATATTTACGTTGGGATGACGAAAGATTTTGCGGAACGGTTTAAACGTCATAATAGTAAAAGAGAGAAAACAACTAGAGCTTATGCTCCTTTTGAGTTGATTTACATAGAAAAATGTAGTGATAGAATTGAAGCGCGTAAAAGAGAAAAATATTGGAAGTCGGGAATTGGAAAAGAAAGACTTCGAGAGCTTCGAGATTAAAGAATAAATTATAAATGCTCAAGTGGCGGAATTGGTAGACGCGCTGGATTCAAAATCCAGTTTCTTCGGAAGTGTGGGTTCGATTCCCACCTTGAGTACGAAAAACCTCTGAAATATTTTGATTTTAGGGGTTTTGTTGTTTTTGTGCTAACAGAATTACTGACAAATAACCTAATGGAATTAAATCAGTAAAGTAAATAAGAAAGAACAACGAACAATGTAATGATCTTATATAATTTTGATTTCCTTGAATAAAAACTTACTTCCAAAGAGGCTCTTCCTGCCAGTTAGGTTTCATCCCAAGAGCATCCGGGTCTACATTAGGATATTTCTGAAACAATGCATCTAATTTTGATGTAAAGGTACTGCCAGGTTGTACCGTATTCAGTAAATATTTCATTAGACATAGATGTACATATAATTTTTGGAACTCGTGTTGCTTAGGTATGTTTTCTGTTTTAACTATCCAAGGATTGGGCGGTTTTGGTAATAGTTTTGGAGCTCCTGGCAAGTTTCTGTTCCAAAGCCTTGAATGATGTGCGCAGTAATTTCGTATTTGCGCTATAGACTGTAGCCAACTAGGTAAAAAAGTATGATTTACAGCACCGTATTTTTTTGCAATTTTATCTTTGGATTTTACTGTGTTTTTTAGATTACCATATAATTTAGATAACGCACCAAAACTTGTTTGTTCTAACGATTTCCATGCAGTAGGGAAGCGTAAATCATCTTTGTGCTTTTTCCTGTGATTTTTAATAGTTGGATCTTTAGAACGTGATAATTCTTCCTCCAGATTAGATAGTGTTTTTACAAGTGCCATACTATCTGTAAATAAATCAAAGTTTTGAAACCACCACGGATCTACTTCGTGCGATAAATGATATATGAGTTTAGTTCTTAAGCTTATTTCTATTTTTTCAATGACATCAAAAAGAAGAATTCGCAATTCTCTATCAAAACTATAAAGTGCAACAACATCAGAAAAACGGCTATTTTCTTTAAAAAGGTGTTGCTCTCTATCATGTTGCATAGAGTGCCAATATTCACCTAATCGATAATAGCTTATATGGGATAGATAATGTTCAGCATTATCTTCTGGGGTAATAATTAGACCTCTAACCTTCAGTTTTTGTATCTGTTCCTGTATAGTTGTTGGATCTTTTTTAAACATATAGGGAGCTGAATCGGAAGGTCTATAAAGCAAAAGACACACCCTGGGACGCTGTTCAAATGGGTAGCGTGGTGTGTACTGTTATTACAAATATAAATAATAAAATATTATTAAACTAAATATTTTCCATCATTTAAATTAGAATTGTTCAAACCTGATTCTAAAAGGAAACTTTATCTAAACTTCCCCTAATTAGAACTGTTATTGCTAAGAAACACCATTACTTTACAAAACCCCTAATAAAAATTTAGTATTCCTCGCAAACACTTATACACATGACCGTTTCATTTTTATTGATGGGTGGTGTGGCGAGTTTGTATAAGATGGTGCCGGTCATTGGTGCTTTATATTTCTCCAGGATACTTCCAAATTCATCCGTAGTATAACCTACTATATCACCTTTTATAACCTTATCCCCTGCTTTAAGATCACTATAAAAAATACCTTTTTCATTTGCCGTAACATACGTTTGTTGGTTACAGTAGGTTAAATGTTTGAGAGCTTCGGTACTATTAGTATACATTTCTACCGTATCCAACATATTATATACTCCTTTTTTGATTAATTGTACGTTTTCTTCTTGGACATTTCCTAATTTACCACATTCCATACTTAAAGCGGTTTTTCCGTCCTGAACCGCTTGCTTAAAAGCGTATTTTGCAGGTTCTTCGCTTGTAATAGTGTATGGATAAGATACCACATATTTAAATCCGCTACGTTCAGAAAGTTTTTTTGCCTGTGCGGTTTGATCAGGCTTTTTGAGGTTGTTATAATAACAAACAAACGGGATTAAGTCTTCGCAAGCATCCCCTCCATGTATATCTAAAAAGACATCACTTATGGAAATGATATGGGTAGTTATAAAATATGCAATTTGTTCGGTAATGCTTCCATCTACTTTACCGGGAAAAGCGTTGTTTAGATTTTTTTCATCTAAAGGGTTGATATAAGGTGTCCGGGTATAAAAGGAAGCGGTATTAGCCATAGGAATAATAATTAGGGTGCCGTTCAATTCTTTACTATCAATCTCACTCATTAATTCTTGGGTAGCGATAATAGGGGGATATTCGTATCCGTGAACACCTGCGACGATTGCAAACACAGGACTTTTGTTTTGACCTTTAATAACTGAAATCGGAAGAAGAGCTGTATTGCCGGATTTATCTGAAAATTCTAAACGAATATCCTTTTTAATAGACCGAGTAGTAGTATTGATTACTTTCTCAAAGTCATTTTGCGCTATTGCAAATTGCACCGTAGAAAGGATAAAATAGAGTAGAAGTACCATTCTCATATTTGATGATTTTTACTAGTAGGTTTTTATAGTTACATCTGGTTGCAATTTACAAATTGCCATGACTACTTTTGTTTGATCGAACCTCTATAATTAGTGCAACCTAGTTCGCTTAGTATTTTATGGTTAGATTCAGTTCATTAAACGTAGCTACTTTCTTTTGATTAAAGTTATCAAATTCAAGAATTAAATGATTGCTATGACTACTTTTAAAACTAACATTCTCACTACTTTGAAAATAGTTCCTAAAATTCTTATCCTTCTTATTCATAAGTATTTCGAATTTTGCACGAGTTAGTCTTTGTATGCCATTATTATGATTAGTAGGTTCCTGAGGAGCTTTTTTTTGGTTACGAAAGGGAAGTCTAAAAGTCCAAGGTAAATTTGGGTTTTCTTCGTTTGTGATTATGTCAATAAACATTCCTTCAGGAAAATAGTTTGGCTGATAAATCTCGCTTTGTTCAAAAAGCTGGTCTGTTGACTTTGAATTGACTAAACATAGTCCGAAAGGTGAGAAATTATTAATTTTAAATTGAGAGCGCTCCCAAAGTTTTGTTTTAGAAGTTAATTTACTTCGAATTTCACTTTCATCAACAACCCATAGAATTTCGAGGAAAAAATTTTCAAAATAAAATTTTCGGTTGATAGTTCCTTGTCCCGGATGTATTCGACTGCTACCTTCGGTTAAACCAAATTCAACCAGTTTTTCTGCTTCTTTTCCATTATTATCTGAAAATAAAAAGATATGGTCTATGTCCATATTTGAGTGGTAGGTTAAGTTTTATATAACAAGGTAATGATAATGCTATACCTCTGGTTCTTTTAGGGAAAAAAGCATCAATTTGAGTGTTTTTTCGTAATGAAATGAAGAAAAAATAGCCTGTCCTTGACTTGATCGAGGATATCGAAAATAGCTTTTTTGACTAAAATTCTTATCATCTTGAGCCTGGTCGAAAGACTCGATAGTTCTGCTGAACTGGTTGAAGCACACTTCTTCCTTCGGTCGAAGCGCTCGAACAAACGAATTTTATAATAATTATTACTCAAATGCACTATAGGTAAAATGCTATCTAATTATTTAAATTTTCATTCATTAGTTATTTGAAGCTTAGAAAGCACTTGTCTGTCCCAAGATAATTTTTTTTAGTTATCCTACTGTTCCAAAAACTAACTACTCTTAGATAAAAACAAATCTTATTCAGAGAAACTTGTAAAGTTTTTCCCGTCGTATCGTGTCAAACCAGTATTTCTAGTACCCATCCATAAATTTCCGACCTTATCTTCTAAAATACTGAAAACTGCGTTGTGACTTAGACCATCTTTTTTTGAAAAATTTTTAAAGTTTTTCCCATTATAAACCCAAACGCCTCCCTCAGTCTTTCTTTGTGAAGGATTAATAGCCTCTGTACCAAACCAAAT
Source organism: Aquimarina sp. ERC-38 (assembly GCF_026222555.1). Classification (NCBI taxonomy): domain Bacteria; kingdom Pseudomonadati; phylum Bacteroidota; class Flavobacteriia; order Flavobacteriales; family Flavobacteriaceae; genus Aquimarina; species Aquimarina sp. ERC-38. The sequence goes on along the minus strand of NZ_CP098511.1, from coordinate 548,269 downwards.
ATTTCCTGTTTTATCCTGTATTATGTCAAAAGCGAGATAGCTGTCAAATTTACCATTTTGTAAGATATTGACAAACGTTCTTCCATCGTAACGCCAAACTCCCTTGTTTCTTCCACCAACCCAAATATTTCCGCTATGATCCTCTAAAAGTCCCCAAAAATAAGTTTCATCATTAGGTTTGTAACTGATTACAGATTTGCCATCATACATACAAACACCTTCCATCTTGGTAGTAAACCAGATATTTCCATTTTTATCTTCTAACATACGATTTACCGTACTAAGGTTAAGTCCATAGGGATTAGGAGTACTTAAGAAAGAAGTAAAAGCTATCCCGTCGTAGCAATAAACACCACGGTTTGTACCAAACCAAAGCTTCCCGTTTTTACCTTCTAGCATGCTGAATACCTGAGACACTGATGACGGAATACAGCTAATTGATTTTCCATCAAAACGAGATATACCATAGTCAGTACCGAACCAGATATCTCCGTTTTTATCTTCTAAGATTGATAAAACAGTATTACTATTGAGCTCATCTTTAGTTGTAAAATTCGTGAAGGTTTTTCCGTCATAACGGTATACTCCATCATTTGAAGTAGCAAACCAAAGCTTTCCATTTCTATCCTGCAAACTATTATGAATATTACCTGAATGCGTGTTATGTGTTTTTACAAGTTTAGACGATCCATCAGTAATTATTTTTGCTCCTTTGGGTAAATCTTTTTTTTCTTGTCCATTACAAAAAGTAAATGCAAACATTAAAGTCAAAAATAAAATCCAGTTGAATTGCCGTAGTATCATTGTATTGTTTTTAAAAGGCTTGCTGATAATTAAAGGTCATTTAGATTAGTAATGTATTGTTTATTTGAACTTTAATATTTTCTATGCTTTAGAATATTTTTAAAAGAGCTTTAAATAGGACACCTTTTAAAATCATATTTATTTCAAAATTTCTTTAATTGGTACAATTTCAAAATTACTATTCGATTCGAACAGATGTTTCAGGATTGGGATATGCCCTTGTCCAAAAATTACCAAAATCCTTTCATCGCCACTCTTTACCTTTCTAAGAATATTAGTATATATATGAAGATTTGTTTTATACCATTCCGATACCAGTTCAGTACCTACGTAATCATTATTCTCTCCAATACTTGCATAGAATTTTGTATACATCTGTAAATTTTTCTGCAGCATCGAATCACTATTTAAGTAAACGAGGTTTTCGAGAATTGTCAAGTGTTCGCTATTTTGATTTATCTCATTAATGAATTCTTTTGCATAATGATGCATCATTTCTAACACTTTTTCTTGACCATATTCTACAGATTTTAGTTTTACAGGTTCTGTATCGAAGTTTCCCAAATAGTTAATACAGGTTAGTTTTTTGAGCTGAAGCCTTTTAGCTGTTTGAAAACCAAGCAAATCAATTTCATTCAATTTTAATTCATAATCACCTTTAAGGTAATTTACGAATTGCTCATTTATTTTATTCTGTTTGGAAGCTGGTACTTCGATACATATTTGTGTAGGTTCATACTCAGTCAGCTTTGTGATAACATCCTCTATTTCGTTCTGTTTCTGAACAGTCAAGTTCAGCTTGTCATTACTATATTCATCTTGTGTAGAAGGACTAAAATGCATACTTCCTAAAAGTGCTATTTGTATTTTATCTTCTTTCTTAATCTGCGCATTAAGGTTTAAAGTCAAGAATATCGCGCTAAATATTAAGATAGATGTTTTCATTTTCATTTTATCATTGTATCCAACCATAATATAACAGCAATAGGATTAATTAATAGTACTTTTTATCGTTTATCTAAGATTTATTCAAAATTAAAGAATTACCATTTTTAAATGACCTGCATTCAATAATATCACATGTAAAGAAATTGATTAAATTTAAAAGAAAAATTAGGGTTACTAGAAAAACACTACTTGGATTAAGTCTGAGTCGGATAAAATTCCATCTCTCTTTTCAGCACGTACAATTACCGCATTATTCGATGGCATTGCATCCAAACTGATAATTCTTCCATCTAATTGGTATTTTCGTCCGTTTCCTGAAATTATAGGTGGCTCGCTTAAAGGGGTTGTAAATTCGATTCTGTAAACTCCTTCACTAACCTTATCAACTTTAGAAACATTTGTTTGTCTTATTATGGGTATAGCTCCAGATAAGGTGCCATTAAAACTTACGAATGCTTTAGCTTTACGACCATCATCGATAGGTGAAGCATCATCATTCAATTTGTAAACATTCCTGACCATCGTTTTAATATCAGCCGGATTATTGCGAATAGGTTCTACTGTGTTAATATGAATATATCCATCTATTAGAGATGGAACCCCAAGTTTATATAATCCAATATTTACACCATCGATATAGATATCTTTTACCACTAGATTTTCTGAACCTAAATAAATAGCATTTGTAGTTGGATTAGAAGAATTTTTGTTTGTTAGCCTGATATTACTAATTTTATTTTTAGACCCTCCACTAATTAAACATAAATAATCCAAATTATTTCTTTCATTAATCACAATGCAATTAGTAATATCGATCTCAGAACAATTTTGTAATACAATAGGCCTATGATCATTAGTAGCACGTGAATAATTGATACATTCACCTCTTATATCTGTTATTGATGAGTTAAGAATGTTAGAATATCGTAATATGATTTTAGAAATATTAGTGGCTTTTATATTCGAAACATTTATATTTTTCAAGAAATTTCCTGAAACTACATTTCTTACTATAACCGCACTTGCCAAATTATCAAATACAAGATTCGAACACTGAATATTTGTAATTCCTAAGTCTCCTGTACTCGAAACATCAAGACCATCAGACTTTTCACCATCTATAATTCCGTAAACATAAAAGTTTGATAATGTGCAATTGTGTAAGCCTCCATTTAAAAGGTTATTTTGAAAACTAAAAGCTCTTATACCTCCATTACATCTAACAATGATATTTTGAAATATACAATTATTCCCCTCCACAATGCCAGCTGCATTCCAATTTGTATTTCCTGTAGAGGCATCAAGAGTATCTCCAAGACAGTATATGGATGCATTTTTAACAGTTACATTATTAATTTGTGGAAACCCATCATAATCTTGAACTAAAATTGCACCATATATAATAGAATTGTTAAAATCGTATGTAATGTTAGAGTATTTTAAATTTAAATTATATCCTCCCTCAAAATTGCTGTTCTTTAATCTTACAACTAGATCCCCATCTATTCCTGCCATCAATAGATTTCCTTTTATATGTAGGTAGGATAAATTACTTTGATTTGTATATTCAATTGCCTTTTCAATGATCATTTGTGAATCTGTCCCCATTACCGCTGGAATATTATTTTTTGTGGTGCTAGGAGTAGTTTTATCATTTTTTGGCGTTATCTCAGGAGATATATCAATATTTTGATTTTCTATTGTTATACTCTTTGGACTATTAAAAGAAATTATAGTTCCTTGAAAAGAAGAATTATTATGACCGGCGCCGTAGAGTTGTATTTTTTTTCCAATATCAGAAATAGAAAAAGAATCAGAATTTGAAGTTATAATTGAGGAACCTGCCACGCAATTAATATCGCTTAATTCAACAGCATCACTTTTTGCACCCAACCATACTATATCGATAGGCTCTGCAAAATTACCAAGTATTTCACCTTGTAAATCAAAAACCTTATTGGTAGCTATAACCTTTGTATTATTTAGTCTGATCGTATTATAGTTCATAAATTTACCTGCAAGAAAATATAAGGTAACTCCATCGGGAAGTTGGATGTCCTTCTGTTGTATATCATATTCATATTTTAATTCCCATACTGCATTTTCAAAGCCATCAGGAATCATGGTAAAATCAAAATCTTGAGGTATAATTATATATCCAGGCATTATAAAAATAATTTTAAGTATTAGTAAGATTCAAACCATATTAAAGATATGAAGAATAATTCTCTTAACGATTAAGGAAATATTAATCCTCACGATGTTTACTATTAGTTTCCTTTTTATGTAGCGTCTTATTTCAAGAATTTTTGATTAAATATAGTCCTTGATTGCTTTCTAATTCGAGCATCGTTAATTTAGACTTCTGATTTAGCAAATGACAAAGTGAATAATATAAAATTTTATACTCCCAGTTTTCTTTTTGCCAATATCCATTATTAAATTTTCTTATTCTAAGTACAACTTTACTAAACACCTTCTCATCTGATGAATTAATCTTAAATTCTCCTTCTAAAAATTTATGTTCAATTGCTTTAAGGTGTTTATCAATCATACCACGCTTATCATTACTGTAAATGTGATCAGAAAGTTTTCCAATGTGATGTGATATACTCATTGTTTATTTGAACTTTAACAGTTAGTATGAGAAATGTAGGGCAGGTGATAAACACTTACGTTTCGGTTTATTACTTAGCTAAACATAAATATTTTACTTTTATCTTTTTTTCTATAAACGCCAAATTTTATATTTAGCAACTTTATAAATTAACACAGGTTTTCAAATTAAGCCTAAACTGCCCTATGTTTTCTTACATATTGTGCTTGTTGCACAAGATAGTAAAAAGCTAACATTGGGTTAATATGTTTAGTTCATTGATTTACTATCTTGAAGTATGCAAGGCAAGAAGATATATCAGGAGAAGTTGTTCAATAGTTTCCAGCTTAGTGACCGTGTTGGCAAAGGTAATTTCTACCGCAGGCTTAAAGAGGCTTTGGACCTGGACTATTTATACAATCTTACTTCAAAGTTTTATGGTTCTAGCGGTCAAAAAAGTATTGATCCAGTGGTTTTCTTCAAACTCTGTTTGGTAGGTTATCTGGAGAATATCATAAGTGACCGCAAGCTTATTGAACACTGTAGTATGCGACTGGATATTCTTTATTTTTTAGGGTATGATATTGATGAAGAACTTCCTTGGCATTCGACTATCTCGAGAACACGTCAGTTATTTCCGGAGTCCATATTTGAAGAGGTTTTTACAAAAGTACTTGAGTTGTGTGTGGAAAAAGGTATGGTCAGTGGTCACACCCAGGCTATTGACAGCGCCCCTGTAAAAGCCAATGCATCCATGGATAGTTTAGAGCTTAAAGTCCCAAGCCAAGATCTGGATGCCCACCTGGCAGAAGTACGCCATATCAGTAAAAGAGATAAACAAACCTTCAGAAAAGCCAAGCAGGATAAATCCAGTAAAGACCAAAGAATCATTACTGCTAATGAGAAAGAACTGCAAGGAATCACTTCCAGGAACAAAAGATGGTCAAAAGATCAGGATCAGCGCCCGGGAGCTGGAAACAAAGGAAGTCGTTATACGAGTAATAAAACTCATTACAGTCCCACAGATCCGGATGCAAGGATCAGTGTTAAGCCAGGTAAGGCCAGAAAACTGAACTATTTAAGCCAACTCAGTGTAGATACAAACAACCACGTCATTACCGATATAAAAGCTTACCATGCAGACGGCAAGGATAACCAGCAACTACCTGATATTGTAAAGCGCTTACAAAGGCGGTTATGGAAGCAAGGTATGATTTGGGAAAACTGTGTAGCTGATACTGGTTATAGTAGTGGAGAGAACTATGCATTTCTGGAAAGTCAAGGTATAAAAAGTTTTATACCGCCTCACGGCACCTATAAGGGTGGTCCGGATGGATTTAAGTATATAGAAACAGAAGATCATTATCTGTGTCCCAAAGGAAACGTAATCCCATTTACCAAAGAGTTTTTAGATTATAGAACCAAAACAAGAAAGAAGGAATACAGAGCCAGTAAAAAGATATGTACCGGTTGTCCACTGCGTAAAGAATGCCTAAAGAGCAGTCAGGAGAAACGAATAACGGTTACTTATTACCGGGCGGAATATGAGCGTAACATAGCTAGAGTAAACAGTAAACAGGGGCGCTATATGAAAGCCAAACGGCAGAGTACTGTGGAGCCGGTATTTGGGACTCTTACCCAATTTATGGGACTACGAAAAATTAATACTATTGGGATCCAGCAAGCAAACAAGATTATGCACATGGCGGCTATTGCTTATAACTCAAAGAAATACCTGAAATTCACCAAGAAAAACCCAATAAGTAAAGTGGGAGTCTGTTTAGCCCATAATTTTTCGATTAAAATACCTTTTAAGGCGTAAAATAAGCAATTTAGCGCTAGTTGTATTGAGGTAGTTATGAATATATCCCTCTAGAAAATCAGGGCTTAAACTCAAGATTATTGATTGTCCTTTGACTTTTTAGGGGCTTGTGCAACGGTTACTATTGTTATGTGCTGGCTTTTAGATGTTTATTTCAATTCTTAATTGTCTATTTAGTATTCCTTTTCCACCAGCCATTAAATCCTTTATTTTTTTGTCATCAATTCGTAATTTAACAATAATTAAACTTGGAGAAGGTTCTTTCATATATTTTCCTTGTTGAATGCTAAAACTTTTTTTCTTGATTTTTAAAATGTCAAATAAGTAACATCCAAGTGGTCCAGCCGCCATACCTGTTCCTGATTCTTCTAATATTCCATAACGAGGACCAAACATCCTTGAAGTAGCATCATATTCTGTATCTGTAGAAAACACATAGTAACCAATTAAATCGAATTCATCACTAACTTCTTTTATCAAGTCAAAATCTGGAATTATATTTTTTAAAACCTCTGTGCTTTTAACAGGAACGAGTACGAATGAATTTCCAGTGTTTACTAATTGAATTGGTGTATTTGGAATCAAGTCCGTTTTCTTTAATCTCAATGATTTTAGAATTATACTTTCTTTGTGACTTACATCAGTATATTTTGGAGCCAGTTGTTCCATAAATGCTAAATCACCAATTATTTCTATTTTTCGTTTCCCATCTATGGTTTCTTTTGAAGAACTATCATTTTTTAGAGCTCCTATTTGTTTTAAATAAGAAAATGTAGCTACAGTAGCGTGTCCACAATGTGCTATTTGTTTATTTGGAGTGAAGAAATCTAGTTTAAAATCTTCCGTTTTAGATTTTGAAACAAAAGCAGTTTCTGATAAACCTACTTTTTTAGAAATCTCAAGTTTATTTTTATCAGATAATTCATCTGCATTTAAAACGACACCTGCTGGATTACCACCTTTACCGTTTTCTGCAAAAGCGTTAAGAATTTGTACGTTAATAACTTTTTTCGAACTGTCCATTTTTATTTTTTTATATGTTATATAAGATGGACGCTATTAGTTAGAAAAAGACGTAGTAAATTTTAATTATTTTCAAAATCTATTAATTTACCTGTACTATCCGATTCTACATTTGGGCAATCTAAAATGTTTTCTTTTAAAATCTCTTTAGCTTTTTGAACTCTTGATTTCGTCCCCGAATAAGAGATTTTTAAATGTTCTGCTAACTCTTTTTGTGAATAGTTTTTAAATGAAGTTAAAATAATTGCTTCTTTATGTTGGGAAGAAAGGTTTTCTATTTTTTGATTGATACAGTTTGTTAAATTTGAATAATCAAAATTATGAGTGTCCATTTCTGGAATATCTAAGTCATTTATTGATATATTACTATTTTTTACTTTTCTAAAATAATCAATAATACTATTTCTTGTAATTTGATAAACCCAAGATGTAAGTTTTGAAGTATGTTTTAATTGATGAATTTTAGTTTGAATTTTTAAAAAAACCTCTTGATGAATATCTTTTGACGTTTGTTCATCATTTATTTTTTTCAAAATAAACTTATAAAGTTCTTCATTTAGATCAAGCCAAATAGTATTAATTTTAGTTTTCATAATTTTGGTTTTTTCAGCTTGCACATAACAATAAAATATATATAACAGTACACATATTTACTTTTATTTTATTATCGTTTATTTAGACTTTAGTTATAAAATTAAAAATCCCAAATACACTAAAGGAAATCACTCCAACTAGAAAAGTTAACTAAAATAAGATAACTGAAATTGACATTACTCGTACTTGCCTTTTATTTAAATAATTTCATTTACAAATTTTCTTGCATTCTCTAATTCTGAGTCTGTTTTTAAATCTTTAGTTAAAACCTCATTGACCCATTTCGGTCCGTGATTACCAATACTTTTATCAAAACATTCTAACTCACCCACTTCAAGAATATGAAATCCCTTTTCTTTAAATTTGATTTGAATTCTTTCGAAAGCTTGAGTAGCGTTGCCACTAGGAATATATGCTTTACCAACTTGCTTGGCTTCTGTCCAAGGAGATGCTTTTTTGAGTGCTCTATTGATTTCAGAAATTTTTTCTTTAGGGAAAATTCTATCAGAGGTGGAATCAAATACTCCTTTAATTTTATCTTTTAAATCATCCGTTAAAAATTCTGGTCTTTTTCGTTCTATTTCAGTTTTCACAAGAGTCCAATCATTTACTACTTCATCCCAAGTTCCGCCAAGGTTCTCATAAATAGTCTTTATTGGATTAATATTATTCAATACATCAAAATCTGTAACTATGGACATAGGAACATTAAGTTTTTTTAATGCTTTTATAACAGTAGGAACTCTATGTTTTCCACCACAGTGAATAAATAAAACATCAGGTGCAATTGCCCCTAAATCGTCATATAGAGATGAAAGTATTGCTGAGAAAAACCTACAATCAGAATCACTTTCGCAAATCACAACTTTTGAATGAAACAATCCGCCTAATACGTTTGAATGTCTTAACAAAGAATCAGACCATATTTCATTGATATCTAAACTGTTTAAAACACTTACTTCATTTATTGAATCTTTACGTTGAATTCGTATTATTTTTAAATTTTGAATATTAGAATCTAATAACCCTTTTAGGAAATCTTCACTGTGGGTGGCAAGGAATAATTGTCTTTCAGAAGGAAGGTCTTTAGCAATCATTTTCCCTAACAATCTTGCTTGTGGTGGATGTAAAAAAGCTTCTGGTTCATCTATAAAAAGAATGGAATGATTAGATATAAAGGCATTTAATAATACTCCAACAAAACTTCTCATTCCATCACCTTGTTGATGGAGAAGGTCGAGTTTTTCCAATTTTTTTAAATATCCTTCCGATACCCTATCTTCTCCTTCTTTCGGAATAGGCTTCTTACCAACATATAATGGCACTTCTTTCCCTGCATTCCTATGAACAATCAAATCAGCTCCAAATGCTTGTTTGAAATAGTTGTTAAATTTTTGTTCTAGGCTATCATTCTTTTGTAAAAAATGAATTGGATGTTTTGGCGGTTCGGAAGTTGTTTTAATACTCTGAGGTGGATTTGCAGCAGATAACCTCTTCTCCGTAGATAATGAGTTGACAAAAATGCTCACTAGGTCAAACAAACCATTTGTACTATTATCCCAATATGATTGGGCAGCTGATTCATAAATATAGAAACCAAATCCTTGATAGGTTGGTAGTGGATTGGTGTCTATTATTTTTTGAGAAAATTCGTTTAAAAAGGAAATTAGCTGGTCTTTGTCACTACTTTTTTCAAATGAAATGTCTTTAACAACCTTACCTGAATTGTTTTTTTGTTGAAGCATCTGTGCCGTTTCTTTCAGGGTAGCACTTTTACCTGAATTATTAGGCCCTACAAGTACGACAATATCATTTTCTTCAATTAAGATTTTGCTATCGTCACTAAATTGAATTTCATTAAGCCATACTTTTATCATTTGTTTTTCTTTTTGAAGTGTAGTTTTGGTTGCTGCCAATAATAAAATATATGTAACAATACACATATTTACTTTTATTTTATTATCGATATTATGACCTCTAAATTAATAAAAATACTAATACACTATTTTTTCCCTTTTTCTTATTTGTACTGATTACAATAAGCTTCATTCCAAGGCTGTTCTTTATCCCAAAATAACTTTTTACATTTTACACCATTTCTTCGGCTCTGGTAAGCTAAGTATTTATATAACGTTGGCTTAGGTTTTTTACTTAAAAGCTTCATGATCTCAGTAATTGAAAGCTGCTTATGTTGATCGCGATAATAGGTTTCAGCAAATATTGCTTTTTTTTCGCTTCCTCTCCTAATCCTCTTTTTCTTCCAATGATAGCTCCTCTTCTTCTGGCGCTTTCTCGCCCGGCTAGGGTTCTTTCAACAATGATATCTCGTTCTAGTTGAGCGACCGCGCTAAACATTGTAAATATAAATTTACCATGGACTGAAGTAGTATCAATAAATGGCTCCATATACTTTTAAATGAAACTTCCTTTGATTTAAAATCATCAACCAGTCTCAACATATGAGAAACACTTCTTGCAATTCGGTTCGTCTTCCAAACAATTATGGTATCTCCTTCTCTTAATTTACTAATTAATACATCCAATGATTTACGATTAGCTTTTACTCCGGAAGAAATATCCTTATAGATATTTTTTTCTTTTACTCCAACTTTTAATAAAGTATCAATCTGTAAATCGAATTTTAAAAATGATGTCTCATAGAATAGCTTAACATATAGTTTGGTTAAAAACTTTTCAATTAAATTAGACTTTAAGATGAAAAGACGAGTATTTAGTGAGAGTTTTAAACGTGACAAGGTTCGTTTATACGAGACAGGAAAGATGCGAGTATCCCAACTTTCGAAGCTTTATGCAGTTAGTGAGACAGCTATCTATAGGTGGATTGAGCTTTACCGCAGTACCCCTTCTACCGAACGTATAGTGGTCGAGACTGAGAGTGATTATTTGCAATTAAAGGAGTTACAAGACCGTATAGAAAAGATGGAGCGTTTAATAGGTAATCAACAACTACAGATAGATTATCATCGTGGTTTGATAGCTTCGGCAACCAAACATTATGGGGAAGATATTGAAAAAAAGTTTGGTTAAGTGCGGTAAGATATGTGCAAAGTTTGGATCGTGATTATAGTATGGAGGAACTCTATAAACATATAGGTAAAACCCGCCAGGGGGTTTACTATGCTGGTCAGCGTAAGGATTACCTTAAAGAAAAGGAGGCAGTTGTTTTGAATGTGGTGAGGTCATGGCGCATGTCCCATCCTCAGATGGGTAGCCGGGTTATGTACTACTCTTTGCAGGCAAAAGGGGTAAAGATCCCGATGGGTATTACCCGTTTTGAAGAATTGATAAGCCGTTTTGGTTTAACGGCAAGTAAACCAAAAAGGTTTATTCCCTTGACCAGTGATGGGAAAGGGAAGTCTGGTTACAGCAATTTAACTAACGGCCTTATTATAAATGATTGTTACCGTTTGTTAGTAGTTGATATTACTTACTTTTGGTTAGTGGACCAGTGGTGCCACCTCTTTGTAATTAAAGATGCATATTCGCAGCGTTTAGTAAGTTTATACCCTAGCTGGGATTTAAAAGCCCAGAGTGCTTTACAAGCACTAAGTAAAGGGCTTAGCTTAGTAGATCCGGACTTATTAAAAGGGTGTATACACCATTCGGACAATGGTTCTCAATATAATGCTTTGTCTTATCGTAAGCTACTAGCTAAGCTGGGGATGAAGATAAGCAGGGCAGCTAGTTGTAAACAAAACGGTTCTTGCGAACAAATGCACCATATTATAAAGAATATGTACCTAGTCCATTTTGCGCCAAAAAATATGGCAGAACTCAAAAGGTGTTGTCAAAAGGTAGTACATTTGATGAACGCCCAAAGAGCGGTAAAGCAACTGGGTTACCGAACAGTAATTGATTTCGAAGAGGATATTGCTAAAATGGAACCTAGCCAGCGACCTAAAAAAGAATTATATGATTTTGACAACGCATAATAGGTTTTCTTTAGGCATAAAGGCCTTAAGAATGCAACAAACAGAACACAAAAAAGATTGGGAAGTTGCCTTCCCAATCTACTGCGTATTCCGGCAGCCAACTAGGGTATTCCTGAAGAGTTGCTCCTCAGCAGCGCTCTTTTCCGCTTGCCTAGCTATTATAAATATGATAAAAATAAATATAGTAAACCTGAAAAGTTCTTAACAACAAGTTGGGTAGTTTGGTAGAAACTGTCAAACAATATTATGAGAGATCAAAACCTGTACAAAAACCCAACAACACATCTAACAAAAAATCAGCGATCTAACATCTAAAAACTGCTGAGCACAAATTATAGGCGTAGCTTTGTTTTTGTCAGTTTCTTTTACTGCCAGGTGACAACTATAATCACTTGCTAAGTCAACTTTTTTGAGTAAAAATAGATCATCACTTAGTTCAACTCTATTGTCCACAATTTCAAAAGATTTTAAAGGGATAGATAGTCCCATACCATGGGCTTTTATGGTTGCTTCTTTTTGGGTCCAATAATCAAAAAAAGATGCTTTGATGTTATCAGAAGAAAATATTCTTTGCCATTCTAAATCGGTCATTTGGGATCTAAAGTCTTCTATATGGATATCCTGAATGACTTCCAAATCTATACCTATTTCCTTTGTTTCGGTTATAGCACAAACCACCATGTTTCCGGAATGGGAAATATTAAATTTTATATTTTCTCCTTCAAAAAACGGTTTGCCGTAGGAAGTATACGCTAACTTATTTTCACAGAATTGTTTGTCTATTTTTTTAAATGCATAGTTTAACAGCATTCTTCCTAATAATGACAACTGGGCATCCTGCCAGCGACGGTATTTTAAAATCTTATTTTGGAAATCTTTTGAAAACTCGGGTAGTTTCTTTTGTAATAAAAACTCGTGTTCTTCTTGGGATATGTGCGTAAAAAATAGGTGTATCATTTATTATTATTAATGTCCGGTAAAGATTCAAGACTCGCCTGCAGACGGGCAGGTCGTTATCGTTTTTAGAATCAAAAATCAAGACTAACCTTTATACTATGGGAAATTAATATTGTAAAATTATTTGAGCTAAAAAAACAAATTCATTTAAAAGTAAAAAAGCAACCTCCGAATACCTTAAAGTTTGAGATCACCTTATTTTACTATGCTGTATAAACTTTTACTCATTTTAATAGGATATTAATGATTTGTTATTATAAAATATCCTCTTTATCAAAGTGGTTCGAACTGCGGTCAGTTGGTTATAAAATAATGCTTAACTCGAACCTAAAATGAACACTTTTCCATGATCTCCAATAATTTTTGGATTCCTTAATTAGGATTAAAAACTTAAAAATAACTTCAATTAAATAAACAATATTTTGTTGCAACCAAAACTAGCTTCTTCTTAAAACACAATCCTCTTTTAACCAGAAAAGTGCAAATTCCTACTTAGTTCATTTGCACTTTTCTAGTTCTTTCTTTCTTCAATGAAGATAAGGTCTATAAATTTTGTGCTATTTAAATAACACCTTTTTTAGATAAGATTGGTTATTGATTGTTCCCATAACAATATAAAAACCATTTAGGTTCTTAGTCTTAGCTTTCCAGATAATTTCTCCGGAACCTTGAGCAATTTCTTTGTTTAGTATTTCTTCAACTAATTTACCAGACAAGTCATATAGTCCTAATGTGATGTCCCCCCGGTTTTGTTGGTTATAAGCTAAAGTAAGTTGATTTTCAATGGAAGGTACGGGATAGATAGTGATATCAGCCTCATCTATATCTATTTGTAGGTTGTCTAAAGACCTTGTCTGTACTTTTCTGGTAGCTACCACATTTTTTACAAATGTTCTACTGCCAGCACCCTTATAATCTCCAATTCTTATATGGGTAGGATTAAAGTTATAGCTAGGGTGTTCAAAAAAAATAGCCCGGTTGTCATTACTTTGGGCAGGGAAAGAATAAAATACATGCCAGGAAGCCCGACGCCCATCTTGTTCGATATTCTTTATTTTTCTCCACGAACCGTTTTTAAATTCTGCAAAATAAGTTTTCACATCTCTTACGTGTCTTCCCGGGTTGTTTCTATTAATAAACCTTCCTCTTACCTCGTTAATTCTATTAACTTCATCAATTTGGTTCATGGGTTTAGCACCATTAGATAGGTTATAATAATCCACCGAAATAGAAGGTCTATGCCCAAACATAAACCATGCGGTAATGGCTTTTCTCTGAACGTCTTTGTTGGCCGCCCTAGATTTGTTCACATCACCGTTAAAGGTAGGGGCATCCCCCACAAAATGATTTACGGTTAAAACAGTTTTATGATCTACACCTCTGTCTTTAACAAACTTGTCGGCACTAAATAATTCATTAACCTGGCCTGCCCGAAACCTGTTTTGTACGGTAGTCGCAAATTCATGGCGGTAGATATCACTATTAAAATTTCTTTCAGAAAAAATTACCAGTTGTTTCCTTTGATTAAGCATTTCCTGTACGCTAGGGTACGTATCAGCACCTGATCCGGCTGGTCGTTTTGGACTGACAAAAGCATTATGGCGATATATAAAAGAAGACATGTTTTTATATCCCGAACGCCTTCCAAAAAAGATATCATCCAATCCTGATTTACCCAAATTTGCCCCACTTTCAATATGTAAGGTAATAATGTCCTGGGGATGCGTTTGTAGCCAATTAGCAAGTATATTATTAAAATTTTTAGCATCCATCATGCACATATTAGGGGCTCCGTGTTTTAACCTTAGTTGACCATTTACACGGTAAATATCAACCATAAAGCTCCGTACGCCATCCTGTAATTGTTTTAATATTCCAGCAGATTGATTCCCGCCTCCTAAACAACCAAAAAAACCGGACGGACCATCAATTCTATTGTTGTTAGCATTATGGGTAATAAGCCATGAAATTTCATCATATCTCCTTTGTTTATTAATTTTATGAGCAAATTGAGCATAGGATTCTGAATAGATGAAAAGTAGTGAGATCAAAGTGATAACGAGGGTAATAGTAAGCCGATTTTTCATAATAAAGGTATTTTGAATAGTTGATTTATAAAATTATTGATAGGAAAACATAATTCTTAATTTGGCATTTTTATAGGGCTCTTACTTGGTATTATATAGCTAAATCAACGTTAAACAACATGAATCTTTTTAAATCTTCTCTTCTATGTCATTTTATATTTATTTAGCTGTATCTCTATGGTACTAGACTACGGAATTTCTATAATAACCGCTCACACTAAAAAAATTACCGGACGCTTAATTTAGGGATATTTTCTAATTTTATTTGTTAATTACTTTATTAATTCGATAGGTTTTTGATTTTGAAAGTTTTCCTGCTCATCCAGGTATCGATAAAAGATACGAGCTGTGGTACCCGTAACCTCACCAAGTACAAAACCATAAGATTTTGAAGTATTTATAGGGGTAACACGGTGATGGGTGTTATAGCCATCATATACTGGTGCTATACTTTTTCCGGCTCCGGCAGTCCCTACCACTACCTGATAGATAGTATCTTTTTTGGTATTAATGGTATCAGTTACTGCTGCTAATGCATAGCCATGGTCATGTCCGCAAAAATAGGCTTTTGCCCCTGCTTCCTGTAAACTTTGCCAAAATTGATCCCTATATTTTGAGTAATCTAACTTATAGCTAGTATCACCGTGCATACAATCCTGATGATCTACTTTGAAGGCAGGCTCGTGCGTAAAGGCAAATACATGTGGCTTATCATGAATTGCAAGAATACTATCCAACCATTTTTGGTGAATTCTTTTAGTAGATGGTTTTGGGATACTACCATCTGCATTGACCTTATCGTCGCGAGCGGTATACAGGTCAAGCCCTATGATCAACGCATTTTTATGGGTGTCAAAAAACGTTAGGTTCTTTTCACCATCAGGCCCGTTTTGAGGCATT
Organism: Aquimarina sp. ERC-38; assembly: GCF_026222555.1. NCBI lineage: Bacteria > Pseudomonadati > Bacteroidota > Flavobacteriia > Flavobacteriales > Flavobacteriaceae > Aquimarina > Aquimarina sp. ERC-38. Next base: position 532,585 of record NZ_CP098511.1, on the reverse strand, counting down.
TGATAGCTATCGCCGAATACATTATCCCATACCTTTTTGGTTTCGGGCCAAATAGGGCGGTGATCGGCAGTTCCAGCTACATCCGGATAACGTTGTGTCGCCTCGTGATTCCCGCGTACAATGTATACCTTTATCCCCTTTTTATAAAGCGGGTCAATCGTTTTACGAAAAAGTAACATCTGGCGTTTTAAATCCTCCAAAGCACCCTGATCTCCTAATTCTTTACGATTGGCATGACCATAGCAAATATCACCGGTAAACATCACCAGGTCTACTTCTTGTTTGATAATTTCTGCAACCAGCTTTTGAAGTACTGGTACATTGACCGGATCCTCCGAGCTATGCCCTCTACAATCCCCAAAAGCAACAAACTTCCAAGATTCTGGTTCGGATATGTTTTTTATTATAGGCTCACTACTACTAATAGCTAATTTTTGATTTGAGTCTTTACATGCATAAAAGCTTAAGATAATTAATGATAATAGGCATTGGCAGACTAATTTTAGGAGGCTTATCATAGTTTTATGTAATTACTACGTTTTAAAATTTGTGGTTGAGTATAAAAAATATACTGCAATCTCTTTTACCATCTCTGATGCATTTAGAAAAAAGCGTCAATTCGAGTATTTTTTCGTAATAAAATGAAGAAAAAATAGCCTGTCCTTGACTCGATCGAGGATATCGAGAATAGCTTTTTTGACTAAAACCCTTGTTCTCGATAGCTCTGCTGAACTAGTTGAAGCACACTTCTTCCTTTGGTCGAGTACTCGAACTGACGGATTTTATAATAATTATTATTCAAATGTACCACGGGTTTTTTACCATATTAATCCCTATCCCACCAGACTTTTTGAAAGGTTGTATTCCTTCCATTCAGGGGAGGACGGTTAATGGCTTCATCGGCATTAACTTGATTTTTATCGGTTGTTTTACTAGAATAAAAGTATCGAAGCGGAATCTGCGGAGCAACGGCATCCTGACCCGGAGTGAGTATAGGATGGTTCATCCTACGCCATACACTATAGCCTTCAAAACCATTATTCACCTGATCTAACCATCGTTGTATCGCAAGATGTTTGATTTCATTGCCTACAAAATTATTACCAACTTCCTCCAGGTACGCTATACTTTCGGCAGTGGTTTCATCAATCCCGTATTTTGTAATTGATGCCAGTACTCCGTTTCTATAAACTTCCTGTGCATTTCCAGTGATAAAACCTTTATGGATAGCTTCGGATTTTATGAATAATAACTCTGCATAAGTCATCAACCAAAAGGTATTAAGCGTTCTAAATGCTGAACTTAATAAAGATCTATTTGCATCCTCTTCTATATCAGAAGCGATACCTACAGGTTGCCCGATAAATTCAGGCGTTCCGTTAGCAACTGATGTTTCCGTAGGGTCTACAATAAAAGACAACCTGGGATCGCTACGAGTGCTGATTTGATTCTCATTTCCTTCTCCTTTCATAATATCAACCACTATTGAGGATAGCCTGATATCACTACTATTGACACGTTCGGGTTGAAAGGGCCAACGGGTGATATCTTCAAAAACAAACTGGGGAGTTTCTTCAATACTTTCAAAAATGGGGAACATCCCTGGGTTTTCAAATAGTGTGGCTATTTCAGCTTGTACATCCTGAACTTCAGAAATTCGCATAAGTAAGCGTAAGCGTAAAGAATTTGCAAATTTTCTCCAGACCCCTTTATCTCCTTTAAATAGTAAATCCCTGCTTTCATCGATACGTTGATTAGCTGCTGCTGTTTCTAGTAAGGTGTTTGCTTCTCTAAGATCACTTAACATGGCTCGATACACCTCTGACTGCGCATCATATTTAGGAAAAATGTATTGTTCTCCGAAACGAAACCCTTGCGCGGCATCTGTATAGGGAATATCCCCGAAAAGATCAGTAGTATAACTTAATATATAGGCCTTTAGTATTTTTCCCAATGCCTGATACACCTGGTTGCCTCTTTCTTCGGCTTCAAAAATTAAAAATCCAGCGTTTCTCAAAGCTCCGTTGTTCTCAGAGTATACGGTTTCCCAAAACCTTCGGCTAATAGCATCTTCATCATGAGTAAGAGTACCTACCTCCGAATTTTTTACTGCAATCTGCTGTGCTAATTGTCCGGGAACTTCATAGGACTGGACTAACTGCCCTATCATTCCGGGTACAATAGCACCAAACAACAAGTCCAAACTAGGATTTTCTACGGATTGATTCGGATTGATATTGATTTCTTCCAGGCTTTCCTCACAACCCGACAATAATAGGAGCGCGATGATTGTAGTATATTTAAATAAGATTTTCATAAGATGTTGAATTAGTTGATTAAAAATTTACATTTAATGACATTCCAACGCTTCTAGCTGATGGGATGGCAAAAAATTCTCCACCAGGCAGTTCACCGCTATACCCGGCTACCTCCGGATCAATATGCGGTACATTGTCCCAAAGCAATAAGTTTCTTCCGAAGATGGCAATCTGAAGGTTTTGAAGCTTGATAGATCGTAATAAGGATTCCGGAACATTATATGTTAGTTTTAGTTCTCTTAGTTTTACAAAACTTCGGTCAAAGGTACCGACAGCATCATTATCATAATAGCGTTTGTAAAAATTAGAGGTTCGTGCGTAGATGGTAGCAGGTGAGGTATCTCCTGTATCACGGTCTAGAGTAGCCCCTTGTAATTCTACCCATTGTTCCCCCGGGACGACCGTATTTCCGTTTTGTATAGCACCCTGTACGGCATTAGGGTCATCTCGTTGCTGTAAGGTAACTGATTTTTCCAGGGAGCCCAGCTGGTTACCTACCACGAAAGTTCGGGAATGTACCTGTCCCCCTTTATTGATATCAAATAAGAAACTTAAATTCAAGTTTTTATAAGTCAGTGTATTCTGTATTCCTCCGATCCAATCCGGATTCGCATTTCCGAGCAGGGGTTTTGGTTCGTCTACCAGGCTTCCCACGTCATCCGATTCTTCAGACCTTCCGTCAGGTCGGTAAATTTGTAGTCCGTTACGACCCAGGTTTCCGTTTTCGTCAACTCTAAGTAAGTAATCTCCGTAAAAATCACCAAAACTTCCGTTATTCGTAATATCCAAATTGATCCATCGCTCGGCCAGGGTGATTCTTTCTCCTTCTTCAAGGATGGTAAGCCCGGTAATTTTATTCCTATTTCGCGCCCAGTTTAAAGTCAAATCCCATTTAAAAGAAGGGGTTTTTACAGGGATCAGGTTTAAAGAAAGCTCCATCCCATTATTTGTAATTTCTGCCGGGACATTAATCACCTGACTCAAAAACCCGGATTCTGTAGGTAGCGGGATAGTTGCAATTTGTTGCTGGTTTTGTATTTGATAATAGGTAAAATCAAGTCCTAATCTTCCGTTAAAAAAGCCAGCTTCCAGTCCGAATTCTGTAGATACAATATTTTCCGGAACCAGATCTTTATTTCCTAAAGTACTGGAGATAGTATTAATAGCAATACCTTCGGAAGAGCCACCGTTAAAGGTTAAGGGATTGGTTTGATAGGGGTCTGTATCGTTACCTACTTCAGCGTAACTGGCACGTACCTTTAAGTAATCTGCCCCAATTCCCGAAAGATCCACCATATCGGTTAGGATAGCACTAACCGATGCCGAAGGGTAAAAATAAGAATTGTTCCCTGTGGGCAACGTACTTGACCAATCATTTCTACCGGTAATATCCAAAAATATATAGTCGTTAAAACCCAAAGTAAGCCCTCCATATACACTATTGATACGTTTTCTGGAAATAAAATTCCGTGCTACTGGTATCGAAATACTGTTGGAAAGATTAAAAAACCCGGGGGTTACCAGTCCGTCAGTACCACTATTACCACGTAGTTCCTCTATTTTTTGATCAAAGTGATTAGCTCCAGCTATGGCAGTAATAGAAAATTTTTCATTGAACTTATTGTCATAGCTAAATAGGAAATCAGAGTTATCTTCTTTAAAAAACACATTGGCTTCGGAATAAAAACCATTTTGATATGGTACATGGGAGAATGCTTTAATCGTAGTTCTTTTATCACTATACATATCCCTACCCGTTTTCACCCGAAGTGATAGGTGATCAGAAAAATCATAGGTAAAATGAACATTACCAAAAACACGGTCTCGTCGATTTCCGTTTAAATTTTCATTGACCAAAAAATACGGGTTATTTACACTTCGGTCAGATGTTGCCTGTTGCGTGTTTTCCCCAAAGGGTTCCCAGTAATTTCTCAATTCATCCAGGCTTTCATTTCCACCTAATTGTAATAAAGTAAAGATGATATTCGACTCACTCTTAGCACCGATATTAGGCCGGTTATCACTACGGCTACTAATATAATTAACAGAAGCACCTACTTCAAATTTTTCCGTAGCGCGATAGCTTGAATTAAATCCGACCGTATTACGAATCAAGTCCGTATTTGGTACCATTCCTTCCTGGTCAAAACGAGTGTAAGAAAGCCTAAAATTTCCCTTTTCCCCACCATTGGTGATAGAGAACCCGTTGATTTTTGTAATTCCCGTACGTAAAAAGTCACCGACAGGATCTTCTCCTAATCTATTTACCCAAGGTCTGTTTCTAGCAATCTCAGGATTGTTGGGGTCATATTGTGGGATAAGTTGGCCGTTAAACCTGGGGCCAAAGTTTTTACCTACATTCGTATTAAGTTCAGGAAAGGCATAAAGGCCATTATCCCCTTTTCCAAATTGCGTTTGAAATTTCGGGGTTTTTAAAGGTGTCTGAAAGGATAATGAAGAGGTTAGGTTTACACCAATCCCTTTTTTTGAGGAACCACTTTTTGTGGTAATTAGGATTACTCCATTTGCCGCTCTTGATCCGTATAAGGCCGCAGCATTAGCACCTTTTAGGATTTGTATACTTTCGATATCCGCAGGATTAATCTCTCCAGCTGCATTTCCGTAATCTACCTGTTGTTCTCCGCCGTCAATGCCTTCTCCTAAAAAACTACTTTGGTTAGGGTTAGCAGGTCCTCCAAAAGCTCTGGATGTTTGATGTACCTCGTTACTTATAGGCATGCCATCAATAACAAATAAGGGTTGATTATTTCCTGAAATGGAATTGTATCCTCGTAAGACAATAGAAGAAGAAGACCCGACAGCTCCACTCGTATTGGTAATTTGTACACCAGCCACTTTTCCGCTTAAGGTACTTATTAGGTTGGTTTCGTTTGCTTCTTCTAAGGCTTCACCACCAATTTGTTGTGTGGCGTAACCTATGGTTTTTTCAGCTCTTTTAATGTTAAGGGCAGTAACCACTACATCCTCAATCGTATTTGCGCTCATATTCATTTCAATCGTTAAGGGAGCTTCTGAAGTGACCTGAACCTCTTTATTTTCATAACCTAGGTACGATATCAACAATATGGCATCTGGCATCACCTCTATATTGAATTTTCCGTCAAAATCAGAAGTTGTACCAGTATTCGTTCCCTTAATTTGTACAGTTGCGCCTATCAAATAATCTCCGGATTCTTGGTCTGTAATTTGTCCGGTTACCATTATTTTTTTTTGTGCGGGTTGAATTATAATTTTGTTCTTTATTTTTTTAAAGTATAAACCAAATTTGGAACTTACTTCCTCCAGAATGTTTTGTAAACTTCGCTGCTTTGCTGTAATACTAATTTTACGATCTAACGGAATGGTGGATTCCATATATGCAAATTGAAAAGTTGTTTTTTGTTCTATCATCTCAAAAACCTTTTGTAAGCTGGCTTCTTCCAGGGTAAAATCCAGATAGATTTGATCCATATCAGTAGCGTAGGTTGTACTTGCTGATGAAAACTGTATTGCCAGTAGTTGAAAAAGGATAAGGATGAAAGCATGTTTTACTTTTTTAAAGAAATTTCTTCTCATTGGTGTCTTGTGTTTAGTTTTTAGTGGTGTTCATTTTAGTTTTATCATTGACTACATCCTTCTCCGTCAATTTCTATCAGGTCATCATCAATCTTATAGTGAAGGTTTCCGGCATATTTTAAGGTGTTAAGCACTTCATGTAAGGATTCGTCATAAAATGTAGCTTTGAATCGACATAGTTTAATGGCGTCATTTTTAAGTACTATTTTCACCCCGTACCATCGTTGTAATTGTCTTACAACTTCTTCAAGCGTTTCTCCGTCAAAAATTAATTCATTAATAGTCCAGGCTAGTGTTTTATAAGGATCGAAGACTTTTTTTACATACTGGTTAGTAGCTTTTGAATAGATAAATTCATGGCATTCTTCTAATACTACTAAAGGCTTATCGGACTTGTCAAATACTTGTACTTTACCTTCCAGTAGCGATACACTCATGTTGGGTTCTCCTTTGAATGCTTTTGTATTAAATGAAGTGCCTAAAACCTTAGTAGTAATCGTTGTTGTGTTTACTAGGAAGGGTCTTAAACTGTCTTTTGCTACTTCAAAAAATGCTTCTCCTTCTAAATAAACTTGCCGGACATCCTCACGGAATGTTTTAGGATAGGTTATAGTTGTTTCAGAATTTAGCGTAATTCTCGTTCCGTCAGAAAGTTTTATGGTGCGTTGTTCTCCTGATTGGGTAGTTCTTACGATAGTATTTCCAGAATTATAGTTCTTTAAAAAATTGGTTTTACCGTAAAAGAAATAGATAGGGATCAATAGTATGATTGCAAAAGCCGCTATCTGACATAAGTTCTTGGTAAGCTTTTTTCTTCTGCATATTTGTAACAGAGGTCCGACCATAGGGGTAGTCGCATCAATTCGATCATTCAGTCCTTTAAGCGCTTCGCTCTTCTTCTCTACATTACTATTTCTAATTTCCGTAGGATGCTTCCAAATCAACTTTATTTCTTCAAGAATTTTTTTAAAAGCAGGGTTTTGAGATAAGGTTTTTACCCTTTCTTTTTCCTGAAAAGAAGCTTCGCCTTTGAGGTATTTGAGAATTATACTGTAATACTCTTGTTCCTTCATATACCCCTAAGACACTAAATTTGTCATTGGCTATTACCTAAGAATTGACATTTAAGGATTACATAATATGGATAACTTCTACCTAACATTTTATGCTGATTTGATAACGAATTTTTTACAATCGGGTTTTAGTAATAATTACTTAACAATCCCGATAACAAACAACCTTTTCAATTTCTTTCTTTTGGGAATAAATTTTTTATGGAATACGAAGAGGATAGACTCCTATGGAAAAATTTAAAGGGAGGGGATCGTACATCTTTAAATGCGATTTTTGTAAAATACTATGATGTCCTGCTTACTTTTGCAAATGCTTATATCACTCTTAATGATGCAGAAGAAGTGGTTGCTGATATTTTTTTTCTTCTTTGGTCAAAAAGAGACCAAATCGAGATTAACCTATCGCTCAAAGTATATTTGTATAAAGCTACTAAGAACCGGTGCCTAAATGTCATTAAACAACGTAAAGACCATAGTAAATTATTAGATAAAGTAGTACATTATGAATTACAATGTAATGACATACAACCGGACGAGATGATGATATACCAACAAACCAAAAACCAACTGGATGATCTTATCAATAAATTGCCAAAACAATGTCGGATTATCTTTTTGCTAAGTAGAAACGATGGCCTTAGTCATTTGGAAATAAGTAAAATCCTAAATATTTCTCCAAATACGGTAAATACACAAGTATATAGAGCAATTAAATATCTTAAAAGTAGAATATCCTTTTTGGACTGTACTATTATGTAGAGAATTATCAAAGGAAGGGATTAGTTCCCTTTTGTCAATGTATCTAAAATGATTTTTTTAGTTCTGTAGAATTATATTTACTGATAAAAAAAAACTTTTTTGCTTAATTCTTAAACTAATCAGAGGGTATTTTATGATAAATGAATAACAAAAAAAGAGCACCTTTCGGCGCTCTTTCACTTCACACAAATCATCTTAATTTAAGGGCTTACTAAAATTAAAACTCACTTTTACCAAACGTTTTTCATTTTGGGGTTAATGAAAAACTATTTCTTTATTAACACATGGTAAAGATACGACTAAAATCGAATCCAACAAACATTTTGTGTATTTTATCGTAAAAATTATACATTTTAACATTTTTAAATTTAAAATAATTTAAAAATGTAAGTATATTACTACTTTTTAATCTAAATATAACTTTAGTAATTGGTTTTTAAAAATGCCATGATCTACTATAACAAATTTTACTATCCTTTAAAAGGTAAGAATTGTTTTTAGAAATCAGAATTTGGGGTAAAGTGTGATACCAGAGTTACTAAAGGTTTGAAATAATTTATCTATTTAATCTTGTAGCATACATCTCAAATACTTAAATTTGCCGACCAATAATAAAATAGCGAATTTCATATTACATATGATTATTCTTTAATTTTTGTTATTGATAGAATTTATATTTTAAATTCAGGTCCTATAACTCAGTTGGTTAGAGTATCTGACTCATAATCAGAAAGTCCATGGTTCGAGCCCATGTGGGACCACATTATAAAAAACACTTATCAATTGATGATGAGTGTTTTTTGTTTTTACGGATTGAAAGGGCGAGAAGTTTACCCTGAGTGAGGTACGAACCGAAGGGAGCCCATGTGGGACCACGATTAGAAGAACACTTGTCAATTATCTGATGAGTGTTTTTTGTTTTTACGGATTGAAAGGGCGAGAAGTTTACCCTGAGTGAGGTACGAACCGAAGGGAGCCCATGTGGGACCACACTATAAAAAGCACTTGTCAATTTACGATGAGTGTTTTTTGTTTTTACTGAAGTGATGGGCGAGAAGCCGGTCCCGATGTAGCGAAGCGGATATCGGGAAGCCCATGTGGGACCACAAATTGAAAAACACTTGTCAATTCATGATGAGTGTTTTTTGTTTACACGGAGGTAATGGGCGATCCCGAGTACTCGGGATGTCCCGATGTAGCGAAGCGGATATCGGGAAGCCCATGTGGGACCACAAATTGAAAAACACTTGTCAATTATCTAATAAGTGTTTTTTATTTACACAGAGGTGATGGGCGATCCCGAGTACTCGGGATGTCCCGATGTAGCGAAGCGGATATCGGGAAGCCTGTGTGGGACCACGATTAGAAGCACTTACTTAAATAAAGTAGGTGCTTTCTTATTTCTATAAAGGTGATGGGCGAGAAGTTTACCCTGAGTCCTTCGATCATACTCAGGAGAACTGAAGGGAGCCCATGTGGGACCACATTATAAAAAACACTTATCAATTCATGATGAGTATTTTTATTTATGTAAGGACAAAAGTGAGAGTAACATTTATAAAACCCTTTAAAAAATAGGTTCACTTTTATTAAATATAAATGTTATCAGTTCTATATGTTTATCAGCTATTCTGTAGATTAAAGAGTTGTGTTTATTTATCACACACTTATGCAGACCTACAGATGTTGATTTCGGGCAGATATAGTTGTGATCTTTAATTTTATTAATTAATTCATTAACTTCTAACTCGAATTTTTCAACTATAGAAATCCCCCATTTCAAGTATAATTGTTCAAGAATATCCAAATATGTATATTTTGCCCAAGCTGACCAAATAACTTTCACTATCTCAATCTTAATTCTTTAACCTTATCTTCAATTAAAGACGTTACTTCATTATGGGTAAAAGTATTTCCATTACTAAAATCTTGAATACCTTTCTCAATAGAATCTTTCTGAGAAGGAGACAATTCGGTATACCAATCAGAATCAACCTGAGAATTCAAAAATTTCTTGATTTCCCCAATTATCTTTTCGTCCTGTAGATTTACGATTTGTTGAATCAATCTATATTTTTCTGTTTGTAAATTCATAAAATAAAGATACAATTTTTTAATATGAAGATTCATTTCATTTTATGTTGATTTAGCTATGTTACCAGAAATCTCCTGGCAAAGTTCAATCAACGTACCGTTTGTACTTTTAGGATGAACAAAAGCAATTAACTTATTATCAGCCCCTTTTTTCGGTACTTTATCAATAAGTTGAAAACCTTCGGATTGTAGACGTTTTAATTCTTTCTTTATATCCTCAACCTCAAAAGCGATATGATGAATGCCTTCTCCTCGTTTAGCAATAAATTTAGAAATAGGACTATCATCCTCTGTACTTGCTAATAATTCTATTTTACTTTTACCTACTTTAAAAAAAGAAGTAAGTACTCCTTGTTCTTCAACTAATTCCTGTTTATAAGAAGCAACACCTAGCAACTTTTCGTACATTTGGTTAGCTTCTTCTATATTATGTACCGCAATTCCCAGATGTTCAATTTTATTGATCAAAATAATAAATTTAATTACAGTTTTTCAGAAGATTTCTTAGGGGAATCAGTACTATTATTAAAGTCATTCATTCGTTTAATCGCATCTTCGGTTAACATATAATCTTTGACTTTACGATCCTTCCATCGATGGTAGATAAATATAGGCATTAAAATAAAAGCACCTCCTATAATTCCTAATCCAATCCATTTATCACCTTCAGCATGGTTTCCTATATTTTTAAAGTAATAACCATAGCAAACCATTCCTAAAAATGCAAAAAATAAAATTCGGATTACATATTTCATAAAACTAAAAAAAGAAGTTTATACAAAGATACGTATAACTGTTTCGAAATGGTCACTTACTATTTTGGCAACCTATTTAATTAGCTAATTTTAAGCTAAATAAAGATAGCTGTTATATTACCCGTACTGATGATTCTTCTAAGCCTTGCTAACTTCTCGAATCCCTAAACCCAATTCGTTCAGTTGTTCCTGGTCAATAGGAGCAGGGGCATCAATCATTACATCCCGACCGTTATTATTTTTAGGAAATGCGATAAAATCCCGAATGGTTTCCTGGCCACCTAAGATAGCAACCAATCGGTCAAACCCAAAGGCAATTCCCCCATGGGGTGGAGCACCGTATTCAAAAGCATCCATTAAAAACCCAAATTGCGCTTTGGCTTCTTCCGGAATAAATCCAAGATAATTAAACATCAAAGCTTGGGTTTTTTTATCATGAATCCGAATGGAACCTCCTCCAATTTCGTTTCCGTTAAGAACCAAATCGTAAGCATTAGCTCGTACTTTCCCAGGATCAGAATCGAGTAAAGCAATGTCCTCCGGTTTGGGAGAAGTAAAAGGATGGTGCATGGCATGATACCGCTCCGTTTCTTCATCCCATTCTAACAGCGGAAAATCAACCACCCATAAAGGAGCAAATTCTTCCGGATTACGTAGGTTCAGGCGTTCTGCAAGTTCCATTCGTAGTGCACTTAACTGTGTTCTTGTTTTTTGAGTAGGTCCGGATAAAACACAAATTAAATCGCCCGGTTTAGCATTGGTAACTTCTGCCCACTTTTTTAAATCCTCCTGATCGTAAAATTTATCTACCGAAGACTTAAAACTTCCGTCTTCATTATATTTCGCATAAACCATTCCTAAAGCTCCCACCTGCGGGCGTTTGACCCAATCGATCAGTTTATCAATTTCTTTACGGGTAAAGGAAGCTGCACCAGGTACGGCAATCCCTACCACCAATTCAGCTTCTTTAAATATTTTAAACTCTTTTTGTTGTGCCAGCTCGGTTAAATCCCCAAACTTCATATCAAACCGAATATCCGGTTTATCATTTCCGTAAGTTTTCATTGCCTCGTCATAGGTCATTCTAGGAAATTCTGCGATTGAGATATCTTTAATCTCCTTTAATAAATGTCGGGTAAGCCCTTCAAATATGTTTAGGATATCTTCCTGTTCTACAAAAGACATTTCGCAATCTATCTGTGTAAATTCAGGTTGGCGATCCGCGCGTAAATCTTCATCCCGGAAGCATTTTACAATCTGAAAATATTTATCCATACCGCCTACCATTAGCAATTGCTTAAAAGTTTGGGGAGATTGAGGTAAGGCATAAAACTGCCCTTCATTCATACGCGATGGCACTACAAAATCACGAGCCCCTTCCGGAGTAGATTTAATTAAATACGGCGTTTCTACTTCTATAAAACCAGCCTTAGAAAGGTAGTTTCGAACGTTCATCGCTACCTGGTGCCTAAACACTAAATTGTTCCTTACCGGATTACGACGAATATCCAAATACCGGTATTTCATTCGAATATCTTCCCCACCATCTGTTTCGTTTTCTATAGTAAATGGGGGCGTTTCCGCTTTGTTTAGAATAGTCAAATCTTTTACTAAAACCTCAATATCTCCAGTAGGCATATTGGGATTTTTAGATTCACGTTCAATTACTCGTCCGTTAATCCGGATCACAAATTCACGCCCTAAAGACTGCGCTTCACTAAAAACAGCCTTAGGTGTACGTTGTTCATCAAAAACCAGCTGTGTAACCCCGTATCGATCTCGTAAATCGGTCCAGATAATAAATCCTTTATCCCTTGATTTCTGAACCCATCCGGAAAGGGTGACTTCTTTATTAATATCCTGAGCTTGTAATTCTCCGCAAGTATGACTTCTGTACATAACGCCTAATTTAAGGCTGCAAAAGTAAGAAGATTAGCGGTAACTAACACTCCGTTTATAAAATAGAGTTTGTAAAATCTGAATCAGTTTAGAATTCTTAATCCTAGATATACGTACAAATGATCCTATTGATACAAACCTATTATACAGTTGCTGTTTCACCCACAACTTCGACAGCTTTACTCGATCTTTTCTTTTTAATCCAAACCTTAAAACGGTTTACGGTATAGAACAAGCAAGGCACAATAATCAAGGTTAAAAACGTAGCGATAATCAAACCGTAGATTACGGTCCAAGCCAGAGGTCCCCAGAAAATCACGTTGTCTCCACCCATATAAATTTTAGGGTCTAAACTTCCGAACAACGAAAAGAAATCAATATTTAAACCAATGGCTAACGGAATCAAACCTAGTACGGTAGTAATCGCAGTTAAAATAACCGGACGTAAACGCGCCCTACCTCCTTGTATAATCAATTTCCGAACTTCTTCGTTAGATAGGACTTCATCATCGTTCAGGTCTAATTCCACTTTCTTTCGGTCAATTAATAATTGCGTGTAATCTAAAAGGACCACCCCGTTATTTACAACGATTCCGGCAAGCGATATAATTCCCATCATGGTCATCATAATCACAAAAGAAGACCCGGTAAGGATAATACCTCCAAATACACCTATAAAACTTAAAAAGATAGCAATCATAATAATCGAAGGTTTGGATATAGAACCAAACTGAAAAACTAAAATCAACATAATCAAGCCTAAACCTGAAAAGAACGCCCCCATTAAAAAGGACATTTGTTTACCTTGTTCTTCAATCTGACCGGTATAATTAACCTCTACTCCTTTAGGAATATCATTAAAACTTAGCATTACATCCTGTACTTGTGCAACTACAGCACCTGCATCAGTATACCCGGGTTGTAGGCCTGAATATACGGTAACCACTCTTTTTCCATCCCGATGTTTAATAGCACTAAAAGAAGAAGTATTACTTTCTGAAGCTACCGCTGAAACCGGAATTTCTTTTAAACGTCCGGTAGCAGGATCTCTAAAAATAATATTTTGATTAAATAAAGCACTGGTATTATATCGATTAGCTTCGTTAAAACGAACGTATATATCATAATCTTCTCCGTCTTTCTTATAAATTCCTGCTTTTTCACCAAAAATAGATCTTCTTAACTGATTTCCAACCTGTCCGGCGGCAACCCCCAGTTCTCCAGCTTTTTCTCGATCTACAACCACCTGCATTCCAGGTTTCCCTTTATTTACATCGATTTTCAATTCTTCAATTCCCGGAATGTTTTTACTGGCAATAAAATTTCGCATTTTCTCAGCGGTGATGATCAATTCTTCGTAGTCCTGACCTTCCAGTTCGATATTAACCGGATACCCAATAGGAGGACCCACCGGATCTTTTTCTACTGAAATTGCTACTCCGGGGTAAATACCTTTTAAGGCATCCTGTACTTTTTGTCGGAGTACTTCAGAGTCTTTTCCCTGTCGGTATTTATATTCTCTCATAGTAGCGGTAATCTTTGCCCGATGTGGCATTTCCGCATTACTGCCCCCATCCGTTTGTGGGTTACCGGCGCCTTCTCCTACCTGTGATACCGCAGATTCAACCAGGAAATTATACCCGTCGCTTTCCGTATAATCATTATTATTTAAGACATCATAAACCCGGTTTTCAATGGCTTTTGTGATACTATTGGTTTTGTCAATATCCGTACCCTGTGGATATTCAATATACACCATGATTTGGTTAGGTTTATTATCCGGAAAGAATTCCACTTTTGTATTCTGGCTACCTACGGAAGCACCAAACATACCAAAAACCACAAATAACAGCACAAAATTTCCGATGATAAAGGCATACGGTCTCCACTTACTCAATGCAAAATGTAGGAACCCCTGGTATTTATTTTCCAACCAAACTAAAAACTTTCGTTGAAAAACAGTAGCACCTTTCTTTAATACGTATTTATATACCCAAAACATAATCGCTGTAAAAATCAATAAAGATCCCAGTCCCCGAACCGGGCCGCCAACTAATAATATAAAAATACCCAGGCCTCCCAAAATAGCACTTAGCCGAATGAGCTGTTTCACACTAAGTTCTTTCTCTTCAACACTCATAAACCGGGAAACCAGCATGGAATTCATAAAAATGGCAACAAATAGGGATGATCCCAGTACTACGGATAAAGTAATGGGGAAATAGATCATAAATTCTCCCATCACACCAGGCCACATCCCTAACGGAACAAAAGCAGCCACCGTGGTTGCTGTCGAAATGATAATAGGAAAAGCAATTTCTCCAATTCCTTTTTTGGCAGCTTCAATCCTTGACATTCCTTCTTCATCCATTAAACGATAGACGTTTTCTACCACCACAATACCATTGTCAACTAACATCCCTAATCCCATAATTAAAGCAAAAAGGATCATAGTATTCATAGTATATCCCAATGCAGATAAGATCATAAAGGACATAAACATGGACATCGGGATGGCAAAACCAACAAATAAAGCATTTCTAAACCCTAAAAAGAACATCAATACGCCTACCACCAGGATAATCCCAAAAATGATATTATTAACCAGGTCATCTACCTGATTAATAGTTTTAGCCGATTGGTCATTAGCCTTAGAAACTTGAAGATTGCTTGGAAATACATTCTCTTTAGCATCTGCTAAAATTTCATCAATTTTTTCAACGGCTTCCACCATATTTTTACCCGATCGTTTTTTAACTTCAAGCATCACCACATTCTCCCCAAACTCACGGGCGTAGGTGGTTTTATCTTCTTCTTCAAAAGAAACTTCGGCAATATCTTTTAAATACACCGCTCCGTCCTGTGACTTTACTACGAAGTCTTCTAATTGCGAAGGTTGCTGAATTTCTCCGTCAATACGGATGGTACGGCGTTGCCCACTGGTGATCATATTGCCGGCAGACATGGTGACGTTACCGTTCCTAATGGTATTAAGCACGTCATCAAAGCTTACTTTAGCCGCCATCATTTTATAAATGTCCACGGCAACTTCTACTTCTTTTTCCTGTGCGCCACGAATATCTACTTTTTTAATTTCAACAAGGTCTTCAATCTCATCTTCCAGGTATTCCCCATATTCCTTTAATTTTTCAACCGGGTAATTTCCGGTAATATTAATATTGAGGATTGGGGTTTCTTCAGAAATACTTAGGTCAAAAACATTAGGTTCTACCTTAGCACCGTTAAATACAGGCCAATCTTCGTTAGCCGTCTCCGCATCCACTTCATCTTTTACTTTTTGCTTAGCTTCCGGAATGCTGATTTTATCGTCGAATTCTACGGTTATTATTGCGTAATCTTCCTGCGAAGTGGATAATACTTCTACCACATTACTTACGTTTTTTAAACGATCTTCTAAAGGATCAACAATTAGCCGTTCAATATCTTCTGAAGTATTACCGGGATAAGGAGCACTGATATAAATTTTGGTCTCATTGATTTCTGGAAAATTTTCCCGTGGCATGGCAAAGTAAGCGGATAATCCGAGTACCAGGAAAATAGCAATCATTACATAAACCGTAGTGCTGTTATCAATCGCCCACGATGAAAGAAAAAATTCTTTATCTACGTTCTTTTTCTTCTTGCTCATATCACATCCTTTATAATTTCTACTTGTTGCCCGTCTTTAACACTACGAGCACCCTCACTAATCACTTCATCTCCGGGTTGTATACCTTCAATGATTTCAATGATATCTCCTTGCGTTTTTCCGGTTTTTACAATCACCCTTTGTGCTTCAGCAATGTTTGCTTTACCGGTACTCTTTGTAATATAGGTATATTGTTCACCTTTTGCATTTTCAGATAAAATACTTTGAGGTACCAGAACCGCTTTTTTACTGGTGTAATCGTTAATCATTACCCTTGCTGTTAAATTCGGTTTAATTTCTCCATTACGGTTGGGGATATCCACTTCAACTGTAAAAGAACGGTTATTAGGATTAATATAATTTCCTACCTGGCGGATTTTTGTAGTAATCGTAGTGTCCAGTATCGGGAAATAAATTTTAGCTTCTTTACCCACCGTCACATTTTTAATATAGCTTTCAGGTACTTCGGTTTGAATGTACATATTATCCAGGTTTACAATCCGTAAAACGGGGGTTTGCCCGGCTGCAACCACACTTCCCTGTTCGGCAATAACATCATCTACAATCCCAGAGAAAGGAGCGTTAATAGTACTTTTTCCTAATTGTTGTTTCATCTGGGCAATGGCATTTTGCTGTGCTTCATAATTGGTTTTAGCCTGTAAAAACTGAATTTCTGATCCGATTTTTTGTTCCCATAATTTCTGCTGACGTTCGTAAGTAGTTTTAGCCAAAGCTTCCTGTACCTCCATTTGTGCTAATTGTTGACTTAACCCTCCGTCATCCACACGGGCTAATAACTGGCCCCTTCGTACACGTTGACCTTCTTTTACATACACCTTGGTTAAGGTGCCTGAAAATTCCGGGTAGAGTACAATGTTTTTCTTAGTTTCTACATTCCCCTGTAATTCCAGGTAATGATTAAACAAGGTGTCTTTTACTTTAATAGTGGTGACTAACGGAAGTTTCTGAACACTATCCAATTTTGCAATGGCATTGTCCAGTTGTTTTAAGTTTTCAGTAGCTTCTCGTTGTTGTGCAATGACTTCTTTTCGTTTGGCTCTTATAGCGACCAGGTCACCGTTCTCAATAGCGTCTTCGATAGAAGTGCCGTTTTCAGACCCGCATGAAGAAAGAATCAGAAAAAATGCGGTTAAGATGGATAAATATGTTTTCATTTTTATTGATTTTCAGGAATGTTAAGGATAGTTTCTAATTGTGCTTTATTATTGACGATAGCTAACATGGATTGTAAAATTTCTTGTTGTGCTGAATATAATTGAAGTTGCGCCTGGCGAAGTTCAAAACTGGTTGCTAAACCCTGCTCGTATTTAATTTGATTTTTATTCTCAATACGCTTAGCAAGTGCCAGGTTTTGTTTTAATATTTCGTAATTTTCTAGAGAAAGTTGGTAATCACTTAGCTTGGAATCATATTGAAGTTTAAGTTGTTGCTGTATTTCTTCAAACGAAGTGTTTGCTTGTTCAAAAGCAATCCGGGCTTGTCTGGTTTTAGCCCTGCGTTTAAAAGAACTAAATACAGGAATTGATAAATTTACTCCCAAAATAGAGGATTGAAACCAAGGTTGGCTACTATCGAAAATAGTAAATTCATTACTAAAAGCGGAAGTACCGTAATTAATGAAAGCACCCAGAGAAGGTAAAGCTTTACTACGTTCCAATTTTAATTCTAACCTTCTTTGCTCAGTTAGCAAATAACCCAAACGATAATCAATGTTATTTTCAATGGTAAAATTTTGGGTTAAGACGTTCAGGTCTGTGTAGGCAGATGATAACTGATCCAGACTTTCAGTTAACGTAGTATTAGCATTGACATCTACTCCAATCGTAAGGTTAAACATTTCTTTAGCAATACGGGTGAGGCGTTGCGTATTATTAAGTTGATTTTTAATTTGTAAAAGCGTCACCTGCAATTGTTCTACATCTTCTTCTTCAGCTAGGCCGTTTTCAAAAATAATTTTGGTTTCCCTATAATTTTTTTCTAGAGTAGCCACGTTACTTTCCAGAATGGCAACACTTTGTTGAGCTACTAAAACACTACCATAAGCATTGATGACACTTTCTCGAACCTGTAACCGGGTTTTTTCTTCCGTATCGTTAGCGTATTGTAAAAAACTCTTAGCTGCCTCGATACCTACCAGGTATGAACCGTCAAATAATAATTGACTTAACGTTGCAGTTGCAGAAGCATTATGTTGCGTACCAAATATTACAGGTACAAAAGTTCCTGGTTGTCCTCCTGTAAATTCCGCTGGGATTAAAGTAACCGGTTGTTTTAATTGGTTTTGATAATTAGCATCAATACCTATCTGTGGCAATCCGGAAGCAGTAGCTTCCCATTTGCGTTCTAGGGCTTTGGCAACCTCGCGTCTAGCATTAATTGCCTGGTAACTGTTTTCCAGGGCAAAAGTAATAGCCTGATCAAGGGTAAACGAATATTGTGCGGATACTGGCTTTCTATCATCTTGTCCGTAACCGGAAAAGGTGAAAAAGCTGCAAAAACACAATAAAACGTAAGCATGTTTTATCATCTGAATGTTTTTAATAGGTTGTCTAATATTTGTAATCCTTTATTGGTTGCAATTCCCCTGATATGGTATTCCAGGTAATTTTGTTGCAATTCAGCAACTTCAAATTGTTTATTTGGAAACATATCCTGGTCTTTGATACTATTCATTCCCATAAAATAGATTCGGGATATAAATTCAATATTTATATGTTTTAAAAATACGCCGTTAGCAATACCCCGGTTTAAATTTTCTATTACACAATCCTGCATTACTTCAAACTGCTTTTTTTTTAGCGTAGCGTAAATCTTCGGATAATACTTTTGTAACTGATATTGAGGAGAAGCTTTTTCATTTTTAAGGTGGTTTATTACAAAAGCTTTGATGGTAAACAACTCTTCAATAGGTTCTCGTTTTTCTTCTAAAATAGTATCAATACCGGTACGAATAGCGCAAAAAGTATGATCTGTAGTAGCTTCCACCAATTTTGTTTTATTTTGAAAATGCGTATAAATGGTTTTTTTAGAAATACCCATTTCCGAAGCAAGGTCATCCATGGTAATACTTTTAAATCCAAAATTTAAAAACAAGTCATTAGCCTTTTCAATAATCTTTTCTCTCATACATCAAGTAAACATGCTTCAAAAATAAATAGGAAACTTTAAAAACAATTAAAGTTTCCTAAGTTTTGCATTACTTTAACAATTCTAAGGATTGAAGTTAATCTAAGTAAGACTTTCTCGAATCAATAGATGTTTAAGGCATTGGCATATACTATGTTGTTAAATAGAATTATTACGGAATCTTTTTATATCGGACTTGTTTATTACAAGGGACACGAATTAATTCATGTAGTTTAGAAATCCCTTTCCTTGAAAAAATGATGGAAATGGGAAAATGAGAGAATTTACAGGGTGTAATCGTAAAAGACCCCTAAGGTTTTCAAAACCTTTGGGGTCTCCACTCTCCAAAAATTGAGATGCTTAAAAGTTTAGAATCAGATGCTAGTTTTCTGATAAATATTCATTTATAACTTATGTTAACCTTTTTAACTTTTATTTTGTTCTCTCATGTTTAGGAAATTTAAAGGTGTCATGACAGCAATAGAAGAATTTCGATAATCTTTTACATTTCTGGTAATAATTGCATCTAAGTTTTTTATGTTTAAGGCAGATGAATATTGAATAGAATCTTCAAAGTCTGAAAAATTATTAGTAAGTGCTTGTACAATTTCATTCTTTGTGGTTCCAATAATTTCAGTTATTTCCGTTAGTATCTCTACAATCTCCAGCGTTTTCTTATGACCTAGAAACTTTCTTATAATGTAGTATACGTTACTGATACTGATAGCTGATATGTATAAGGTTAGATATCCTTGTTCGCTAAGTTCAAAAAGTTCACTAGCGGGATTTGCATAGGGTTGTCTATCTGAAAAAAAATCGATGACCACGTCCGAATCAACAAAAAGTTTAAACGCCATATTTTTTTGAAAGTTCTTCGGTTAAAACTTTTTTATAGTCAAAATTTTCATCTGTTTTTATAATCCCCCTTAGCTTCCTAACTTTTGGTGAAAGTCTGTTTTCTTTTACTTTTATCCGATCTACAGCAACAAACTTAAAGTAATTCTCCACCATCTCCGATAGGCTTTGACCTTTTGCTTTTGCATATTTTTTTGCTACTTCAATAACTTCTTTTTCAATAGTTAAGGTTAACTTGGTGTTCATTTACTTTCTTTTAATTAAAAATACGTATTTATTTTTATATTAAAAACACGTGTGTAAAATTGTTTAATAGTTGGTGTTGAATAGAAATACAAAAATAGCCTTGTCTTATTAGAGAGAATTGTACTTATTCTAATTCAATAAGTATTAGAATAAATACGTTGTGGAAAGCTAGAAATAATATCGAACCAAAGAAACCCCAAAGGTTTTCAAAACCTTTGGGGTCTCAATCTCTTTAACTTTTATTTTGTTCCTTCATTTTTAGAAAGTGTAAAAAGTGAACAACAAATTTCATTTTATAGTTCCTTGGCTTTAAGAGCATGTTTAAACTAAATTTTCGGATAATTTTTTTGTTAAAAAGCTGGATAGTCTAAACTTTGTAGTTGACTAAAACAACAATGTTTATGCAATCTAAATATAACAGATTAACTACCCAGCAATGGGAATATATGGAATTATTTTTACCTAAGAAAACCCGGGGGCATTATAAACTACGGGATATTGTAGACGCTATTTTATGGCAACTCCGTACAGGTACTCAGTGGCGTAACCTCCCGGATAGTTTTCCAAAATGGCAAAGTGTATACTATTACTTTCGCAAATGGCAAAAAGATGGGACACAAGAGAGATTAAATATTGAGCTTAACAAAATGGAGCGGAACCGACAAGGGAAAGAACCAACACCTAGCTTGTTATCCATTGATAGTCAATCCATAAAGTCCGGTCCTTTTACAAGTATGTCAAAAGGGGTTGACGGTAATAAAAAGGTAAATGGCCGTAAACGTCACGTAATTACTGATACGTTAGGTTTAGTTTGGGGGGTTGTTGTAGGGGCTGCCAATGAAGCTGATGGGGTAGTAGCCAACAAAGTTGTGGAACCTTTATTAGGGTACCTGGATAGGATGGAAAAAATAGTAGCTGATCATGCCTACAAAACAATATTTAAGAGGTGGGCTGAAGAAAATGTAATTGGACTTGAGGTAAAGATATCATCAACTCCCCCATCCACAAAAGGTTTTGTTCCCTTGAAGTGGAGATGGGTAACTGAAAGGACTTTCGGTATCTTCAACTTCTTCAGAAGACTCGATAAAGACTATGAAAAAACGAAGGAAAGTCAAGAATCTTGGGTATTATGGCAGAATTGTCAAATCATTCTCAATAGAATAAGGTAATTTATAAGAATCTTATTTAAACATGCTCTAAGTATAATCTATAATAAAGAAAAAAACCTTATTAATTCAATTGGGGCGAGGTAAAATGTGAAGGAAAGAAACAATATTATCAAAAAGTAGAATAGAAAGTCAGCGGTATACATTTTCAAAAAAAATGTAACTTCGCTAAAAAAAGTGCATACTTTACCTGAATACCACAAATTCTTTTCTGACTTTTTAAAGGATAACATTCAACCCAAATCCCCTACTACTTTATACGAACCCATATCCTATATCCTTCAGTTAGGAGGAAAACGTTTACGCCCCGTACTAACTCTATTAACCACTGAAATCTTCGGAGGTGCTTATAAACAGGCGTTACCTGCTGCATTAGCCATTGAATTATTTCATAATTTTTCCTTAATCCATGATGATATAATGGATGCGGCACCTTTACGTAGAGGAAAACCTACCGTACATAAAAAATGGAATGTAAATACGGGTATTTTATCCGGAGATTCGATGTTAATAGAATCTTATCGCTTTTTTGAAGTGTATGATTCTGATATATTTTTAAAACTGGTAAGTTTATTTTCTAAAACAGCATTAGAGGTTTGTGAAGGGCAACAGTTGGACATGGATTTTGAAGATCAAAAAGAAGTCGCTATTGAAGACTATCTGCATATGATTGAGTATAAAACTGCCGTTCTAGTAGGGGCAGCCATGCAGATGGGAGCTTTAGTGGCGGGTAGTTCGAACCAAAATCAGGAAGCCGTCTATAATTTCGGCAGGTATTTAGGTATAGCTTTTCAACTACAGGACGATTACTTAGATACTTTTGGTGATCCTAAAACCTTTGGAAAACAAGTGGGTGGCGATATTATCGAGAATAAAAAAACCTACTTGTACCTTAGTGCCATACAAAATAGTACCACCGAACAGAAAGCAGAGTTACTTCACTATTTTTCTACTGAAAATTTACTTTCGCCAGTTGAAAAAGTCCGAAAGGTATCCTCACTTTATCAAGAAACAGAAGCTGATAAAGTTACCCGCACAGCTATTGAAAACTATACGGATAAAGCTTTTTCTATTTTAGACACGATCAGCATTTCAAAAGATAAAAAAGAGATGCTATACAACTTTGGTCGTGATCTTATGGATCGTAAAGTGTAAAGATAATTTTTTACGGAGTAGAAAGTTTAGATATCTCAACTTCTTCAAACTTTTCATTGGTTTGAACTTTGTAACTTTTACCAGTAGAAACATTCGTGAATTTCCAGGTATAACCGGATTCAGTTTGGGTCACCGGAGATCTGGCAATTTGAGAAGCTTTACTACTAGTATTTTTCTCAATAATAGTATTCACCATTACACTTAGTTGTAATGATTCTGCTAGTTTTCTTTCGGCAATTTCTTCTTCGGTGGTTAACTCAGTTTCAAGGGGTATAGATTTAGAAACATTTGTTGAATTTTGTGCGGTTTTCTTTGAGGTTCCACAAGCATAAAGTGCTAATAAAATACTAAAAGAAATCAATAATTTTTTCATGTTTATTTATTTTAGGGTTGATCGAAATTAGTGGTTTATAAAGCTTTAGCCAAATTTTTAAGTCTTTTTTAAGAAAATTAAATATTAATTTTATGTGATTACCGTAACGTAATTACGTTATAAAAATCTTAAAATTTGAGAAGTTTGTATTATAGTTTAATTTATATTAGAATACCCTTAACAAAAGGCATAAATAAATATCATATTTTCAGTTATCAATTTATCCTTATTATTGTATTTTTGTTGAGATTTGTCAGGTAAAAGGCAATCGAATACTTACTTATGGATAACTATTCATTTTTGAATGCGGCTCATACCGCATTTTTTGCAGATTTATACGAGAAATATCTAGAAAGCCCCGATAGTGTAGAGCCCAGTTGGAGGGCTTTTTTTCAAGGGTTTGATTTCGGACAAGAAAATACCGAAGAATCAGGGGAAGTCGTTTATATAGAAAGAGAAGGAACAACTTCGGTCAAAGTACCGGATAATGTTCAAAAAGAATTTCAGGTAATACAATTAATTGATGCGTATCGCACCCGGGGTCATTTGTTTACTAAAACCAACCCGGTAAGAGAGCGTAGGTCATATTTACCTACATTAGCTATTGAGAACTTCGGGTTATCGGCATCTGACCTTTCAACACAGTTTAATGCTGGTGAAATTATTGCCATCGGTAAGTCGTCACTTCAGGAAATTATAGATCACCTGGAAATGGTTTATTGTGGTGCTATCGGAATCGAATATATGTTTATCCGTAATCCGGAAGAGCGGGAGTGGATACAAAAGCGTATTAATTTTAATAAAGCACAGTTTCAGTTTTCTACGGAAGAAAAAAAGCATATTCTTAAAAAATTAAACCAGGCGGTTTCTTTTGAAAGCTTCTTACATACTAAATATGTAGGTCAAAAACGATTTTCATTAGAAGGGGGAGAGTCTTTAATACCTGCCCTCGATGCCCTAGTTGAAAAAGCTGCCGATATCGGAGTTAAGGAGTTTGTAATGGGGATGGCACACCGGGGTCGTCTTAGTACCTTGACTAATATATTTGGTAAAAGTGCAAAAGATATCTTTAGCGAGTTTGACGGTAAAGATTATCAGGAAACTATTTTTGACGGGGATGTAAAATATCATTTAGGTTGGACTTCAAAACGGGAATCTGATAAAGGAAAGGCCATCAATATGAATATTGCACCTAATCCCAGTCATCTGGAAACCGTAGGGGCGATTGTAGAAGGGATTACCAGGGCTAAACAAGATCGTCATTATAATGAAGATACCTCTCAGGTATTGCCTATCGTAGTACATGGGGATGCGGCTATTGCCGGACAGGGATTGGTCTATGAAGTAGTGCAAATGGCGCAACTGGACGGATATAAAACCGGGGGTACCATTCATATAGTAGTAAATAACCAAATCGGGTTTACTACTAATTACCTGGATGCAAGATCCTCTACCTATTGTACGGATGTAGCAAAGGTTACGCTTTCCCCCGTTTTACATGTAAATGCAGATGATGCGGAAGCCGTCGTACATGCAGCAAATTTTGCATTGGAGTTCCGGATGAACTTTAAACGTGACGTATTTATTGACTTGTTAGGCTATCGTAAATACGGGCATAATGAAGGTGACGAACCGAGATTTACACAACCTAAACTATATAAAGCTATTGCTAAGCATAAAAACCCACGGGATATTTATGCGGAGAAATTGATAGCAGAAGGTATCATCGATAAAGGGTATGTAGCTAATCTTGAAAAAGAATACAAGGCTTCTTTGGAAGAAGAGCTGGAAGACTCCAGAAAAGAAGAAAAAGTAGTCATTACTCCCTTTATGCAAGATGAGTGGAAAGGTTTTTCCAGGGTGCAGGAAGATGAAATGATGGAGGCGGTAGATACTACGTATGACAAAAAGAAATTAACCAAAATTGCAAAAGTAATTTCAAAACTTCCGGAAGATAAAAAGTTCTTACGCAAGATAGAACGATTGGTTCAGCAGCGTCATAAAATGTTTTTTGAAGAAGATAAGCTGGATTGGGCCATGGGTGAATTGTTAGCTTACGGTTCTCTATTACAAGAAGGATATGATGTTCGTATGTCCGGTCAGGATGTAGAACGAGGTACTTTTTCCCATCGGCATGCGGTTATAAAAGTGGAAGATAGCGAAGAAGAGATTGTACTTCTTAATCAACTGCAAAAAGATCAGGGAGATTTTTATATTTATAATTCCTTACTTTCGGAGTATGGCGTAGTAGGCTTTGATTACGGATATGCCATGGCAAGTCCTGATACGCTCACGATTTGGGAAGCGCAGTTCGGGGATTTTAGTAACGGAGCACAAATTGTAATTGATCAGTATATTTCTTCCGCAGAAGATAAATGGAAATTACAAAACGGGCTAATTATGTTATTACCCCATGGGTATGAAGGGCAGGGAGCAGAACATTCTTCGGCGAGGATGGAACGATATCTTCAACTATGTGCAAAAGATAATATGTTTGTTGCAGATGTAACTACCCCTGCTAACTTATTTCATTTATTGCGTAGGCAAATGAAAGCTACCTATCGCAAACCCCTGATCGTATTTACACCGAAAAGTTTATTAAGGCATCCTAAAGTAGTGTCTACGGTAGAGGATATGATAAACGGTAGTTTTCAAACCGTGATTGATGATCCGGTTGCAAAAGCAACCAAAGTAAAGTCCTTAGTATTCTGTACCGGTAAGTTTTACTATGATTTATTAGAGAAAAAGGAAGAAGATAATAGGGAGGATGTTGCCATTGTTAGAATCGAACAATTATTCCCATTACCTGTAAAACAACTGGATGCACTTATTAAGAAATATAAAGCGGATGAAGTGGTTTGGGCACAAGAAGAACCCAGAAATATGGGGGCTTTAAGTCATATTTTATTAAACTATGAGAAAGCTTCAGGATTTAGGTTCGCCAGCAGACGTTCTTATGGAGCACCTGCAGCAGGGAGTGCTACCCGTTTTAAAAGAAGGCATCAGGAAGTAATAGCGTACGTATTTGATAAGTCAAAAGACAATCAAAAGCGAAGAAAGAAATAGAGATGTTATCCAAGCAAGAAGTCATATCAAAAATTTTAGATCATAAAGAACAAATCAAAGCATTTGGTATTTCCGAATTAGGATTGTTTGGCTCTTATGTAAGAGAACAACAAACGAAAGAAAGTGATATTGATTTATTAATTGATTTCGAAAGTATGGGTAGCAAATCTTTTAGAAGCTTTATGGATTTTTGTTATTTCGTAGAAGATTTATTTACTACCAGTAAAGCGGATATAGTTACTAAAAACGGGTTAAGTAAATATATTGGACCGCAAATACTGAAAGAAGTTGAATATGTCGAAATCTGTTAGTAATTTTTTATGTCACCTAAAAGATGAATGTGCTTTTATTGAAAAACATACAGTAGATCTTTCTGAGGATGAATTTTATAATAAAAAAATACTTCAGAAGGCATTAGTTCGAAGTTTAGAAGTAATTGGTGAAGCATCTAAAAGTATAAGTATAGAAGAAAGAAATACATATTCTGAAGTTCCTTGGGGAAAGATGATAGAAATTGCTGATAACGGAACTTATCGATATTTTAATATAGATTACAAAACGGTTTATACTACTTGTACAGATGTAATACCAGATATACATCTTCAATTAAAAGAAGTATTAAAAGAAATAAAAGAATAAATAAATTTGAATTTAAAATAGGTCTTTTCTTTAATTAAGACCAATCAACAAAGAATAAATACTATGGCTTTAGAAATGAAAGTCCCATCTCCGGGAGAATCGATAACCGAAGTAGAGATTGCACAATGGTTAGTTGAGGATGGAGATTATGTAACCAAGGACCAGGCAATTGCCGAAGTAGATAGTGATAAAGCAACCCTAGAATTACCAGCAGAAGCAAGTGGTATTATCACCTTAAAAGCTGAAGAAGGGGATGCGGTAGCGGTAGGCCAGGTAGTTTGCCTTATTGATACGGAAGCTAAAGCACCGGACAGTTCTTCTGCGGGAGATGAAGGAGGAAGCGGGAATGCCGCTAAAGATGTGGATGCGCAACGAGATAAAACCGAAAATACCAGTGATAGTAAAAAAGCGGAAGCTAAAATTGAAACACCTTCTAAACCTACCACCCCGGTTCAAAAGCAAGATACCTATGCAAAAGGAGTAGCTTCTCCTGCTGCCCGAAAAGTGCTTGCTGAAAAAGATATGGATGCTTCACAAATTTCTGGTACCGGACGTGACGGACGTATTACCAAAGAAGATGCCATAAAAGCCAAGCCTTCTATGGGAACTCCGGGCGCCGGACGGAGAGGAGAGTCTAGGAAGAAGTTATCCATGCTCCGACGTAAAGTTGCAGAACGTTTGGTTTTAGTAAAAAACGAAACGGCTATGTTAACTACGTTCAACGAGGTAGACATGCAACCGATATTTGACTTACGTTCCAAATATAAAGAAACCTTTAAAGAACGCCATGGCGTAAGCTTAGGCTTTATGTCGTTTTTTACTTTAGCTTGCGTAAAAGCATTACAGGAATTTCCGGCGGTAAATTCAATGATCGATGGTAAAGAAATGATTTCTTATGACTTTCAAGATATTAGCATTGCCGTATCAGGGCCAAAAGGCTTAATGGTTCCGGTAATTAGAAATGCAGAAAATCTAAGCTTTAGAGGAGTAGAAACCGAAGTAAAACGACTGGCAATTCGAGCCCGGGAAGGACAAATTACAGTGGATGAAATGACCGGAGGTACTTTTACGATTACTAACGGAGGTGTTTTTGGAAGTATGTTATCTACTCCTATTATCAATCCACCACAAAGTGCTATTTTAGGAATGCACAATATTGTAGAACGCCCAATTGTAAGAGACGGAGGTATTGTAGTAGCCCCTATCATGTACGTGGCCTTATCCTATGACCACCGTATTATTGACGGTAAAGAATCCGTAGGTTTCTTAGTGGCTGTAAAAGAAGCTCTGGAAAACCCGGAAGAGTTACTAATGAATAACGATGTAAAACGAGCTTTGGAGCTATAAGTATACGTCGAAATAAAAATGAAAAGGGATTGCTTTTATAAACAATCCCTTTTCATTTTTAAGTTAAAAGATTTCCTTTTGAAGTGAATACATTGCTTAAACTCATAGTAGCTTTAAAAATAAAAAAGCATGTCAAAAAGTAACGATGGATGAAATATACGATGAGTTCTATAATTTAGTAAATATGCAACCTAAAGAATTAGAGGAGTGGTTAGAAACGGATAAGTCCAAAGGCGTTGGACAAGATGATGGGGATGGCGAATCAAAAGGACATAAGAGCGGTAAAAAGATCGTTGATATTAAAAACACTAAAAAAGATAATCTATCTGATGATCAATACGATCATATGAACAAAGTAATTAGCTACATTAAGAGACACAAAGCACAAAAGCCCTATAACGATATTAAGGAGTCTGATTGGAGATATAGCTTAAAAAACTGGGGGCATGATCCGTGTAAAGAAATGGATTGTTGATTTAAAGAACCATCTCTACATACGGAATAATCGTTTGATACCCTTTTCGCTTAAAGTAATCTAAATCATTGTCAGTTCGAGTGGTAACCATAACAAAATCACCGCCCCAACCTCCCAGGCTTTTGACGGTATGCGGATATTCTTTAAAAAATTCGGATTTTATAGTGGATGTTTTTAGAATTGTAGAAAGTAATAATTCATGGTTATTTAAGATTTTTTCAAAACTTTCTATGTTTTTAGCTTCTAATAGATCTTTTGTGAACTGATTAATTTTAGAAATACTTGATGTTAATTCGGTTTTAGGTAAAGAACGGTAATGTTGTATGGCTTCTTTACTATCTTTTTTTTGGTTAAGATGAACAAAATAAATGTGATCTGAAAAATTCGGATGAAAAGAAATGGATTTTACCTTAGGTTGAGATGCAGTTCTCTGGTATAGAACAGGTTGTTTACTAGAAGCCACGGCAATATCATATCCGCTACCACCAAAACTTAATTCCAATAATTTAAAAGGATTCACTTCTGCCCATTGTGCGATGTTATTAATTAATGTAGAAGAAGATCCTAATCCCCAGTTACTGGGAAATTCCAAAAGGGTAGTAACCACAACACCTTCACTTTTTTTTAAAAAGTTAGGATTAAGTTGCCGAGCAGTCTGTAAGATTTTTGAAAGGGTTTGAGCAATTTTTTTCTGTTCAGGAGTTTCACTTACTTCTAGAGGTTCTAAATTGTGCAAAGAAAATTCAGCAGAAAACCATATCTGATCCTTTTCGGTTTTACTTGTCCATTGTATCTTACTGCTCTTTACTTCGGTTACCTCAAGATGTTGTCCTCTTTTAGTAGGAACAGCCAAAGCTTGAGCTTCGTCTAAAACCAGGTATTCCCCGGTAAGTAATAATTTTCCATGACTATAATAGATCTTCATATATCAATTTCGTAAAGTTTCTAACAAGGAAACCGCTTTACTATAACTTACCGGTTCTTTTTTAAAATAAGTGATAGCCTTTTCTTTTTCAGTCGGTGAAGCCTGTAACGAATTCAAGATATTCATCAAATGCATTTTCATATGTCCCTGTTGAATACCAGTGGTAATTAAAGAATTAATGGCTGCAAAGTTCTGAGCCAAACCAGCCACTGCCGTGATTTGCATGAGTTCTTCAGCATTAGGATGTTGTAATAATTCTAAAGCAAGTTTGACCAAGGGGTGTAGCGAAGTCAGGCCGCCTACCGTACCTAAGGCCAATGGAATTTCAATAGAAAAAGTAAACGTATCATCCGTGAGTGTCACATTCGTAAGGCTTTTATAAACTCCGTCTCGTGCTGCAAAGGCGTGTACCCCTGCTTCAACCGCTCTAAAATCATTACCCGTAGCCAGCACTAGTGCATCAATACCATTCATAATACCTTTATTATGAGTAACCGCACGATAAGGTTCCACCATGGCTATATCCACTGCTTGTTTAAATTTTTCGGCGTAGCCTAAAGAAGATAATTTATTAGTGTTTGGTAAATCCTTAATAGCACAACTTACCTGCGCTTTGACTATGCAATTAGGAACGTAATTAGAGAGAATACTCATAATTACCGTAATTTTATGTTCCTTAAAAAACATATAATTTTTAGATTCAGTAAGCAAGATATCTGCGAACCTTTCCAGACAGGAATTAATAAAGTTAGCACCCATGGCATCCACCGTTTGAAAAGTGCAATGAAGTTGGTAATAACCTGGAATGCTCGCACTTTTATCCATTAGTTGAATATCTAAAATACCACCACCTCGCTTCTCCATATTCGCGGTAAGGTCTTTAGTTCCGGTAAAAAAGTGGTTTTTATGCTTTTCAAAAAAGGTAAGAAGGTCTTTATATGCGCCGTCAAATGTGAAATGTACCTGTCCTACTTTTTCCGTATTTAGTACTTCTGCCGTAAACCCTCCTCGCTGTAACCAGAATTTCGCTGCTTTGCTCGCTGCTGCTACCACTGAACTTTCTTCAATGGTCATCGGTAAAGCGTATTGACGGTCGTTAATAAGAAAATTAGGAGCAATAGAAAAAGGCAGGTAGTAGTTGGATATGGTGTTTTCAGCAAATTCTTCATGTAGTTTTTGTAGCTGAACATCCGTATTCCAATAGGTTTTTAAAACCTGAACGCTTTTTTTATTATCATTAAAATAATGAGTAACTAACCAATCAATTTTTTCTTCTTTGGTTAGTTTTGAAAATCCTTCCACAATTTTAGACATAGAGTTGGTAGCCAATAATTAGAAAATTAAAGTGTATTTTGTTATGTTTTTTGAAAAAATATAACAATTTCAAAGATACTAATCAGTATGGGTTTAGCTCTTCTTTAAGTATTCCTTTTAGCAAGTATCTGTAATAGAAGAATCTTAATACGAATATGTTAAAGTTTATATTCCAAACGAGCAAATTATTATTGTATTTATCATGAATTGTTGTATTTTACAAAAATATTTTAACGTAAAGTACAAATAACTGAAAATAGTATGATTAAATATAGTTGGTTACTTTTTTTTCTTGTTACACCTTTTATGCATTCACAACAAAAAGAATTCACAGTTGAAAATATATGGGAGCATACCTTCGCACCGGAGCTTTTAGAATCCTTACATCCGATGAATAACGGTACAGAATATACGGTTCTCGAAAAAAATAAAGAAACCGGGCAATCTTCTATTGAACTTTATAATTATCAAACCGGAGAGAAGGTAAAAACGGTAATTAGTTCTTCCTTTATAAAAGGTTTGTCTAGTATTGATAATTACGAATATAGTACTAACGAAAGCAAAATTTTATTGGCTACTGAAGTTGAAAATATCTACCGGCATTCTTTTCGGGCTATTTATTATGTGTATGACGTCGCTTCTAACGGAAGTTTTAAACTGAATGATAAAAAAATACAGGCTCCTTTATTATCACCGGACGGCAGTAAAGTTGCCTACGTCATGGATAATAATTTATACGTCCTTAATTTTACAACCGGAGCAGAAATTCAGCTAACCGATGATGGTAAGAAAAATGAAATTATCAATGGAATAACCGATTGGGTGTACGAAGAAGAGTTTGCTTTTGTCCGAGCTTTTGACTGGAGTGCAGATGGGAACAAACTAGCTTTTCTAAGGTTTGACGAAAAAGAAGTTCCGGAGTTTTCTATGGATGTATTTGGTGCTCAGTTGTACCCTCAACAGGAAGTGTTCAAATATCCTAAAGCAGGAGAAAAGAACGCAAAAGTCTCGTTGCATCTTGCAAATCTGGAATCAATGGCGTTAGATCAGGTCAAGTTAGGTTCATATACCGATTTCTATATTCCTCGAATTGAATGGACGGCAGATGCTAATATTTTAAGCGTACAGGTGATCAACCGGCATCAAAATGAATTGGATTTAGTATTTATAGATGCTGTATCTAAAAAACCTACCATAGTTTTAGAAGAAAAAGATCCGGCATATATTGATATTACGGATAACCTTACTTTTTTAAAAGATAATAGTTTTATCTGGACTAGCGAAAAAGATGGGTATAATCATATATATCACTACAATAAGGATGGTAATCTGAAGAATCAGGTAACAAAAGGAGATTGGGATGTAACCCAATATTATGGTTTTGACGAAGATTCAAAAACCGTTTTCTACCAAAGTGTGGAAGGAAATTCTATTAACCGGATGGTGTACTCTATAAAGCTAGATGGCTCTAATAAGAAAAAGCTAAGTCAAAAAGAAGGTTCGAATGAGGCTAATTTTAATAAAGGTTTTAAAACTTACGTAAATACCTTTTCGGATGTTAATACTCCTTATTTATTTTCATTAAACGATGCAAAAACCGGAAAAGTAATCAGAGAACTTAAAGAGAATAATACTTTAGTTACTAAGTTAAAAGATTATAAGGTACTACCTAAAGAGTTTTCTACTATTGAAATCAATGGGGAACAGTTAAATATGTGGACGATAAAGCCTGCCAACTTTGATGCTTCAAAAAAATACCCACTTTTTATGCATCAATATTCCGGCCCGGGTTCGCAACAGGTTCAAAATACCTGGAACCGTTATAATGATTATTGGTTTATGATGTTAGCCCAACAGGGGTATATGCTTATTTGTGTAGATGGTAGAGGTACCGGGTTTAAAGGAGCAGCTTTTAAGAAAAGTACGCAGAAAGACCTGGGTAACCTGGAAGTACAGGATCAGATCGCAGTAGCTAAAAAAATGAGTGATCTTCCGTATGTAGACGCGTCCCGAATTGGTATTTGGGGATGGAGTTACGGAGGCTTTATGTCCAGTAATTGTATATTTAAAGCCCCAGATACTTTTAAAATGGCAATAGCAGTTGCCCCAGTGACCAATTGGAGATTTTACGATACTATTTATACGGAGCGCTATCTTACCACTCCTCAGGAAAATGCTAAAGGATACGATAGCAATTCCCCGATAAATTATGTAAACGGATTAAAAGGAAACTATCTGTTAGTACATGGTAGTGCTGATGATAATGTACATGTTCAGAACACCATGCAATTGATAGAAGCATTGGTACAGGCAAACAAACAATTTGACTGGGCAATCTATCCGGATAAAAACCACCGAATTTCCGGAGGGAATACCAGTATCCACTTATATACAAAAATGACAAACTTTATAAAAAGTAACCTTTAAAATATAACACTCACACTGTAAATTTAAAACATACCTATGTCTACCATTCAAAAATCATCTACCGGAGAGCTATTCGGACATCCTAAAGGTTTATACATCTTATTTTTTACTGAATTATGGGAACGCTTTTCATATTATGGAATGCGAGCTTTATTTACCCTATTTCTAGTAGCTGAAACCACTTCCCAAAATCCTGGTTTCGGTTGGACAAATCAGGAAGCATTGGCTTTATATGGGTGGTATACGATGCTGGTTTATGTATCTTCAATTCCTGGTGGTTGGATTGCGGATCGGTTACTAGGACAGAAAAAAACAGTAATGCTAGGAGGTGCGCTTTTATGTGTAGGTCATACGGTACTAGCTCTAAACTCAGTTGTTTCCTTTTATATCGGATGCTTGTTTATCATTTTAGGAGTAGGTTGTCTAAAACCAAATATTTCTTCTATGGTAGGTGGATTGTACCGGGCTAAAGATGAACGTCGTGACCTAGGATTTTACATTTTTTATATGGGAATTAATATTGGAGGATTTTTAGCGCCTTTACTCTGTGGATATGTAGGTGAAAAAATAAACTGGCATTATGGGTTTGGTTTAGCTGCTATTGGTATGTTTATAGGTCAGATTGTTTATATCTGGGGTCAAAAATATTTGAAAAATGTGGGTAATCTAATTACTAAAGAAAATGAAGAAGAACGTAAAATCTTAGAAAGAAATTTGACTAAAGTAGAACTTGATAGAGTTAAAGTATTACTAATCTCATTTGTTTTAATTATTTTATTTTGGGCAGCTTTTGAGCAGGCAGGTGGGTTAATGAATTTATATGCCGAACAAAAAACTGATCGTAATTTCTTTGGATTGTTTGTAGTTCCTGCCTCTGTATTTCAATCGGTCAATTCATTTTTTATTATTACGTTAGCTCCAATTATCGGAGCTTTCTGGATAAAATGGGGGAGAAAAGGAAAAGAAACTTCTTCTCTATTTAAAATTGCAGTAGGCTTAATTATCATGGCCTTAGGATTTGGTTTTATGAGTATTGCTTCCGTAGAATATACTAATGAAGGATCCTCTGCTATGTATTGGTTAATTTTAGCTTATTTATTTCATACTATTGGTGAACTTTGCGCCTCTCCGGTAGCCTTATCGTACATTACAAAATTAGCACCTTTAAAATATGCATCGATTATTATGGGATTATTTTGGGCAGCTACAGGTATTGGAAATAAAATTGCCGGGTTAATAGGAGAAGCATCTCAAGATTTAGGAGAATTTGAAGTATTTACCGGAATCTTAGTAATCTGGACATTAATTGGAATTTGTGTAATTTTAATGTTGAAACCTTTAAAGAGATTAGCACACGGTGCTGAGGATATTGAACCTGACGATGAACGATTAGTAGCAGAGCGTTACGAATTAGGAGATAAAGAGGTTCAAAACTAATACACACTTTTATAAAGAAGCTTAAAATTGATAATATTTAATTTTATCAAAATTAAATATTCGATACGCTAATAAGGCGTAATGCTATAGTAACTAAAGAAGGTGTTTTGCTACTTTTAATTAAGGGAATAGTTTTTGTTTCGACTAATTGTAAAAGAAATTGAATATGAAAAATTTATCAATTGTTTTTCTATGGATTGCTGCTACGACCGCAATAAGCGCTCAGGAAGTTAATTGGATTTCAATGAATGATGCCCTGGAAGCACAAAAGAAAGAGCCAAAGAAAATTATAATGGATGTATATACCAGTTGGTGTGGTCCATGTAAATTGTTGGATAAAAACACCTTTCATAATAAAGATGTGGTAAACTACATTAATAAAAACTATTATGCGGTAAAGTTTAACGCCGAAGGGGAAGAGGTAATAGAGTATAATGATTTTACGTATACCAATCCTAATTACAATCCTAAGAAAAAGGGTAGAAATAGTCAACACTTTTTTGCCAATGCCTTAAAAATTCAAGGATATCCCAGTATTGTTTTCTTTGATGAAGCAGGGAATCTGATTACTCCGGTTACCGGATATAAAACACCAAAACAATTGGAAATATATCTGAAAATGGTGGCATCTAATGATTATAAGAAATTAACTACGGCAGACGCCTGGAAAACTTACGAAAAATCGTTCACTAATACATTTGTAAACTAGAAGTAGGTATTTAAAATAATTTTCTAATCACTAACTAATTATTACCTGGAAAAAGTGTAATATGATTTTTGGAATTTTTCCTATTATAAATGGAATATTTCCTTAAATTTGTATACTATCAAGCACTTTATCTTATAAGAGTGTTAAATGTTTATATGACTAAAATTAAAACGAAGTAGGTACATATGAAATTCACAACTTCAACGTTTAAATTGAGGTGGGTTTTGTAATAAAAACTGGAAAGATGGGTGGTGTAAATTATGAAATACAAGATCGAAATCTGGAATCCCGCAAACATACATTTGATTATAATTTTTGTAAGAAAAAATATAATGAATACGTAACAATGGGTAAAAAGAAATTCATTAAAAGTTTAAAAAATCCTCAAAAGCTAGGGGAAATAGGTCATCTATCCTGTTTTATTTTATGGATAAAAAATAAGGAAAGATACGAGTATCGGGATAGTTTAGGAGATTATGGTTTAATACATCTTTTATTTCACTGTGCTGAAAATAGTTCTTTTGCTGATAAGGAGGGAGGATATATTTTTCAACTGTTTAAAGAAGATATTGCACTTTTGTAATTTGTGTATTTTGTCGATTATTTTTGTTTTTTAACGGATTTATTTAATTATTTGTAGTATATTTGTCATGTTTCAATCAAATTATGTTAAGCTAATTACTAAAAGTGCCAACCCCAAATGATGAAGAAAGTCCCTGTATCCCTCTTGTTTCTCTTTTTAGGATTAATTATAATATTTCCCTTACTATCAGCAAAAAAAATTGGCGCTTTTACTGAAAAACAATCTACTATAGCCTTTTTAAAGAAAGAAAGAATTAAGCAGGATCGAGCTGAATTTTTACAACAAAGATTAAAAAACGAAATACAACGCTATTTTTATAAAGCAATTGCGAATAAAAGTATTGTAGGAGCCGCTGTGAGTATTGTACAATGTGATTCCGTACTATTAAAAGAAGGCTATGGTAGAAGAAAAATTACGGAACCTAAAAAGATTGATCATGCTACCGTGTTTAGATTGGGATCGTTGTCTAAAGGTTTTGCCGGAATTCTTGCTGGTATCGAAGTGGAAAAAGGAAATTTAAACTGGAATAGTAAAGTAGTTGATTTTATACCCAATTTTAAGGTAAAAGGAACCCAACGTACACAAAAGATAAATCTGACACACGTACTATCACAATCTACCGGGCTACCTTATCATAGTTTTACTAACCTGGTAGAAGATGGAGTAGCTATGCAAAAGGTTGCTAAGGAATTTGACAAGTTAAATTTTGTAGCGGAGCCTGGAAAAATATATAGTTATCAAAATGCCATGTATGCTATGAGTGGTTTAATGATTGAAGCTTCAGAACAAAAACCGTTGGCTCAGGTTTTACAAGAAAAAATTTTTGGTCCCTTACAAATGACTACCGCTTCTGCTACCTATAAAGATTTAATGAAGGAAGAAAATATTGCATATCCGCATCGTAAAAGATACGGAAGGTTTAAAACCAGGAAGATTAACAATAAATATTACAATGCGGTGGCTGCCGGAGGTATTAACGCCAGTGCAAACGATATGGCCAATTGGATGCGTTTTTTATTAGGGAGTAATCAGGAAGTATTATCTTCTCAGGGAATTCAAGAGGTTTTTCAACCTCAGGTTAAAATACCCGGAAAACATAAATATTATCAAAAGTGGAAAGGGCATCAGTCTTCCGCTTATGCCTTCGGTTGGAGGATACATAATTTTAAGGATAGAAAGACTAACAAAGTGTCAAAAGTGATTCACCATGGAGGTACCGTAAGTAGCTATCGAACAGAGATTGCTCTTTTTCCCGAAGAAGACTTAGGGATTAGCGTGTTATTCAATTGTACTACAAGATTGGCAAGAACAGTGATTCCGGATTTAAAGAAAATAGTAAGAAATGTATTAAGCACTCCAATACCGGAAATGGATACAAATACTCCTGCAATTTTATAATTTTTCTTATGGTTCAGAAGCTGGTAAAATATAAGCTCCCTTTTGATCTGTCCTATAAAACGCAATATTATGTGATCTGCATTTTTCTTCCCATTGATTTATAAAACTAGGATAGTTTGACCCGTCTGCAACTATTAGTGTAGCCTTTAAACTATCAATCATTCTTTTTAGATGAATCTTGGGATTATTACTTAAAAGCACAACATTATTTATAGTTCTATTAGATTTGGTATAGGTTCCGGTACTATCTACAATAAAAATAGAAGTTTGATTAAATTGATAGCTGTTTTTAAGAGAAGCCGTATCAATCTCCCGAAGTAATGTCTGATTTTGATAACCATTAATAAGAAATTTCCGGGTGGCAGAAGTTAAGAATTGATTTGAAAGTAATTTTAAACCGAAATTTTCATGAACTCCTAAAATAGTCTGTCCGTATTGATGAAAAACAATAAGTCTTGCTTCTGTTTGTTCCTTTATTTTTTTAGTAAAAATTAAAATGCAAATACAAAATACTGGGATCATGCTCCAATAAACCCGTTGATACTTTTCTATTATTAGTGCATACAGCAATAGAATAACAGCAACATAAACACAGATCATTACTTCAATCGGGAAGTAAATATGTTTAACAATCAAATAATCCAACGCACTAATTTTTTCTACAACTATATTCATCCAACCAATAAGGGTGTCCAAAATAGTAATCATAAATTGAGGTGCCTTATTTAAAAGTAATAAGAAAATAATCAAAAATCCATAACCAAGAATATACCCTAGAAATGGAATAATG
Source organism: Aquimarina sp. ERC-38 (assembly GCF_026222555.1). Classification (NCBI taxonomy): domain Bacteria; kingdom Pseudomonadati; phylum Bacteroidota; class Flavobacteriia; order Flavobacteriales; family Flavobacteriaceae; genus Aquimarina; species Aquimarina sp. ERC-38. The sequence goes on along the minus strand of NZ_CP098511.1, from coordinate 494,410 downwards.
ATCAAATTACCAAACAAAAATGATAAGGGAAATTGATGGAAGTAATATAAGGATAAAGGAAAAACTAACATTTGCGCTGCTACGGTTACCGTAGTCACTTTCCAGTAAATTTTTACCACCCAAAACTTAGGTGTATAAAGCGTATACAGTTTAGGTTGTATCCAAAGTATACCAAAAACCGCTAAATAACTTAACTGAAAACCAATGGTAAAGATCCAGTTAGGTGCTAAACAAACGAGTAGTAATAAAGATAAAAACAGGTGATTGAATGAGCTGCTTCGATCCCTGAAAATTAAGCCTATTGATAAAAAACTGAACATAGTTACTGCCCTTACTACAGATGGACTCATCCCGGCAATAAACGCAAATGACCATAATCCGATAATACATAAAATTGTCTTTATATACCTTCCTGTTTTTCCGAAGCGGTTTAAAAAGAAAAAACAATATTGTAATAGATACAAAATAATACCTACATGAAGTCCGGAAACCGCTAGTAGATGGATAGTACCAGTATCTTGATAATTCTTTACCGTTTGAGAATCCAGTTCGGACCGATATCCTATACATAGAGCATAAATAACACCCAGGTTTTCTCTGCTGATCGTAGTTTTATCCAAAGCATTTCGAATACGGTTTCGTATCCGGTCAGATAATCGAAACACTCCGTTTTCAAAAGAATTTAACTTTTCCAGCGATCCGCAATCAGCTTGTAATACCTGGTACATATTTTTGTTTTTTAAGAACTGACCGTAATCAAATTGCCCTGGGTTAAGCGCTTTCGGTAATGATTTTACCTGTAGGTTGGCTATAAATTCATCTCCAATCAGAAAGGAAGAAGCGTCATCATTAATAGGAATTTGGAGTAGTGCATCTCCTGTGGTGGGATAAGTTCCAATTCTTAAAACAGAAACTTTAAATTTCTGATAAAAGTCAGAAGGTTTATACCTTTCTTTAAGCCGAAAGTAAACTGTTTTTAGGTCGCCGGAATCGGAGTGAGTTAAAAGATTTGTGTAATGAAGTTTATTTCGTAACGGATGGTGATACGTATAAAGTAAAAGTCCTATGCCAATAAAAAGATAGGTAACGCTTATTTTAAAATATAAAGTAGTAACAAAAGCCCTTTTAGTATACCACCAGCAACCTAAAAGAACACCCAAAGTGGAACCTACTAAAATGCATAGAATAGTAGGCGATAACTGTAGATGATATTGTAAACTAATACCTATTATTAAACTTACCGTTATCCATACCAAAGGAATATTAATAATTTGATATGTTGCTTTTATGTTCTCTTGCATCAAAAAAAAATTGAATGACCAAAAAATGCTACAAAATTAAGGGAAATTACAAAAGAAGAAAAACAGAATTTTTTGTTGTCGAATAAGTAAAGAATGAAGGACTTTTAGCTACCTTCCCTTTAGGAAGGGCTGAGGATGGGATTAATTTAAATGAATTAAATTTATCTACCCTATTTCAAACAAGAGCCTTAAATAATTATATAATATTAATTTTCAATAGTATAAGATTAGTTTTAATTTTTAATTCTAGAAGTGATAGTGATCTGCCCGTCTGCTGTCGGGTCTTGAATCTTTATTGTACATTAATGTATATCTATAAAATTCGTCTTACTTCGGCAAAAGCCTTGTTCCAGTAGGATTCATTAAGAGAAGATTCAATAACCCCTTTAGAACTGGAAGCATGTATAAATCGGATAGGATTTGAAGCATTCGTAACAATTCCAACGTGGCTTATCGTATTTTTTCTTTTAATAGTTTTAAAAAAAATCAAATCACCTACTTCAACTTTACCTAAAGAAACCTTGTTACCACGAGTAGCCATGGATCTAGAGGTACGGGGCAACTCTATTCCTTTTTCTAAAAAAGAAACATATACCAATCCGGAACAATCCATTCCCTTTTTGGTAGTTCCGGCATAGCGGTACTTAGTTCCTTTAAAAGTTTTAGCGTATCGAACGATAGCATCCGCTTTAGTTTCGCTTTTTGCAGCAATTACTCTTTCTTTCTTAACTTTTTTACCGGAACGAGAAGAAACCGTTCTTTTTTTACTTCCGCAAGAAAATGTAGATAAGACTAGTAAACATATAATTAAATAGCGCATGTTTAGGGGCGTATGGATTCTACAATCAAATTGGCAGTTTTATCACTAGCACCTTTTCCTCCTAAGGCTTTTTCCAAATCATAATAATCCAGAAACATTACTGCTCTTTTATAATCATCAACAATAATCTCTAATTCTTCTTTTAACCTACTGGTATTGAAATCAGCCTGAATTAATTCGGTAACTACCTTCTTATTCATAATAAGGTTAACTAGAGAAATAAAATCCAGGTCAATAATCCGTTTTGCAATTTGATAAGAAATGGAGTTTCCTTTATAACAAACCACCTCGGGTACTTTAAACAAAGCAGTCTCTAGAGTTGCCGTACCGGAAGTAACCAGGGCGGCATTACTTAGGCTTAACAGGTCATACGTTTTATTGTCTACCATATATACACCCTTTTCCTTTACAAATTGCTCGTAAAAAGAAGCATCCAGGGAAGGTGCACCTGCAATTACAAACTGATATTCCGGGAAAAACCTTACCACACTTAACATAATAGTAAGCATTTTAGTAACTTCCTGTTTTCGACTACCGGGTAAAAGTGCAATGATAGGTCGATCGTCCAGATTATTTTCTTCTCTAAACTGTTTAGGATCTGTTAATTCATGCTGGTTAATAGCATCGATTAAAGGATGACCTACAAAATGTACCGGATAATTATGCTTCTCTTCATAAAACTCTTTTTCAAAAGGAAGAATTACATACATCTCATCAACATTTCTTTTGATGGTCTTGATCCTACCTTCTTTCCAGGCCCATATTTGAGGAGAGATATAATAATGTGTGCGATATCCTTGAGCCTTAGCCCAACTTGCCATACGTAAATTAAAACCAGGATAGTCGATAAATACAATGACATCCGGGTTGAAACGGACAATATCTTTCTTACAAAGTGAAAAATTCTTAAGGATACTGAAAATATTTTTTAAGACTTCGGCAAAACCCATAAAGGCTAATTCTTTATAGTGTTTTACCAGCGTGCCACCCTGATCTTGCATTAAGTCTCCTCCCCAAAATTGAAACACCGCTTCCGGGTCTTCTTTTTTTAGAGATTTCATTAAATTCGAACCATGAAGATCGCCGGAAGCTTCTCCTGCCAGAAGATAATATTTCACAGTAGAAATTTTTGAAAATTCATGGTACCTTGTCTTTAAAATCCGTCACGAAAATTTACTGATTGCGATAGCAATAGCAGCAATAAGTGTTGCTAACAAAACCCCACGTGCACGATAAGGTCTGTTATTTTTCAAAAATAAGAAAAAAGCACCAAGATTTAGTATAGCTCCCAAAGCAATTAAAGTACCCAGAACCCCATTCTGATACGCACCCATAAGTGTTTCTTTTATAGTATAGTCAGAAAACAAAAGAATATATAGTAATATTCCTATGCTATTTGCCACAATACCAACAAGTAACCCTATACCAATTTCTTTTTTAATCATTAAAGTTCCAGTTATTTAAATTGTCTATAAATTGGTGCGCGGTAAGGTCAAATTGCGTCGGGACTACAGATACAAACCCATTTTGTAAAGCCCACTCGTCACTATCTTCACCAAGATCATCATTTATAAACTCACCGGTTAACCAGTAATATTCCCTACCCATAGGATTGGTTCTTTTATCAAAATTTTCTTGCCATCGGGCATTGGCTTGTCGGGCTACCCGAATACCTTTTATTTCGGATTTTGATAAATCCGGAATATTTACATTTAATACAATCCCTTTTGGTAAACCATTATGCAGTACCTCCTGAATAATTTTTTTAACAAAAGGTTTGGATGGCTTAAAATCAGCTTTCATACTATAATTTAAAAGAGAAAAACCAATGGCTGGAATACCTTCAATACCGGCTTCAACGGCAGCACTCATTGTACCGGAGTAAATTACATTAATAGCCGAGTTTGATCCGTGATTAATTCCGCTAATACATAAGTCAGGTTTACGTTCCATAATTTCCTGAGTAGCCAATTTGACACAATCTACGGGGGTGCCGGAACAGCTATATTCCTGATAAGTCGCATGCGAATCTATAACCACCGGGTCACAATATAAGGTATTATGGATAGTAATGGCGTGACCCATAGCACTCTGAGGACTATCAGGCGCTACGACGACAACATCACCAATAGTACTTGCCACTTGAATTAAAGCCCGTATACCCGGAGCCGTAATTCCATCATCATTAGTAACTAAAATTAGGGGTTTTTCTTTATCTTCCATAATTCGTAAAAATACATTTTAAAACCTGTTCGTTTCATAAATTTACGTGCTTTTCTACTTTTTTTAAAAAAGCTTGAGAAAGTTTGTAGTTGGCATGATTTTTATTGTATTTTAGTTGTTAACCCCCTTAGAAAAAAAACAAAGCATATGAAAAAGAGTTTTTGGGTAGCGATGCTTGCCTCAATAATTTCAGTAGCTTCCTGCAGCTTTACAACAAAACGTGATTTTGATGATCCTGATAAAGATCGTATTCTTATTGACCTGATAAGTTATGTTTTAAATAAAGGACATTATGATGCAAAGGCTATTAATGATGAATTTTCTAAAAATGTATTTAAGGACTTTATAAAAAATATCGATCCTTTAAAACGATATTTTTACGAATCGGATATTAAAGAATTTAAAAAATACGAAACCCTTATTGATGATCAGATTCGAGATAAGGAGATTATTTTCTTTGATCTTGTTTATAACCGTTTAAAAGATCGTATTGCAGATGCAAACCGACTTTATAAAACCATATTGGAAAAACCCTTTAATTTTGAATTAAAAGAGAAAATTAACCGGGAATTTGATGAATTGTCTTATGTTAAAAATGATGATCAATTAATAGATCGTTGGCGTAAAGATCTTAAATTCAATTCACTTTCTTATTACTATGATAAAGTAGAAGAACAAATTGATTCTTTGGCTAAGAACAAAGACTACAAGCGTAAATCAGCAGTAGTACTTCAGGAAGAAGCCCGTGATATTACCTTGTCCTCAATGAAAGATTATTTTGAGCTATTAGATGATTTAGAAAGAAAGGATTGGTTTTCAGTTTACATCAATGCTATTGTTGAAGAATTTGATCCGCATACTTATTATTTTGCTCCTCAAGATAAAGACCGTTTTGATATTGCTATGTCCGGTAAGTTAGAAGGTATTGGAGCCCGTTTACAGAAAAAAGATGATAATGTAAAAATCGTAGAGATCATTTCAGGGGGACCTGCCTGGCGAGGAAAACAGTTAGAAGTAGGAGACCTGATTATGAAAGTGCGCCAGGACAAAGAGGAAGAACCGGTAAGCCTTATCGGGATGCGATTGGATGATGCGGTGAGCTTAATTAAAGGTCCAAAGGGCACTAAAGTAAACCTTACCGTAAAAAAAGTTGACGGAACGTTTGAAAACATTCAGTTAGTTCGGGATATTGTGGAGTTAGAAGAAACTTATGCAAAATCTTCGGTAGTAAAAAAGGATAGTAAAGCTTATGGGATTATCAATCTTCCAAAGTTTTATTTTAACATGAAAGATTATAACCAGCGTAATGCCGCCAAAGATGTAAAACAGGAAATCGTAAGGTTAAAGGAGCAAAACATTGAAGGTCTTATCATGGATTTACGTGATAATGGAGGCGGATCTTTACAAACTGTTGTTGATATTGCAGGGTTATTTATCGAAAAAGGTCCTATTGTACAGGTAAAATCCAAAGGAGAATCTCCTGAAGTACTAAGAGATAAAGACAGTTCTATTTTATGGGATGGACCACTGGTTATATTGGTTAACGAACTTTCTGCCTCCGCCTCTGAAATTCTGGCAGCTGCTATGCAGGATTATAAACGTGCTATTATTATCGGAAGCCGACAAACTTACGGAAAAGGAACTGTACAAAATGTAATGGATTTGAATAGATGGATGCGAAGTAATGATTTTGGGGATTTAGGCGCTTTAAAATTGACGACTCAGAAATTTTACCGGGTTAATGGTGGTTCTACCCAATTAGAAGGAGTTAAGAGTGATGTGGTAGTTCCGGATCGATACAGTTATATTAATATTGGTGAAAAAGATCAGGATAACCCATTACCCTGGGATAAAATTAATCCGGCCAATTATGTATTATGGAATGGGAATATTGATTTTGAAAAAACCATTAAGAATAGTAAAAAGCGAATGGTTGACAATGCACAGCTACGTCTTATTGACGAGAATGCTATGTGGGTAAAGCGGAAACGGGATGTTAATGAATATTCGTTAAATTATCAGGAGTATAAAGCGAACATCGAAGAAAATGAAAAACAAGCCAAAATCTTCGATAAGATTAATGACTACGTAACTAACTTAAATTTTGAATCCTTACCGTATGAAGAAGAATTAATGCAAAAAGATGAGGTGTTAAAAGATAAGCGTGAACGCTGGCATGAAAGTTTAAGTAAAGATGTATATGTAGAAGAGGCAGTACACGTACTTGAGGATATGAAAATAAACAGTAAACCAAAGGCTAAAAACTCCTTTACATTAAAGAATTAATCCGAACAAATGACGGACATTGCTTCGGGTAGTACTTATCAAAAAGCGCTCCAACGATTTAGACAAAATCTTTGGGGCGTTTTAAGCTTTTGGTACATTGTTTTATGTGGCTTTATTACCATATTTGCTTATGTATTAGCGCCTGATGCCTCACAAAATGCAAATCAGATGCATTTATCCATTCATTCCAAACCTCCTGGTTTTAAAGTAAAAATGTTAACCATTCCATCTCAAATCAAAGTAGAGCAGAACTTCTTTGATCGTATTTTTTTCGGAAAAAAAGATTACTCGACGGAGCTTCCTATTATTTCGTATAAAACAACAGATAGCATGCTACAAGTTCAACCTTTTGTAGAAGGTTCGCTACAAAGTATGGAACGTACTATTCCTTTATCTGATTTTGGTGAAGAAGTAAATTTATCGATGATTGAAGAAAACTATCTTAACAACCGAACTTTTCTACTTGGTACCGATAAGTATGGTCGGGATCTATTAAGCCGGATGTTAATTGGTATCCGGATTTCCTTTTCTATCGGTTTTGTTGCCGTCTTAATTTCATTGTTACTAGGGATTACTTTAGGTGCCATAGCCGGGTATTTTGGAGGTAGGGTAGATGCGGTAATTATGTGGTTGATCAATGTCACCTGGTCTATTCCTACTTTATTACTGGTTATTGCCATTACGTTGGCTTTAGGTAAAGGCTACTGGCAAGTATTTATTGCAGTAGGTTTAACAATGTGGGTTGAGGTTGCCCGTATTGTACGCGGTCAGGTATTAGCCGTCAAGCAAATGCAGTATGTAACCGCTGCCAGAACATTAGGATATAATGACTTTCGTATTATTACCCGGCATATTTTGCCCAACAGCTTAGCACCTGTTATTGTTATTTCAGCAGCAAATTTTGCCGGAGCAATTTTAATAGAAAGTGGGCTAAGTTTTTTGGGTATCGGAGCCCAACCTCCTATGGCTAGTTGGGGTGCCATGATTAAAGATCATTATTCGTATATCATTTTAGGAAAAGCCTATTTAGCCATCATTCCCGGATTAGGAATCATGAGTTTAGTAATGGCGTTTATGTTGATTGGTAACGCTTTGCGAGATGCGTTGGATGTGAAGGGGTAGAATTCTTGAACTTACATTCAAATTATTTAACTTTCAATCCACTTTCTAAAACTTGCAGTAGTATTAGAACTTGTCATTACTTTATCTGGAACACCTTTCATTTTTAGCAATAATCTGTTTTTAAAATGGGTTTCTATAGATTCAATAAAGGTAACATTAACTACTTGACTTCTATTAATTTTAAAGAATGCTTTAGGGTTCAATTGATTGGATAACACACTTATTTTTGAAGATATTATATGACGACTGCCTTTTTCATCAGTTGCAATACAGAAATCTCCAGATGCTTCTATAAAACTGATATCTGATGTGTTAATTAATTGAATTCCATTCGGTTTTTTAATAACGAAACGTTTTTTGTATTCAATCGTATTATCAGAAAGTACCGTTTTTAGCTTTTGAAGGGTAGTGTTGTCCAGAATTTCTTTCGTATTCCCTTCAAAAAGAGATTGGTATTTCTGCAAAGCATTTTCTAACTCTTTTTGGGAATATGGTTTTAGGATGTATGAAATTCCGTAGGTATGAAAAGCTTTTAATAAGTAGTCATCGTATGCAGAACAAAATATAATAGGAGTTTTATTATCCGCTTTCTCAAATAAATCAAAAGAAAGTCCATCTAATAATTGAATGTCAGATAAGATAAGGTCATATTGATTATTATTTAAAAAATTTTCTCCTGCCGCATTTGTTCGAGCCCAGTCATGTTTCAATTTATTATTTAACGAAATTTCTAAATAGGATAATAGTTTTTGATATGCGGGAATTTCATCCTCTAAAATTAAAATTTTTAATGTTATCATCCTCTTTACGCACTTAATTTTAAAATGGGAATGGTTATTATAAATTCATTCGGGTGATCTTTGATAATAATATTTTGATCTGATAAAAGTTCATACCTTCTTTTTAAATTTTCGAGTCCGGTTCCTAGCGTCTCTTTCATATTATTTATATCAGATTTAGTATTTGTTACCGTTAACCATTCCTCATCTATAATTATTTTGCTCTCTATCTTTTGATGATGGCTGGCTTTGTTGTGTTTTACGATATTTTCTAATAAAGATTGTAAAGCGCTAGTAGGGATGTATTTATTTAGATTTTTTTTATTTTCAATAATTTCAAAATTATAATCCTCATAGAACCGTGTTTGAATTAAAAAAATATAATTTTCCGCAAATTGTACTTCCTTAGATAATTCCATCACTTCTGCTTCCTTAGTTTGAATCAAATACCTATAAATTAAAGATAGCCGGTTAATATACTCCTTTGCTTTTTTTGGGTCGCTATCAATTAAAGCATCCAAGGTATTTAAATTATTGAATAAAAAATGTGGATCAATTTGAGATCGTAATAATTTAAGTTCATGTTCTTTTTGTTCTCGTTTTATTTCAGAGTACTGGAGCTGTCCTTCATAATACTTTTTCCCTAATAATAAACCTAGAGGTAGTGAACTTTCTTCGGCCATTACGGTAATACTTATTCTACATAATTTCCAAAAGGAAGGGTAGATATTCCAGTCATTTTCTCCGGAGTAAAAATTAACAGTATAATCTATAAAGCCTAAAACTAACATAATAACTAAACCAAAAATTATAAATTTAAAATATTGTTTCTTACGAACTATAAAATTAGGTATAAGCCATCCCATAAATAAAAAAATAAAAATGAGTGCAGTAATAATATCTATAGGGATATCTAATAAATACTCTTTGATCAAACTATTAGCGTCATAATAGGTAAAAAATTGAATAAGGGCGGATACCATGAAATAAGCACCGAGAAGAATATAATCCGTTGAATTTATCTTGGTGTTCATACTTAGATTAATTTTTAGTACCTATTCTATCAATTTCCTCTTTGGATATTTCAGCTCTTTTATTACTTTTATTGAACTTTGATCCAAAATTATAACTAATTTGAAAATACACATTTCTTCGGGACCAATTACTGGTAATATCTGCTTCGATATTATCATAATTGATATTACCTAAAAACTCTCGATCCAAAATTTCTTCCCATTCTAAGGTTACTTTAATTTGGTTATCAAAAAATGATTTGCTAACGGCAAAATCAAGACCAGCAAGCCATTCATATTCAATTTGTCCTTCTAATCCACCTGAAGTATAGTATCCTGATATTTCGGAATTAATCTTAAATGGTAGTTCGTATTGAGCACTCGTGTACCAGGTCAAACTCCACTTAGATAAATCTAATTCTGGCAATAGGGATTCATCCTTGTAATTATTATGGTTGGCAATTATACCTGTGAAACCGTCTAATTTATTTATAAAATTTAAAGGACCAAACAATCTAAAACTCCAGTTTTCATTCTCCTGAATATTTATAACTGTCCTCGATGCGTCACCTGTATTATCGTTTTGATTTAAAATTTGAAATAATTGATCTGATGTGTTTTTATAACCTACCGTAAAAAAGGGTTGCTTATCATAGGTAAGGTTAAATTGCATACTATTAGTTAGCGCAGGTTTTAAGGTTGGGTTGCCAGCTTCAAAAGTGAAAGGGTCGTAATAATATACAAATGAATTTAAAGTATTATAAGCAGGCCTATTAATCCTATAGCTGTACGCGATATTCGCATCCAGGTTATCTTTTATCACATGACTGAAACTTACACTGGGGAACCATTTCGAAATTTTTCGGGTCAACGTTTGATCTTCGGTTATAGAAGTTCCTTGTGTATTGCTTTCTTCCCACCGCAACCCTAGTGAAAGCGTCCAGGTTTCATAATCCAGAACTAATTTGTTGTATACAGCAATGATATTTTCATCTATTTGAAATTGATTCGTTTGATCAGTATTATCAATAAAAATTCCATTATTATCTTGAATGAACGATAGCAGATTACTGTCAGAATCAACATCGGTATATTTAATACCTCCGCTCCATGTGATGTCTTTACTTATTTGACGTCGATAATCTCCTTTGTACGTTACTATATCAAACTTAGCACTTTGATTATATTCCTGATTTCTAAATGTAATACCGCTATTTCCAATCCGAAATAATTGATTAATATCTTCAGAACTGTAATTTACATAATTGAGATCTAAAACAATTTTATTTTTATCATCATCGTATTCCAAATAGGGATTAAAGGTATAATTACTCCAATTACCATCTAATGCGTTGTTAGTAACTAGCTTTTGGGATGCAGTTTGATTACTAATAGTTGTTGTATTTTTTGTTTCTCTTTTTGACTCACTTTGATTGGTAGTAATATTAGCTCCGATAGTCGTCTGCTCATTGATATAATAATCCAGTCTACTGCTCAAATTAATACTTAGAGGGTCAAAAGGGGATATAGAAACTTGATCAAATCGCTGATCCCTAACTTTTCTGGATATAATTAAGTCTTCTCTCCATGCATTTTTATAGTATCCGGCATTTACCTGCCAGTTCAATTGATTCTCATAATTAGATAAGGATGCCCTTGTTGAATGTAGCCAATCGTTATCATAACCTACCAGTTGCCGGGCATTACCGTTGATCCCAAGGTTAACATTTTTCTTTAATATAATATTAATTAAAGGTCCTGTACCCTGGGCATCGTATTCTGCTCCGGGTTGCTGGATAAGTTCGACCCTGGCAATATTATCTGAAGGCATTTCTCTTAGTAAGGAGGTCACATCCATAAAATCAGTTGATTTGCCATTGATTAGTATTCTTAAATTACTTTGTCCCGCGTAGCTAAGAGTATTATTAGTTACGATAACACCTGGGATCTTCTTCATTACATCCTGTAAATTTGAATTTATAAGCTGAGAATTTTCTATATCTACGATTATTTTTTCTGCGGTTTGTCGGATTATTGGTTTTTTAACAGTAATCACTACTTCATCTAATTGTTCGAATACTAAGATAAAATTTAATTCAACTAAAGGTATGTTTTTATCTAACACCTTAAATTCGGAGGTTTTAGTTTCAAATCCAAGCATAGAGACCTGAATTTTATAATTGCCTTTTGGCAGATCCGAAAAAATATAGCCACCCTCGGTACTGGTAGCCATTGCATTCACTGGGTTTTTATTTTGATTTTGGTAAAGTATGACATTTGCAAAAGGTAAGGGTTGCTTGTCCATATCAGTAACTGTACCTTGAATCGCGTACTGCCCTAAAACTGGGTTTAACTTTAGTAAGAGTATGAATGTAATAGAGATAAATGATCGCATTTCTAATTAAATTAATTTTCAACGAAAGTATAAGGTCACTAACTATGTAGAAAGGGCTTTCCGTGCAACCGGGTTTATTTTCAGTTAAAATGGTAAAAAGTTTCGTTAAAGAATTATTTTAAGTTTTGCAGTTTTTATTATTTCAAGGAGATTGCATAATAAAAAAGCCGTTTCAACTGAACTGGTATTGAAAAAGCTTGTTCTAGAACTAGATAGCGTATGACGATTTTTCATTTATAATTCTAGAACAGTTATTACATATTGAAACCTAAAAAACATGTAAAATGTTATGTAATACTTATCTTATTCTGCTATAAATAAAAAACTATTCATTCTGTTTTTTTCTAATTAGTGTTTGGTGGGTTCCTTGTTCTACGAGATTTCCTTCGGATAACATAATAATTTGATCTGCGTTTTGAGCGGTACTCAATCTATGTGCTATAATTACAATAGTTTTATTTTTAAATAATCGTTTTAGATTATTATGATTTTCTTTTTCGTTTGTTGCATCCAAGGTAGAAGTAGCTTCATCTAAAACCATATATTTTAGATTTTTATAGGTTGCTCATGAAATAAGAATTCGTTGTTTTTGACCACCTGAAAGATCATTGCCGCCTGCACTAATTTTTATAAATTCTTTTAATGCTAGGGTAATTCCAAATTAAAAAAACCTACCACTCATTTACCCGATTCGCATCTAATTTAATAAAAATAAAAAGTAATAAAGTGAATCCCCAAAGTCCGGAACCTCCGTAGCTGAAAAAAGGGAGGGGGATACCCACTGTAGGAAATAATCCGGTAACCATCCCTACATTTACCGCAAAATGTATAAATAACACCCCTACCACACTGTATCCGTACACCCGGCTGAATTGGGATTTTTGACGTTCGGCCAGGTAAATCAGACGCATCATTAGACTAACAAATAGTAAGATTACAGAGGTGGCTCCTAAAAAGCCCCATTCTTCACCCACGGTACTAAAGATATAATCGGTATGTTGTTCGGGAACAAAACCTCCTTTGGTTTGTGTACCTTCCGTCCAGCCTTTACCTAGCCAACTGCCACTACCAATGGCAATTTCGCTTTGGTTGGTATTGTACCCAATTCCTTTAGCATCTACTTCTTTACCTAAAACAATATTAAACCGGTCCCGGTGCCGTTGTTCAAAGACGTGGTTAAAAATATAGTCCACTGAAAAGCAAAAGGCGACAATGACTAATAAAGTCCCTGCAAAAACAGCGTATTTCGGACGTTTTTTTCGTTGGACAAATAGAACAATCCCCATAAGTAAAGCAACTCCACTGACCACCCAAACCGGGGCAATAAGTAAAGTAAGTACAAATAAAATACTGGCAGAAGCTCCAATAATTAAATACATAGCAGCCAAACCTTCCCGGTATAACGGAAAAAAGAAAGCAGCGTATACTAAGGCACTTCCAGGATCAGGTTGCGGTATGATAAATAAAGCAGGTAGGGCTATAATCAAAAATGCCCTAAGTTGATGATTCATTAGTTTTAAGTTGGTTTGCAAGTCACTTAAAAACTTTGCCAGAGCTAGGGCAGTTGCAGCTTTAGCAAATTCTGAAGGTTGCAAGCTCATAAAACCTAAATTATACCAGGAAGTTGCTCCGGAAATGGTTTTTCCAAATACAAAGAGTCCGAGGAGAGATAGTAAAGAAATGACATAGATCAATCCGGCAAAACGTTCAAAGAATTTTGCTTCAAGTGCCATGATCATAATAATCATGGTAATACTTAAAACGATCCAATAGCCTTGTTTTACGGCTACCTGTGAAAAATCGGTAATGGATAACTCCTGATCTCCGTAAGAAGCAGAGTAAATATTTGCCCACCCGAATAATACCAATGCCAGAAAAAGTAAGATGGCAACCCAATCAACAGAGGCTACTGTAGATCTTGACATTATTGGTTGATTTTAAAAGGTTCCCCGCTAAGAGGTTTGGCATATTCTTCTTCTAAGGAATGACTAAATACCCAGTCTTCCAGGTCGGTACGTTCAATCTTTTCTTTTAAGTATTTTTCAATCATCAAGGTAGCCATCCTACCTGCGTATTTTGAACCATAATGTCCATTCTCTACGAATACTGATAAGGCAATTTTAGGATTATCTTTGGGAGCAAAAGCAATAAAGACCGAATGATCCGTTAACTGTACCCGTTCGCCATCAATTTTAGTAAAATTCTCAGCCGTTCCTGTTTTTCCACAGATATCAATACCGGGGGATTGTAAAAAACTGGCTGTACCTTGTGTAAATACTTGGTGCATCCCTTCTACCACCGGTTCAAAATGTTTTGTATCAATGGTCGTATACTTGGGTTGCATATAATTCGGGTCGGTGATCGGTTTTCCTTCTCTCTTTTTTAACATATGCGGAGTGATATAATAGCCACGATTGGCAATAGCAGCCGTCATATTTGCCAGTTGTAAAGGGGTAGCCAGGACTTCCCCTTGTCCGATAGAATTAGAAATAGTATTAGTGGCAAACCATTTATATTTTGGGTATTGGTACACCTTATCATAATACTTGGCGGTAGGTACTTTTCCTGAATTTCCGGTAGGCAAGTCGTTGTTTAAAAAATTACCAAGCCCAAAACTTTCTACATGCTTTCGCCAGGTTTCAATACCTTCCTGCGGAGTATCAAATTTATTAATAATTCGTAAGTATACATTGGCAAAATAAGCATTACAAGAGTAAGAAATTCCCGGAATCATATTTAAAGGACTACGATGCGAATGACACCCGAAACGCCTTCGGCTTTTACCGTAATAATACCCGTTACGGCAACTAAAACGATCCTCGGTGGTTACTACTTCTTCCTGTAACCCAATCAACGCATTAATGGTTTTAAATGGAGACCCTGGTGGATAGGCTCCCTTGACACCTCGGTCAAAAAGGGGTTGCGCAATAGTATCGTAATACATTTTAGTAAAATTAGGAGACCGTTTTCGTCCCACTAATAATTCCGGTTTATAGCTGGGTGCGGTAACCATTGCCAGAATTTCGCCGGAGGCCGGTTCGATAGCAACAATACCCCCTCTTTTCCCCTGCATTAATTTTTCGCCGTAGGCTTGCAGATCAATATCTATGCTAATGGTTAAATCATTTCCGTTGACCGGCAAGGTGTCAAATTTTCCATCTTTATAAGGACCAATGTCACGGTTAAACCGATCTTTTTGAATACGTTTAACTCCTTTAATACCGCGTAGTTCATTTTCATACTGTTTTTCGACACCACTCATTCCAATTAAATCCCCGGATAAGTAATATGGATTTTTACGGATCAAAGCTTCGTTAACTTCACCGATATAGCCTAGTACATTAGCAGCATTTTCGGTTTGGTAATCCCTTAGTGAACGTTTTTGAATGTAAAAACCGGTAAATTTTCGCATTTTTTCCTGTAAATAGGCGTATTCATCTTTAGTTAATTGAGGAATTACTACCGAAGGCACACGTGGAGAATATACGCTGGCTTTTTTCAGTTGTTTAAGTAAACGTTCTTTAGTAATCCCTAAAATTCCGCAGAATTCCAAAGTGTCAAAAGCTTTGACTTCCCTGGGAATTACCATAACATCGTAAGAAGGTTGATTGGTCACCAATAATTTACCGTTTCTATCATAAACAGCACCTCGTTGCGGATAGTCATAAATCATTTTGATTGCATTATCTTCAGACAATGCTGCAAAAGAAGTATTTAAAACCTGTAAATAAAATAGACGGGAAACAAATATAAGTCCGGTAGATATAATAATCAGATACAACAGCACCTTTCTCATGAATCTTTCTTTCTAAAAAATATTAAAATTATAGTGATAACAACACTGGATAATATACCTGAAAATAAGGTTTTTTTAGCAATTTGAAGTATATGCGCAATGTTAAAATATTCAAGAGAGAAAAGAATAATATGATGTATGGAAACCAGCGCAGCTACATAGGTGAATAAAGGTACTAATCCTACCCGACTCAATTTCATGGTTTGAAATTCATAACTTAACCCAAATACCGATCGTAAAATAATTGGCCTACTAAAAGCCGTCGACACACAAGCTGCAGCATGCACCCCCCCGGAATCTCCAAACATATCAATACTCAACCCTAGTAAAAAACTGACAAAAAGAAACAAACTTTTATGAGTATTAAGAGGAGCTAGGGCAATATAAATAATGTAGATATAAGGATTAATATATCCTAAAAAATTGATATGATTGAATAGTATTACTTGAGCTAAAACTAGTGCTACAAACCTCGAAATATAGAGTAAAATACTATTATTCATTCCCTACAGACCTTTCTAATTGATTAATTTCAGGCTTATCTGCATTTTTGATGGCATATACAAACCCAATATCCGTCATATCATTAAAAAGCCGGATATTAATTAAATAATAGCTTTGGCTTTGATCCAATTCAAAATTTTCAATAGTACCGATACCAATACCCTTAGGAAAAATAGTAGAACGTCCATTGGTTATAATCGTGTCTCCTTTTTTTAATACCGCTTGTCGCGGAACTGTTTCCAACTGAACAATATTTGGGTCCATACCGTCCCAAATTAAAGAACCGTACTGATTTGAATTTTTTAAACCAGCATTAATCCTGGAATTACTATTTAAAATAGAAAGTACCCTGCTGTAGTTAGCTGAAGTATTTTCTACAATTCCTACAATGCCTTTGTCAGTAATAACTCCCATATCTGGTAAGATACTATCGTTTTCACCAATATTAATTAGTAAGTAATTGTCTTTTTTATGATAATCGTTTTTATAAACATATCCGCGATAAAAAGTATAAGGTCTATCAAAGCTAATGGTATCTACCTTACGTGTAGGTATTGTATCATAAGTAGTTTGTAATTGTAATAATTGATTCCTTAAATATTCATTTTCTTCCAGTAAACGTTTATTTTCACTATCTAGCCCAAAATAATGACTTACATGGTAGCGCCAACCGTATAAACCCCCGGTAAAAAAGTTGGTAGAACTAATTACCTTACTACGGTGATAGGAATGTGATTGCACGGTAAGGATAAAAGATATTAAAAACAAAAAACAAAAAAGTAAGAAATTTTTATTTCGAACTAAAAAGTTTATGATTTGCTGCATAAGGGGAAGTAGGTTTACAGAGGTTAGTTCATCATATTTTTATTTTCTTTTTATTTGGGCTTCGAGGGCCTCAGCCCTCTCGTTTATCGTTTTTTACTCGTGCTTTGAGGACTGAGGGACTCGAAGTCCTCTTTTGTTTTTTATTCGTGCTCCGTGGGCTGAGGGACTCGAAGCCCTTCTTCACTATTTACACTAACATTCCGCTTCCTAGCATTTAATACTATTCACTTTGTACTTCATACAAAAAACAATTAACCATCAACTAACTCATTACTTAATCAACACACTCTTATACCTGCTTAGATTCTTTAAGGTAATTCCGGTTCCGCGTACTACGGCTCTTAACGGATCTTCGGCAATGTATACGGGCAGGTCTGTTTTTTGAGACAATCGTTTGTCCAGTCCCCGTAGCATAGATCCACCACCGGCTAAGTAAATTCCGGTATTATAAATATCCGCAGCTAATTCCGGTGGGGTTTGCGATAAGGTTTCCATTACCGCATCTTCAATTCGCAGGATTGATTTATCTAGTGCCTTAGATATTTCCCGATAGGATATCTGAACCTGTTTGGGTTTTCCGGTCAATAGATCCCGGCCTTGTACACTCATATCTTCTGGCGGGAGATCAAGGTCTTCTGTAGCAGCTCCAATCTGAATTTTAATCTTTTCTGCCGTTCGTTCTCCCACATAAAGGTTGTGCTGAGTTCTCATGTAGTAAATAATATCATTGGTAAATACGTCACCTGCAATTTTTATAGATTTGTCACAAACAATTCCCCCTAAAGCGATGACAGCAATCTCCGTAGTACCTCCACCGATATCTACAATCATATTTCCTTTGGGCTGCATAATATCAACCCCAATACCAATGGCGGCTGCCATAGGTTCGTGTATCAGGTACACTTCTTTTCCGTTTACCCGTTCCGCACTTTCTTTTACCGCACGCATTTCCACTTCAGTAATTCCGGATGGTATACAGATAACCATCCGTAAAGCAGGAGTAAAAATTTTCTTTCGTAACGCTGGTATGTCTTTGATAAACATACTAATCATTTTTTCACTGGCATCAAAATCAGCGATAACTCCATCCTTTAAGGGTCGGATCGTTTTAATGTTTTCATGGGTTTTTCCTTGCATCATGGCTGCTTCTTTCCCCGCTGCTATAATTTTTCCGGATACAATATCACGGGCAACGATAGAAGGGCTATCTACAACAACTTTATCATTATGGATAATTAAGGTATTTGCGGTACCTAAGTCAATGGCAATTTCTTCGGTAAAGAAGTCAAAAAATCCCATAAAAAACGTTAAAAGGGGTTAGAATTTATAAATGTACTAAAAATTAATGTTTAAAATGGCGTGTTCCGGTCATTACCATGGCCATTCCGTTTTTATTGCAATATTCAATACTTAATTCGTCTTTAATAGAACCTCCGGGTTGTATTACCGCCTTTATTCCCGCATTATCTGCTAATTCCACACAATCCGGAAAAGGGAAAAAAGCATCACTAGCCATAACAGCTCCGTTTAAATTAAAGTTAAAAGAACCTGCTTTTTCAATACTCTGTTTAAGGGCATCCACACGAGAGGTTTGTCCGGTACCACTGGCTAATAATTGCTTATTTTTTGTAAAAACAATGGTGTTGGATTTGGTATGCTTACAGATTTTAGAGGCAAATAGTAAGTCTTCAATCTGTTCAGGGGTAGGAGCTGTCTCCGTTACTACCTTAAGATCTTTTTTTGTATCTGTTTTTAAATCTTTATCCTGAACCAGATACCCGTTTAAACAAGTTCGAACTTGTTGCGAAGCAAAGTTGGTGTTTTTAAGGACTAATACTATCCGATTTTTCTTTCCTTTTAAAATATCTAAAGCTTCCGGACTAAAAGTAGGAGCGATTACCACTTCACAAAATAACGAATGAATTTCGTTAGCCGTTTCTTTATCAATCTCGCTATTACTAATTAGAACCCCTCCAAAAGCTGAAACCGGATCACCGGCCAGTGCATCTTTATATGCCTGTAAAATAGTTTTGCGTTGGGCCAGTCCGCAAGCATTATTATGTTTAAGAATAGCAAAAGTAGGTGCTTCCTCTTTAAATTCTAGCATTAATTGTACAGCGGCATCTACGTCAAGTAAGTTATTGTAAGATAATTCCTTACCATGTAATTTCTCAAATACTTCATCAAAATTACCAAAGAAATATCCCTTTTGATGCGGATTCTCTCCATATCTTAAAACACTTCCGTTAGATTCACTTATCTTTAAAGTGTTTTCTTCCTGTTCGCTATTAAAATAGTTAAAAATTGCCGTATCATAATGAGAAGAAACCTGAAATGCACGAGTGGCAAATTTCTTTCTATCGGCTATAGATATTTCTCCATTACCTTCTTCCAGCACCCTTAGAAAGTCTTTATAATCATTCATTGAAGAAATACAGGTAACGTCGGCAAAATTTTTGGCTGCTGCCCGAATTAATGAAATACCTCCGATATCAATTTTTTCAATAATATCCTGTTCCGAAGCACCTGAAGCAACTGTTTTTTCAAAAGGGTATAAATCTACAATGACAACGTCTAATTGCGGAATTTCATATTGCTCTAATTCAGCGATATCACTATCATTATTTTGACGGTTTAAAATACCTCCGAAAACCTTGGGATGCAAAGTTTTAACTCGTCCACCCAATATAGAGGGATATGAAGTAATATCCTCTACAGGTACGACGGGAATATCTAAATCTTTAATAAACTGTTCAGTACCTCCTGTAGAATACAAGGTAACACCGAGTTCATTTAATTTTTTAACAATTGGTGCTAATCCGTCTTTACTAAAAACCGAAATCAATGCAGAAGTTACTTTTTTTGAAGTATTCATGAACTATTTTGAGTTAGAAAGCGCAAAAATAGTAATTTAGATGAGTTTGTAAAGCACGCAGGAAGTAGTTTTTATACCTTATATAAAAGTATGTTGAGTGAAGTGTTCCAAACCTACAAGTTTACTTTTGGCCGGTCAGTAATTTCACAGCGATATTTTAGGTTTTATATTTCTAAATGTATAGTAAGATGTTGGGAGCTATTTTCTTTAAAAATTGTACAGTATTTACGTTAAGTGGATTATTTAAGATATAAACAGGTACGTTCGTAATCAATAATGGCTTTTCCTCTTTTAAGAATGTCCGCACCGATAATTCCATCTACAGGTTCCGCTTCATGGGTGATTAATGCGGTATTAACATGGGTTAGATCAAAAAGGACTAAGGGGATATTTTTTCGAGACCATAATTGTATTCGAATACTGTTTTTTTTAGATACTTGTGTAAGCATATCCGTTGCTCCCGCCCCAGCAGCTTTAACATCACTATCTTGAGCAAAAAGATCAAACTTCTCAATAGCATCAAAGCCTACACAAGAATTGGAAGCTCCGGTATCCAGGATAAAATTACCTTCGATTTCATTGATTGTTGCTTTTACTTCAAAATGATTGGTTTTAGTAAAAGTTAGCGGAATTCTATGGTATTTCTTTTTAGTAAGTAATTGGCGTATAGACATATTCATCTCAAAACTTAATAAAGTTCAAAAGGATCTGAATATTGTACAACTGATCTTATCTCTTTAAGCATTTCTTTGGTACTTTTCTGATTTTTTAACTGCTGTAACTCGAAATTATGATTGGAAATCAATGCCAGCATTTCGTTTTTATGTACAGCTAGTTTTTTTTCGATTCCCTTTTGAGAACGAGCATTAAAATGATTCCAATAAAATTCATTTTCCGGGGCTTGCTTTAATTTATATTTTTCAATTTCTAATTTTTCAATTTCTCTATCTAAAGATGTAAAAACAGATTTTAACTGGTTTTTGCTTAGCTGTATCTGTAGGTCCTCTTCTTTAATAATCTCCTTTTGAAGAAGCAATAGTTTATAATAATTACGATCTTCCCAAGCTAACGAAAGTTCTTTCATAACCACTTCTAGGCGTTCTTTTTCTTTTTTATCAGTTACCAGATCAGGATGTGTTTTTTTTACCAAACTTTTATAAAGTTTATAAAACTCTTTATCAGTTGTTAAATTTTGGTTAGCCTTTTGCTCTCTTTTAACTTCTCTCTCCCAATCCTGCCTGGATTCCTGCTGCTTTTTGAAAAACTCTCGTTGATAATCTTCATCGTCCAACTTATCGTAATCTACAGTTCCATCCTCAAAATCAAATCCCCAATCTTTCAGCATATTTCCCATAATTTCATCCATAAACTCTTTTTCTAAAGGATCCATATTTTTTATATCCTCCTTAGCTTGCTTTTGTAGTTCATTAAGGATATTTTCAAATTTTTCAGAAGTATATTGGTTTTCTTGTAGAAAAAAGATTTCGTTCTGAATTTTGGAATATATCATCTCTTTTTGCCAGGCGGTAAATGATTTTTGCAGAAATCTCTCATAAAGGCGAACAATAAGTGCTTCTTTAACTTTAAACAATTTTTTTTCGGTTAAACTTAAATTTTTATCATATAGCCCTTTAATTTGTGTTAAAGTGGAATTGATGGTTTGTATTTGTTTTTTTAACCTTTCAATTTTATTAATTTTTTTCGCAATAGCAATGTTGTTTTTATTAGGAGCCTCTGAGGTAGTATCTGTGAGTGTTAATTTAATTGTTTGTTCCATCTGTTAAAGCTAATTTTAAAAGAGATGAAAATAGATAAAGTTTATTTCAAATAGTAAAAATTTTGAACAATTTATGAACGCTTCTCTATTATTTTTGAACATTACGAAAAGTTAATTTCTATAAACCATACTTTTACTTCATGATTTTAGTTGATACCCATACCCATTTATACAGTGAATCCTTCCAGGAAGATCAGGATGCCGTAATTCAAAAGGCATTGGAAGAAGGAATTCAGTATTTTTTTATTCCAGCCATAGATGCTACCTATACTAAAGGTATGTATGATCTGGAAGCTAAATATCCCAAAAACACCTTTCTAATGATGGGTTTGCATCCTACTCATGTAAAAGAAAACTACGAATCAGAGTTGCAACATGTCTATGAGGAGGTTTTAAAAAGGAAGCAACCCGAAGCATTAAAAAAGTTTTATGCCATTGGTGAAATCGGAATTGATTTGTACTGGGATCGAACTTTTTTAAAAGAACAGCTGGACGCCTTTAAAAAGCAAATTCGGTTGGCAAAAAAATACCAACTACCCATAGTTATTCATTGCAGGGAAGCATTTGATGAAGTTTTTGACGTACTGGAAGAAGAAAAAGGGGATGATTTATTTGGAATTTTTCACTGCTTTACCGGGGATTTGGAACAGGCACAAAAAGCAATTTCTTATAATATGAAACTAGGTATCGGAGGAGTAGTTACCTTTAAAAATGGTAAAATTGATAGGTTTCTACGTCAAATTCCGATAGAACATATCGTTTTAGAAACTGATGCGCCTTATTTAGCTCCCGTACCGTATAGAGGAAAACGAAATGAAAGTGCATATCTAACCAAAGTCTTAAGCAAAGTGGCTAATATTTATGATATTTCTGAAGAAGCCGTTGCCAAAATTACTACGGAAACTGCCTTAAACGTATTTAGTTTAAAAGTAGATAACTTTGCTTAATTAAAAAATATGAATCCCAACATTCCCAACATATTATTAATTTATACAGGTGGTACTATAGGAATGATTAAAGATTTTGAGTCAGGGGCTTTAAAGGCTTTTAATTTTAAAAAACTTTTAAAACATATTCCGGAATTAAAACTATTACATTGTCATATTGAAACCATTAGTTTTGAAGAACCTATCGATTCATCTGATATGAACCCTCTATTATGGGCGCAACTAGGTAACATTATCCATGATCATTACCACGACTTTGATGGTTTTGTGGTTTTACATGGAAGTGATACCATGTCGTACACAGCTTCTGCTCTAAGTTTTATGTTTGAAAACCTACAAAAACCTGTTATATGTACCGGATCTCAATTACCAATTGGAGATTTGCGGACGGATGCTAAAGAAAATGTAATAACCGCTATTCAATTAGCTGCCTTACAATATCAGGAGAAACCGGTAATTAAAGAGGTAGGGCTATATTTTGAATATAAACTACTCCGTGGTAACCGAACCTCTAAAATGAATGCTGCTCATTTTGAAGCGTTCCGATCCTATAATTATCCTCCTTTAGCGGTTTCCGGAGTAAAATTAGTAGTAAACCACAAGGATTTATTAAAACCAGACCTAAACAAAAAATTATTTTATAAAGATCAGTTCTGTACGGAAGTAATTATTATTAGGTTGTTCCCGGGTATTTCTAAAGAGATTACGACTGAAATGATGTTGCATTCTAAAGTTCGTGGTGTCATTATAGAAACCTTTGGTGCCGGAAATGCCTTGACGGCAGAATGGTTTGTCACTGTATTAAAAGAATTGAAGGAAAGAGAAATACCGGTAATCAATTGTACCCAATGCAAAATGGGGGAGGTAAATATGAAGGCTTATGAGACTGGAAAGCATTTGCTGCAATACGGCGTAATATCAGGAAAAGATATTACTATAGAATCTGCAATCGTTAAACTCATGTTTTTACTATCTCAAAATCTAAGTTATAAACAGTTCAAAACCAAGTATGAAAAGTCACTACGCGGTGAAATGCTGTAAAATTAACGGCTCAGATTTTAGTACTCAATATTTTTTTTGTTATTTGGCGTTCTGTATTTGAAAAAAGATACAACTAGAGAGGTGGCCGAGTGGTCGAAGGCGCACGCCTGGAAAGTGTGTATACGCCAAAAGCGTATCGAGGGTTCGAATCCCTTCCTCTCTGCTCCGAATTGAAATGCATAGTAAATGCAGAATTATAGAGCAAGCTAACTAGTTTGTTTAAGTTCTTTATTTTATCAACATTTGTACCTCGCGAGTACGGACAAATGTATTTTAAATTGCGAATCCTATAGGATATAACCCGGGTTTCGTCATTATTATTTAATTAATATTAAGTTTACAATATTTTTATATCTTTAACCCTTTAACTAATTAAAATTACAAATCAGCATAATGAAAAGATTATTTTCTATTCTGGCAATCGCAATGATAATGAGTTTTGGCAGTGCAACTGCATCAACTTCATCGAACCAGTTATTAACGGCTAACGCGCAGTTGCTTATTGCGCCTTTGACAACAACATTAGTACAAGATTCTGAGCCTGTAGTTGCAGAAGAAGCATCTTTTCACCAAAAACTGAAAAAGCGTTTTATAGAAGGAGGTCCTGGTTTTATGGGGATCGTACTATTATGTTTAATTCTTGGTCTTGCTATTGCTATTGAAAGAATTATCTATTTAAACCTGGCTACGACTAATACCAAAAAACTACAACAAAATGTAGAAGATGCCTTGAATACAGGTGGTGTTGAGGCAGCAAAAGAAGTTTGTAGAAATACAAAAGGGCCGGTAGCTTCTATTTACTATCAAGGTTTAGACCGTGCAAATGAAAGTATAGACGCAGCTGAAAAAGCTGTAGTGGCTTACGGAGGTGTACAAATGGGACAGTTGGAGAAAAACGTTTCCTGGGTATCTTTATTTATTGCATTGGCACCAATGCTTGGGTTTATGGGTACGGTAATTGGTATGATTGAGGCATTTGATAAGATTGAAGCAGCAGGTGATATGCAACCATCATTGGTAGCAGGAGGTATTAAAGTAGCATTATTAACTACCGTTTTTGGTCTGATTGTTGCAATTATACTTCAAATCTTTTACAATTACATCGTTGCTAAAATTGATAGTATTGTCAATGATATGGAAGATGCTTCCATTACCTTAATTGACCTATTAGTTGCTTACAAAACAAAAAGATAATTAATCCGTAAGTGTTACTTTGATAATCTACTTTTATAAAATTAGATTTGAAAAGACTTTATATTAATTCAATCTTACTATTAATACTGTATTCGTTATAACGCGGATTTAGTTAAAAATCTAGTTACATGAAGATTTCAAAAATTTTATCATACATAGTACTGGCCTTAGGAGCTGTTGGTATTGCTCTATGGTTTGTGATGAATAGTTCTATTTCGACGCTAATGGAAGAAAATGGCGTATCCGAAGCAAGAGAACTTCCGGAGGATATGGCTTATGGGGCGGTTAATCCTTTATATATGTTAACATTAGTTGTATTTGTTATAGCAATTATAGCAACCCTTATTACTGTTTTTTCAGCACTAGCTAAAAATCCGGGTGGACTTAAGAACACGCTAATTGGTATTGTTGCTTTTTTAGTAATTTTGGGAATAGGGTACGTATTGGCAGAAGGAGTAGAGACCACGATGAAAGATGGTGAAATGCTTTCTGCAACAGAATCAAAATTGGTAGGAGCTGGTTTATATTCATTTTACATCTTAGCAATTATAGCGATTGGTATGATGATAGTGTCTGGGGTTCAAAAATTAATAAAGTAAATTTTAAATAATATGGCGAAAAGAGCAGCACCGGAAGTAAATGCGGGATCTATGGCGGATATTGCCTTTTTACTGCTAATATTTTTCTTAGTTACTACTACTATTGAAACAGATAGTGGGATTAGTCGAAAACTTCCACCACCAGTAGAAGATGAAGAAACACCTCCTATCTTAAAAGAAAAAAATATTTTTGTAGTAGAGGTTAATAAGAACAATGACCTTTTGGTAGAAGAAGTTCCTATGGAATTAGGAGCTTTAAGAGAAGCTGCCATTGCCTTTCTTGATAATGGAGGTGGCAGTGGAAACGATCGTTGCGAATATTGTCAGGGTAGTAGGTCATCTACTTCTTCTGATAATCCAAATAAAGCGGTGATCTCTCTTAGAAATAATAGAGAAACAGATTACTCTACTTATATAGCCGTTCAAAATGAACTGGTAGCTGCTTATAATTTTTTAAGAAACCGTGAATCTCAACGTTTGTTCGGAAAAACATTTGTACAAATGGAGCAGGAGGTAAAAGATGTAAATTACCCGGGAGATAAAGAAAGATTGAAGGAGAATATTAAGAAGATACAATTAATGTATCCTGAAAAACTTTCTGAAGCAGAACCTAAAAAATAATCTAAGAAGGATATATTATGTCGAAATTTAAAAAGAAAAAAAGCGGAGATTTACCGGCAATATCTACAGCATCCTTACCAGATATTGTATTTATGTTATTATTCTTTTTTATGGTAGCTACGGTAATGCGTCAAAATACATTGATGATAGATAATAAATTACCGGTTGCCAATCAAATTGAAAAGTTGGATAAGAAAGATTTGGTAATGTATATTTATGCAGGGAAACCAAGTGAGCGTTATGCTGCAAGTGCGGGTACACAAGCTAAAATTCAATTAAATGATAAGTTTGCCGATGTTCGGGATATCAAACCTTTTATTCTGGCAGAACGTGCTTCCAAAAGAGAAGAATTAATTCCATTCTTAACTACAGCTTTAAAAGTAGATGGAGAAACCAATATGGGATTAGTAGGTGATATCAAAAAGGAATTAAGAGAAGTACAGGCACTTAAAATTAATTATACTACACGGCAAGGAGATGCTACGGATAATATAAAATAGTTATTAAAAGGCTTTACAATATAAAATCCCGCTTTCTGCGGGATTTTGTGTTTGTAGAAAACAACTACTTATAATTTATTTTTCTTTATATTAACGTAGGTCTGTTTAAGAAATATGTGATTAGTTTAGCTATTTGATCCTATGAAAAATAGCTTTTTCTATACCTTCTTGAGAATACCGAAAATAATTTTAGGAGTAAAATTTAAACCTAATACAATTTTTTCTCTATTTTTTAGAAAGTTCATTTAATTCAAGCCTACATTCAATTTATATTGTTCAATCAAAAATTAATTTGTTACTTGTACTTTGTACTACGCTTTGGTTAACAAACGCTAATATGGCACTATAAAAATTTAAATTCTTTTTACTGTACTTGTACTATGAAAGTAAGTGGTTGTCTTCTTTGTTTTTTACTTACTTTTTGTTTTGTAGGAATAGGACAACAATTAACTACTTCAACCTCTGTAGATACAACAGCATCAGACCAGAAATATCGTGAAGATCAATTCTATGCAGGTGTTACTTTCAACTTGTTAGTAGATACACCTATAGATCAATCCGGCTTTTCCGGAGGTATTCATGCTGGTTTTATCAGAGATATGCCAATAAATTCACAACGGAATTTTGCTATCGGATTAGGTATAGGCTATTCTGGTAATACCTATAATCAATCTTTATATATTGATGAAGTACAGGACACTCAAGAAGGTTTGTTTTTGGATTTAGAAGAAGAAAATATTAGTTATGATTCCAACCGGTTTATTACCCATTTAATAGAAGTGCCGTTACAATTTCGATGGCGAACCTCAGTCGCAGAAAGTCATAAATTCTGGCGAATATATACCGGATTGCAGCTTGGGTATATTTATTATTTTAAATCTACGTATTCTTCAAATACTGGAATTACGGTAAATCAGACCAAATTAAACGAACTGAATCGTTTACGGTACGGGGCTACTTTATCTTTCGGGTGGAACACCTTTAATTTCTATGTGTATTATAGTCTAAATACGCTTTTTAAAGATGATGCGGTGATCGGTGACAATACGATTGGTATGCGTATTGCAAAATTTGGGCTTATATTTTATATACTATAACCAGGAAGATACCAGGGTTAACTGGGGAAGAAGGCCAATGATAAAGCCTAAAATGGTTTCAATATAGGATTGCTCTCGCTGAAACAATTGTGAAGTAGCTACAACACCACAAACCATTAGTAGTAACGAAATAATTAGGGTCAAATTAATACTAAAATGGATGCTTAAAGCTATGGAAAACATCGTAACCGCTCCTAATCCCAACATATGCAGATTTACCCGAATTGAGAAGAGGATCATAAAGATAGTCGTAAGTATGGAAAATAAAATTCCTAAGAAAAAGAAGTACAGTTCCGGATATTCATAGATATGTATGATGGCTTTAATGACAAAGAAAAAAAGCAGGGATTGGATAAGCAAAGGTATTTTTAAAAATTTAATGGAATGATTTGAAACAGATGGAATGATTCCCATACTTTTTAAAAAGAACGAAAGCACTATTGGGATAAGCACGGTGATAATAAGTATCCCAAAAACTTTTGCCTGAATAATTCCATCAGGAATAAACCTGGGAGCAATGGAGAAGTATAAAGTAGCTGCAACTACTGGAATGATAATCGGATGAAAAAGAACATTAATAGTACGGAAAATCATTCTAGATT
Source organism: Aquimarina sp. ERC-38 (assembly GCF_026222555.1). Taxonomy (NCBI): domain Bacteria; kingdom Pseudomonadati; phylum Bacteroidota; class Flavobacteriia; order Flavobacteriales; family Flavobacteriaceae; genus Aquimarina; species Aquimarina sp. ERC-38. The sequence continues at coordinate 466,093 of NZ_CP098511.1, read as the reverse complement.
TTTTTTCGTAACCTTGCTACGGGGATGTCTAACTGTTCTCTATACTTAGCAACAGTCCTTCTGGCAATAGGATAACCTTTTTCTTTTAGCATTTTTGCCAGTTTCTCATCAGTAAGTGGTTTTCGTTTATCTTCTTCTCCGATGGTGATTTCAAGAATTTTCTTTATTTCCCGGGTGGAGACTTCTTCTCCCTGATCATTAGTCATAGATTCAGAGAAAAATTCTTTAATTAATTTGGTTCCATAAGGAGTATCTACATATTTACTATTTGCAACCCGGGATACCGTACTTACATCCATTCCGATTTCATCGGCAATATCTTTAAGGATCATAGGTTTTAAGTTTCGTTCATCACCACTTAAGAAATATTCTTTTTGATAATGCATAATGGCACTCATAGTTACAAAAAGCGTTTGCTGACGTTGTCGAACCGCTTCAATAAACCATTTAGCCGCATCCAGTTTTTGTTTTATAAAAAGAACCGCATCCTTTTGAGATTTTGACTTTTCTTTACTTGCTTTATACCCCTGGAGCATGTTATTGTATTCTCTGGAGACATGAAGTTCCGGGGCGTTACGACCATTTAAGGTCAACTCCAGTTCACCATCTACAATACGAATGGTAAAATCGGGAACAACATGTTCTACAATTCGGTTGTTACCGGCATAAGAACCTCCGGGTTTGGGATTTAAATGTTCAATTTCTTCAATAGATTCCCGTAATTGTTCTTCGGTAATATCAAATTTAGCAAGTAACTTATCGTAATGTTTCTTGCTAAAGTGGTCAAAAGCATTATCTATGATTAAAGAGGCAAGTTTAATAGGAATGGTAGTCTCTTTACGATGCAATTGTATAGATAAACATTCTTGCAGACTACGTGCACCTACACCGGCAGGGTCTAATTGATGAACAATATCCAGTACTTTTTCAACTTCTTCTTCGGTAGTATAGATATTTTGAGTAAAAGCAAGATCATCAATAATATCTGCCAAAGGTCGACGTATATATCCGCTTTCATCAATACTTCCCACCAGAAATTCGGCTATTTCCCTTTCTTGTTCATTTAGTCTATATGTATTTAACTGATTAATTAAATGTTGATGAAAAGAAGTGCCGGAAGCATAAGGAACATTTTTTTCTTCATCATCCGAACTGTAATTATTAGCATTTAAACGATAATTGGGAATTTCATCGTCACTTAAATACTCATCTACATTAATATCCGTTTCAATTTTCTCTGAGCCATAGTCATCTTCGGTTGAGTTTTCATTGCTGAAAGTATCTTCTAATTCGTCACTTTTCTCTTTACCGCTATCCAAAGCCGGATTCTCTTCCATTTCTTGTTTTAGCCTTTGTTCAAAAGCCTGGGTAGGCAATTGAATTAATTTCATCAGCTGGATTTGTTGAGGCGAGAGCTTTTGAGAAAGTTTAAAATTTAATTGTTGTTTCAACATATAAAATAGCCTTGAAATAAGGAAGTAGTTTAGACAACTTCCGTTACAAAAATAGGTAAATCCTATAAATGTAAGCTTATCATAAAACACTTACTCTAGGGTATTATTATATTATTAACCAATTTTAGTAGTTTTATCAATAATGACATAATGGTAATGATAATTTACCGAAATTGATAAGAACAAATATGTGTTTTTAGATTGTGAAACTACCCCCGGTTTAAAAAAATGGTAACTACCTTTTAAAAGAAAGACTTGCTTACATCTTTATCAGAATGCGAAGATTATCCTTTTGTAATTTATAATTAAACCCATAGTGCATTTGAATAATCATTATTATAAAATCCATCGGTTCAATTTCTTCGACCGAAGGAAGAAGTCTGCTTCAACTAGTTCATCAGAACTATCAAGTCTTTCAATAAAGTCCAAAATGATAAGGATTTTAGTTAAAAAAGCTATTCTCGATACATTTTTTCTTCATTTCATTACGAAAAACCACTCGAATCGACGCTTTTTTCCATAAACACAACAGAAGTTATAATTTAAACTAAATAAAGGCACTACTTTTTTGTACCTGCTACTTTATTCACTAATTTAGAATCCGAACCGGTTTATCATTGTTCATCAAATAATTTGCAACTATTAACTATGAATTCAGATTTTTTATTTGAAGCCATTCGTTCCCATAATTCAGATAAAGTAAAGACTTTATTAGAAACAAATCCTGATTGGGTTAAAAGTAAGGATCAGCGAGGTTCCACCCCTTTGTTATTAGCTACATATTATGGTAATATACCGGTAGTTCAAACTATATTATCTTTTTCTCCGGAAGTAAACGCGCAGGATACGGCTGGGAATACTGCTTTAATGGGAGTTAGTTTTAAAGGATATCTGGAAATTGCCAGATTATTAATTGAAGCAGGTGCAGATGTGAATATTAAAAATTTTAACCAGGGAACCGCATTGATCTTTGCTGCTACCTTTGGACAACGGGAGATGGCCGAATTTTTATTACAACAGGGCGCTGATCCGTATATTGAAGACAACACCGGAAAAACGGCTATTGACCATGCAAAAAATCATGGGTTTGATTTATTAACTTCAAGTAAAAAGTAATAGTTGCCTTTTAAGAAAAAGAATGACTATTTTTCTACTATTTGAAGTAAATTAAAATTCAGCATTTAAAGGTGTTCTGGGATACGGAATTACATCCCTGATATTTGTCATTCCGGTTACAAATAATACCATCCTTTCAAAGCCCAGGCCAAAACCACTATGTGTACAAGTTCCGAATCTACGGGTATCCAGGTACCACCATAAGTCCTCTTCGGGGATATCCAGTGCTTTCATCTTTTCTTTTAAGACGTCCAGGCGCTCTTCTCTTTGCGACCCTCCTACAATTTCTCCAATCCCCGGAAATAAAATGTCCATAGCCCTTACCGTCTTACCATCTTCGTTTAAACGCATGTAAAAAGCTTTAATGTTGGCTGGGTAGTCAAATAAAATTACAGGACACTTAAAATGTTTTTCTACTAAAAAACGTTCGTGTTCACTCTGTAAATCCGCTCCCCATTCGTGAATCGGATATTTAAACTTTTTCTTTTTATTAGGTTTTGAATTTTTTAGTATTTCAATAGCTTCCGTATAGCTAACCCGTTTAAAATTGTTATCTAAGACAAAATGTAGTTTTTCACGTAACTTCATTTCCGAACGTTCCGCCTGGGTTTTTCTTTTATCTTCTTCTATCAATCGATTTTCTAAAAACTCAAGGTCATCCTGGCAATTTTCTAATAGGTATTTTATAGTACCTTTAATAAAATCTTCGGCCAGGTCCATGTTTTGATCCAGGTCACAAAACGCTATTTCAGGTTCGATCATCCAGAATTCTGCCAGATGACGTGAAGTGTTTGAGTTTTCTGCCCTAAAGGTAGGACCAAAGGTATATATCTTACCTAATCCCATTGCATAGGTTTCTCCTTCTAATTGTCCGCTTACCGTTAAATTAGTTTCTCTGCCAAAAAAGTCTTTGGTATAGTCCACCTCCCCTTTTTCAGTCAAGGGAACTTTAGTAAGATCCATATTGGTTACTTTAAAAGCTTCTCCGGCTCCTTCGGCATCACTACCGGTAATCACCGGTGTATGTACGTAATGAAAATTGTTTTGCTGAAAGTATTGATGAATAGCAAAAGACAATTGTGACCGTACCCGCATAATGGCACCAAATGTATTTGTACGTATACGTAAATGTGCTTGTTCGCGTAAAGTTTCGAGACTATGCTTTTTAGGAGAAAGAATGGTAAGCTTTAATTCTTCCGGGTTAGCATCTCCTTCAATATGTACAGATGCCACTTGAATTTCTACCTTTTGACCTTTTCCCTGGCTTTCTATCAAAGTACCTGATATAACTAAAGCAGCTCCTACGGTAATACGCTTCAATACGGCATCATCTAATAGGTCGTCCTCAATAACACATTGTATATTTTTAAGTGTGGATCCGTCATTCAACGCAATAAACCTATCATTCCTAAAAGAACGTACCCAACCTTGTACCGTTACTTGTTGTAACAATTGATCGCTATCTAATAATTCAACTATGGTCGTATTTTTTTTCATCCGTTCTTTTAATAAGAGTAAAAGTTTTGTACAATATATTTTTTTCAAAAATAGAAGCGTGCAAATATAATTTATTAATTAAAAATGTAGAACCTATTAAAATACAATTCGTAAAGTATGTAAATAAAGTAGAAGTATGAACCTGGTTAATTTCTGTTGAAAAACTAAAAATAAGATCAGTTTTTACAGGATGATTATCTCATTTTTGACTTTAAAAAATTCACAATTGTGTTAATGAAAACTAAAAAACAGGTTATCGCTTCTAATAATAAGTGGATTTATTCTTTCTCTATTCATTCAATTGCATAACAAGGTTTTAATAATCAAATGGTTATAGAATGATTTTCTAATATTTTCTTCAAATACATATTTTTTTAAGTAGAGGGGGTATAAACCCTGTACGAACTTATATTTTAAAACCTAAGCTGCTCGTATATTGTAAATGCAATTATGACGATTGTGTTTACGTTGAGTTTCGTTTGATAGATTTTGGGGTAATCTATCATGCAGAAGCCTCGCCAGAAGTGGCGGGGCTTTGACGTTTATAATATATACATTTACCAGGGGGTTTCCGGAATTCTCAGATTTTATAAGTTAATTACAGAGAATTACTTCTTTTTAGTTGAGATATCTTCTTCTTCCGGTATGATGTTTAGGGTAGGTTCTTTTAAAGTTTTCTTATTAGCAATATTTCGTTCTAAAGAAAGTAAAAGGGAAGGTAGCAATAATAAGTTTGCCAACATTGCAAATAACAAAGTTGCAGAAATTAATCCTCCCAAAGCTTTGGTTCCCCCAAAACTTGATAGCATAAATACCGAAAACCCAAAGAAAAGTACGGTAGAAGTATAAAACATACTTAGTCCTGTTTCCCGTAAAGAAGCAAAAACAGATTTACGGATCTTCCATTTATTGGATTTTAATTCCTGTCGATATTTTGCTAAAAAATGTATAGTGTCATCTACGGAAATTCCGAAAGCAATACTAAAAACCAAAATGGTCGAAGGTTTGATAGGTACTCCTAAAAAGCCCATCAATCCTGCGGTCATTAAGAGGGGTAATAGATTAGGGACTAAGGATATTAAAATCATTTTAAATGAACGGAACATCCAGGCCATAAATAGGGCAATAAGTACAATAGCCAATCCTAAGGAAAAAATCAGATTTCGCACCAGGTAGTTCGTTCCCTTTTGAAAAATAAGTGCTTTTCCGGTAAAGGCCACATTATATCGATCTTTAGGAAATAACTTTTCAATCTTGGGCCCGATCATCATTTCGATACGTTCCATCTCTTCAGTCCCTACATCTTTCATAAAGACAGTCATACGTGCATATTGACCTGTACTATCTACATAACTTGTTAAAGTATTAGTCTCGGATTCAAAATTTTTAAGATAAGGTAAGATAAAGTTTCGTTCCTGATTGGTAGGTAATTGATAATAAGCCGGATTATTATTATAATAAGCTTGTTTTGCATATTTCACCAGGTTCACAATGGATAAGGGTTTGGACAATTCCGGAATCTCGGCAAGAAGTGCTCCCAGTTCATCCATTCTACGGAGTGTAGGTAGCTTTAAAACCCCTTTTTCTCTTTTAGTATCTATCAAAATCTCTAAAGGCATAATACCATCAAACTCTTCTTCAAAAAAAGTGATATCCTTATAAAACCCTGCTGATTTAGGCATATCTTCTAATAAACTCCCAGACACCCGAATCGTATAAATACCGATAATACTGGTAATCAAAATGAGAATTGACACTATATAAATAGTAATCCTTTGGTTCTTAACCATATGCTCCATCCAGTTGACCAGATGATCTACCCAGCCCTTCCGCAGGTGTTTTAAGTGGCGTTCTTTAGGAGTAGGTAAATAACTGTATATAATAGTAATTACAAGTAGGCATAATATAAAAAGGGCTACAATATTAATTGCAGCAACAATACCAAATTCCTTTAATAATTTACTTTCAGTCAAGGCAAAAGTAGCAAAACCGGAAGCTGTGGTAATATTGGTCATTAACGTAGCATTTCCAACTTTAGTAATTACCTGTTGTAAAGATAAAGTTTTATTACCGTGTTTCTCGATCTCCTGTTGGTATTTATTAATCAAAAAGATACAGTTGGGAATTCCTATAACAATAACCAGAGGGGGAATAATAGCTGTAAGAACCGTAATTTCATATTGTAACAATCCTAATAGTCCAAATGCCCACATCACTCCTATGATCACAGCAATCATAGAAATAAACGTAGCTCTAAACGACCGAAAAAAGAAAAAGAAAATAAGAGAAGTTACTAGTAAAGCAGCCAGGATAAAAATCTGAATTTCATCCATAATATTTTGCGAATTCATCGTACGGATATACGGCATTCCGGAAACCTTAATATCCGTTTGATAGCGTTCCTCAAACTCGCGTATGGCTGGATTCAATGTTTTTTCAATAAAATTCTTCCGGATAATGGTATTAACGATATCCCTGTTTAAATATAAAGCGCTTTGTAGCGTTTTGGATTTATTACTATAAATTAATCCTTCATAAAAAGGCAGTTGATTAAAGAGCTGTTCTTTGTAATTGTTTACAGTCTCATTCGTATATACGGAATCTTTAAGAAACGGAACCATGTCAAAACGTGCAGGGTTCTCCTTTTTTTCCAGTACTTTTAAATTATTTAAGGAAATCACCAGGTCAATCTCGCTGTACTGTTTAAAGGAAGCATTAAATTGATTCCAGGCTTTTAATTTTTCAGGAGTAAACAAAGTACTATCCTTAATTGCCATGACAATCAGGTTTCCTTCATCTCCGAATCGTTCAAGAAATTGTTCGTATTGCTGATTTACTTCATGATCATCAGGTAATAAATTAGCTTCGGAAAATGAAAAGCGCATATGTTGCCACTGAAACCCAAGGAATACGGTAATGCCTATGATGACTGCTAATATGATCGCCCTGTTTCTTAAGATAATACCTGCTATGGTATCCCAAAATCCTAAAGTAAAAAATTTGATCATATGTTGAAATAAGTTGGCAAAGGTACTAATTTGAAGCCTTTTAAAAGAACCAGGTTTTTAAAATATAGACAGTAACACTTATTTTTAGTCGTAAAGTAGAAGCTAAACTAAAAAATCCAATTGTTTTCTATATTTATATGGTGGTAGGTATTGTATGAAGGTCTGTGACTTAAATTAAAATCTGAAAATAGTTTGAAACTATCATATCTGATTTTTAACAAGGGGTTTTAAATGTGAAAGGCAATTTCTTTTAAAAAAGAACCAAAAGAATATACAAAAATACTGCTCTATCTGATACAATCTGAAATGCTCTAACAAGTTTTAATTACTAGTAAATCTATGATGTTGAAAGTTGGTCATCAAAAAAGTCATTAAGGATCATTTTAAAACCCCTTTCGTTTAATAAATAAAACTCCTATAAAACCGCGATTCTATTTTAAACCGTCATGATTTCTTTTTCCTTTACTACCAGCATATCATCAATTTTCTTAATGTACTTGTTAGTAAGATCTTGAACATCAGCTTCCAGATTTTTAGCCATATCTTCTGATAGTCCTTCTTTCTCTAGTTTTTTAATTTCGTTATTTGCATTTTTTCGGTCGTTTCGAACCCCGACTTTAGAATCTTCTGCTTCGGCTTTTGCTTGTTTTACTAAATCCCTTCTTCTTTCTTCCGTAAGAGGCGGAACACTAATGATCACACTCTCCCCATTGTTCATTGGGTTAAAACCTAAATTTGCCATTTGTATCCCTTTCTCAATTTCAGAAATAATGGATTTTTCAAAAGGTTGGATGCTTAAGGTTCGGGCATCAGGGGTAGTTACATTTCCTACCTGGTTTAAAGGGGTAGGAGAGCCGTAGTACTCGACCATTACTCCACTTAACATAGCAGGGGCAGCTTTACCTGCGCGTATTACTAATAATTTATTTTCAAGGTGTTTGATAGCACCTTCCATAGATTCTTTTGTTGAGTCTAAAATAAAATCAATCTCTTCTTCCATTTCAATATTATACTAGAGGTATTTACGATAAGTGAATATAGGAATAAAATATATACGCAGGTTATTTTATAAATTTACTTTTGTTCCGATTGCTTCTCCAGATAGTACTTTAAATAAGTTACCGGACTTATTCATATCAAAAACGATGATAGGCAACTCATTTTCCTGACTTAAAGTAAAAGCCGTGGTGTCCATTACTTTTAATCCCTTACGAAGTACATCATCAAAAGTGATAAAATCAAATTTAGTTGCTTTTTTATCTTTTTCCGGATCTGCAGTGTAAATTCCATCTACCCGAGTACCTTTTAAAATCACATCTGCATTAATCTCAATAGCCCGAAGCACGGCAGCAGAATCTGTAGTAAAATACGGATTACCGGTACCTCCTCCAAAAATCACAACCCTTCCTTTCTCCAGGTGACGAATAGCCCTTCTTTTGATAAAAGGTTCGGCCACCTCATTAATTTTAATAGCAGATTGTAAACGGGTAGGAATGTCCGCATCTTCCAAGGCGCTTTGTAAAGCAAGTCCGTTAATAACCGTAGCCAACATCCCCATATGATCCGCCTGTACCCGATCCATACCTTTACTAGCACCTGCAACTCCCCTGAATATATTACCTCCGCCAATAACAATAGCTACTTCTACATTCTCATCCGTAATCTTTTTAATTTCTTCGGCATATTCTGCTAGTCTTTTAGGATCAATACCATATTGCCGTTCTCCCATTAAAGCTTCCCCGGAGAGTTTTAGTAAGATTCTTTTGTATTTCATAGGAAGGTTAGCTTTTTATTTCAATTTTGGGCAAATATAGCGATAATCTGAAATTGTACGAGAGGCTTTGATGAATAATAAATGATAGGCTTTTTCTAGTTGTATTTTTAGACAAACCTGACTTTTTACTTAGAATAGTAAAAAACTATAAATTGCTAAAATAAAAAGAGACCACTTTTAAAGCAGTCTCTCATTATAGTATTATCAGTGAATGATCGTTATCCTAAAGATACTCTTTCAAAACCAACTACTTTTACATTACCCTGGCTAGCTACATATTGAGCAACACTTTGTTTTTCATCCATAATAAATCGCTGATCTAGTAAGGCCTTTTCATTATCTAAGGTAGTATTGTCAGAAACAAACCTTTCTAACTTACCAGGTACAATCTTATCCCAGATTTTTTCCGGCTTTCCTTCGGCTTTTAATTCTGCTTCGATATCTTGTTTGGCTTTAGCCATTACTTCGTCACTAAGCTGTGATCTGGAAATAAATTGAGGTACGTTTTTTAAGGTTTTACCTAAACGTTGTAACTCTTCATTATCTTTTTCAATCGCTGCAATTCGTGCATCCGTCTCAGAGGCTACGAAATCAGGGTCAAAATCCTGGTAAGATAGCGTGGTAGCTCCCATAGAAGCAACCTGCATGGAAACATTTTTAGCGATTTCCGGTGCTTTATCTACTGCTTCTGATAAACCGACTAAAGCTCCGATCTTATTTCCATGGATATAAGAACCTACAAAAGGGGCTTCTAAGGTTTTATAACCACCTACTTCAATTTTCTCACCAATAACCCCGGTTTGTTCCGTTAATTTTTCCTGAACAGTCAACCCGTTCTCATATTCGGTAGCTAAAAAATCTTCTTTAGATTGTGCTCCGGACTGCAAAGCGATTTCTGCCATTTTTTGAGCCATTTGTACATACGTATCATTTTTGGCTACAAAATCTGTCTCACAGTTCAGTGATACAATCACACCTTTTGTGTTTTGCTCATTTACTTTTGCAATTACGGCACCTTCGCTAGAATCCCGGTCCGCTCTTTTTTCGGCTATTTTTTGTCCTTTTTTACGTAGTACTGCAATTGCCTTGTCAAAATCTCCTTCTGCTTCAACAAGTGCTTTTTTACAATCCATCATACCGGCACCGGTAGCTTTACGAAGTTTACTAACTTCTGCGGCTGAAATTTTTGCCATATCTTTTTTATTTGTAGTGTTAATAAAAAGCCGTTTAATTTATACGTAACAGTAAAAAATTAAACGGCTTTGGGATATTAGTATCAATTAATCTGGTTAAGAATCAAATTTATTCTTCTTCTTGTTTTGCGGGTGCTTCGGTAGCCACCGTTTCCACCGCTGCTTCGGCTTTTGCAGGTGCAGGAACCGCAACCTTTTCTTCAGCTTTTGGCTTTTCTTCGGCTTTAGGTTTTGCTGCTGCAGCACTTTGACTTTCTTTAGGAGCGTCTTTAGTTGCTTTTCTTTCCGTTAAACCTTCGATAATCGCATCACTTACAAAAGTCATTACTTTATCAATAGACTTTGAAGCATCATCGTTAGAAGGGATTACATAATCCACCTGTCGGGGATCAGAGTTAGTATCCACCATAGCAAAGATAGGAATGTTTAATTTCTGTGCTTCTTTTACGGCAATATGTTCTCTGGTAATATCTACGATGAATAAAGCTCCCGGTAGTCGGGTCATATCAGATATAGAACCTAAGTTCTTTTCTAATTTAGCTCTTAAACGATCTACTTGTAAACGTTCTTTTTTAGAAAGGGTGTTAAAAGTACCATCTTTTTTCATCCGGTCTATAGAAGCCATTTTTTTAACAGCTTTTCTGATCGTTACAAAGTTAGTAAGCATTCCGCCCGGCCATCTTTCGGTAATATAAGGTTGGTTTGCTTTTGCTGCTTTTTCAGCAACGATTTCTTTTGCTTGCTTTTTAGTAGCTACAAAAAGGATTTTTCTTCCGGAAGCTGCAATTTTATGAAGTGCCTGACTGGCCTCATCAATTTTTGCTGCAGTTTTATATAAATTAATAATATGGATACCATTACGTTCCATATAAATATAAGGAGCCATATTTGGGTCCCATCTTCTTGTCAGGTGTCCGAAATGTACCCCTGCATCAAGTAATTCTTTTACTTCAATGTTATTTGCCATTTTTGTAATAGTTTACGTTCTGTTGCAATAGCAATGTATAAGTGGCTACTTTATTTAGTACGGCCTTATCCATTTAGATGCTAAACTAACCCTTGTCCCGAACTTGTTTCAGGATATCATTGTTCTGTACTTTTTATTTAGCTTAGAAACAACGAGCATTATCCAAGTAACAACAAAAACTAATTAATTATAGTTTTTAATTGCTTCTACTTCTAATAATAGTAAGTAAAAGCGGTAACGAATAAATTTTCGTTTTTAACGTTTAGAGAACTGGAATTTCTTACGCGCTTTTTTCTGTCCGAATTTTTTACGCTCTACCATTCTCGGGTCTCTGGTTAATAAACCTTCCGGTTTTAAAATGCTACGGTTCTCAACATCTACTTCACAGATAGCTCTTGAGATAGCCAATCGGATCGCTTCTGCCTGACCGGTAATCCCACCCCCGTATACATTTACGGATAAGTCGTACTTATCTGTATTTTCAGTTAGGGTTAAAGGTTGGTTTACCTTATACTGTAAGGTAGCAGTAGGAAAGTAGTCCGCAAGATCTTTCTTGTTAATGGTTACTTTACCAGAACCTTCTTTCATATACACTCTGGCAACCGCGGTTTTTCTTCGGCCAATTTTATGAATTGTTTCCATTACTTAAATTCGTTTAAGTTAATAGTTTTAGGCTGCTGGGCTCCATGAGAATGCTCAGTCCCGGCATATACCTTTAAATTACGGAATAAAGCAGCACCTAATTTGTTTTTAGGTAGCATCCCCTTAACCGATTTTTCAATGAGTCGCTCCGGATTTTTATCAAATAATTCCTGAGCTGTAAGACTTCTTTGCCCACCAGGATAACCAGTGTGCCGGATATACGATTTATCCGTCCACTTTTTTCCTGTTAAATTGATTTTTTCAGCGTTTGTAATTACTACATTATCACCGCAATCAACGTGTGGGGTAAAGTTAGGCTTGTGCTTTCCTCGCAGTATTCTCGCTACTACAGAGGAGAGGCGTCCTAAAGTCTGTCCTTCAGCATCTACATGTACCCATTCTTTTGAAACGGTCTTTTTATTTGCAGATACTGTTTTGTAACTTAATGTGTCCACACAAATTTTTTTTTACAGCTTGTTCTATACAAGCAAATTAAACATTCCTTTCCTATACAAAATAGGGGTGCAAATGTACAATTATATATTTAGATAGCAAATAACAAACGCAGGATTATTCAGTAACGAATTTCGTTGTTAATTTTTTACTAATTGCATAGGGTACTTACCGCATTCCTCTTTACTTTGAATCTAATTCATACAAATCCAATACAACATCTTGTCAGGTATCATGCCTGCTAACCTGTATCGTCATTTTTTAGGAAATCGTAGTAGTTATGTTCACTATATTTTCTTTAGTGCATAGCTTAAATTTTGAACGTAAATATCTTATGAAGTTGCCTTTTCTGATAGTTTTATTATCGATGTCTTTATTGGTATATGGCCAAAATAAAAGTGTAACTGTTCCAAAAAAGATTTATACCACGCAACCTGTTACAACAAACAGTACGCTGAAAATAAATGGGATTATCGACGAAAATAGCTGGAATTTAGTGCCCTGGTCAGAAAAATTTATAGAACGTAACCCTGATGAAGGTACGCCCCCAAGTCAACAATCAAGATTCAAAATTCTGTACGATCAGACTTATTTATACGTAGCTTTTGAATGTTTTGATACGTCTCCGGAAAAAATTGAAAAACGATTGTCCCGGCGCGACGGATTTGCAGGAGACCGAATTAGCATTATTTTTGATAGCTATCATGATAAAAGAACTGCTTTTTCCTTTACTATTACAGCAGCAGGAGTTAAGGGAGATGAATTTGTAAGTCAAAATGGAGATAACTGGGATGAAAGTTGGAACCCCATCTGGTATGCCGCTTCTAAAATTGGTGCTAATGGCTGGACTGCTGAAGCTAAAATTCCGTTAAGCCAATTAAAATTTGGGAAAAGTAAAGAGCAGATTTGGGGATTGCAGGTAACCCGTTTGTTATTTCGAGAAGATGAGCGTTCGGTCTGGCAACGTATTCCGCTGGAAGCTGCAGGTTTTGTTAGTGAATTTGGGGAACTGCACGGATTGATTGATATCAAACCGCAGAAACAATTAGAAATTCAGCCATTCTCCGTAGTACAATATGATACCTACCCGGAAGAACCCGGAAATCCGTTTAGGGATGGAGATGATTTTAAGTTGAACGGTGGCCTGGATGCTAAAATCGGAATTACCAACGATCTTACGCTGGACCTTACCGTAAACCCGGATTTTGGACAGGTAGAAGCAGACCCGGCCGCGATTGCTTTGGATGGGTTTCAAATATTTTTTGAAGAACAACGTCCCTTTTTTGTGGAAAACAAGAACATTTTTGATTATCAATTTGCAGACCGTGAAGATAATGTGTTCTATTCCCGGAGAATCGGTCGAAACCCGCAGGGCTCTTTTGGAGATGGTATTGTTACCAGTGAGTTTTCTCAGGTTCCTTTAAACACCACCATTTTAGGGGCAGCTAAATTTAGTGGGAAAACAAAGAACGGATGGTCTATTGGTTTTTTAGAGAGTGTGACAGCACAGGAAATTGCACAAATAGAAGATGAAGATGGAAATCAACGAGAAGCTATTGTCGAACCACTCACTAATTACATCGTAACCCGGGTACAAAAAGACTTTAATAAACGTAATTCTTTTATTGGCGGTATTTTTACAGCAACCAATCGCAACCTAAGTGATATTAATAATATCGATTTTACTGATGAGAATACGGATGAAACCCGGGAACTAATCGGCCTTCGTGAAAATAACCTTAATTTTTTAAGAAAAGCAGCGTATACCGGAGGTCTAGATATCCGGCATACCTGGAAAGACCGTAATTATTTTATAGAAGGCAATTTTGTTTCCAGTCATGTCATCGGTTCACCGGAAGCGATTTTTGATACGCAAGAATCCCTGACTCATAATTTTGGAAGGATTGATGCAAGTCATGTTCAATTAGATTCTACCCGTACCAGTTTGACCGGTACCGGGGGGAAACTAAGAAGTGGTAAATCCGGTGGAGGTAATTGGCGATATGAAGGAGGTATTGATTGGCGTTCTCCCGAATTGGAACTAAACGACGTAGGCTTTCTAAGAAGGGCAGACGAGTTTAAACAGTTTGCCGAAGTGAATTATTTATTTTTAAAACCAAAGAAGTTCTACCGGCAAATGGCCATAGGTTTTGAACAATTTACGGCTTTTGATTTTGAAGGAAATTACAATCGAATACAATATCAGTTAGAAACAGAAATTAATTTTAAAAATAACTGGCAATTGTTCGCCGGGGTAGTTCATAAACCCCGAATTTTTAATCCGTTTTTTCTGAGGGGCGGACCCAGGTTCCGTTTTTCAGATGAAAATATTGGCTTTTTATTTTTTAACTCAAACCCGCAAAAGAAGTTCCAATTTACCATGGGACATGTGTATGCTGCTGCGGTAGATAATAGTTTTTCTTTTAAAAGATTTGTATTTAATTTTGGGTATCAACCCTTTAACGCGTTTAATTTTTCTGTAGATACCAGTTATAATATAAGCCCGAATAAAACGCAATATGTGACGGATGTTGATTTTGGCGAAAGCAAGAGATACATAACCGGTAACATTTTACAAAAAACCTTAAGTACCAGTATTCGCTTAAACTACAGTATCAATCCTAATTTATCCATTCAGTATTACGGGCAACCTTTTGTTTCTAACGGAAAGTATACGGATTTTAATTATGTAGATAATCCGGTGGCTAAGGAGTTATCCGATCGGGTACAGTTGTATAATACCAATCAAATACAACTAGTTGATGACGAATATCAAGTTACTGAAAATCCCAATCAAAGGATGACACCCGATTATACTTTTGACAACCCGGATTTTGCTTTTGTGCAGTTTCGTTCCAATCTGGTACTTAGGTGGGAATATATTCCCGGATCCGAGATATTTTTAGTTTGGTCACAGGGAATTAATGGGGATGGAGATGCAGATAATCGATTATTTGACAATATCGACAATCAAATTTTTAATCAACAACCGGAAAATACATTTTTGATCAAAGCAACATATCGTTTTGTTTTATAACTTCTATTTTTACAAAAATGATTGCTTTTATGAAATGGATATGTCACCTGCTTTTTTTAACCGGAATGATTGCTTCTTGTTCTACGGTAGAACCTAAAGAAAATACTATACAAATAGGAATCTCGGATAGCATTCAAAAGCCGAAAGTAGATTCTTTACAGCTTTTTGTAGATCATTACGATAAATTTTTTACCACTAGTTTTAATATATCAGAATGTCCCGGAGCTGCGGTGGTTATTGTTAAAGATTCGACGGTAATTTATAAAAAAGGTTTTGGGGTAAAGAAATTAAAAAGTACGGATTCCGTAGATGTACATACGGTTTTTCGGATTGCCAGTTTATCCAAAGGGGTTACGGCAGTACTTGCCGGAAATTTGGTAGATAATGGCTTGCTTACCTGGGATCAAAATATTAGGGAGTTGGTTCCTTCTTTTACTTTAAAAAATATGGAGCAGGCAAATCGGCTTACAGCTACGCATTTACTTAGCCATTCTTCCGGGCTTTATAAATATACCAATACAAAACTGATTCATAAAGGCTTAGCTTTAGATAATATTATTGCCGGATTTAGGTATGCAAATACAGTAGCCGAAGAAGGTACTACCTATGCCTATCAAAATGCAGTATTTTCTATAATGGAAAAGGTTATGGAAGCCAAAACGGAGATTACGTTTAGGCAATTGTTACAAAAGCGTCTTTTTGATCCTCTGGGAATGAAAACTGCATCAGCCTCTTATGAAAGTATTATTGCAAATCCGAACGTAGCCTTACCACATAAGTTGAATCGATATACTAATAAATATACCTTAACTACTATTCATCCTAATTATTATAATGTGGTAGCTGCTGGAGGAATTAATGCTTCTATTACAGATATGGGAGAGTATTTAAAAGCACTACTAGGCTATCGACCGGATATTATTTCAAAGGAAAGTTTGAACGTTATTTTTACTCCTGAAGTGGAGACTAAAGGGAACAGTTCTTACGTAAATCTTTGGGAAGGGGTTACTAAATCTTATTATGCTAAAGGTTGGCGGATACTGGATTACCACGGACGTAAAATTGTATATCACGGGGGCAACGTCAATCAGTACAAAGGACAATTAATGGTAGATCCTGAAAATAATATTGCTATTTGCATCCTGTTTAACGGAGCGAATCAATTTAATGGCCCGGTGATACCAACGTTTTTAAATTATTATGATTTTTATAGGGATTTGACTTCGAGGAGATAAATGATAAATGTGTAAGTTTTAACTTGGTCATCAAATATATTACTTTAAAGTAAAAATAGCGAGATTTATAGATAATCTCGCTATTTTATTTAATTTCGTAGAAATTATCATCATGATCGAATTCCCACCAAAGTTTAATGAGCAATATAAAAACAATTATTTTACACTTATAACGAAGCTACAGCAAAAGGGAATTTTAAAAGAAATACTAGATTCCTATCTTTATTGGGATAAGTTAAAATATAAATTTATTTCAAAGGATTATAATCAAGAAGAATTATGGTTTACAATTAAATTTCATCGCTTATTATATTCCAAATCAATTTCTTTTGGAAACCATGACTTCACCTATTTTATAACTGATTATATGCAACAAGCTTTGCATCAGTTTGACTTACACATCGGCGGAACCTTAAGTAGTAATATTGGAATTGCTGAAACTGACAAAACAAAATATGTAATTAATTCAATCATGGAAGAAGCTATTTCAAGTAGTCAAATGGAAGGAGCTGTGACTACAAGAAAAAAGGCAAGGGAAATGATTCAGGATAGGAAAAAACCTAAAAATAAATCAGAACAAATGATTATGAATAATTTCATAACAATGAAACATATTGTTCAAAATAAAAATGAAGAAATCACCCCAGAAAAAATTTTATATATTCATCAATTGATATCATATAAAACTTTGGATAATCAGCAAGATGTTGGGAAATTTAGAAGTAGTAATGATGTTCATGTTATAAATAATATTAATGGAGAAATAGTTCATACTCCTCCTGCCAAGGGTGAATTAGAAAATTTAATAAATGACTTATGTAATTTTTTCAATAGTTCTCCTAAGAATTTCGTGCATCCAATAATAAAGGGTTGTATAATTCATTTTATGATGGGCTATATTCATCCTTTTACTGATGGAAACGGAAGAACGGCCAGGGCTTTATTCTACTGGTACATGTTAAGGAATGGATACTGGTTAACTGAATATTTATCTATATCAAAAATAATAAAAGATACTAAAGTTCAATATGAGAAAGCATATTTATATACAGAATTTGATAGAAATGATTTAGGGTACTTTATAACATATCATATAAAAACCATGCAGAAGGCTTACGAAGCATTGAAAAAATATATAAATCAAAAACAAAAAGAAGTTTTTCAGGCGGCTAAGTTTATGAAAATCCCTAATGTAAATGATAGAATGGCTCAAATTTTAAAAATTGTAAATGATGATTCAGATAGAATTTTGAGTGTTAAAGAGATTGAATCTCGATTTAATATTTCTAATTTTACTGCCAGATCTGACCTTAGAATTCTAGTCAATTTAGGTTTTTTAAGTATTATTCAGGTAAATAAAAAGAAACAAAGTTTTATTAAATCTCAAAATTTTGATAAGGTTTTAAAAGCTTATGATATATAAGTAATAATATTGTGAAGTTATTATAAAGAAAGCTTAAATGAAAAGATAACTATTATCAACCAATCCATAAAATCTTTTCTCTCAACTGTTAGCTACCTAACAAACATCGTATTTCAATTAGGTTACTTTTAAGGAAATATTTAAAAGTAATCCATGAGTAAGCCTGATTTTAGTAACCTTAACGTAGTATATATAAACTGTACCCTTAAAAAATCTCCTAATAAAAGTCATACGGAGCGACTCATGAGGGTTTCACAACAAATCTTAGAAAAAGAAAAAGTAAACTTTGAAGCCATTCGTTTTATTGACCATCAGATACCTCCCGGGGTGTACCCGGACATGACTGAGCATGGATTTACAGAAGACAATTGGCCGGAACTATTTCAGAAAATTAATAAAGCGGATATTCTCATTATAGGTACGCCGATCTGGTTAGGAGAAAAATCCTCTGAAGCTCAAAAATTAATTGAACGTTTGTATGCGATGAGCAGTAAGACAAACGATAAAGGGCAATATATTTTCTACGGAAAAGTAGGAGGATGTATGGTTACCGGAAATGAAGATGGAGTAAAACATTGCGCAATGGGAATACTCTATGCCTTACAGCATGTCGGATATTCCATTCCGCCACAAGCAGATTGCGGTTGGATTGGTGAAGTAGGGCCGGGGCCTAGCTACGGGGATACGGAATGGAAGGATAAAGAAATCAATCCTCCGGTAGGTTTTACTTCTGATTTCACCAATAGAAATACCACCTTTATGACCTATAATTTATTACACCTGGCTTTAGCCTTAAAGAATATTGGAGGCTATTCCAACTATGGGAATTCACGTGAGGCCTGGGATGCCGGTACCCATTGGTCATTTGAAAACCCAGAATATCGGTAATTTAATGCGCCTCCAGCCAATTTTGCCCGGTTCCTAGTTCAACATCAAGAGGTACTTCTAATTTGTAAGCGTTTTCCATTTCGTATTGGATCATCTTAGATACCTCTTGTAGTTCATCTTTATGGACGTCAAAAACCAATTCATCATGCACTTGTAATAGCATTTTTGTCTTGTAATTACCTTCTTTTAATTTGTTGTAAATAGAAATCATGGCAATTTTAATAATATCGGCAGCACTTCCTTGAATCGGGGCATTTACAGCATTCCGTTCGGCGGCTCCCCTGACAACATTGTTTGCTGAGGTAATATCTTTTAAATATCGTCTTCTGCCCAGAACCGTTTGTACATATCCATGTTCCCTGGCAAAATCTACCTGTCCGCTCATATATTGGCGTAGTTTGGGATAAGTTTTATAATATGTGTCAATCAATTCTTTAGACTCCGCTCGGGATAGATTGGTCTGATTGCTTAACCCAAAAGCGGAAACCCCATAGATGATACCAAAATTTACCGTTTTTGCATTGCTTCGTTGTTCGCGGGTGACTTCTTCTAGTGGAACGTTAAATACCCGGGAAGCCGTGGAAGCATGAATGTCTTCGTTGTTAGTAAAGGCCTGCATCATGGTTTCTTCCTGACTTAAAGCCGCAATAATCCGAAGTTCTATTTGAGAATAATCTGCAGCAAGTAAGATATAATTTTCATCTCGCGGAATAAAAGCTTTACGAACTTGCCGACCCCTTTCAGTTCGGATCGGAATATTTTGTAAGTTAGGATTGTTAGAGCTTAATCGCCCGGTGGCAGCAACCGTTTGCATATAATCCGTATGCACCCTGCCGGTTTTTTTATTTACCTGGTTAGGTAAGGCATCTACATAGGTGCTTTTTAATTTGGATAATCCGCGGTAATCCAAAATATCCTGAATGATTGTATGGTCTTTAGCTAGATAAGAAAGTACATCTTCTGCGGTTGAATATTGGCCGGTTTTTGTTTTCTTTGGTTTGTCAACCAGTTTTAATTTGTCAAAAAGAACAGTTCCTAATTGTTTAGGGGAGCCGATATTAAATTCTTCTCCTGCTGTTTCATAGATAGAAGTTTCTAATTTTTTAATATCCGTATCCAGATCCGTAGACAAGCTATTTAAAAAGCCTTCATCGAGATTAATCCCTTCAGATTCCATAGCAGCCAGGACTCTTAATAACGGAATTTCAATGTCATTAAAAAGGCTTAACGTATTGGCTTCATTTAATTCGGGGGTAAAATAGCTGGCTAATTGAAAAGTAATATCCGCATCTTCTACGGCATATTCTGTTTGTTGTTCAACGGGAACTTCTCTAAAGGATTTTTGGTTCTTTCCTTTTTTTCCAATAAGTTCAGTAATTGAGACGGGAGTGTAGTCCAGATAGGTTTCGGATAAAACATCCATATTATGACGCATATCCGGATTGATCAGATAATGTGCCAACATGGTATCGAAGAGTGTTCCTTTTACCTCTACATCATATTTCTCCAGGACTTTAATATCGTACTTTAAGTTTTGACCAATTTTAGTATTGGCTTCATCTTCAAAAAACGGACGTAGTTTTTCAATCAGTTGCTGTACTTCTTCTTTTTCTGAAGGAAAAGGTAAGTAGTAGCCTTTATGAGCTTCCCAAGAGAAGGCAATTCCAACTAATTCTGCGGTTAGAGCGTCCAGTCCTGTAGTTTCCGTATCAAAACATACTTGTTTTTGTTTAGAAAGCTTACTTAAAAATAATTCTAATCCCAGTCCCTGACTTATGTTCTGATAAAAGTGAGGTGTATTTTCAATAGTTTTTCGACTGTTAAAGGATGGTGCTTCTCCGTTTGCCACATTCGTATCAAATAAAGAGAACTGACCAGCCCCTGCGGTAGTCGCCTGTTGCTTTGCGGTAGAGGTAGAAGTGACCTGTGTCACCGAAGTATCCTCATCTGAAAATAATTTTAAAAACTGATCCCGCAAGCGGCGGAATTCCAATTCTTCAAATAACACCTGTACTTGTTCGAAATCCGGTTTGGAAAGTTCGTAGTTTTTAGCATTAAAAGTAACATCACAGTCGATCATAATGGTAGCCAACTTCTTAGAAAGCAATCCTAACTCCTGATTGGCGGCTACTTTTTCTCTCATCTTCCCTTTTAACTGATCGATGTTTTCAAACAAGCCTTCTATAGAACCGTAAGCAGCTATAAACTTCTTAGCCGTTTTATCACCGATACCCGGTAATCCGGGAATATTATCAACCGAATCCCCCATCATTCCGAGGTAATCAATAACCTGCTCAGGGCGTTCTACTTCAAACCTTTTTTGCACTTCTGGGATTCCCCAGATTTCAATGCCATTTCCCATCCGGGCAGGTTTATACATAAAGATATTTTCAGAAACTAGTTGTGCGTAATCTTTATCGGGAGTAACCATAAATACCTGGAACCCTTCTTTTTCAGCTTGTTTAGCAATCGTACCTATTAAGTCATCTGCTTCTACGCCTGCCTCTTCAATAATAGGGATATGCATGGCTTCCAAGATTTTATGAATGGTTGGGATGGCAATACGGATGGCTTCCGGGGTTTCATCACGATTCGCTTTGTAGTCCGCAAACATTTCTACTCTTGCCGAGCTGCCTTCTTTATCAAAAGCAACTGCCAGATGATCCGGCTTTTCTCGTTTTATCACGTCAAACATCGAATTTACAAACCCCATTATAGCAGAAGTATCTAAGCCTTTGGAATTGATCCTGGGGTTTTTAATTAACGCGTAATAACCTCTAAAAATCAATGCATAGGCATCCAGTAAAAACAAGCGTTTTTGTGACATAAGAAAATAGATTATAAGGAATGCAAGATAAAAATAAGATCAGTGAGAATACAGTAAAATAGAATTGAAAATTAATAATTCTTATGATTAGTGTTCAGTAAAGAATAATTAGTATCCGGTAAAGATTCAAGACCCGCCTGCAGACGGGCAGGTCGCTATCGCTTCTAGAAACAAGAATCAAGACTAATCATTATAGTATTGAAAATCAGTATTATAAAATTGTCTACGGCTTTAGTTTATAATAGCGTTGGTGTATCAAAAATTGACTCAACTATTTTATTCACAACCATCTATACTATGCTTGCTATACTTTTAGCTTTTTTAATCGAGTATTGGTAAATTTTGTTAACTAGAAATTTAGCAGGTAATTTAGTGATTATTAAAAACAGGTATAGTAAAACCAACTTGTACCGAGTGGAAGGGATATTTTAAGGTAAGATCAGCATAGCTTTTTTGGAAGGTTTATAAACAAAGAAATGCCGTCAGAATGACGGCATTTCGCCCCAAAATAAAATTGATAACTATGTTATCAATTACTTTATATATCTTTAAAATCAATATCTGATTACTACTAGTCTTCAAATGATTTGACAAATTTACGAATAAAAAACGTATCCATAAAATAAATAACCCATATTTAAAAGTATAAATTTATAGACCTATGAAAGTCAGGTAGAGCTAAATTACAAGGTTCGGTTTTTAATTTTAACAAAAAACTAATTACTTTTAAATGAGGGTAGAATAGTTTTGTTGCTAAATTTTATGTATGCGCTGGATTATTCTTATTGTTATTGTAGCTATTGTCGATATTTATGCATTTCAGGCCATTCGAACAATAACAAAACAAACCTGGATTCAGGTGCTTTATGTGTTGGTATCTGTTAGTATTATAGGATATTCTATTTACATATTTGCTAATTATGACCGTAGCGTAGGCCCTACCAAATATACGCTAAGAGCAAGCGGTTTAATATTTGTTACCCTGGTTCCTAAACTAATTTTAGTGCTTTTTATGTTTGGCGAGGATATTATACGTTTATCTATTGCCGGATATACCTATTTAAGCAACACCTTTACGGACGGATCAACTCCGGAAAAAATGATTCCGGACCGTAGAAAATTTATCAGTCAATTAGCCTTGGGGATTGCCGCAGTACCATTCGTCGGGCTGATTCATGGCATTGTAAGGGGGAAGTATAATTTTAAAACCATTACCCATACGCTGTATTTTAAAGATTTACCCAAAGCCTTTGATGGTTTTCGACTGACCCAAATATCTGATATTCATTCCGGAAGTTTTGACGAATCCGCAAAGATTGAATATGCCATTGATCTGATCAACAAACAACAAACAGATTTAATATTGTTTACCGGAGATATTGTAAATACCGTAGCCTCTGAAATGGATGATTGGATTGATACGTTTAAACGTATTAAAACCCCAACTTTTGGTAAATTTTCAGTGTTGGGAAATCATGATTACGGAGAATACGTTACTTGGGATACGCAGGCTGCAAAAGATGCAAACTTTCAGGCCATAAAGGATATTCATAAAAAAATCGATTTTGACCTTTTATTAAATCAAAATCGATTTATTGAAAAAGATGGAGAACGCCTGGCGATTATTGGTGTGGAAAACTGGGGGCATAATTTTAAAAAAGCAGGTGATTTAGGCGTAGCCTCTCAAGGGGTGAACAAAGAAGATTTTAAGATTTTACTAAGTCATGATCCCTCGCATTGGGAGTATGAGGTAAAAAACCATCCGCAACATTATCATTTAACCTTAAGCGGACATACGCATGGATTCCAGTTTGGTATTGAGATTCCCGGAGTCATTAAATGGAGTCCGGTGCAATATGTATACAAACAGTGGGCAGGCATTTATAGAGAGGTTAATAAATTTCTAAATGTTAATCGGGGGTTTGGATTTCATGCTTTTCCGGGGCGGGTAGGTATCTGGCCTGAGATTACGATTATCGAGCTAAAAAGGGAGGTTTCATCTTAACTTTTGTAATTAATAGTATATTTATCCATTGCTAAGTGAACCCATTTATATAAAACACTTAGTTTAAGTACTAACTAAAACACAATTATATGTCAAAATTTGGGGAATTAATAGATTTACAAATCCCGGTTTTACTTTCTTTTTATACGGAATGGAGTGAACCCTCCGTAGCCATGCATGCTGTCCTAAAAGATGTGGCTGCTGCCATGGGCGATAAATGCAAGGTTATTAAGATTGACGTAGATAAAAATGAAGAACTGGCAACTGCTTTACGAATTAAAGGATTGCCTACATTAATCATCTATAAAGACGGGGAAATGACCTGGAGGCAAAGCGGTGAACAGAATGCCAATACGCTTATTAATCTGATTAAAGAATTTGTTTAGGTTCTTTACTACTTCTACCCGTGGTGCATTTGGAATAATTAATCTTATAAAATGTGTCAATCGAGTACTTCGACTAAAGGAAGAAGTTTGCTTCAACCATTTCAACAGAACAACCAAGTCTTTTGACCTGGCTCCGGATGATAAGGATTTTAGTCAAAAGCTATTTCATCCTGAGTTGAATCTAAGCACTCGATATCCTAAATTAAGTTCAAGGAAGGCTATTATTCTTCATTTCATTATAAATAACATTCGAACCTGCCCTTCTGGTCCACGCGGATTGACGCTTTTTTCTCAAAATGTAACAAAAGTTGTATAACCAATACAAATACTTATTTTTCTAAAGTATCTAATATGGGCTGACTATCCTTTAACTCTCTCTGTAAGCTTTCCGGAGTTGCTGGAACTGCTTTATTATCGTATTTCTCATCATCAGAATAGAGTCTGGTAAACATGTTTAGATATTCGTTAAATTCCCCTGCTTTTTCTTTAACAAGTTCCTGATCCCTATTCATGACTAACAAGTCGACTACACTACGGTACCTTTCTACATTGCTTACAATATCACTGGCAAATTCATATTGTTTCTCTAGGTCAAGGTTGCCGAAATAAGTAAGTTGTTCCTGGTATTTTTTAGCAATTTTATTCCACAAATCCCTGGCTTTTTCTTTTTCTCCTACTTGATAATATCCGGTTACATAGGGTTCCAGTAAAGTATAATATTCATAATACTCAATTGGCATTTTTTCCATACCCAGGTCCAATACTTCTTTAGCTTTTTTCTTATCTCCTTTAGCTAGCAAAGCCTCGACTAATCTAGCCAGGTTACTTCGATAGGTAATTGCATTTTTTCGGGTTTCAGGGTCATGATAGATATCTGGATTTTCACTATTTCCCCAGTTCCAACTCATGACGTTATCATACATAAGGTCGGTATCAATTCGTCCCATTTCATAAGGGTTTCTTTTATCAACCGGCGTTCTGATAGGTACTAATTTATAGGTTACCCCGTCAAGTTGTAAATAATCCTTCATCCATAAATAGTCATCATCCCCAAAACTACCTCCGGTAAAATAAATTGGTCGCTCCCAGTTATTATTAGCAATAATATCCAGCATCAACAAGCGGTTCTTTAACAGGATATCGTTTTTAATATAAATATCTACATAAGGCACAATTAAATCCGCATCTTCAGGTTTTACAATTCCATTTTTAAGAACCGTTTCTTTATCTACCGGAATGCGAACATGCTTGGTTGGAAAAGTGTTTACTTTTTTACCATTTTGCAGATCTCCTTTAGTCCTGGGGTCATCAGATTGTATCCACTTCATCCAGTTTTGGATCAACATAGTATCTTTCGTGATTGGTTTATGATAGACCACATCATTACTTCCAAAACGGTAAAATTCATGGGTGAGTTGTGAAGGAATGGGTTTTCCTTCATAGGCTGCTCGTTTCATTTGATCGATATACCAGTCGGTAGCAAACAAACTGGTGTTTACAGTTCGTACATCCGTACGGTACTCTTCAATTTCTTGCGCATACCACAGGGCAAAGGTATCATTATCCCCGATAGTAAATAAAATAGCATCTTCCTGGCAGGATTGCAGGTACATTTTTGCCATAGATTGCGCCGTATACCGGTTAGAACGGTCATGATCATCCCAATTTTCTGAAGCTAATAACACCGGAACTGCTAAGAAGCATACTGCGGTTACAATAGGTGCCAGGATTTTAGGTTTTAGGTATTCCTTCAGCATATCAAATAAAGCATACACCCCAAATCCAATCCAGATAGAAAATACGTAAAAAGAACCCACCAGAGCGTAGTCCCGTTCCCTGGGTTCAAATGGGCGTTCGTTTAAATAAATTTTCAAAGCCAGGCCGGTAAAAAGAAAAAATATTAATAAAACCCAAAAGCTTTTTAAATCTTTTTGAGAATGGAAAGCCAAACCGATCAATCCTAGGATAAGCGGAAGAAAATAATAGGTATTTCTTGCCTTATTTTTAGTAGCATCCGTAGGTAGGTTATCCTGCGAACCTAAGTGTAATTCATCAATCCATTTAATACCACTTAGCCAGTTACCTTGTAAATCCGTATACCTCCCCTGATTATCATCTTGTCGTCCGGCAAAATTCCACATAAAATAACGCCAGTACATATATCCCATCTGGTACTCTAATAAGTAAGCTATATTAGCACCTAATGAAGGTTTTTCTACGTCAAGGTATTTACCAAACGAGCGTAAAAATTTGTTATAATCATCGTTGTCCAATTGCCCCGTAGCGTATTTTCTACGGAATTGTGAAACGGCTTGTAATAATTCTTCTTGATCCTGGTATTCCGGTTTGATAGTAAACTTAATCGGACCGGTAAAATCCATATAATTGGCAATATGCTCCGTACTCCACATTCGGGGTAGGATGGATTTGTGGTTATCGTCAATATTTTGCTTAGCGTTTTTCCAGTCGTTTACAATTTCGTACTTACCTGTTTTTGTATTTTTCTCATATTTTGGTTTATCATCCTCATAGGGATCATCTTCATCCAGTCCGGAATAAATCTCTGTAAATTGGGGGCCGTAGAACAAGTGGGTTTCCGGGTATTGCTCCATATTGTAATACGCTAATAGTTCCCGGGCGTTATTTGGGTTATTTTCATTAATAACCGTACCGGCATTGGCACGGATCGGTAACATAATCCAACTGGAAAAACCTATTAGGATAAAAACGGTACAAAGCAGCCCGGTATAAAGGGCACGATAGCCTTTATTTCGGCTGGAACGTAACGCATAATAAAAGGCAACAGCAATAATTAAAGCGGTAAATATGGTTCCGGAATTAAAGGGCATACTTAGACTATTTACAAAAAATACTTCCAGCCCACCAAATAATTTAAGGGTAGAAGGTAAGAGCAGTTTAAATATAAAAAGTAGAATGGCAATTACCGTAATATTCGCAACGATAAAACTCTTTATGGTTACTTTGTAATTCTTAAAGTAATACAGAAGTCCAATGGCGGGAATAGAAAGCAATCCCATAAAATGTATCCCAAAAGACAGTCCGGCAACAAATGCAATTAGAATTAGCCAGCGGTCTCCCCTGGGTTTATGCATATCTCGATCCCATAATAGCCCCAGGTAAAACATAATGGACAATACACAGGTGGCCATGGCATAAACCTCGGCTTCTACGGCATTAAACCAAAAACTATCGGTAAAAGCGAAAGCCAAAGAGCCTACAAAAGCACTTCCTAATACGGCAATTCCCTTACCAGTAGTAAATTCTTCTTCAATACGGATAATTTTTCGTAACAATAAGGTTATGGACCAAAACATAAATAAAATGGCAAAAGCACTAGCAAATGCAGAGGTCATATTAACTGCTAAAGCTACTGAAGTTGGGTCGCTGGCAAAAATAGAGGCAAAAGCCCCGATCATTTGAAAGAGGGGGGCTCCCGGGGGATGCCCTACCTGTAATTTTGAAGAGGTAGCGATATATTCTCCTGCATCCCAGAAACTGGCGGTAGGTTCAACCGTTAAAGCATATACGGTTATCGCTATTAAAAAAGTTACCCAGCCTAAAATTTTATTCCATTTGCTAAAATCAAATGTGCCCATAAATTTTGTTCTTAAATACAGTGTGGCGAATTTAATAATAAAATACCTTTTGTCAATTCTTTATTCGCCTTATCCTTAATATTCATAAGACGGGTAGTTATTTTAATTGTTGCTTTTATAACTAATTTTTTTGAAAAAATATTTAATTTAGTTGGGATACCTAAAAGAATGTTTTAAATTTGCACCCGCATTAGGTTAATGGTCTATGGTGTAACTGGCAACACGTCTGGTTTTGGTCCAGAAGAGTCTAGGTTCGAGCCCTAGTAGACCAACGTTAATAGAGGAACAATCGTAAAGTTTGTTCCTTTTTTGTTTTTGAAATGGAAATGTTTGGGCGAGAAGCTTGCCCTGAGCCTTCTATTCGAAGGGAGCCCTAGTAGACCAACGTTAATAGAGGAACAATCGTAAAGTTTGTTCCTTTTTTGTTTTTGAAATGGAAATGTTTGGGCGAGAAGCTTGCCCTGAGCCTTCTACCAAAGGGAGCCCTAGTAGACCAACGTTAATAGAGGAACAATCGTAAAGTTTGTTCCTTTTTTGTTTTTGAAATGAAAATGTTTGGGCGAGAAGCTTGCCCTGAGCCTTCTACCGAAGGGAGCCCTAGTAGACCAACGTTAATAGAGGAACAATCGTAAAGTTTGTTCCTTTTTTGTTTTTGAAATGGAAATGTTCGGGCGAGAAGCTTGCCCTGAGCCTTCTACCAAAGGGAGCCCTAGTAGACCAACGTTAATAGAGGAACAATCGTAAAGTTTTTTCCTTTTTTTGTTTTGAAATGGAAATGTTTGGGCGAGAAGCTTGCCCTGAGCCTTCTACCAAAGGGAGCCCTAGTAGACCAACGTTAATAGAGGAACAATCGTAAAGTTTTTTCCTTTTTTTGTTTTGAAATGGAAATGTTTGGGCGAGAAGCTTGCCCTGAGCCTTTACTACTTATTTTTCCAAATCTCCCGGGAATATCTTCATATTTTGTTAAATAGTCTTTTTTAATAGTTAAATTTGCTTTAAAAAGAAAGTTGCTACATTGTCTGGTAACTCTGATTGTATGTTATCGTTATAGACCATATAGGATGTAGGTAATTTTAAAGTTGTAATTGATTAAAGGGGTAAGCATTAATAGATGTTAATGCGATAAAAAGAATATGATAAGTATTATTGTTCCGGTTTATAACGAATCAAAAACCATAGGGGTTTTTCTGGATCATTTATTTTCTCATAGTAGTGATGCCTTAATTACCGAAATTTTAATTGTTGACGGAAAAAGTTCTGATGGTACGGTATATGCCATATCAAATTACATACAAAGCAAAAAACATTCAGGATGTTGTTGTCGTAAAATAAAAATTTCTCAGTCCGAAAAAGGAAGGGCTATTCAACAGAATCACGGAGCTTCGATTGCAGAAGGTGAAATTTTATATTTTTTACATTCTGATAGTTATCCACCTAAATACTTTGACCAATATATATTAGCAGAGATAAAAAAAGGTGTCAATGCCGGTTGTTTCCGTATGCAGTTTGACGATACCCACTGGTGGTTGCAATTTATAGCTTGGTTTACCAGATTTGACAGTAAATATTGTAGAGGCGGTGATCAGAGTCTTTTTATAACAAAATCTCTTTTTGAAGATGTCAGAGGTTTTGATGAAGCCTATAAAATTTATGAAGATAATGAATTTATTTCCAGGCTTTATAAAGAAGACGCTTTTTGTGTAATTCCTAAAATTATTAAAACTTCAGCACGAAAATATAGGGAACATGGAATCTGGACGTTACAATATCACTTTTTTCTAATTCATTTAAAAAAAACATTAGGAGCCAGTCCGGAAGCACTGTACCGTTATTATTTAAAATATATAGCGAAGTGAAATTATCACAAGTTTTATACTAGTTTGGCTTAAGTTTTGTAACTCATCTTGTAAATTTGCGCAAAGTATAGTTATGAAAACAGGTTTTATTTATTTAACTACTATATTCTTTTTACTGTCTTGTAGTTCAAATACTTCTTTTGGTCAAGAAAAGAATAAAGGTTCCAACGAAAAAAAAGTTTCCGATAGTACCATTTCAAAAAAAACAGAAGCTAATAAAACCATACCCGAAGACAGTGCGGTTACCGATGCTGTTAAAAAAAGAAATCTAGATACGGAAAGTAAGAATAATCAAAAAGTCAACAGGCCTCCTATTCCTATTGAAGAAAAAGCACCTGACAACTTTCCGGAAGAAACAATACCCAAAAAAGAAAAAGTAGCTGTTGCAAGGTCAGTTGATAAAGATAAATCCAACCAGACAAAAATAGCAAGTCAACACGCATTATGGAATGAATTACTTTCAAAACATGTGACAGACCAGGGAAAAGTAAACTACAAGGGTTTTCAACAAGATCAACAAAAGCTAGATACTTATTTAAAAATGCTGTCCAATAAGGTTCCCAGTGAAGAGGATACTAAAAATAGTAAGCTAGCCTTTTGGATGAATGCTTATAATGCGTTTACGATTAAACTGATTTTAGATAACTATCCGATCACCAGTATTAAAGATATAAAAGATCCCTGGGGACAACGTTTCTTTCAATTAGGCGAGGAACGCTACAATCTAAATGATGTTGAACATAAAGTTTTGAGAAAGTTAGGAGATCCCCGAATACATTTCGGGATAAACTGTGCTTCTGTTTCCTGCCCTGCTTTGTCCAATAAAGCTTTTACAACAGATAATGTACAAAAGCAATTAGATGTATTAACAAAGCAATTTATAAACAACACAACCTATAATTCTATTAATGAAGACAGAGTAGAAATATCTAAAATATTCAATTGGTTTTCAAAAGATTTTAAAACAGAGGGAAGTTTGATTGATTTTTTAAATCAATATGCAACGACTACTATTCGACCAAATGCCAAAATTTCTTATAAAGACTACAATTGGCAATTAAATAATTAATTATTTTATATTTTTTAATTAATTAGTTATCAATGAATTAAATTCAATAATTCTTTAATCTAGGAGGGTTCAACCATACATTCTGTAAGTTTTAAGATTTTGTTAGGACTATTACATCAATGTTTTCATCATCACTTAAAAGTGTGATCAAAATATTAGGAATACAAACCTTAAAAAAACTAATTATGAATACCCCTAAATTCCTTTATACCGTAATTTTTACCTTTACGGTATTTATTTCTCAAGCGCAAACTTCTTCATTTGATCACAATCTATGGGATCAAGCACTATTATTAAATGTTTCTGATGATGGTCAGGTAGATTACGAAGGTTTTATGCAGGATAGTTCCCTTCTATATAGGTATTTTGCTCAGCTTTCAGCCAATCCTCCTCAAGAAAGTTGGTCTAGAGAAGAAAAGTTGGCTTACTGGATAAATGCATATAACGCCTATACAATTAAATTAATTATAGATAGCTATCCGGTAAAAAGTATAAAAGATATT
Source organism: Aquimarina sp. ERC-38 (assembly GCF_026222555.1). NCBI lineage: Bacteria > Pseudomonadati > Bacteroidota > Flavobacteriia > Flavobacteriales > Flavobacteriaceae > Aquimarina > Aquimarina sp. ERC-38. Next base: position 435,143 of record NZ_CP098511.1, on the reverse strand, counting down.
AAAGATCCCTGGGAAAAAGAATTTTTTAAGATCAGTGGCGAATGGTATAGTTTGGGTCAGTTAGAACATGAAATTTTAAGAAAATTTGGTGATCCGAGAATTCATTTTGCAATTAACTGTGCTTCTTATAGTTGTCCCGTAGTTTGGAATCGTGCATATACCGCATCAAATGTAGATGAAGCTTTGGATACACAAACCCGTCAATTTATCAATGATCCTACCCGTAATATTATTACAAAAAATCAAGTAAAAGTTTCTAAAATCTTCACCTGGTTTAAAAAAGATTTTAAAGTAAACGGGGGAGACGTGGTTGATTTTATTAATAAATATGCGAATGTAAAAATTGCAAAGCAATCTAATAAAGGGTATACTGATTACAATTGGAGTTTAAATGCAAGAGTAAATGGTAAAGCAGTAGTGGCTCAAGATTAAAAATACAACTAAATATAAATTACTAATAAATTCCGTTTCTTAATTGAAGCGGAATTTTTTGGATATATGCAATATGGTTTAAATGCTTGTAATTCATATAAATAGTTTTAATTTTGTAAAAAAGTTCTTTATACTATTACCCTTTAAGAAACCTAATAAAACATGAATTTGAAATATTGTAGTTTCTTTTCTACGAATAACTTACTATCTAGTTTACAAAAAATCGTATATACTTTGTTTATCATCATATACATGTTAGCTTTCTTTTCATGTCAAAATCAAAGTAGTAAAATTGAAGTAACTTCTGCAAATTATCATGAAGCTGTTGATAAAATTACAGAGGTAATGGTTCATGATATATTTTCGCCACCGGTCGCTAGTCGTATCTACAATTATGCGAATATAGCAGCGTATGAGGTAATACAACAATCAAGCAAGAATTACAAAACCTTGGCTTCTCAAGTGAAGGATCTACAACCTGTACAAAAAGCAGATACGTCTATAGTACATCTGGAAGTAGCAGCTTTAATTGCTTATTTGGAAGTAGGAAAATCTTTATTATTTTCTGAAGATCGAATACAGCAGTATCAAGATAGTTTATACAAGAATTGGCATACCGTAAATAAAAATTCTTTTGAAGTTTCAAAAGAATATGGAGAGAAGGTAGCAAACCATATCAAAGATTGGTATAAAGCCGATAATTACGCACAAACCCGAACTATGCCGAAGTTCTCTGTAAATACGGATGATCCTTCTCGCTGGCAACCAACTCCACCGGATTATATGAGCGGTATCGAACCACACTGGGCAAAAATTAGGCCGATGGTATTAAAAGATCCGTCACAATTTAAACCCAATCCTTTTCCTAAATTTTCACTAGAAAAAGAAACTTCGTTTTATAAAGAAGTAGTTGAAACTTATAAAGTAGGAAAACAAATCAGGGAAGAAGGCGAGTCCTCAGAAAAACTAAAAATTGCTCAATTCTGGGATTGTAATCCTTATGTATCCACCCATAAAGGTCATTTGATGTTTGCAACTAAAAAAATTACACCTGGTGCCCATTGGATTGGGATTTGCAAAATAGCATGTCAAAAGACTAATACGGATTTTATAAAAACCATATATGCCTACACGCGTACTTCTGTAGCCATTGCAGATGCATTTATTAGTTGCTGGGATGAAAAATACCGTAGTAACTTAATCCGACCTGAAACTTTAATCAATCAATACATAGATCAGGATTGGGAACCGATTTTGCAAACTCCACCGTTTCCGGAGTATACAAGCGGACACTCAGTAGTTTCCGGAGCTGCTGCAACTGTACTTACCGATATTTTCGGTGATAACTTTTCCTTTGATGACACTACAGAAGTTGCCTACGGATTACCGGTCAGATCTTTTTCTTCTTTTTATCAAGCTGCCGAAGAAGCTGCAGTAAGTCGTTTGTATGGGGGAATTCATTACCGTTCTGCAATTGATTTGGGTTTACTTCAAGGTAAAAACATGGGTACGTATGTAGTTGAAAATGTAAAATTGAAAGTGGATAAAGAAAGTTCTGTGGCTAGTAAATAAATACAAATGTTATCTATCCTTCTCGCAGAGTTGTATACATTGTTGGCAAGTAGGCTTTATTTTTTCGGGTAGATTACATGATTTCGGTCGTACCAAACTATATAGAAAACTCCTTTATACAAAAATCCGACAGCACGCGCTTCAATTTTATATTGTAAATCAAATTGGTAAAGAGTAGGAAGCTCGTCTTCTGTCATTCCACGATAGCTTGGTGCGAGAACTCTGAGAAAATCAGAAGGATTTAAGTTAACTTTTTTATCTAACAAATCTATCGAGTGAAATCTCAACGCTTTTGTTAAACGCATTTTTTCGTAAGTAAAACTGGAAACTTTTTTCAAACCCTCTAAAAAACCCAATAAATCATCTCGGTCATTAGTTTTAACATTAAAGCATAACTTTGTCTCATTAAGGGATAAATAGTCAAATGCAAAAATTGGCTTTAAATTTTTGACAGAATGAAAAGATATACCTTGCTCTCCAACTTTATATTTGGACAATGAATTTATTGCACTTTCGAGTTGATTTTTAGGGTCTGGAATTTCAAATCCTTTTTTATTACTCTTTTTTGCCATTTAGGCTGCTAATTGAGCAGAATAGAATTCTTTCATTCTATTTTTAGGAATAACATTAGTGCATCTTTCATGAGGTGGAAAATCTTTCCTTGCTTCAATCCAAGGTTGCTCACTATGAGTTAACATTTCAAGTTCAAATGAGCTTAAAGTTCCATATTTGTTTAAAACAGAATAGATAAGTTGAATTTGATTTTCGGTCAAATCATTTTCTTTAGCGACTTTTTTAATTCTTTCTTCAGAAGAGTCAAGTTCGTCATTGATGATTTGGATATCATTATATCCAAACTGTTTTAAATCTTGATATAATTCAGGCACAACAGGTCCGTGAACCCAAGCTTCAAAATTCTCGTCAATTAATTCGGAATCGAAATGAACTAAATGCCAAGCTTCTACATAATAAACAAGTTTCTGCAATTTTTTTGGTGATACAGTTACCCCTTTACTATTAACATAGTCAGTTATTATATGACCTAATGCTGTCGCTTTCATTTCGCAAAAGTAGTGAATATTAAAGTCTTATCCTAAATTTTTATATTCATAATGTTTTTTAGATTACCGCCAACAATAAAATAAAAATATACTTAGGCTGAGTAGTTAATTCGATTTTTAGTACCCTATCTTATACCTACTTTAAAAAGTACCTCTCAAACCAAGACTTCCTGCACCCACAGATAAGTTCCAGCGAATAGCCGCCGTTTTCTTGTAGTTGCTGTAAAATTCTTTTCGATTCAGATAATGATCTACTCCTTCTACAATAGCAACACTCATAGCAGCACCTAGGAAAACATCTGTAACCCAATGCGCTCCTGACCATATTCGGGAAATGGGAGAAATGGCTCCAATTAAATAAATTCCGGTTTTAGTAAATGGGTTTTTAAATTGTTTTGCTAATGCATGTGCGGTAGTAACAGCCAGAACCGTATGTCCGGAAGGAAGAGAATGAAACCCGGCTCGTTCATCATAAAACCTAAATTGATCTTTACCCAAACCTGTTCCCGGACGGGCTCTTCCAGCTACGGTTTTAACCACAGATTGAATCAATCCTCCGGCGGTAGCAGAAGCGATCAGTAACACTCCGGTTCTTCTAATTTTTTCATTCTTAGTAATAAGCCCGGTAACATATATTCCGGTAGTTAGTCCGTAGTTAATTAGTGGTTTTCCAATCCTAAACCCAAATTCTTTAACTACCTGTGGAATATCATCTTCCTGATCGTTAAAAAAACGTTGTGTATTATCGTCAAAAGCATATAAAATAGCAGTTCCTGCAGCAACCCCACCAAAGGTTAACCAATCTTTCCCCTGCCATCGCACGGGTTGCGAAAAAGCATTAAGGACACTTCCTACTGCTGCTTTTCCATCATAACCTAACATTTGCCAGCGAGTTTTATCTGTAGATTCTGATTCAGTTGTATCTCTTTTAACTAGCGATGAGGAGTTTTGAGCAAAAATAATAGCGGGAATTACTACTAAAAAAGAAAAGGAAATAATTTTAAACATGATAATCTAAAATAATAATTGATTTAATGCTAAAACTAGAGAAATAATCCAAGGCAATGTACATATAAACAAAATTTCATTAGCTCATTTCATATTCAAGTAATAAAAGTGGAATAAATGCTTAAAATTAGAACCTTTTTAATGTGAAAGCCTAGTTTTTAGAATTGCCTTTTAAAACTTGTTGAATGCCTGATAAATGACTATTAAACTGCACTAGCTGTTCTAATACCTGTGCTATTTCATTATTTCTTCCGTAATCTTTCAATTTGTTATTTTTTAGAAAGGTTTCTTTTATCAAATTCCAGCGTTCTTTTTCTTGCTCCGTAATAATTTGAGCTAATTCTTTATATTTTAAAAGATTGGCTTCGGCGGTGCGGGTTAGGGTTTGCGATTCGTTTTCATAATGAGAAAGTAGCTGTACCTGTAACTCTTTTTCGTTCATAATGGGAACAATCTTAGCGACCAGTTTATTCATATCTCTATAAGAACCTTGTAACTTAAATGGAGGTTCGGTACGATAAGCATCCTCGGTTGCTGCGGATTGAATATAATTTTCGTTGACTATAGCTACAAGATCTCTTACTATGATTACCTTCTTTAAAACAGATAAATAATCCTGTATTTCTTGTTTAGAATAATTACCTTTTAATTCCAGTCCTTCCTGCGTTCCGGTTTCTATCATCTTTATAAATTGATAGATATCTTCAAAATAGGTACTACTTAATTGATGTAAAATAGGATTTGAGGTAAGCGAGTTTTCAATTAAACTTAACCTAAATAATTCGGCAGTATCTCCAATAATGTCTCCCAGGTTGTAGATATCGGCCCGGTTAGCCAGCATATCCGGAATCTGAAATTTTTCTCCGCTTTCCGTATACGGATTACCTGCCATGACTACACAAAATCGCTTACTTCGTAAATCGTAGGTTTTGGATTTCCCACGATAAACCCCTTCCATTCTTCGTGTTCCGTCGGCAAGAGAAATAAATTTTTGTAAAAATTCAGGATTGCAATGTTGGATATCATCCAGGTACAACATCACATTAGTACCCATTTCTAAAGCCAGGTTTAATTTTTTCAATTCTTCCCTGGCGGCCGCATTTGTTGCCGATGCCGGATCTACAGAGGTAACTTCATGACCGATGGAAGGGCCGTTAATTTTCATAAAAACCAATCCTAACCGGTTAGCCATATATTCCATAAGCGTAGTCTTACCGTATCCCGGCGGCGAAATTAAAAGTAACATCCCCATACGATCCGTTCGTTTACTATCTCCAATGCTTCCCAACTGTTTGGATAAATTATCTCCGAACAAGGGTAGATACACTTCATTAATTAATTTATTACGAACAAAAGAAGATAATACCCGGGGTTTAAACTCTTGTAGTTTAAGTTCTTCCTTAAGTTTTTCGGTAACTACATGTTTAGCTTTTCTAAAGGCTTCAAAAGCAGAAACTTCAGTAGTGGTAAATTCAGATAATTTCTCAATGAACTCATGATAATCAAAAAGATAATTTTCTTCAATAATAGTTGGATGACTGCCCTTTAATGATAGAATAGTATCATAAGGGGTCACATGAATTACTTCAGAAGCTGCTTCGTCTTTATATAGTAAAATGCAAATTACTTCATGCGTATAGTGTGTCTTTTCCGGATGTTCCTGTTGTAAATAGGAATCCACCCATTGCACCATGATATTAATTTGATCATTACTATTTTGCGGACTGTTCAGATCTTTTGAAATGTTTTTCTGAAAATTGTTAAATACATTTTTTCTTTTTAATTCCGAAATAAAGTTTTCGTACAATCCATGAGCTGTTTCACTGATACAAAACGTATCGTTGCTTTGTAGCTCTTCAAAAAGATACATGGCTATTCTTCCATTATTTTTCTCAAAAGAGCCATTAATTTCGATTAAATCTTTAGAAAATACACTACCAATTTCATCTTCCAGACGGTAAAGGGTTTGCTGATATTCTTTACTTTCTGGAAAAACGGCTAATACTTCTCCTGCAGCTTTTAACCTGTGGTTCCAATAAGTGTGTTTTTCTGATGGCAGGTTGTGCCAAAAGTATTGTGCGAATGCTCTGGTATGAGGTGTATAGCGAAGCAACCCTAAATCATGATGTTTACGTATTAAAACAGTTAGGATTTTTACCGCATCCACATCATGAACCCCTTTTACATATCCTTCAGAATAACTTTTACTACTTGAGGACCTTACAACTTCCAGAAGTTGATCCTCATCTAAGGATAGAAGTTCATTTTTATTATTTTCTGTAAATATTTTATAAGCTAAATATGCCGAACGGTATACTTTCGGATTTTCTGAGATTAGTTCTTGATCCCAATATTTTTTTGATTGTAATAGTATTTCATTTTTTACTTTTTGATAAAAGTCCGTTCCAGTAAGATGATATTGTAGTACTTCCTCTTTGTAAACAATGGTTAAGTCAAGAGGTTGGCGATTTACACCAAATTTATGTTTTCCTAACTTAATAACATTTTCACCATCTTCATAAAGGTCTTGCTTGTCTTTCAGCTTACGTATAGCATCTTCTTTAGCAACTTTAATAGCAGTTTCTATTCCTTCGGCTTTTCCGGCGTCATCCAATTTTTGCAATTGATCAACCATATCCCGCAGTTTGCTGATCATTAAATCCGAAGCAAAATATCCGTTTATTGCTACAACCGAATCAAAAGATAACGCTTTTTTACTAACTCCTTTTAATATCCGGGTGGCTGCGCTTTCTAGAGAAGTAGCTTTTTTGTTTCTGGCTTCAATTAAGCTATTTTTACGGGTTTCAAAAGCATTATAAACCTCTTCCCTTTTTTCAATAATCTTGGTGATAAATTCTTCAAAATCGGTAAACCGACCTTCCAGGTCTTCTAGTTGAACTGAGACTTTATTAAGTAATTCATCTGTTTTTTCGGGAGTATTGGCAATGTCAAGGTAATTAATGATACTTTGGTCTACCAACTTGATTTGTGCTGCAAATTCTGCGGTTGCTTCTTTGCTGCCCAAAGCACGTATTTTATTTTTAATTCCGGCTTTTAATTGGTTAATAGTAGCAAACAGTAATGAAATGGTATCAATAATCTGAGTAGAATGAGAGGTGTCCTCAATTTCCAAATTAGAAACAATATCAATCAGTAGTTCAAGGTCAGTAGCAATTTGATTTACTTCTTTTTCTAAGCTTTTAGCTTTGATTACTTTTTTAATTTTTGCAAGTTCTCCTTTTTTTTCTTCAATTCGTAGCTGATAGGGTGCTAAGGCTTGGTCATTTAGTAAAAATTGAACACAACGTTGCGAAATCTTTTCGGTTTGCGTAGCAATTTGATCTTCAAGTTCTTCAAGGAAGGTTTTGTCTACGTATCGGATATTATGGAGACTAATAATTTCACCCCTTAATGTTCGTAGTTGCGATAATACCTCTACAAATTCTTCAACAGACCGGAAAGTACTACTCTTTATCTTAATAAATACAGCTTTGGCTTTGTCTTGAGTCTCCTGGGTAACATTTACCGCAGTTTTACGGAGTTGAACTACTTTTTCAAATTCGTCGATAGCAGCATTAGCCGCGTGATTAATTTCTTCTAAAGGAACATCCAGCCGAAATGTTTCTTCTTCTTGAATCCAATAATAGCTATCGGTAATATTAGTAGAGTATTTGGCAACATCATCATATAAGCCTTCGTAGTTATCTTCTTTATTTAATAATGTAATCAAAGCATTACATTCTGCAATAGCTTTGACAATATCCTTGTTACCGATTTTATATAGTAGCGTATCCGCATGTTCTGAAGGCATAAGCGTTCCTTTTAAAAAAGGGGTTTGCCAAATCTGGATAACATGATGCTTGGTTTGCTCGTCTTCGGTTTTAAAGTAACAAAGCTCACCTTGTTCTAAAATGGTAAAACCATTACATATAATGGGTGTTTTAACTTCCTGCTCTATGATGTTGTAAGACATTAACACATACAAACCTTTTTTACTTTCGTAGAACACATAAAGAAAATCTTCGCCATTAGGCGAACTTATCTTCTCTTGAAAAGTAACATTATTAATTTCGTTATTAAAAAACTTAAAAGCCCCGGATTGCAGGTAATACCCATTAGGATAAATAATTCCTTGTTCATCAGGAAGTAGAAGACAAGCATCTTTAATAGTGTCGATTCGCTTTACCTCTTGTATTTTATGATTGTATACAAAATAACGTGGTGTTTCCTGAAAAGGTTTGATTTCTAAAGCAATTAAATTTCCTAAATCAGCAAAACGATATTGTCCATCATCCAGGGTTTGGTCCGCCTGAGCTACGGGTTCGTTTAGAATTCCTTTACCATCCTCCGTATTATCTTCTATTTTTATAGTCAAATCACCACCTACGGTTTCAACAAATACTTTGTCTACAATAGAAATATGAGGATGCGTGCCATAACGGTGCATATCCCGGGTTACCTCTGTCCAGGTAAATTCATATTGTTTTGGAAATTTAAATTCGTGATCACTTCGATTATCAACATAGAACAAGCTATTCTCATTGATCAACCACTTGAAGGTTTTAATATCAGAAACACTTTCACTTAGTTGAAATACCATATAGAGGTAATTTCCAATAACTGCAAATTTAGAAAATATGGTATTCCGGTAATATTTATAAAGGTTGGTAAAATCGTCTATAAAAACGGTATTTTGTAGTAGGTCTAAGGATAAAGCAGAAAAATGATCATCTTCATACCTGTAGATACTAAAAACATCCTCAAGTTGAATATCCGTTCGCAACCCGAAGTGTACATTATATCCGAACAAACAATAGTCTCCAATAGTCACTATATCCCTGGCAATACAATTATTCTCGGTATTGATCCGATTATTAGCAATCAACTTGGTTTCTACACTACCAAAAACTTCTTTACGCGCATCATTTAGTTGTAAAAGACGGTTTTGAAGTTCATTTTTTTGTTTTTGCAAGCGATTTTGGATGATTTCATACGTCCCACCGTCCAATTGATTCTGTGCTATATTGTTTGTTTCTTCCATAGTTTTCTTCTAAAAACACTAATTAAAGTTCTTATTGAGTTCCCTCCTCCGGGAGGAGGGAAGAATTTATCAAAGATAAATTCAGGGTGGTGCGGCTCCCCACCACCTCCTTCTTCGCTAAAAGCGAATTCATTCTCCTCCTCTACGAAGAGGAGAGCTTACGGGCTGTTTTACTTCGTAAAAGGCGCTCTATTAAGTAGTACTATTTAAAATGATCTTTAATACCCTTCAGTACTGAAGGGAGATGATCAAATACTATTTTATTTTCAAAACGAATAACGGTAAACCCTAAACCTTCCAAATAGTCGGTTCTAATTTGATCTTTTATTTGTACATCCGGACGGTTGTGATATTCACCGTCTAATTCTATAATTAATTTTTCTTTCGGACAGTAGAAATCTACAATGTAATTTCCAATACTATGTTGGCGTCTGAATTTCCTGCCTTCTAATTGACTTCTCTGTAAAAACTTCCATAAGAAAGCCTCGGCAGAAGTTCCATGATTCCGAAGCTTTTTACGGTATGGCTCAAGTACCTTCCTATTATGAATTTGTTTTTTCTTCATTGCTTAATATTATTAAAATCCGATGATTACCTTAAAAGTTCCCCACCTCCTGGAGAAGGGGACAGATTTATCAACGATAAATCAGGGGAGGTAAAGTTCCCGCTTAGCGATTCATAGCTAAGTAATAATTCAAAATCACCCTCGCTTAAACAAACTAAAAAAATGATTCACATCCGCTCCGTTCATAAATGACATTTGATACCCTAAGGATAAGATAATAGCCAAAGCAATCATAAAGAAGATAATTTGTAGCCTTCGTTCTTTTATGCGTTGCACTTTTAACTTCTGGCGGATATCTTTTAAAACGCTTTCTGGCACAGGTTCAATGTGAAGCCTGTTTTTAGAAACTCTTGGATGGCTGTTTAAATAACCGAAAGTGGCTCTTTTTCCTCTTCGGTCATTAGACTTAATACTAGAAATCATTGCTGTTGCTCCCATAATTCAAATTGTTTTAAAGATTGTCTAAAAGTTGATTCAATTGACAAGATTGAACTTGTCGAAGTCTTGACAGATTGAGCTTGTCGAAATTTTGACAAATTGAGCTTGTCGAAATTTCCTCAACCTGAGTCATTCCCCCCTTTGGGGGCTAGGGGGCATTACAATTTCCGATCAGATAATCCCAACCCTTTAGCTAGATTAAGCAGGTTACTAAAAAGATCTGTTTCTTCCTGACTATTAGATTTTTTCTTTAAATCCATCAATAAATTAGCAATAGTTAGATTTTTAATGTCTTCAGAAGAAATTCCGTATTTAGTTGCAAATTCTTTTACTTTTTCCAGTAAGTTACCTTTTACATCATCACTGCCTAAAATGGCATCTTTAACATCCTGTATATTATCGCTATGTTTTACCAATCGGTCAAAACCTTTGGCTTTAGTTACCTGACCGACAATCTGGTCAAAGAACATAGTTTCCCCACCTACGATATCAATATTGGCTGCTTTTAAAGCTTCTGCAATAACTAAAGATTGTGCATCTGCAATTTCTTTTTGGATATTGATTTCTGCAAGATCTACCTGTAATTCTTTGTCTAGTCGTAGTTTAAATTCTTCATGTTCTTTTCCTACGCCATCTAGTTTTTTCATAGCATTCGCCTTTTCTTCAATACCTGCGGCATCAGCAATAGCTTTTTCCTTAATAACTTCAGCTTCGGCTAAACCTTCTTCTTTAATAGCTTCAGCTTTGGCTAGAATGCCGGCTGCTTCTGCTTTTGCTTTCTTTTCAATAATATTAGCCTCTACTAGTCCTTGTCTTTCGTTGGCATCTGCCTTAGCATGCATCACCTGTGCTTCGGACATTCCGATAGTTGCTTCTTCTTTAGCCGTAGCTTCTGCTAAAGTTTTACGGGCTTCGGCTTCTTTTTGACTTGCTTCTTTTTGAGCCTGAGCTTCAATATTGATTTCTTCTGCTTTCTGTTTTGCCGCTTCTTTTTGTGCTTCCGCTGCTTTAATAGTTTTGATTAAGCTTTCCTGTGCCTCAGCTTCAGCCACGGTAATTTTTACTTGCTTATCCCGGTCTGCGGTTTTAAAGGCTTCAATATCTTTCATATTCTCCTGTTCTTCAACCACTCCTTTTTCCAGCATCACCCGGTCCCTGATCACATCCTGAATATTTTTCTTTTCTACTTCAACTACCTTTTCTTTTTCAATCTGAGCTAAAGTAACAATACGCTCTCTTTCCGTAGCTTCCAGTAATCGGTCTTTTTCTACCCGTTCGGTTTCTACAGCATCCGTTCGTTGCTTATTTTTAGCTGCCACGATAATTTGGCGTTCCATATTTTCTTCGGCAACTTTTACTTTTTCTTCGGTAATAATTCGTGCTGTTTCTGCCTTCAGGCGCTCTTCTTCACTTACCTTTAATATTTCAGCTTCTTCCCTGGCTTTTATATTAGAGATTTCTCTTCGTTGCTGTTCTTCTTTTTCAGCCAACTGCTTGTCCAGTTCCAAAATGGCTTCTCTAGCTTCTACATCTTGTTTACGGATAATCTTTTCCTCATCCCGTTTAATTAGGTTGGATTTAATATTTTGCGCAGCAGTCAATTCAGTAATTTTCTTAATACCCTCAGCATCCAGAATATTATCTGGTTTCATAATATCCAGCGAAGTCTGCTCTAGATCGTCAATAGCGCAGTCATCAAGGATATATCCGTTAAGATCGGTACCGATAATATTAATAATTTCATCCCTAAATTCCCGTCGGGCTTCGTACAACTCTACAAATTCAAACTTTTTACCTACCGTTTTTAGAGCTTCTGAAAATTTAGCATCAAAAAGACTTCGTAAAGTTTCAATTTCCGAAGCTCTATTACATCCAATGGTTTGAGCAACGTTAATAATATCTTCTACGGATTTATTCACCTTTACGAAAAACGCAACTTTAATATCTGCCCGGATGTTATCTTTACATATCAAACCGTTCAGTCCGGAACGTTCGATTTCAATCTTTTTGATGGCAATATCCATGATTTCTACTTTATGTAAAACAGGAATTACGTATAATCCTTTATCAAAGGCAACAGCCGTCCCCCCAAAACCGGTACGAACCAGGGCTTCTCCTTGCGGGATCTTCTTGTAAAAGATGGCAATAATTATAAAATAGAGTACGATAAGGAGTACAATGCCGGCCACCACAATAATGGCTAAACTTGCTAAATTGCTCATAAGTGTCTAGTGATTTAAAGGTTGAATAATATAAATTTGTTTGTTTTTTACTTGATTGACGATGGTTACCGGAGTATTGGCTGAAATAGGCAGGCCATTTTTAGATTGTACCATTACTTTAATCGGATCTGATTGAATTTTTATTTCTAAAGTAGTCAGGCGATCTCCTGAAATAGCACTTTGCAGTACACCTTCTCGACCTAAAAATTCAAGGGCAACCTCTCCTTTATTATTGAAATTTGTAAAGAATCGTTTAAAAGGTTTCGTTACTATTTTAGTAATTAATAAGGCCGGAAGTATACTACCGAAGAAAAACAGAAATCCAAAATCATTAGCATAGCTATGGGTAATAGAGGTTCCTGCCATGGTCAGCGCCCACCAGAACAGTACAAAAAAAGTGAACGTAAACATAAATGGCAGTCCTACAAAGTTAAAGTACAGTAAAAAAACCTGAAAAAAGTTTAACTTACCCCGTCTCCGAAGGACCTCTTCTTTTTTAACTTCTGTATTAGAAATATCCTGAACATCCAGATTTGCTCGTGCATCAAAATCCACATCTGTATCGACATCCATATCAATATCTCCATCAAAAAAATCAAGATCCAAACCAGTAAGCGTTGTTAAAATCCAGTAAAGTACGAGTGCTCCTAAAAGGACGGTTAACGGGAGATTCACGATGGATATGGCTATGTCAAATAATTCTTTCATTCAATGGTTCAATTAAAGGTTGGACAATCTACTTTCTAGGAGTTAGCAAACTTCTTAAGGTTGCAAAGCCTAATAATAAATATAGAGTTATATACAATCTTATCATATAATAAGGTGATACAAGAAACGCTATTAATCGTTATCTTAACAATTACTACAATTAGTAGTGTTTCAGTTAAAAATGTTACTTGTTTTGACGGTAATTTTAATTAGGATTTCTCTATCCCCAGCTTTTTCTTTAATTGCGCCAGGTCATCTTCTGCGTTAGATTCCGTAACATTAGCTGCTTTATCTAATTCGTCATCAATGGACTTTGATGCATTTGCAATATCTCCATACGCTTCCGCTACAGCTTCATCCTGGCTGACTTTATCCTTCATGCGCTCTAGCATAGAAACCGTACTTGAACCGTCAATAGCAGCCATTTGCTTATTTACATTTTTAGTTGCAGCAGATACCTTAACGCGAGCTTTCAGCGTTTTTAACTCATTTTCCCATCTGCTGATATTCTGTTTAATTTCCTGAATATTTTTTTCTAATTGAGAAACGGACTTATCAAATTTATCCGTCTCCTCTTTACCACGGTTAGCTTGTTGTACGGCTTCTTCTTTTTTAATCAACGCTTCTTTTGCTAATCGATCCGCTTCGATAGATTCCATAGTACCATTTTGCGCTTTTTTAAGGATCAACATCGCTTTTTGTTCATAATCTTCAGCCTTGGTTACAAATTCTTCGGTAGTATTTTTGGAGCGTATGGCCAAGGCTTTTACCTGAGCCAGGGCTTCTGTGCTTTTAGTTAAATCCGTTTTCATATCCCGGATACCTTGTTCTGTCATTTTAATAGGGTCTTCCATCTTATCAATAGCCGAATTGGCTTCTGCTTCTCCTATTTTAAATAATCGTTTGAAAAAATTCATAGTTTAATATTTTGAAAAATTAATAATCTGTTCGGAATATTCACTTAGCAATAAACCAAGTGAATTTAAAGTTCCTTCTAATTCATTTAGGTCCAGGTTTTCCAGTTGTAAAGTATCTCTGAAAATTACTTTTTCACCCGTATGATCCAGAACAAAAGCTCCATGTACAATATCCCTGTTCTTTTGAAGCAGGCTACGGTACACCAGTTCATTTTTATTTTTAATATTAAAAATAAACTGTTCTATAATCAAGATGGGAGAAGCAATACCTAGGATTAAATTCTTAATTCCTTCATTTTCCTTACTCAGCATAATAATACCATCTTTCTTGTTCTCATGATGGATAGTACAATGAAGTTGTAATAAATAGTCCTTTACCAACTGGAAATGATCCTGCATATAATTATTTTTTTGAATGGTTATTAAAGTAAGTTTAGTTATAAATGCCGTTGTAAAAAGTAAGTAATATACTAATATGGTTTATATCCTACATATAAACTCTAATGTACAAACTGCATGATCGGTAAAATGTAAAAGTGTAAAAAGCATAATAAAAAGTTGTTTAATGTTAGTAATTAATAATTGCTAAATTTTTTAGTATTTCTATTTGTGCAAAATATAAATACCATATTTCCTGTTTATATTAGTATAGTTAATAAGAATTAGCTATTATTGTTAGACAAATATACATTTAAATTTTAAAATTGCAAATTTAATTAGCAAATTATGTCATATTTTGGAAGAAATATTAAAAAGATACGGAGTGTCAAAAAGTTAAGTCAACAAGCATTCGCAGAGTTATTTGACTTAAAGAGAGGTACTTTAGGAGCTTATGAAGAGGGTAGAAGTGAGCCTAAAATAGATACGATTATTAAAATTGCTAATCATTTTAGTATACAAATAGATAGTTTGCTAAAAAACGAATTAACAGTCAATGAATTATTACAATTTAAAGGAGACCTTACTACTTATACCGAGCAATTAAAAAGAGAGCAATTTGCAGTAATACCTTGTATTACGGAAAAAAATAGTAGCGAATACATAACCTCTTATAAAGATGCAGGTTTTATTAAAGAACTACCTGTAATACAATTACCAATTAACCCAGAAAAGGAATTTAGAGCATATACCGTTTCTAACTTGGAAATGACACATCATGATACGGGTTTTTACCCTAAGGATATTGTCATCGGAGAAAGAGTTCCTTTAGATATTATTAAAAAACTAAACAATAATACCTTAGTATTTAGTTTGGTTGATGATAAACTTATTTTTAGAAGGTTGTACGTTACTAAAAATTCAATAACCTTAAGAGCGGACCATAAAAATATCGAAGATGCCACATATACTATTTCAGAAGTAAAAGAATTATGGCGGGTACGTTATATTTTTTGTCATCGCATTCCTGAATTTACAGATGTAGTCCATGATAAAATACATCTGATTGAGAACGAATTGGAAAAAATCTGGAAGAAATTGAAATAAAGGGATAGTCTATTCCTTATTTTTTTAATAGTTTAAGCATAAAACATATACGAATTGTAATCAGTTATCGTTATATTCACATTAACTAAATACAATTAACACAGGTCCGATTCTATTGAAAAACAAAGAAATAGAAGCGGATTGAAACTCAATTTTTATGAAATCAATTTTTACGCTTCTGGCCGTATGTGCTATGAGCAGTATGCTCCTTGCTCAAAATCCATCAGGTGAATTAAAACGATGGCACAAAATAACCTTATCATTTACAGGACCTAATTCATCAGAATCCAGTAATCCGAACCCATTTACCAATTATCGCCTGGACGTTACTTTTACTAACGGATCAAGCTCCTATACCGTTCCCGGGTATTATGCAGGTTGTGAAAATCCTGCAGATACTAGTTGTGATTCCGGTGCAGTCTGGAAAGTTCACTTTGCACCCGGAAAAACCGGAAGGTGGCAATGGAC
Organism: Aquimarina sp. ERC-38; assembly: GCF_026222555.1. NCBI lineage: Bacteria > Pseudomonadati > Bacteroidota > Flavobacteriia > Flavobacteriales > Flavobacteriaceae > Aquimarina > Aquimarina sp. ERC-38. Next base: position 419,226 of record NZ_CP098511.1, on the reverse strand, counting down.
GGCTTCTTTTAAAACCGGAGATGATATAGCTATTAAAACCGGAGGCGCTTCCGCTGGTTTTATGGATGGTAAAACCGGGTCTTTTCAGATAGCAGAATCTGATAAGTCCGGAAGAGATCTTCGTGCTAAAGAAAAAGGAATGCTATCTTATGTAGGAGAACATTATTTGAGATATGCTGGAACTAATCCGGATAACCCAAACGGAGTATGGTTTGTAAAAGCCGGAGCGGACTCTCCCGAAAATACCCTGAATTATGTTGATTTTGATGCCACTCCCAGTTTTAATAATAATTTAAATAAAATTGGAAATAAAACCTGGCAACCACATCAACGGGATTATAATACAAATGATGCCGGAGCCTATACCTGGGGAAATGGAAAGGGTACTGAAATTCTGGGTATGATTAATTATCTGGCAGGACAGGGGGCAAATGCTATTTCTTTTTTAACCTGGAATACCAGTGGAGATGGAGGTGCCGTTTTTCCGCATACCTTAAAAGTCTCACTTAAAGAATACGGGAATACTCCCAGGGGACAACAATGGAGTAAAGTAAATAAAGACCGTTTTGATGTTTCTAAACTGGCACAATGGGAAAAATTTATGGAATATGGAGATAAAAAAGGAATGTTTCTTCATTTTAAAACGATGGAAACCGAAAATGACAACCTTATGGACGGCAATAACTTCGGGCGGGAACGAAAATTATATTATCGGGAATTAATTGCCAGATTCGGTCATCATTTAGCGTTAAACTGGAATTTAACCGAAGAAACTACTTTAAAGGATAATGTAGTCAAAGAAACGGCCAAGTATATTAAAAGTATTGACCCGTATAACCATCACATGGTTATCCATACCTATCCGGGTGAACAAGACCAGCGTTATAATCCATTAATAGGCAATAAATCGGAATTAACCGGAGCTTCTATTCAAACTAATCAAAATAAAGTTCATGATGACGTGAGAAGGTGGTTGCAGAAATCCCGAAGCGAAGGTAAAAAATGGGTAGTTGCAAATGACGAACAAGGTAGTGCTGCAGAAGGAGTTCGAGTATCTGATAAACAAATAAGGGATAAAGTGCTCTGGGCAACCTTGCTTGCAGGAGGTACCGGAGTCGAATATTATAGTGGATACACTAATGATGATGGGGATATTAATGGGAATGACCATCGAAAAAGAGGAGATAAGTACAAACAAGGTGGATATGCCTTAACTTTTTTCAATACCTATCTGCAAGAAGATATAGTAGATATGTTAAGTGCAGATGCAGCAACCACAGATAACAATGATTATGTTTTTGCTAAGGCAGGTAAAATCTATGCAGTATATCGTCCTAACGGTGGAACTACAAAAATTACGCTTCCGTCAGGAAACTGGAAAGTACAATGGTATAACCCCAGAACCGGAGGAAACCTGTCCTCTCCTCAGACAATAACCAATACTTTATCAGCTCCTGATAATAGTGATTGGGTGGCATTGATAAAAGGAGAATCCAATGTGGATTCCGATTGTAAAAATCTTACAAGTGCCCCTACTCAAGATGCTTATCTGGAAGGAAATACTCGTGTAAACACAGATGCATTACGAACCGAACGAGGCAATAGGATCGCTTACTTACAATTTGTAGTTCCTTCCACTACTAAAAAAGTGGAATCGATTAAATTACAATTGACGGTCAATAATGATCCGGGACAAGGTACGATTGATATATTTAAAGGAACCTCTAACTCCTGGACCGAAGCCAATTTGTCAAATAACAATAAACCTTCTGAAGGTGTAAAAATAGGTTCTATAACAGGTAATTTTAACAAAGATCAGACTTACGAATGGGAACTTTCTAATATCTCGCAAGGAGAAAGAGTTTCTTTGATTGTAAAACATTCCGGTTCTAATGATGTTTCTTTTTATGCTAAAGAAGGAACAACCAGCCCTCAGATTCTAGTAAATACGGATTGTGACGACACAGATACCAACTGTGGTAGTATCACCCTAAATGCGCTTACTGATTTTCCGACAATTGATGTATCTGGTTTTTCTCCTGCCTATAAAGATAGAGCACGCAAAGCCTTAGCTATTAATGCATCACTCTATAAAGATAAGTTTGCTGCGGCAGAGGCAACCTTTAGAGGGGAAACTGGTGTCTACAACATTGCTTTAAATACTCTTGCAGAATTAGACGGAGAAAGCTCTTACAGAGTAGTCATTAACAATAAAGTAGTTGGAACTTTTCAAAATCCGGAAACAGATACTGATTACCGACCTATCGTAGCAACATTTAAAGATATTTCAATAACTAAAGGAGCTAAGGTGAGGGTGGAATTCAACTCAAATACAAATGGAAAGATACCAGAAGGTAACTCAACCGCTTTTGCCAGAGGGCGTTGGACATCCATCGTATTTAATTGTAAAAGTAATACCTTATCCTTAGGGGAAGTAGATGCATCTAATGCTTTATTTCTAGTGCCCAATCCAGCACAGGATATAATAGCCTTAAAAGGACTTTCTGAACCTGCCGTAGTTACTATATACAACACCCTTGGTAAAAAAGTAATTTCTGAAGTTGCTGCTCGAGGTTCAGGTGCTACTTTTGATATTCAGTCGCTTTCTAACGGAATTTATTTTATGGTAATTGATGGAAATAAAGAAAAACAAACATTAAAATTTTTAAAACAATAGTCATTTCTTTGTTTAAGAAAATAGTAATTCTAGCTAAAAATTACGTAGAAATCAAAAAAGCTGTCCGAAAGGGCAGCTTTTTTTGATTAAATCCAAAAGGGAATTGTACCAATAGTATACCTTATATCTTATAAGTTAACACCGGTCGTTTTGCATGATTTACCACATCTTCGCCCACACTTCCATTAATAAAGTGCGATAGACCTTTTCTTCCGTGGGTTCCAATACCAATTAAACCTGCGTTTACGGATTCAGCAAAATTTAAAATTCCTTTTTCTACATTAGTATCGTTATAAATGCTAAGAGAAGGTTGTACAACATCAATTCCACTTAACATGTTTTTCATCTCATCTTCTGCTTCCTTAGTAGATTTAAAAGAACTGGCAGTATTGATCCATACCACATGCAATTGCGCCTCAATTTGCTTGGCAAAGTTAGCGATGGCAGCAATAGCAGGTTTTTCTTCTACTTCAAAGTTAGTAGCATACACTACGCTTCCGATATTAAAAACATCGCAATCTTCTTTAATTACTAAAACGGGTTGTTTTGCAAAACGAACAATCTTTTCAGCATTAGAACCAATAAAAAACTCTTCAAAACCAGAAGATCCATGAGACCCCATTACAATAAAATCAATCATGTTTTTAGTGCAGGTACTCATTACACCTTCCCTAATATCTTCAAAACTTACGGTTTCATGAACTTCAATACCATTCAAATACTCTTTTGCTAACAACTCTTCGAATTTCTTATGCGTTTCTTTCATAAAATAAATAGCCTCCGGAGCGCTAGGAGTAGGAGTAGCCATTAAGTCAACCAGATGTACCGGTAATTCAATAATATGAAGTAGGTAAATTTGGCTTTGGTACTTTTTTGCCAGCTGTGCAGCAACCTTTAAAGCACTTTCCGCCTGTTCGGAAAAATCAGTTGGAACTAATATTTTTTTCATAAGGATGGGATATAGGTGAATAAAAAATTCTTTTATTAATTATTTCCTCTAAAGTATTAAAAAATCTAACAAGATTACATGTAAGCCATATATTGAGAATTTTAAATGTGTTAGGATATCAATAAACAGGTGGATTTTACAAGCGGGCTTCTGTATTAGGTGATTAGTAGTAGTTAAGATTATGTATCAACTATTTCCGTCATATTGAAATAGATTGATTTTAATTAAAAAGAATCCGAATCCAAACGTGTATTTTAAGCTTAGCGTAGTTAATTCTAATTCATATAAATCAATCCTACCCCCAGCCCTTTCCAAAGGGAAGGTAGCTGAAAGTCCTTTCCTTTGGAAAGGATTTAGAATAGGATAGATAGCTGTAAATAAAATAATTAGGTTGATTTTGATACACCAACGCTATTGTAAACTAAAGCCAGAGGATAATTTTATAATACTGATTTTAAGTATTATAGTAACTAGTCTTAATTCTTGCTTCTAGAAGCGATAGCGACCTGTCCGTCTACAGGCGAGTTTTGAATCCTTACCAGACATGAATACTATTGAAATTAAAAACAGTAGCTAAATACCTGAAAAACATAAGCTACCTCGATTTTGAATCTTAATTAGAATTACCTATCTTTGCACCATTGAAAAAATTAAAAACCGGAGAGGGGACGAAAAGTCCCCTCTTTTTATCTAGGTATGCCATTGCAATCCAAAGTTGAAGATTTATTAAACAAAGCTTTAGAAGACAGGTCTGATCTTTTTCTTATAAAAATGTCCGTACATCCCGATCATACCATAGAAATTATAATTGACGGAGATCAGGGAGTTACTGTTGAAGATTGTATCATGGTCAGTAGGGCTATAGAGCATAATCTGGACAGAGAAGAAGAAGATTTTTCACTTCAGGTAATGTCAGCAGGGGTATCAGAAGGCTTGGTTCACCCCAGGCAATATCCTAAAAACGTAGGTCGGAAGTTAAATGTAAAAACGGCAGATGGTAATCAAGTAGAAGGGGAATTGATACAAGTGGAAGAAGATAACATAAAATTAACCTGGAAAACAAGAGAACCTAAGCCTGTAGGTAAAGGAAAGGTAACGGTAGTAAAAGAAGCAGCAATTGCTTACGAAGATATTAAAGAAGCTAAAGTTATGATAACATTTTAATAATATATTGATATGGAAAATATCCAATTAATAGAGTCATTTTCAGAGTTTAAAGATGATAAACTAATTGATAGGGTTACGTTAATGGCCATTTTGGAAGACGTATTTAGAAATGCTTTAAAAAAGAAATTCGGAAGTGATGATAACTTTGATATTATAATCAATCCGGATAAAGGAGATTTGGAGATTTGGAGAAACCGGGTAGTTGTAGCAGATGGAGAGGTAGAAGATGATAATTCGGAAATATCGCTAACTGCAGCCAGAAGGATTGAGCCGGATTTTGAAGTAGGTGAAGATGTATCTGAAGAAGTTAAATTAATACAATTAGGAAGAAGATCTATTTTAGCATTACGTCAAAACTTAATTTCTAAGATTCACGAACACGATAATACAAATATCTATAAGCAGTTTAAAGACCTTGAAGGAGAGATCTATACAGCAGAAGTACATCATATTCGACACCGTGCTATTATTTTATTGGACGATGAAGGGAATGAGATTATTTTACCAAAAGACCGACAGATTCCTTCTGATTTCTTCAGAAAAGGTGAAAATGTAAGAGGAGTTATTGAGTCCGTAGAACTAAAAGGAAATAAACCTGCGATTATTATGTCCAGGACCGCTCCTTTGTTCTTAGAAAAATTATTTGAATCTGAAATCCCTGAAGTTTTTGACGGGTTAATCACCGTTAAAAAAGTAGTTCGGATTCCTGGCGAAAAAGCAAAAGTAGCCGTAGACTCTTATGATGACCGGATTGATCCGGTAGGAGCTTGTGTTGGGATGAAAGGATCACGTATTCATGGGATTGTTCGTGAATTAGGTAACGAAAATATTGATGTTATTAATTATACTAATAACGTGCAATTGTTTGTTACCCGGGCTTTAAGTCCGGCTAGAGTTACCTCGGTAAAATTAGATGAAGAAAATCATCGTGCAGAAGTGATGCTACGTCCGGAAGAAGTTTCCAAAGCTATCGGTAGAGGCGGGCATAACATACGGTTAGCCGGACAATTAACCGGATTTGAAATCGATGTATTTAGAGAAGGGGCAGAAGAAGATGTAGAGTTAACAGAATTCTCTGATGAAATTGATTCCTGGATCATTGAAGAATTTGGAAAAATTGGCCTGGATACGGCAAAAAGTATCCTTGAGCAAGATGTTAACGATTTAGTGAAACGTACTGATCTGGAAGAAGAAACCATCAATGAAGTGGTTAAAATTTTAAAATCGGAATTTGAAGATTAATAGCTTCAATTAAATTATATTTGAGCATAAAATAAGAAGGGCATTTATGGCTGAAGCAAAAACAATGAGATTAAATAAGGTATTACGTGAATTCAATATCTCGCTGGATCGGGCGGTGGACTTTTTGAATGCAAAAGGTCACGAGATAGATGCACGTCCTACCACAAAGATTTCTACGGATATCTATCAGCTTTTGTTTGATGAATTTCAAACGGACAAAAGCAAGAAGGTAGCGTCCAAAGAAGTAGGGGAAGAAAAGAGGAAGGAGAAGGAAGCTTTGCGTGTTCAGATAGAGTCTGAACAGGAAGAAAGGCGTAAGCGTGCGGAGGCAAGAGAAGTAGTGAGAGCTAAAGCACAATTAAATGGCCCTAAACAAGTAGGTAAGATTGACCTGAATGCTCCGAAAAAAGAAAACCCACCGATCGCCGAAGCAAAGTCAGAAGAACCTAAAATTGAAACAAATAAGGAAGAACCGGTAGCTGAACCTAAAGAAACGATACCCGAAGTAGTTTCTAACCGTCCTGTGAAAAAAGGAATTGTTAAGGTAGCTCAAATTGATATAGAACAAAATAAAGCCAAAAAAGAAGAAACTGCCACGGTATCCAATGAAACCAAGGCAGAAAAGGAAACTGCAGAACCCGAAGTACCAGCAGTATCCGAAGTGGTAGAGACTAAGTATAAAAAACTGGATGGCCCTAACTTTACGGGTCAAAAAATTGATTTAACGCAGTTTAAAAAACCGGTTAAAAAGAAAGACGATAAAGCCTCATCCGGAGATCCTAAAAAGCGAAGACGCCGTATCAGTAAAGATACATCAGCAGGAGGCCGTCCCGGTGGACAAGCTGGCAACCGGGGAGGCAATAATCGCGGTAGAGGTGGTCAAAATGCTGGTAAAGGACGTCGTCCTGCGGTTACTAAAGAGGAACCAACTGAAGCAGAAGTACAAAAACAAGTTAGGGAAACCTTAGAAAAGCTTCAGGGTAAATCCAATAAATCCAAAGCAGCCAAATACCGTAGAGATAAAAGAGATCAACATAGGCAAAAAGTCGAAGATGATGTTGCGCAGCAAGAACAGGACAACAAAGTATTACAAGTAACAGAATTCGTTACGGTTTCTGAAGTGGCAACTATGATGAGTGTACCCACTACCCAGGTGATTTCAGCATGTATGTCATTGGGGATTATGGTAACTATGAACCAAAGACTGGATGCAGAAACCTTGTCTATTGTAGCAGATGAATTCGGTTATGAAGTAAACTTTGTAACTGCTGATATTGAAGATGCTATTGAAGAAGTAACTGATGCACCCGAAGACTTAGTGAATCGTGCACCGATTGTAACGGTCATGGGTCATGTCGATCATGGTAAAACATCCTTACTGGATTATATACGTAAAGAAAATGTAATTGCCGGAGAAAGCGGAGGGATTACACAGCATATTGGAGCTTATGGGGTTCAGTTAGAAGGTGGGCAAAAAATAGCATTCCTGGATACTCCCGGTCACGAAGCCTTTACTGCAATGCGGGCAAGGGGTGCGCAGGTAACGGATTTAGCAATCATTGTGATTGCAGCAGATGATGATATCATGCCACAAACTAAGGAAGCTATTAGTCACGCACAAGCTGCCGGAGTACCTATTGTGTTTGCAATCAATAAGGTAGACCGTCCCGAAGCAAACCCGGAGAAGATCAAAGAAAAGCTAGCTTCCATGAACTTGCTTGTTGAAGATTGGGGAGGTAAAATACAATCTCACGATATCTCGGCAAAAACAGGTCAGGGAGTTAAAGAACTTCTGGAAAAAGTATTATTAGAAGCCGAAATATTAGAATTAAAAGCAAATCCAAAAAGGTTTGCTTCCGGAACAGTAATCGAAGCTTTCTTGGACAAAGGAAGAGGTTATGTCTCTACCATTTTAGTACAAACCGGAACCCTTCGTATCGGAGATTATGTATTAGCTGGTAAGAATAGTGGTAAGGTAAAAGCCATGCAGGATGAAAGAGGTAAGAATGTAAAAGAAGCTGGTCCTTCCACACCAGTATCTATTTTAGGTCTTGATGGTGCGCCGCAAGCAGGTGATAAGTTTAACGTATTAGAAGACGAAAGAGAAGCTAAAGATATTGCGTCAAAAAGAGCACAATTACATCGAGAGCAATCCGTTAGAACGCAACGTCATATCACGCTTGACGAAATTGGAAGACGTATTGCCCTGGGAGATTTTAAGGAACTAAACATTATTTTAAAAGGTGATGTGGATGGTTCTGTAGAAGCTTTAACAGATTCATTCCAGAAATTATCAACAGAAGAAATTCATGTTAATATTATCCATAAGGCAGTAGGTGCAATTACAGAGAGTGATGTGCTCTTAGCTTCTGCATCAGACGCAATTATCATTGGATTTAATGTACGTCCGGCAGGTAATGCCCGTATGGTTGCTGATAAAGAAGAAATTGATATTAGGACCTATTCTATTATCTATGATGCGATCAACGATTTAAAGGATGCCATGGAAGGTATGCTATCACCGGTGATGAAAGAAGAAATTACAGGTACGGCAGAGATTCGGGAAACCTTTAAAATTTCCAAGATCGGAACTATTGCAGGTTGTATGGTACTTACAGGTAAAATTATTAGAAATGCAGGAGTACGTTTAATTCGGGATGGGGTAGTAGTTTATACCGGTGAACTGGCTTCGCTAAAGAGGTTTAAAGATGATGTTAAAGAAGTATCCAAAGGATATGACTGTGGACTTCAAATTAAAAACTACAATGATATTAAAGAAGGTGATATTGTAGAATGTTATCAGGAAGTAGCGGTTAAAAAAACGTTATAGTGTCTTTATAAGTCAAAAGCCTTTTTTTAAAAAGTAACTTCATAAAAAAAGTTGTGTTTATTTAGTAAACACAACTTTTTTATATTTTAGGTTTAAAGTTAGATCGAAAATGCTATTCGGGTTTAAAGCTAAAAGCGGTTTTAAACGTCTTTTTCACTTCTTTTAAAGCACGATCTACTTCCAGTTTAGTGCGATAATTTCCTAGCCATACCTTAAAGTTCGGAGTTTCCCAAATAATGCTGGCATCCCACTGCGGAAATTCTTCCTGAGCCTTTGTCAGTACCTTTTGAGCTTCATTATTATTGCCGTAATACAATTGTATACGATAGTTTTCACTTAAACTACCTTTCTTATCCATATCCGTCTTGATAGACAATAGCTTTTTAATCCGTACATCTTCATGGATTGTCACTTTTCCCGGTTCTTTTTGGAAACTAACTATGTTGGGTTGTGTAATGGACTCTTTTTGGTCATTTTGAGCATAATTAAACCCTGTTATCAAACATAATATGAATGTAATTACAATTCTTTGAATCCCCATATTTTCCTGTATTTTTATAAAGTTTTACAAAGTTAAAACATAAATAATGATCTACCACTTTAATCATTATTTAGAATAATTATAAATTAATATCTAACACTTCTCTAACATTTCTCAAATCGACTTTATGTACTACTTTTGCTGTCGAATTAAAATGTGTGAATGCTGTTTATTTTTTACTAAAAAAATAGAAAAAATCATACCAAAATATAGACGATAATTCAAAGTATTATATGAAAAAGGTTAAACACCGGTATTCAGTCTGTAGCCTCTTATTTTTAGGAGCCTTCTTTTTATTTCTTTCCAACAACCTGGTTTTTGCTCAAGAACAGATTAAAGAAGCTGATGCTATTGAAGCTCCGGATGATAGTGATGTAGCAGCTAAGGATAAGATTGAAGAAGCAGATGCGGTTGAAGGTGAATCTGCTGGTGATATAGCTAAAGGAGAATCTTTATTTAAATCCTTATGTGCGGCATGTCATAAACGATATAACCGAGCTGTAGGTCCGGCATTATACGGAGTAACTGAAAGAAGGGAAAAGGAATGGTTATACAAATGGATTAAAAATAGTTCGGCTTTAATTGCTTCGGGAGATGCACAGGCAAATGCAATCTATGAAGAGTACAATAGAGTAGCTATGAATGCTTTTCCTCAATTATCCAATACGGATATTGATGACATTTTAGCTTATGTTATGGTACCCAAAGCAGAAAAAGCTCAAACTGCTGCGGGACCTGGAGACGGAGGAGCTGCTATAGGAGGAGGTTCTTCGGTTTCTAATAATTTGATTTTAGCAGCGCTGGCATTAGTATTCTTGATGTTAGTAAGCGTTTTATTTTTAGTTAATAAAACCTTACGATCTTTTGCAGTTGCTAATGGAGTAGAACTTCCTCAGAAAGAAGTTAGAAAACCGATTTGGAAAGTTTTTATAGAGAATCAGTTTTTAGTTTTTGTTACCGTCATAGTAGTACTTCTAGGGAGTGCCTATTTTGCTTACGGAGCAATGATGCAGATTGGGGTTGATCAAGGATACATGCCTGTACAACCAATTCACTACTCTCACAGAATTCATGCAGGTATCAATCAGATCGAATGTAAATATTGTCATTCTTCTGCAAGGGTTTCTAAACATTCCGGAATTCCTTCTTTAAATGTTTGTATGAACTGTCATAAGGCTATCGCTGAGGTGGCAGAGACTACTGCAACTGAAGAATATTCCAAAGCTTTTTATGATAAGGAAATCAAGAAATTATACAAAGCCGTAGGTTGGGATCAAAATACGCAATCGTATACTGGTAAAACCGAACCGGTAAAATGGGTACGAATTCATAATTTACCAGACTTTGCTTATTTCAACCATTCACAACACGTAACGGTAGCAAATATTACCTGTCAAAAGTGTCATGGCCCGGTAGAAGAGATGGAAGTTATGTATCAACATGCGCCACTTACTATGGGCTGGTGTATCAACTGTCACCGGGAAACTAACGTGAATATTGAAGGTAGTGGGTATTATGACCAAATTCATGCGGAACTTTCTAAGAAATATGGCGTGGAGCAATTAACAGCGGCTCAAATGGGCGGGCTGGAATGTGGAAAGTGTCATTACTAAATAAAATTAACGCTTACCATAGCGTAATAAATTAAAAGAAGCTAATATTAAATATATGTCATCAAACAAGAAATACTGGAAAAGTGTTGAGGAGCTTAAAGACAAAAGCCCTATTGTTGAGACGCTACAACAAAATGAATTTACACAGGATATTCCTACTTCAGAATTTCTGGGAGATAAAGAAACCCTGGATACTTCAAGTACTTCCCGTCGTGACTTCTTAAAATATGTTGGCTTTAGTACAGTGGCTGCTTCGTTAGCTGCCTGTGAAGGTCCTGTTATCAAATCAATCCCATATGTAGTGCAACCGGAGCGGATTGTGCCTGGTATTGCTAATTATTACGCAACCACTATAGCAGACGGATTTGATTTTGCCAGTGTTTTGGTTAAAACCAGAGAAGGCAGGCCTATTAAAATAGAAAGTAATGATCGTGCTACGGATAGTGGCGAAGCTAATGCAAGAGTTCATGCCTCCGTACTTGGATTATACGATAATACCCGATTAAGAACGCCATTAAAAGAAGGTAAAGAAACCGATTGGAATACTCTTGATAGAGAAATACGTGCAAAATTAACCGGATTAGGGGGTAAGAAAATTGTCTTCTTAACTCCGACTTTTGCAAGTCCTTCTACAGCCAAATTAGTTGCTGAGTTTAGCAATCGATATACGAATGTTGAACATGTAATTTATGATGCGGTTTCATATACGGAAGCAATAGACGCATATGAACAAATGTATGGAGTTCGGGGGCTAGCTGACTACGATTTTTCCAAAGCACAAACTATTGTAAGTGTAGGGGCGGATTTTATCGGAGATTGGCAGGGAGGTGGCTATAAGTCCGGATATTCTCAAGGAAAGGTTCCTAGAAATGGTAAAATGTCCAAGCATATTCAGTTTGAGGCAAATATGACCTTAAGTGGAGCTAATGCGGATAAAAGAATACAGGCAACGCCTACGCAGCAAAAGCAAGTTTTAGCGGCGCTTTATACTTATATTACCGGGGCGGGTAGCAAAGGAGCATTAGACGGAAACTTAGATAAAGAAGTAGTAGATACTGCTAAATATATTAAAAAAGCCGGCAGAAATGCGTTGGTAGTAACGGGTTTACAGGACACGGATGCGCAGTTATTAGTTTTAGCAATTAATAAAGCTATTAATAGCCGGGCTTTTAATCAGGATACGCCTAAGCTCACTCGACAGGGAAATGCTAATAGAGTGAAGCAATTAGTTAAAGAGATGAACTCCGGAGCTATTGGAGCCTTATTTATTGCTGGCGTTAATCCGGTATATTCCTTGCCCAATGCTACAGAATTTAAAACTGGTATGGGTAAGGTAGGACTATCTGTGGCGTTTAGTATGTTTAAGGATGAAACATCGTCCCTATGTCAGTACATAGCAACCACTCCTCATTATTTAGAATCTTGGGGTGATGTAGAGTTTAAGAAAGGATCTTATAGTTTGGTACAGCCTACTATTCGTCCGTTATTTGATACTAGGCAATTTCAGGATTGTTTGCTTAAATGGACGGATAAATCCATAAGTTATAATGATTATATTAAAAATAGCTGGAATAGTATTTTAGGAGGAGGTTCCTGGAGTCAGGCTTTACAAGACGGTGTTTTTAAAAGTAATACTTCTGCAACACTAATTACTCCGCAATCCGAAGTTATTCCTGCTGAAACTAGTAATAATAGTAGCGAAGAAGCTACAAATACAGAAGCACCTCTTGCTACGGTGGTCAACCGAAATCCGGATGTAAACGGAGCATTAAGAAGATTAGGTGGTGCTAAAAAATTAGGGAATATAGAGTTGACTTTATATACCAAAACATCTTTGGGTGACGGACAACAGGCGAATAATCCCTGGTTACAGGAAATGCCGGATCCTATTACCCGAACTTCCTGGGACAACTACTTAACGCTATCTTCTGCAGATGCAGAAACTCTAGGCCTGGAGAATGAAAATGTGGCTAATGGAGCCTTAAATGGAAGTTATGCTACGGTAACCGTTAGCGGAACTTCTGTAACCGTACCGGTAATTATTCAACCGGGTCAAGCTAAGGGTTCAGCCGGATTAGCACTAGGTTATGGTAAAAAAGAAGGATTAAAAGAAGTAATGCAGGTAGGAGTCAATGCCTATCCTTTATATAAAGATTTTAGAGACGTACAAGCTGCGCAGATAACTGTAGCAGAAGGTACTCATGAATTTGCTTGTGTACAATTGCATAATACCCTGATGGGTAGAGGTGACATTGTCAAAGAAACTACCCTAGAAGTTTTCAATACGAAAGATAAAGCGTATTGGAATGTAATGCCGGAAGTAAGCAAGAATCATATTGAATTTGAAGTAACTTCACCCGAAGTAGATTTATGGGATGAATTTGATCGCTCCGTAGGACATCATTTTAATCTTTCAATAGATTTAAATGCTTGTACAGGTTGTGGCGCTTGTGTGATTGCCTGTCATGCCGAGAATAACGTACCGGTAGTAGGAAAAGAAGAGGTGCGTAAATCCAGGGATATGCACTGGTTACGTATTGATAGATACTACTCTTCTGAAGATGAATTTAACTTAGACGACACTAAAAAAGAAGAGATGTCCGGTTTAGGAAGTTCGTTATCAGAGTTTGCCGAAATGGAAGTGCCTGACGATAATCCGCAGGTAGTATTTCAGCCGGTGATGTGTCAACATTGTAACCATGCTCCTTGTGAAACTGTATGTCCGGTAGCAGCTTCTGCTCATGGTCGTCAGGGTCAAAATCACATGACGTACAATAGATGTGTAGGTACCAGGTATTGTGCAAATAACTGTCCTTATAAAGTGAGACGTTTTAATTGGTTCTTATATAATCAAAACGATGAGTTTGATTTCCATATGAATAATGATTTAGGACGAATGGTTATTAATCCGGATGTAACGGTACGCTCAAGAGGGGTCATGGAAAAGTGTTCGCTATGTATTCAAATGACACAAAAGACCATCTTAGATGCGAAGCTGGCAGGAGAACCGGTAGCAGACGAAGCATTTCAAACCGCTTGTTCTAATGCATGTCCTTCTAATGCTATGGTTTTTGGAGATATCAATGATAAAGAAAGTGAAGTATACGCTTTAAAGAATGATGATCGAATGTATCACTTATTAGAGCATGTGGGTACAAAGCCTAACGTAATCTATCAGACTAAGGTTAGAAATACCAGCAAAGCTTAATTTAATAAATAAAAGAATAAAAATCAATTATAAAGGATATGTCTCATTACGAAGCACCTATACGAAAGCCTTTAGTTACCGGGAATAAAACTTACCACGATGTTACGATTGATGTGGCTGCCCCGGTAGAAGGTAAAGCTAATAAATCATGGTGGATTGTATTTTCTATCGCACTTATTGCTTTCTTATGGGGATTAGGCTGTATAACCTACACTGTTGCTACAGGTATTGGTGTATGGGGACTTAATAAAACCGTTGGTTGGGCCTGGGATATTACCAACTTTGTATGGTGGGTAGGTATCGGACACGCAGGTACTTTAATTTCAGCAGTACTATTATTGTTCCGTCAAAAGTGGAGAATGGCAATTAACCGTTCTGCAGAAGCAATGACTATTTTCTCAGTAATCCAAGCAGGTTTATTTCCGATTATCCACATGGGTCGACCCTGGTTAGCTTATTGGGTATTACCAATTCCTAATCAGTTTGGTTCATTATGGGTGAATTTTAATTCTCCGTTACTTTGGGATGTATTCGCAATTTCTACGTATTTATCGGTTTCCCTGGTTTTCTGGTGGACAGGATTGTTACCTGATTTTGCTATGATTCGAGATCGGGCAATAACACCATTTAATAAGAAAATTTACAGTTTACTTTCTTTTGGTTGGAGCGGAAGAGCTAAAGATTGGCAACGTTTTGAAGAAGTATCTCTGGTACTTGCAGGATTAGCAACACCTTTAGTACTTTCCGTACATACTATTGTATCCTTTGATTTTGCGACTTCAGTTATTCCTGGATGGCATACAACGATATTTCCGCCTTATTTTGTGGCCGGGGCAATTTTTTCGGGATTTGCAATGGTAAACACGCTTTTAATTATCATGCGTAAAGTATCAAATCTGGAAAATTATATTACCATTCAACATATAGAATTAATGAATATTGTAATTATGATTACGGGTTCTATTGTTGGAGTTGCCTATATAACCGAATTATTTATTGCCTGGTACTCCGGAGTAGAGTACGAACAGTATGCATTCCTTAACCGGGCTACAGGACCTTACTGGTGGGCATATTGGGCAATGATGACTTGTAACGTATTTTCACCACAGTTTATGTGGTTCCCAAAATTAAGAAGAAGTATTATGTTCTCCTTTATAATTTCTATTGTGGTAAACATAGGAATGTGGTTTGAGCGTTTTGTAATTATTGTTACTTCGCTACATAGGGATTACTTACCTTCTTCTTGGACAATGTTCTCTCCTACTTTTGTAGATATTGGTATCTTTATTGGCACCATCGGCTTCTTCTTTGTTTTATTCCTGTTATATGCCAGAACCTTTCCGGTGATAGCACAGGCAGAAGTAAAATCCATATTAAAATCTTCCGGAGAAAAATATAAAAAGTTGAGAGAAGCCGGTAAAGATCATAGAGACGAATTACCAAAAGGAAGAGCTACGGTTTCTTCAGAAGCTATTGTACAGGAGTTAAGTTCAGAAGAAAAGGATGCAAACGTCCAGACTTTATTACAGAATGTGGGTACGTATGATCCTACGATGCACACAGCCGATGATTTAAAAGTAATCAATGGAGTAGGTCCGGTAATGGAAGTTAAATTAAACGAGTTAGGTATTTATACCTACGGTCAGGTAAGTCGAATGACAGCCACCGAATATAGGTTATTAGACGCAATAACCGGATCATTTCCGGGAAGGGCACAACGAGATGATTGGGCAGGACAAGCACAAAATTTAAAAAATAATAATTAAGAGTATGGCATCTACAGTGATACATGCATTATATATAGACGACGATATCCTGATGGATGCCGTTAAAAAAGTTCGTGCGGAACACTATCATATTGAAGAAGTGTTTACTCCATTTCCGGTTCATGGTTTGGATAAAGCAATGGGCTTACCACATACGCGGTTAGCAATTACCGCTTTCTTATACGGTTGTGTTGGTTTGACTGTGGCTATTACGATGATGAATTATATTATGATTGAAGATTGGCCTCAAAACATTGGAGGGAAACCAAGTTTTAGTTTTTTAGAAAATATGCCGGCCTTTGTACCAATTATGTTTGAATTAACGGTGTTTTTTGCGGCGCACTTAATGGTAATTACATTCTATATGCGAAGTAAGTTATGGCCGTTTAAAAAAGCAGAAAATCCGGATGTTCGTACTACTGATGATCATTTTTTAATGGAAGTGGATGCAGCAAATCATGACGTAAATAAGTTGACGGAGTTCCTAAGTGATACCGGAGCAGTAGAAATCAAAGTGGTAACAAAGCAAGAAGATAAGCATTAGAAAATAATGAAGAATATAACTTATAATATCGCATTTCTCTTAATACTAGTGTTTGCAGTTTCTTGTAAGGACAGTAATGATAGGAATATTCAATATATGCCTAATATGTATCGTCCGGTAGGATATGAGGCTTATGGCGAATATGAGGTTTTTGAAAATGAACAAGAAGCTAAGTTACCGGTAGAAGGTTCTGTACCTCGTGATTGGTTACCTTATGATTATCCGGACTCAGCAGAAGGGTATCAGGCTGCTAAAGCAAGTCTTAAAAACCCTATTAAATATACCGAAGATAATTTAGCGGAAGGCGGACAATTGTATAATATCTATTGTGCTATTTGTCATGGTGCAAAAGGGAACGGTAAGGGATACCTGGTAGAAACGGAGAAAATACTAGGTGTACCGAGTTATGATGATCAGGGAAGAGCAATTACCGAAGGTAGTATTTATCATGTGATGTATCATGGTATCAATTCTATGGGATCTTATGCTTCTCAAACGAATGAAAAAGAACGTTGGCAAATTGTTGCTTATGTAGAAAAATTAAAGGCAGATTTAGAAGGTAAAACTCCTAGAGAAGACGATAAAATAAAGAATACCATTGATTCAGTATCTGTAGATCAGGAAGGACTTAAAAAAATGAGCCCCCCTATTAATTCAAAGAATGTAGACGATCTTGAAGAAGCTGCAAACGAATCAAAAACAACATCTAAATAATAGTTAGCTCAACGATATATATCTTATGTATACGATATCTAGTAAAATAAAATTATTTTCCATCATCTTAGTAGTTGTTGGAGCAATTGGTTTAATAGCAGGGTTTATTGCTGCCCCCAGTTCTATTGAGGATGTTAAAGAAATTATGGCGTCTCATGACGGACATGCAGATGATCATGCACCAGTTGCCCTTGGTAAGGTAGAAAATCATGCAAAAACAGATGCGGTTGTGCATGATGATGTAAAACCAAATGGTGCCTTTGAAGGAAATACTCATAAAGCCGCTAATGATAATCAAAAAGATGCACATGGCGAAGATGAGCATTACGAACATATCCTACACCAATTGCAGAATAGACCCTGGGCTTCTTTGTATATAGCTGCCTTCTTTTTCTTTATGATTGCCTTAGGAGTATTAGTCTTTTATGCAATACAGTTTGCCGCTCAGGCAGGTTGGTCTCCGGTATTGTTTCGGATTATGGAAGCGATAACCGCTTATTTATTACCCGGAGGTATTATCATGTTTGTAATTTTAGCTTTATCCGGTTTTCATATAAACCACTTATTCGTTTGGGCAGACCCGGAAGTAGTAGCACATGATGAATTGATACAAGGAAAATCAGGTTGGCTTAACGGAACAGGGTTAGTAATAAGAGCTGCTATCTTTTTGGCCGGATGGTGCATCTACCGTCATTTTGCAGTAAAGTATTCTAGAAAGCAGGACGAAGATAGTGCTGGTAATGTCTGGTATAAAAAGAGTTTTAAGATTGCCGCGGGTTTTCTTGTATTTTTTATTTATACAGAATCTATGATGTCATGGGATTGGATCATGAGTTTTGATCCGCATTGGTTTAGTACCTTGTTCGGATGGTATGTTTTTGCCAGTCTGTTTGTTTCCGGAATTACAGTAATAGCATTGATTACCATTTACTTGAAGTCCAAAGGATATTTAGATTTTGTAAATAATAGTCATATTCATGACCTGGCAAAATTTATGTTTGGTATTAGCATCTTCTGGACCTATTTATGGTTCTCTCAATTTATGCTGATCTGGTATTCTAATATTCCTGAAGAAGTAACCTATTATATAACACGAATAGAAGATTATAAGCTGCCGTTTTTTGGTATGTTAGTTATGAATTTCTTATTTCCATTACTATTATTGATGAATAGTGATTTTAAAAGAATCAATTGGTTTGTAGTAATGGCAGGAGTAGTGATACTTTGCGGTCATTATATAGACGTATACAACATGGTGATGCCTGCAACCGTAGGAGAATCCTGGTTTATCGGTTTACCTGAGGTAAGTGCGGTATTATTATTCTTAGGATTATTTTTGTTTATCGTATTTTCAGCGTTAACTAAGGCACCATTATTAGCAAAAGGAAATCCGTTTATAGAAGAAAGTAAGCATTTCCATTATTAATAAAAGTATAAAGGCAAAAAAAGGAGTTTTATAAAATGACTGTATTTTTAACAATAGTAGTAATAGCATTAATAGGTATTTCCATCTGGCAAATGTCTAAAATATTCAAATTGTCTTCAGTAAAGAATACGGACAATTCTGAAGTGGCTAATGATGAGGATAATAATAGGCAGGGGAAAATGATGTTCGGATTCGTCATATTCTTGTATGCCCTGATGATTTTTTGTTTTATAAACTATCGTTCGTTTTTTCTTCCTGAGGCTGCATCAGAACATGGTTCAGAATATGATAATTTGATGTTTATATCCATGGTTTTAATCATGTTTGTGCAGATAATCACTCAAGGTTTATTACACTTTTTCTCGTATAAATACCGAGGAAAAAAAACAAACCGAGCTTTATTTTATGCAGATAATGATAAATTAGAATTTATATGGACTATTATACCGGTTATCGTATTGGCAGGTTTAATTATCTACGGTCTATTTACCTGGACGGATATTATGAATATTGACGAAGAGGAAGGCGATCCGTTAATAGTAGAATTATACGCTTATCAGTTTGATTGGAGAACCCGTTATGCAGGAGCGGACAACGTTTTAGGAAAAGCAAACGTACGTTTTATCGAGGGGGTAAATACCTTAGGAGTAGACGAATCTGATAGCTACGGAAACGATGATGTAATATCAAATGAATTACATCTGCCAGTAGGAAGAAAAGTGATATTTAAATTGCGTTCACAAGATGTATTACATTCTGCTTACATGCCCTTTTTTAGAGCTCAAATGAATGTGGTGCCGGGAATGATTACAGAGTTTTCATATACACCCGTACTTACTACCGAAGATATGCGTGAAAAAGAATTTATGATCGATAAGGTTGCTACTATAAATAAAATTAGAAGAGAAAAAAGTAAAGAGCTTACTGCTAACGGAGAGGAGCCTTTAGAATCTTATGAATTTGATTACTACTTGTTATGTAATAAAATTTGTGGTGCTTCTCATTATAATATGCAAATGAAGTTAGTGGTTGAATCTGAAGAAGAGTATGAAGAATGGATGAAGCAACAAAAAACGTTTAAAGAAGAATTATCTGCGCAAGCAAGTAATTAATTTTGTTAGGAAAGAAAAAGAAAAAGTAGTATATTAAAGTAAAAAAAATTAGCGATATGTCAGTAATAGCACATGCACCTGATCATGCGGAAGACCATACCGATGATCACGCACATCACCACAAAGAAACATTTATTACAAAGTACATTTTCAGTCAGGATCATAAAATGATCGCTAAGCAATATTTAGTTACTGGTTTGATTATGGGTATCATAGGTATTGCTATGTCGTTGTTGATGCGATTACAATTAGCATGGCCAGATCATAAATTTACCATATTTGAGGTTTTGTTAGGTAAATTTGGTTCGGAAGGCGTAATGGATCCTAGTATTTATTTGGCCTTAGTAACCATTCATGGTACTATCATGGTGTTCTTTGTTTTAACGGCGGGACTAAGTGGTACTTTTAGTAACTTATTAATTCCTTTGCAAATTGGTGCAAGGGATATGGCTTCCGGATTTTTAAATATGGTATCGTATTGGTTGTTTTTTACCAGTAGTGTAATCATGGTTATCTCATTATTTGTTGAAGCAGGGCCTGCTTCTGCAGGATGGACAATCTATCCGCCGTTAAGTGCCTTGCCTCAAGCTATTGGTGGTTCCGGATTAGGGATGACCTTGTGGTTGGTATCTATGGCTATTTTTATAGCCTCCTCCTTGTTAGGTTCCTTGAATTACGTAGTTACGGTTATTAATTTGCGTACCAAAGGAATGTCAATGACTCGTTTGCCTTTAACTATTTGGGCATTTTTTGTTACGGCGATTATTGGTGTAGTATCCTTCCCAGTATTATTATCTGCTGCATTATTATTAATAATGGATAGAAGTTTTGGAACTTCTTTTTACTTGAGTGATATTTACATTCAGGGAGAAGTTTTACACAACCAGGGAGGTTCACCGGTATTATTCGAACATTTATTTTGGTTTCTAGGACACCCGGAAGTTTATATTGTATTATTACCGGCGTTAGGAATTACTTCTGAGATTATTGCTACAAATGCAAGAAAGCCAATTTTTGGATATAGGGCAATGGTTGCATCTATTTTGGCAATAGCTTTTTTATCTACTATTGTATGGGGGCATCATATGTTTATTTCCGGAATGAATCCATTTTTAGGTTCCGTATTTACTTTTACTACCTTATTAATTGCGATTCCTTCCGCAGTAAAAGCTTTTAATTATATTACTACCCTCTGGAAAGGTAATTTACAATTGAATCCGGCTATGTTATTTTCTATAGGATTGGTTTCTACTTTTATTACCGGAGGATTAACCGGGATAATATTAGGAGACAGTACGCTGGATATTAACGTACATGACACCTATTTTGTAGTAGCGCATTTCCATTTAGTAATGGGTATTTCTGCACTTTACGGATTATTTGCAGGAGTATATCATTGGTTTCCTAAAATGTACGGGCGAATGATGAATAAAAACTTAGGATATGCCCATTTCTGGATAACGGCTATTGGAGCTTATGGAGTTTTTTTTCCAATGCATTTTATAGGCATGGCGGGATTACCACGAAGGTATTATACGAATAGCTATTTTCCGTATTTTGACGATTTGGCAGATACCAATGTATTAATTTCTGTCTTCGCTATGATTACAGCCGCAGGTCAATTATTGTTCTTGTACAATTTTATAAGATCTATGTTCTACGGTAAAAAAGCAGTACAGAACCCATGGAAATCAAATACGTTAGAATGGACTACTCCGGTAGAACATATTCATGGTAATTGGCCAGGTAAGATTCCATCTGTTTATCGTTGGGCATATGACTATAGTAAAACAAATGAAGATGGGGAGTATGTAATTCCAGGACAAGACTTTATACCACAAATAGTCCCACTTCAAGATAAAGAAGAAGAATTAAATCATTAAGTATACACATACATAACGAACGTTGTTATTACTAAAAAAGTCTTTTCATTTTGAAAAGACTTTTTTAGTATCATTAATGTCCGTTTAGAACAAATAAAAGTATCTAATGTAGCGTAAAATAGGCATTTTTAACCTTTAAAGTATTTAAAGGTTGCTTTCTAACTTTTTTAAAATGATTAGTATTGATTCTTGATTCTGGAAGCGATATCGGCCTACCCGTCCGCAGGCGGATCTTGATTCTTTACTAGACACTAATATTTTATGATTATAATCCACTTAATATCATGATGGAATTAATAACAAAAGGATACTTTCATTTTATAACAGGGTATCAATGTCGTCATCAATTGATTCTGATCTATTTTCCCGTTTTTCATCTATTATTTTTTGATCAGGATTTAGATAATCAAAATTTGATCTGCTTTCCAGATGTTGTTTAAACGAAATAGATGCAGGTTCGTTTTGTTCACTTTGATTTTTATTTGATAAAGGAGAATTTTTAGAAGTATTCATAGCTTTGCTTTTAAAGATAGCTTCAAAATTCAGGATAATTACAAAGATAAATATTCGTAAAGCGTTAAAATCATACCTCAATTATCACTTATCTAAGTTAAGGAACTACCTTTATAGAATTTTAATACATACAAGTATTCACTTTGAGTTTTTATACTCCCGCACATATTATTTGTTATTGCACTGTTTTTACGCTATTGTTATGTGGTTTTTTAGGAGGTAATGAACTCTTACTTATCATAAAACCTTTATCCGGTTTCTCACTTATATATCTATATATCGAAAATAAAGCAAAGGTACATTGGCTTTTTCCTTTAACCATTTTAATAATTGCAGTGAATGATGCTTTTGTTCTTCAAAATTTTGAAATAAATTTTAAGATAGTTGGCTTTTTATTATCGTCTTTTTACTTCCTTAATATTTTTTTACTAACTCCTTACGCACCATTTAAAAGTTGGAAAATTAAAGAATTAATAAGTATACCCGCAATTGTCACAATTTTTTTAATTTCATATTTGACTATATCCATTTTGCAAATGGTTTTTGTAAAGTTAGAAGAATCTATAGGTTTCATTATTCTAATTCTAATTAGCTTATTTTCTTACTTAATTGTTTGTTTTATAGTATATATAAAAAACAGGTTTACTCATGCTTTCTTTCTATGTGTTTCAGCTACTGGTTCTATTGTTGTAAATGCTATGGTACCTATCCATGAATTGTATGTATCAAGCCACTTCTTTGCTGCAATTTTAAACACGGTGGACTTCCTAAGTATGTTTTTCTTTTTACAATTTTTGATAAGGGGAACATTAAAACCAGATAGTTTAAAAAAAATGGATTCTCTATAACACTATCATCAGATTAGCATTTATTTTGGATAATTGCTATTAAAATAAGGTGAAATTTGTATAAATACTTATTCAAAAATTATTATAACCTTAACAATTCGCATAAAGAATCAATGGATTTATTAACTTTTGTAATAAAAGAATATCCAATCTAGTTAAAATTTGATTTTTTAAGGGAATTATAATCTTTGACTTAAATACTACAGGAGCTATTTATTGAATTATTAATAATTATATAGTAAAATTTATAATATTATAATAATTAAACGAATAATATATGAGAAACTACGAATTCTAGTAAGCTTCTTTCAAATAGTATAATAGGTCAAATAGGTTAAATGCTTTTTTCTAATTTCGAAGTGGATGATCTTACCTTCATTAGTTAAGGTTTTAACATAATTTGAAGGTGAATCTCGTTAAGTTTAGTTTCGATCAGGTTCTGATGAAATACTTACATAAAATTCAAATCCTTGTTGTTAACTTAATTTAACATAGACATATTGACTGTTTTAATAAGTAGAAAGTATAAAATGCCTCAAAATATACATTATTTTCAAGCCAAACTGAAGGGTTTTCATATGCTCTTCATACTTACTATCGTTTTCTTCATAGACATTAACTATACATATTCTCAAACGAATTTGGTGAACTTGGATAATACATACAATGTACAGCGTTCATTTCTTGGATATGATATAAACAAACGTGCTATTCAATTTTATGTTGAAAATTTAAATATCAAATTAAAAAAAGACTACTCAATACATACAACTAATAACACATTCTCAACTAATTATACAAACTCTTTTTATGAAAACAACTACGTATTTAATTATACTTCTCCTTATTACAGTCAATAGTTTTTCAGTCTTTTCTAAAACTATTTATGTAGCACCTAATGGAAAAGATAGTAATTCCGGTACCATAAATTCACCCTTTGCCACTTTTGCTAAGGCTGTTTCCGTGATGTCCCCCGGAGATACATGTTTTATCAAAGCCGGTACTTACGAGCAGGAATTGAATATTGGTAGAAGTGGAGCCCCCGGTAATTATTTAACTTTTAAAGCGGTTCCGGGCGATAAGGTTTACATTAACGCTACAAAAAAAGTAAATAACTGGACAAAACATAAAGGCAGTATTTACAAAGCTAATGTGGCTATGGGCTTAGATCGGTTAAATGCCGTATATTTTAAAAAGGAATATATGGATTTGGCAAGATGGCCTAACAATACGGATAACAATCGCTGGACCATAGATTGTAAAAAAGTAAAAGGCGGAAGTGGGTCTTCTTTTTTAGTAGACGGCATTCCTAATATTAACTGGAAGGGTGGTTTAGTTTACTATTTGGGAGGACATTCCGGAACGAGCTGGACACGAAAAATTACAGGATCTTCTCCAGGAAGAATAAATCACACAGGAGTAAATGTTAATAACTGGCCATTCAGGCCACATAACCCTACTTTGAATAGAGGTAAAGGTGGTAGAGGACAATTGTTTCTATTTAATAAATTAGAAGTTTTAGATTATGCCAGAGAATGGTATTATGATAGTAAAACTAAAACTTTATATTTTCAAACACCAAATGGGCAGATTCCAGCTCGGGGTACGGTTGAGGTAGCTAAAAGTAGGTACACCGCCCAAATTAAAGGTAAATATGTTAGAATAGAAGGAATCAACTTCTTCGGAGGTAGCATAAGAATACAAGGTGACCATAATATTTTCCAAAATAATAAAGTAGTCCATGGAAATGAAGGTTATGATAGGCTTGATAATATTAATGCAAGTCTGGGTGAAGGGGCCATAGAGGTATTTGGTTCTAATACTTTGGTAAAAGGTTGTTTAATTAATCATTGTGCTAATAATGGCATACTAATTCCTAGCAATAATAATAGGCAAACCAATACAAGGATCGAACAAAATACGGTTTTAAATACGAATTACCTGGGTATTCATTCTTCTCCTATCAGAACAAAGGCAAAGAACATGAAGGTTCTGAAAAACGTAATTAGAAATTCCGGTAGAGATGGGATGTACGTAGGAGGTCGTAATTCTGAAGTTGCCTATAACGATGTATCTTATGCGGAAAGAATTAATAGTGATTCCGGATTATTCTATATGGTGGGGAATGACGAATTAAAAGGAACCGAAATTCACCATAACTGGTTTCACGATGCTAAGGCTCCTTCTTATACCGATGGAAAAGCGGCTGGAATCTATCTAGATAATAATAGTAAAGGGGTAAAAGTTCACCACAATGTAATCTGGAATGTATCCTGGTCCGGATACCAGGTAAACTGGGGGAATTGGAATCTTGATTTCTTTCATAATACCATTTGGAATTCCGGACGAGCAATGGGTTCCTGGGTAAATGGGTATGTTCAGAAAAATAACCGAATTTATAACAATTACTCCAACGTAGGAGATTGGTATAAAGCACCTGCCTTCGATATAAAAAATAATGTGATCTCCGGAACTTCTCCCTTTG
Source organism: Aquimarina sp. ERC-38 (assembly GCF_026222555.1). NCBI lineage: Bacteria > Pseudomonadati > Bacteroidota > Flavobacteriia > Flavobacteriales > Flavobacteriaceae > Aquimarina > Aquimarina sp. ERC-38. Next base: position 393,708 of record NZ_CP098511.1, on the reverse strand, counting down.
AAAATGTAAAAGGTAGAAATTTTATGCCAAGGAAAAACAGCGCCGTGGTGGATAAAGGAAGAGTTATTAAAGGTTTTTCTAAAAAATTCAAAGGAGCCTCACCTGATATAGGTGCGTATGAACTCAATGGTACCAGATGGACCGCAGGAATTAATGCGATTGAGGACACCGGAAATTCTTCCAATAATAATAACAACAATGATAATGATAAAGGGGGTCAGTTCATAAAGAATGGTACTTATTATATATCTTCTACGACCTCTACTCAACGATTAAGGTCTAGAAGTGACAATGCTCACAACGTAGAGATGATGAAACCCTTTGGGTTGGATTTCCAAAAATGGGAGTTTAAACATTTGGGTAATAATATTTATACTATACAAAATAAAGGCACTAAAAGATTTATGGAAGTACCTTTTGCAGGGTGCGGAAACAGTGAAAATGTAGCTACCTGGACTGCTGCCAGGGGTGACCATCAGAAATGGAGAATAGTAAAGAATGGTGCTAGTTTTGGATTAAAACCACTTCATTGCCAGAAAATGGGATTAGATAGAAGATCAGGAACTACTAATGCGAATGTTCAAATCTGGAATTATAGTAGTAATAACGTAAATCAGAAGTGGAAAATAACATCTGCAACTAGTGGTAAAAATACAGAAGTTCTGGATTCTAATACGCAATTCGTAATGTCACCCAATCCGGTAAAGAATAACCTTACCATTTCTAATATACAAGAAGGAGCAGTCATTACCATATATGATTTTCTTGGAAAAACCCTTAATCAGAGAATTGCCGGAAGCGAAGAAGAATCATTCGATCTATCAGAACTAAGTCCGGGGGTCTATATAGCCTCAATAGCTGGGAAAGGGAAGTTACAGTTTATAAAAGAATAGTAAAACAGCTTTTTTTGAAAACCAAAAGATAACAAGCGTAGCGTTTATTGCTTGCTACTTTCTAAGCGACAATTTTAATAAAGAAGAATAATAGATATTAAAGACACTAGTTTTAAAACAGGTAAATAATCCAATTATATGAAATTATAAAGCCTTAAGATAAAGGGTTCTGGAGATCAGAAATTAATTAACTCTTAATATAAAGATTTACTCCCCCTTTCCATTAGGAATACAATATTAAAAATTAACTACAAATTTTAATCGTCAACTACATTATTATGAAACACACGAAAACAATTTTTTTATTAATGCTACTCATGATTTTCCTGGGTAGTGATGCTTATGCGCAAATTCCTTTTTCAAAAGGTAGAATTGCGATAAGCTCAGATGGTAATGCACATGATAAGGATGACTGGGCAGCTTCTGCCGCTTCCCTTATGATGCTTGCCAAGGCAGGTTTACAGGATAAACTTGCTTTATATACGTACAGTGATCATATCTGGTTAAATAATTCTCCAGGTCTTCAGGAAATGGATGCCAGTATTAAAGGTGCCAGAAATAGATGGGGTTTTAAAAAAACCAAATTCATTGAGGCTATAAATAACCAGGAGGCTGCATTTAATGGAGTGCGAGATGAGGTAAATAAATCTTCTGCATCCAATCCGCTTTTTATCATTATCGGTGGGCCTACGGAAGTTGTGGCAAGGGGATTACAAAGAGCACAAGCTGATAAACGAAAGTTTGTAACTCTTATCTCTCATTCAGATTGGAACGAAGGACATTCAGATCATAAAAACCCCGGACAGTGGGATTACCATAGAGGGACTACCTGGCCAGAAATGAAAGCGCAATTTAAAGGACCTAACTCTCCTAAGTTTATTGACCTTAGAGATCAAAATGGGCCAAATCAAGCCAATTTCGGATTTAATACAAATGGTCTTGCGAATAAGTGGAGCTATTGGAGCTGGATGCTTAACCACAAGGATGAATCTATCAGATGGGTATATAAAAGAATGCAGGCAACCGGTAAACCTGATATGTCTGATGCCGGAATGACTTGGTTTTTAATTAAAAATGATGAAAACGGTAATCAGGTGAAACTAAAAGATTTTATCGGTAAAGGGATTACTGGTGGAAGTGTAGATCCAGATCCGGATCCGGATCCGGAACCACCTACAGATAACTGTGTAGCTATTGAAAAGAATGGAGTAATTGCTGTAGAAGCAGAACACTTTGCTAGTCAAACCTTAACAAGTAAAAGAAGATGGTACAATTCTACCAGTGGTTCCCTTCCTAAGCCAGACCCGGATCCGGTTCATCCTGGTGCTAGTAGTGGTGAATATTTAGAATTGTTACCAGATACCAGAGTAACTCACGGTGACCCGTTGATTATAGGTGAAAATTATTCTCCGACTCCCGGTAATATGGCCATTCTTAATTATAAAGTGAGGTTTAGTAGCCCAGGGAAATATTTTGTTTGGGTAAGAGCCTTGTCAACCAACTCTGAGGATAACGGAATTCACGTTGGTCTTGACGGAAAATGGCCGGCAACAGGAGCCAGAATGCAGTGGTGTAATGGAAAAAAACAATGGACTTGGGAAAGCAAGCAACGTACGCCTGCTAAACATTGTGGGGAAGAAAGAAAAATTTACTTAGAGGTTCCTACTGCCGGAGTTCATACCATTTCTTTCTCAATGAGAGAAGACGGTTTTCAGATCGATAAATTTGTATTATCCAAAGCTTACACAAAACCTGTAGGAACTGGTCCTGCTGAGGTATTAATAAATTGTGGAAATACTAACGTTCCTGTAGTAGACGGTGGTAGAGTAACCACGGCTAGCGGACAAGTTGCTGTTACTACCATTACCGGGGATAACAATCCTGACGTAATTAATTTTAAAAATACAAGCACAGCACCTAAGAATTCTAAATATATTTATTTAATTACAGATGCAGCCGGTAAAATTTTAACTACAGAAGCTTCTTCTCATGATTTTGAAGGAACATCAGTAGGAATTTGTAGAGTATACGGATTGTCTTATACCGGTAACCTAAATCTTTCAGGAAAGAATGTTTCTGGAAAAGGTTTATCAACCGGAAAATTCTCAGTATCTAATAATTCAATTACAGTTACTAGAAAGAAAAAGGGAACTACGAATCCTGATCCTGTTACTGGTATAGCAATTCCCGGATCTTTTGAAGCGGAAGCTTTTAGTAAAAAATCAGGAAATGTTGTCGTTGAAAACACTCCGGGAGGAAGTGGTAAGAATTTAGGCTTTATCAACAATGGTGACTTTACAGAGTATGCTGTAGAGGTAACCTCTGCCGGAACCTATAGTTTTCAAGTTCTTGCTTCTAGCGGAACCAAAGGGGGAACTATAGATATTATGGAAGGTGCTAAAAAAGTAGGAACAATTACCGTTCCCGGTAATGGAAAATGGCATGACTATAAAACTTATAGCAAAAATGTTTCTTTATCAAAAGGTAAAAAAGCATTAAAATTAATGTTCAAAGGAGGAGCTGGATATTTATTTAACCTAGATAAAGTAACAGTTTCTAAATCTCAAAATACGGGAACAGGTAATGGTAATAAAACGAATACGGTAACTTTAAAGCCAATTCATGATGCGTATCTACAGGGAACTTCTCGTTATAATACGAACATAGTTCGTGTAGAGAAAGGAAGAAGAACCGCCTATCTAATGTATGATTTATCTGCCATCAAAGGTGAAATTAAAAAAGCGGAACTTACCTTCCAGATTGAAGGAGATCCGGGTGCTGGTAAATTAAATGTAAATGTAGGAAAAGGGGTTAATTGGACAGAAAATAATCTATCAAATAGCAACAAACCTGCATCTTTAGGTATATTAGGTAGCTTTAGTGGAAAGTTTGGTCTTAATGAAAAGAAAAGCATAGAATTAAAAACCGGATTAATGAAGAAAGGAAAAATATCCTTATTGTTAACCGCAGTTTCTGGAAATGATTTTGCTTTTGCATCAAAAGAACATGGTAAAAAAGCTGCTCCGCAATTGATAATTACCTACACTAGTGGAAAAGCACTGGAGGATGGTAATGCTGAAATAAGCATGTACCCAAACCCAACTCAAGACCTTGTAAATGTAACCGGATTGGTAGTTGGTGATATTGTTAAGGTATATAATACATTAGGGATGCTTCAAAAAGAAGTAGTAGTAAAAGAAGATGCCACTACAACTATTGATATGAGTCAGTTTTCTTCAGGATATTATTTAATGAATATTCTTAGGGAAGATAATACGCGTGTTATCAGAAAGCTGATCAAAGAATAGTTCTGCAATTAAAGGATAAACTGCTAATTTAGAAGCTGGTAGGTAATAGTATATCGATTAGCTTTGGAATAAATATCGAGGATTTTTATATCCTCGATATTTTTTTTTAGATATACAAGACTATAAAAATACGGGGAGTATTACCTTTATCTTTCTGAATTACAGTTATTTAGTAATCAAATTATAGCGATTTTAGAAATAATTAACTATCTTTACCACTTATTAAATTATTTTATAAATATACTGGTAGTGCAGTACCCCAAATTTATAATTCCTTAGATGTAATATTTTAAAATTTAATCAACTTTTGATTAAGCCATAAAAAGATGCTAATCTGACTTAGTAAAAGTTCAGGTATTTTAAGACAAACATTTAACTAATGTTGTTTTTAAAAAATGTAGTTGAATTTTTAAAGGCTTGGTTTTTATTAACACTTAAATAGTTAAAATCATGAAAATCTTTACCTTACGACAATGTCTATTGTTGTTCTTAACTTTAGTTTGCACTTCTTTTTTAGGTAGGGCTCAATTTGAAAAGTTAATACCAAATAATACGGTTACACATAAAGCAGAAAAAAGTGGGAATTGGAACGATCCTACCATATGGAGTAGCAAGAAAGTACCAACCACCTCTTCAATAGTATTAATTCCTAAAGGCACTACTGTAAACTATAACGTATATAGCGACGCTCATATATTTGCCATCAGAAATGACGGAACCCTTCATTTTTTTTCCCCTAAACGAAAGAAGAGAAAGCTTATCGTTGATACTTTTGTAAATTCAGCAGATTCTTATTTGAATATAAATGCAGGTCAAAACTCAAATGGTACCATAGAAATTATTTTAAAAGCCTTTGATATTGAAAGAAAAAAGAAAGGTCAGATAGGTGGTTTTCCATGGAACAACAGAGCAAAAGCTCATTATTCGGATGGAAAAAGAGTAACTGATCATTTTGGTAAGAGGTTTCCAAATGACGGTCCGGGGGTATTAGGAAGATATGGTTGGGATCCAAGACAAGCCTCTATTACTTTAATGACATGGGGAAAGGTTAGGATTAACGGTATTAATAAATTAGACTTTTCCGAATGTAGTAAGGATGTCCTAAAAAATCAACGTAAGATCACCTTAAAAAAGAACCCTTGGGGATGGAGAGTAGGAGATTCTATAGTACTAGGAGGAACTAAGGGTAGAGAAAATGAAACCTTTGCTATCAAATCAATTTCAGGAAGAATTGTTGAAGTTGATCGGAATATAAAGTACGATCATAAAGGAATGACCTTGGATGGTAAAAGGTACTTTACTTATACAGCAAACCTGACCAGAAATATAGTAGTAAGATCAGCTTTTACAGGTATTGAAGAAAACCTTACCAGACGGGGTCATGTCATGTTTATGTTTAATGGGGATGTAGACGTTAAAAATGCCTTATTTAAAGATTTAGGAAGAACCGATAAAAGTAACATTCTTGACGATTTTAAACTGGGAGTGCCGGTATTATCAGGAACTGGTAACAATGCAGACATTGATTTCCCCAATATGGTCGAAGGTAAGATGGAAGACAATCCTTCTAAGATAGAAAATCAACGAGGCCGGTATGCACTTCATTTCCATAAATCCTTAAGAGGTAAAAATAAAGGTCGCTTAATACAAGCAACAGGAAATGTAGTATGGGGATCTCCAGGTTGGGGAATGGTTCACCATGATAGTCATGCTAATTTTTCAGAAAATGTAGTTTTAGAAATATCAGGAGGTTCTATGATTGCAGAAAGTGGTTCTGAGACCGGTATTTGGAGTAATAATTACGTTGCCGGAGGTGGTGAAAAAAGAAAAAAAGTTGGTCCTGGCGAAATTACAATTTCAGCTCAGATTCGTAGAACAACACGTTCTGTACTCGATGACGATTTTAGAGGAAGCGCAGGGTATGGTTTGCAGGGTAGAGCTGTTGAAATGGTAAATAATGTTGCTTCCAGTGTGGGGGTTGCTTATCATTATCAAGGAAGTGGTGAAAACACCATTGTAGCTGATAAAGTAGATACAAGCGTATTTGCTGCAAATGGTAAAGTAAACCCATTTCCTTTCACGAAAGATGTGGTTAGAACAGCAGTACCCTTAATTAGATTTGACGGCAATAGAGCTTTTAATTGCGGTGACGGCTTTAAATCTCAGGGTAGAGTCACAGGTGCTTTTAATAGAGTACTTTCTGTAGTTTCCAATATGGTCGTATGGAATTCAAATAGGTTTGGAGCGTATATCTCTTCTAATTTTGGCTATTTAGTAAAAGACTCAAAATTTCATGGTATGCGGGGTAGTTCGCAATCCACCGGTGTACTTACTCAAACCAATTCTGACAATATTAATTTTAACAATGTAACCTTTTATAATTATGAAAGAGTAGGAGTAAACGTAAATGCTAAACCTAACTTTTCACAAAATAATGAGAACGCCCGGTTTATTTATAACAATGTAAAGTGGAAGGATAGTCCTCGTAACTTCAAACCATATAAAGACAACACCAGTAATCAGATCGTCGTAAAGAATATGAAGGTTGATCCTAGGGCTAAAGTTACTTTTAAGAAAAGTAGTAATATGGATGATGAAGTTGATGTTAACAGAGATTTTAAATTTACTATTCGTGGAACGGTCACTGATCAGGCTGGTAGCACCCAGTTTGCACATTATACGCCAAAACTGGAACCTACCTTACAAAGAACCTATAATTTTGGGAATGCATCCAGATTGAGGCGAGAATTCTTAAATGGAAGAACCCTAAGAACAGATAAAAGAGGTAAATATGTGGTGTTCAATGAATTTATGTCTGATAGACTAACCGGTAGGCCTACGGCAGTTCCTCTTAAGATATACGTGAAAGGATATAATCCGACAAACAGAAGTGCTACGCCAGAAGATGCCATCTCTATATACCCTAATCCTACCAATGAGTTAATCAACATAACTGGTGTATTCAACAACGAAGTTATCAAGATTTATGATGTTTTAGGAGTACTTAAAAGAGAAATTCTAAGTAATCAAGAGACCATGTCTATTAATATCAATGATTTACCATCAGGAGTTTATTTTGTTTCTGTAAAATCAGAAGATAATAAAGGTATCACCAGAAAGATTATTAAAAACTAAGAGTAACAAGTAGTATAATAACATCAACTAATATAACATATGAAGCGGCCCGATACATTTCAGGTCGCTTTTTACTTTTTAGAAAGTAATTTGACATGTTTACATTCATAATATTCTAATATTGATTTTCAATAGTATAGTAATTAGTCTTAATCTTGTATTCTAAAAGCGATAGTGATCTTAAATCTTTACCGATACTTATGTATTTCAATCGATAACAACAATCTGTTCCTTTTTAAAACCCTATCTTTTCCAGTATCTTTGTAAGATCAGAATTGCTATGATGCTATGAATGAAAACCTGGATCCTTCAACAGAAAATTTTTCTAAAGAAGAATTAGATATTGAAAAAGCCTTACGCCCCCTGGAATTTGAAGATTTTACCGGGCAAGATCAGGTGTTAGAAAATCTTCAAATCTTTGTACAGGCAGCCAATTTAAGAGGTGAAGCCCTCGATCATACTCTTTTTCACGGCCCCCCGGGATTAGGAAAAACCACCCTTGCCCATATCTTAGCTAATGAACTTTCGGTAGGCATTAAAGTAACTTCCGGTCCGGTTCTAGATAAACCCGGCGATCTGGCCGGATTATTAACAAACCTGGATGACCGGGATGTGCTATTCATTGATGAAATTCATCGGTTAAGCCCTATTGTAGAAGAATATTTATATTCTGCGATGGAAGATTATAAAATTGATATTATGATCGAAAGTGGACCTAACGCCCGTACCGTTCAGATCAATCTGAATCCTTTTACCCTGGTAGGTGCCACCACAAGATCCGGATTATTAACCGCACCTATGCGAGCACGATTCGGGATACAATCTCGTCTACAATATTATACGACAGAACTTTTATCCACGATCGTAGAACGTAGCGCCCATATCCTAAAAGTTCCGATTACGATGGAAGCTGCTATAGAAATTGCAGGGCGAAGCCGGGGTACGCCCAGGATTGCAAATGCCCTGTTACGACGCGTTCGGGATTTTGCACAAATTAAAGGAAACGGTAAAATAGATATAGAAATATCAAGATTTGCCTTAAAAGCCCTTAATGTAGACGCACACGGATTAGATGAAATGGATAATAAAATCCTGACCACCCTAATTGATAAATTTAAAGGTGGTCCGGTAGGGATTACCACCTTAGCCACTGCCGTAAGTGAAAGTGCTGAGACTATCGAAGAAGTTTACGAACCTTTTTTAATTCAGCAAGGCTTTATTATGCGCACACCAAGAGGAAGAGAGGTAACCGAAGCAGCCTATAAACACCTGGGTAAATTAAAACCAGGCATTCAGGGTGGATTATTTTAGCAGTCAGCAGTAAGTAGTACATATATCAAATAAAATTAGAAAGTAAGATGTCCGGTAGAACTATTCCTAAAGTATCCTTTTTTGAAGTATTACAAAATGCACAACGCATTTTAAAAGACCCCTTACCTTTTCATAAAGATAATTTTAAAAAATTTGGAAACCTATTTGAAGTAAACCTGGGGTTTGGTAAAAAGATAGTCTTTACCCGAGATGCAGGATTGGCAAAGCACACCTTACAACTCAATCATAAAAAATACCATAAATCTCCGTTAAATACCAGGGAATTAACACGATACATTGGGAACGGTTTACTTACCTCAAATGGTGAATACTGGAAACAACAACGCCGTCTGATTCAACCCGCTTTTTACAAGAAAAAATTAGACCAGATTGCCATCATTATTCAGAATGCAGTAAAAGAAGAAATTGGTAAAATACCCAAAGAAAAAAAGGTAAACCTCTTGCCTTATATGGCTGACTTGGCTTTTAATGTGGTAGCCAAGTCCTTATTTAGTTATAAAGAAATTGGTAGTAATATGTCAAGATTGCAACATATTACCGAAGCTGCGCAGAAATCCTTGGTACGTGAAATACGCCAGCCTTATAATAAATGGTGGTTCTTTTTAAGTGGGCAAGTACGCAGTTCGAAGCTACTATCTGAGGAATCCCGAACTATTCTTCGTGAGATTATTGAAGAACGCCGGGCTTCAAAAGAAGAATTTGATGACCTGCTGGATATGCTATTATCTTCTACCTATGAGGACGGTTCAAAAATGACTACCAATCAATTAATTGATGAAATTTTAATTTTGTTCGTGGCCGGGCATGAAACAACTGCCAATGCACTCACTTTCGCATTTCAATTATTAGGGCAACACCAGGAAATTCAGGAGAAAATTGTAGAGGAGTCAAAAGGCGTTCCGGAAGTCATGGATCAATTAATGGAAGTATTTAAAAGTGCTCCGTATACCATCCAGTGTATTGAAGAAACAATGCGTTTGTATCCACCTGCTTATTTTTCAGATCGAATTGCTATTAAAAATGATGAGTATGAAGACCTAAAAATTAAAAAAGGAACTACTTTTTTATTTTCTTTTTATGAAATACATAGGGACGAACGTTTTTGGGAGAACCCAGAAGCCTTTAACCCGGATCGGATGCATACAGATCATAAAAAACAATACGCTAATCATTACTTTCCCTTTGGCGCAGGGCCCCGCATGTGTGTAGGTAGTAATTTTGCCATGTTTGAAATGGTTGCCACTTTACTTGAGGTAGTTAAAAATTACAAAATCACCACCGAGGAGCAGGTTATCAAAATCAATCCGTTAATTACGCTTAAACCTAAAAATGCCTTTGTTACCCTAACATCGAGAGCCTAATTGAAATGGACAACAAATCGGCGTACACCCAGTTAATTAAAAATGAAGCCAAAAGGTTGGGGTTTTTATCTTGTGGGGTCAGTAAAGCCGAATTTCTGGAAGAAGAAGCACCACGATTAGAAAAATGGTTACAAAACGCTTATCATGGCAAAATGAAGTATATGGAAAATCATTTTGACAAACGCCTTGACCCAACCTTGTTAGTTCCGGATTCAAAAAGTGTAGTTTCTCTTCTATATAATTACTATACTCCGGAACTACAAAAAGACCCTGAAGCACCTAAAATTTCGAAATATGCTTACGGTCAGGATTATCACTTTGTGATTAAAGATAAATTAAAAGAACTGCTTTCTTTTATCCGGGAAGAAATCGGCGAAGTAGGAGGAAGGGCTTTTGTAGATTCGGCACCGGTATTAGACAAAGCCTGGGCGGTAAAAAGCGGACTGGGTTGGGCAGGAAAACATAGTAATGTCCTGACTCAAAAAGTAGGTTCTTTTTACTTTATTGCCGAATTAATTATTGACCTGGAATTAAATTACGATCATCCGGTAACCGATCATTGTGGGAGTTGTACCCATTGTATTGATGCATGTCCCACACAGGCAATCGTAGAACCCTATGTAGTGGATGGCAGTAAATGTATTTCTTATTTTACGATCGAATTAAAAGAAGAATTACCTAAGGAAGTAGCGGGTAGTTTTGATAATTGGATGTTTGGGTGTGATGTATGCCAGGATGTTTGCCCCTGGAATCGATTTTCAAAACCACATCAAGAACCCCTTTTTAATCCGCATCCCGAATTATTATCTAAAAGTAAAAAAGACTGGGAGGAGATTACACAAGAAGTTTTTTCAGAAATATTCAAAAAATCAGCGGTAAAACGAACTAAATTTTCCGGTTTGAAAAGAAATATGGATTTTTTAAAAAGGTAAGATATAACAACTTTCCTCTTTCTATTCGTATATTCTTACTTGTACTAAGTACTACCGAAATAAGAGGTGTAATAGAAAGTAAGCTTTTTAATATCAGGATACCTCTTAAAATGTTATTTTTATCACCCGATCGGTAAAATCGGTTATATAACAACCTAAACAATACAAATTTAAAATTCTGCAATGAGCATTGAAAGCAAGCGTAAAGAAGCATTACTTTATCATGAAAAACCGACCCCCGGTAAAATAAAAGTCGTTCCAACTAAAAAGTATGCAACCCAGCGTGATTTATCTTTAGCCTATTCTCCCGGTGTAGCCGAACCTTGTTTAGAAATAGAAAAAAATCCGAACGATGTCTACAAGTATACCGCCAAAGGGAATCTGGTAGCAGTAATATCTAACGGTACTGCGGTTCTGGGATTAGGAGATATTGGCCCGGAAGCATCCAAACCGGTGATGGAAGGAAAAGGCTTACTTTTTAAGATCTTTGCAGACATTGATGTTTTTGATATTGAAGTAGATACTAAGGATGTAGATGCTTTTATAGAGACTGTAAAAAATATAGCTCCTACCTTTGGTGGCATTAATCTGGAAGATATCAAAGCTCCTGAGGCTTTTGAAATCGAACGGCGATTAAAAGAAGAACTGGATATCCCGGTAATGCACGATGACCAACACGGAACGGCTATTATCTCCGCCGCTGCATTGCTTAACGCATTAGAACTTGCTGATAAAAAAATAGAAGAAGTCACCATTGTCGTAAGTGGTGCCGGAGCTGCGGCTATTTCCTGTACAAAACTATATAAAGCTTTCGGAGCTTCCGAAGCGAATATTGTAATGACGGATAGTAAAGGAGTGATACGAAAAGACCGTACGAACCTAACTCCCGAAAAAGCGGAATTTGCAACAACCCGGGATTTACATACGTTAGAAGATGCTATGCGCAATGCCGATGTATTTATAGGCTTATCTATGGCAAACCTGGTATCTGCTGATATGCTTAAGAGTATGAACGACAATCCGATTGTCTTCGCTATGGCAAACCCAGATCCCGAAATAGAATACGAAACGGCTATCCAAACACGAAAAGATGTAATCATGGCAACAGGTCGTAGTGATCATCCTAACCAGGTAAATAATGTACTGGGATTTCCTTTTATCTTTAGAGGTGCTTTAGACGTAAGGGCAACTGCAATTAACGAAGAAATGAAAATGGCGGCGGTAATAGCCCTGGCAGAATTAGCCAAAGACCCCGTACCTGAACAGGTGAATATTGCCTATGGTAAAACCCGGTTAAACTTTGGTAGGGATTATATTATCCCGAAACCTTTTGACCCCCGGTTAATTTCAAAGATTCCACCTGCGGTAGCAAAAGCAGCGATTAAAAGTGGCGTCGCCAGGGAACCTATTCAGGATTGGCAAGCCTATACGGATCAGTTACTGGAAAGAATGGGGAATGATAACAAGCTGGTTCGTTTATTATTAGACCGGGCAAAGTCCAATCCGAAACGGGTGGTATTTGCAGAAGGGGATCACCTGGATGTCCTAAAAGCAGCCCAAACCGTATGGGATGAGGGTATTGCCATCCCCGTGTTATTAGGGCATAAAAAGGTAATTCTGGAACTGATGAAAGAATTGGATTTCGATGCTTCCGAAGTTGAAATTATAGACCCAAAACTAGATGAAGAACGCGAGCGTCGCGAGCGTTATGCCCAGGAATACTGGAAAGAAAAAAGCAGAAAAGGCATTACCTTATATGGCGCCAGAAGACGCATGCGCGAACGTAATTATTTTGCCGCCATGATGGTAAAAGAAGGAGATGCTGATGCACTGCTCTCAGGATATTCACGGAGTTATCCTACCGTAGTAAAACCAATGTTAGACCTGATTGGTCTTGCAAAAGGAGCTACCCGGATCGCAGCGGTAAACGTGATGGTCACTGAAAAAGGCCCTCTATTTATCAGTGATACTTCTATTAACATTGATCCCAGCGCTACTGAATTGGCAAAAATTGCCCAAATGACTGCTAAAACGGTAGAAATGTTCGGAATGGATCCGGTCATAGCCATGATCTCGTATACTAATTTTGGTTCATCGGGTCATCCTAATGCCACTAAAATTAAAGATGCAGTAGCCTATTTACATCGGTATTATCCGCATTTAACGGTAGATGGTGAATTGCAAATGGACTTTGCTTTAAATAAAAACATGCGACAGGATAAATTTCCATTCTCAAAATTAAATGGAAAAAAAGTAAATACGTTGATCTTTCCAAACCTGGATGCCGCTAATAGCACCTATAAAATGTTAAAAGAATTAAACGGAGCAGATTCTATCGGCCCTATTATGATGGGTATGAAAAGCCCGGTGCATATTTTACAATTAGGGGCTAGCGTAGATGAAATGATCAATATGGCTGCTGTTGCGGTAGTCGATGCACAAGAAAAAGAAAAGAAATTACGGGAACAAACAGGTTCTTAAGGATTTCTTAATTAATTATTAAAATGTAAATGTATATTTGCCAGATTCTTATTGGTAATAAGAAGTATATTGCCTAAAGCTTTTACAAACACAGGTAAAGCTCAAATTGTTTGTAGGGCTAAGCTAAGAAGACAGGTATTTTGATAATTTTAAATCTGAGGATTTGGATGGGGATTAAGGTATAGCTAGAAATATCTTTATATTACATAAATTTAATTTGGTTGTACGATTTCGGTAAAATGATAAGTGATGATTACACATTTAAAAGGTAAACTAATTGAGAAAAATCCTACGGATCTTGTGATAGATTGCAATGGGGTAGGATACAAAGTAAATATTTCTTTACATACTTATTCATTACTTCCAGATCAGGAAGCTGTAATGGTATATACGCATTTACAGGTTAAAGAAGATGCTCATACCTTATACGGTTTTATGGAAAAATCCGAAAGGGAAATCTTTAGGTTACTTATTTCGGTTTCCGGAATTGGTACAAGTACCGCCCGAACCATGCTATCATCACTGCACCCTGACCAAATTAAAGAAGCGATCGCCGGAAACGATGTAGCGACAGTTCAGTCCATTAAAGGAATCGGGGCAAAAACAGCGCAACGAATCATTTTAGACCTTAAAGATAAAATTCTTAAAGTTTACAATATAGACGAAGTTTCGGTATCTAAGAGCAATACTAATAAAGATGAAGCGTTATCTGCTTTAGAAACCCTTGGATTTAATCGCAAAATTGCTGAAAAAGTGGTAGATCGTGTTTTAAAAAATACTCCGTCCGAATCCGTAGAAAATATTATTAAACTTGCACTAAAAAATTTATAGTACTGTTGAATATTATAGGTAAGCTACATTACAGGTATGTTAATTTTCTGTGCTTAATCGTTCTATCTTGTCTAGGTAGTACGCTATACGGGCAGGAAAATGAGACAATTCGGGATTCTACCAGTACTACTTATTCTATGGGGGAATTAACGCTTCCTAATCCGGATAGCATTATTAATAAATATGAATACGATCCGGTTACTAATAAATATATTTACCGTGAAATTCTCGGGGATTTTAATGTGCAATACCCTTTGTTTTTAACACCTAAAGAATTTGAATCCCTGATCGAACAAGAACAGCGCAGCACCTATTTCAGGGATAAGATCAAAGCTTTCAGTGGTAAAACGGAAGGAAGCGAAGAAGCCCGAAAAAATTTATTACCTATATTTTACGTAAATAATGATTTTTTTAAAACAATCTTCGGAAGTGATGCTATAGAAATTATTCCACAAGGTTCTGCAGAGATAGATTTAGGTTTTTTGTATACTAAACAAGAAAATCCTTCTTTCGCCCCGGACAGGGAAGACCAGTTTACCTTTGACTTTGACCAGCGAATCAGCCTGGGTTTATTAGGTAAAATTGGTACCCGACTTCAGATCAATGCAAATTTTGATACTCAATCTACCTTTGATTTTCAAAATCAAATAAAATTAGAATATACTCCAACTGAAGATGATATTATCCAGAGTATTGAAGTAGGTAATGTAACCATGCCTATCAACAATTCACTCATACAAGGGTCTCAAAGTTTATTTGGAGCTAAAATTGGTATGCAATTCGGGCGGACTAGCGTAACTGCTGTATATTCTGACCAAAATTCGGAAACCCGCTCGGTAAGTGTAGAAGGTGGGGGTACCGTTGAGAGATTTGAAATTTTTGCTGCGAATTACGATCAAGATCGGCACTATTTTTTAAGTCACTATTTCCGGGATACGTATGATCAGTCACTGACTAATTATCCGTTTATCAATAGTAACGTACAGATCACCCGTATTGAAGTTTGGGTAACGAATCGGGCAACAAATGCGCAAACGCTTAGCGACGCCAGAAATATTGTGGCTTTACAGGATTTAGGAGAAGCGCCGGTAACCGGTAATTTTAATATTCCGACAAGCCTTTTTAATGTAAGCGGAGGTGCCTTACCGGATAACGGTAATAATGACCTGGATCCTTTTGCCATTAGTCCTTCAGGGCCGGTTACGCCCACCGTTCGGAGAATAGCACAGGCACAACAGGGTTTTGTAGGACCTATTGCAAACTTTAATGAAGGTTTTGATTATGCCATTCTTGAAAATGCCAAGCAATTAAGTCCTAACGAATATACCTTAAACCCACAATTAGGGTATATTTCTTTAAACCAGCGGTTGAGCAACGATGAATTACTGGCGGTTGCTTTTCAATATACGGTGGGAGGACGCGTATTTCAAGTAGGGGAATTTGCTAATGATGGAGTGGACGCTACGGATGCTAATGCAAGCATCAATGCCGACGGGACTACTAATACGAATCAGACCCAAGGTAATAGTCAAAGTCTGGTCGTAAAAATGCTTCGTAGTCCAATTGTGAATGTAGATCGTCCGATTTGGGATTTGATGATGAAAAACATATACAATACCGGTGCTTTTAGTATTGATCCTGCGGATTTTAGGATGAATATTGTATATAAAAATCCTTCTCCCTTAAATTATCTGGAAGATGTAGAAGGTGATGATTTGTTATTACCGGATGATGTGGAAGATACCCGGTTACTTCGGGTTTTTCAAATGGATAGATTAAACCCTAATAGCGATCCTGTATTGGGGGGTGACGGTTTTTTTGACTACGTACCAGGAATTACCATTGACCCGGAAAACGGTCGTATAATTTTTACTACCGTAGAACCTTTTGGTCAGCATTTATTTAATAAACTGGATAATGACGGAGTACGTAATCCGGCAGATTATGATAGTCCTAACCAGATGGCTTATAATGCAAATCAATTGCAATACGTTTACCGTTCTTTGTATAATACAACTCAGGTAATTGCCGAACAGGAAGAAGCAGATAAAAACCTTTTTCAGTTACGAGGAAGCTATAAATCTTCCGGACAGGATGGTATTTCTTTGGGAGCATTTAACGTACCCCAGGGATCGGTAACAGTAACTGCCGGAGGGCGAGTGTTGCAGGAAGGTACGGATTATACGGTTAATTATCAATTGGGGCGGGTGACTATCCTGGATGAAGCGCTGTTAGCTTCTAATGTACCTATTGATGTTTCTACGGAAAATAATGCCGTATTTGGACAGAATCAAAAACGTTTTGCCGGAATTGACGTAGAACATAAATTTAGTGAGGACTTGATTTTGGGAGCTACTTTTTTAAATTTAAAAGAACGTCCGATTACCCAAAAAGCTACCTATAGCTTTGAACCTATCAACAATACATTGGTAGGATTTAATCTTAATTATAATACCGAAATACCTTTTTTAACCCGGATGGTCAATAAGTTACCCAACATAGATACCGATGTGCCTTCTAATGTTTCTATCCGGGCTGAGGGAGCGTATTTATTTGCAAATGCGCCCAGTCGAACCGATTTTGACGGAAGAGTCACCAGTTATGTTGATGACTTTGAAGGAGCACAAACGACAATTGATGTTAGTTCTGCACTTTCCTGGGAATTGTCCAGTGTTCCGATAGGTTTTGGGCAAGGTAATGCAGGAACCGTACAGTCAGGTATTGAATCAGGATATAGACGGGCTAAAATGTCCTGGTATCAGATTGCACCTAATTTTTATCAGGGAAATCGTCCGGACGGAGTAAGTGATCAGGATATTCAAGGTAATACAGCCAGGCGTATTCTTAACAATGAAATATTTCCGCAGGAACAAATTGTACCTGGGCAAACTCAAGCGTTATTTTCTTTAGATATTAACTATAACCCTACTGAAAGGGGACCGTATAACTTTAACCCACGGTATGCCCCGGATAGCAATAATCCTCCTAATCCGGAAGATAATTTTGGAGGGATTATCCGTCAGTTAACTTCTACTAATTTTGAACAATCAAATGTCGAGTTTATTGAATTCTGGTTGATGGATCCGTTTTATGATAATAATGGGACGCAAGAACCTTTAACGCAGGATACTAGTGGTACTATTGTATTTAATTTAGGAAATATTAGTGAAGATGTCTTAAAAGACGGAAGAAAGCAGTTTGAAAACGGACTGCCTACCTCCGCTGGGAATACAGCTGTCATCGAATCGGATTATGCCAGAGTACCGGCAAATCAATCTTTAGTCTACGCCTTTGATAGTGATGGTCAGGATCGGGTTAATCAGGATGCTGGTTTTGATGGTTTAACTGATGAAGCTGAGAGAATAAAATATCCGGCATTTAGTTCGTTAGAAGATCCTTCTGCAGATAATTTTGAATATTTTTTACAGGCTTCCGGATCTGTTCTTGAACGTTACGAAAACTTTAATGGTACCGAAGGAAACTCTCCGGTAGCTTTTGGTGATACAGATCGGGGGAGTACCACCTTCCCTACGGCTGAAGATGTAAACCGGGATAATACCATGAATACTATTGATAGTTATTTTGAATACCGCATTCCTATTTTTGATGGAATGAATGTAGGTAACGATGGCGGTACCGGATATATATCTGATGTTCCTGAACCTGTTCCTGTACCACTTGAAGGTGGGGGCACCATAAGTACCCGTTGGATTCGGTTTAAAATTCCAATTTACGAGCCTACGGAGCCATTTAACATAAGTGATTTTAGGTCTATTCGCTTTATGCGTATGTACCTTACCAATTTTGATCAGCCGGTATTGTTACGATTTGCTACCTTAGACTTGATTCGGGGCGACTACCGTAGGTATATTCAACCAGGTAATACTACGAACAATCCTACTTTGGGGATCAACCTAAAAGGGGATGATGTTATTGTGACTTCCGTCAGTGTTGAAGAAACTCCAACGTATCAGTCACCTCCTGGAGTTATCAGGGAATCCCTGGTAAATAATAATACAGAGATTCCGCAGGACGAAAGGTCATTAGCGCTTACCGTTTTAAATCTGAATGATCAGGATAGCAGGGCGGTTTATAAAAATTTTAATATAGACATGCGTCAGTATGAAAACCTGGAAATGTTTTTGCATGCAGAAAGTGTTCCCGGAGAACCCTTACTTAATGATGGAGACTTGTCTGCCTTTATCCGAATGGGAAGTGATTTTACGAATAACTTTTATCAAATAGAAAAAACCCTACAGGTCTCCAGGAGTAATACATCTGCAGAAGATGTGTGGCCGGAAGCAAACGAAATTGATTTACCCCTTAGCTTTTTACAGGAGTTAAAATCCAGAAATATCGGAAGACGACAGGAGCCAGGAGTATTAAATCTGGAAAGTGTACCTGACCGAACTAATTTACAGGCAGGTATTGTCGGTAATCCAAGTATTGGTGATGTCCGTGTTATCATGGTCGGGATTAAAAATAATCGAACCGGACAAACAGTTTCCGGATCGGTTTGGTTTAACGAATTACGTTTAAGTGAATTAAGAAACCGGGGAGGATGGGCTACGGTCGCCAGTATGGATGGTAATATTGCAGATTTTGCAAATGTAAGTTCGTCCGGTAGAATTAGTACGATTGGTTTTGGGGGGATAGAGCAAGGCCCTTTAGAGCGAAGCCTTGAAGATTTAAAAGAATACGATATTACCACAAACCTAAATCTGGGGCAATTACTTCCTAAAAAATGGGGTGTACAGATTCCATTTAATTACAGTAGAGGAGAACAGTTGATAACTCCCTTATATGATCAACTATATGAAGATATAGAATACGAGCAGCAGTTAATCAATGCGGATAACCAGCAAAAACGAGATAGTATTTTTCAAACAAATACAGAATACACTCGAAGACAAAGTGTAAACCTGATCGGATTACGAAAAGAAAGGGTGGGAGATAAAAAGCCAATGCCTTATGATGTTGAAAACCTTACCTTATCAGGTACTTATAACCAGACCGATCATCGAGATTTTGTTATTAAAGAATCACTGGATCAGGATGTCCAGTTAAACGCCACTTACGATTACAGTTTTCAGCCTAAAGAGATTGAACCTTTTAAAAATATCGGATTTTTAAATAAAAGCAAGTACTTCGATTTAATTAAGGATTTTAATTTTAACCTGTTACCTACTTCTCTTTCGGCAAGTTCGACCATTAACAGGCAGTTTAATAAACAACAGTTTAGGGAGGTTAATTTTTTTAATGACGGAGCTGGGGGAGAACTACCGGAATTATTTCAACGTAATTTTCTTTTTGACTGGCAATATGGAATTAACCACAATGTGTCTAAATCCCTAAATATCAATTTCACTTCTTCAAATAACCGGATATTAAAAGATTTTATCGATGATGAAGGAGCTATTCTAAATGAAAATGAAATTGATATCTGGAGCGGACTGTTTGAAGTAGGAGATGCTAACTTTCATAGTCAGCAAATACAGGCTAACTATGAATTACCACTGAACAAAATTCCGTTGTTTAAATTTATACGTTCTACCTATTCCTATACAGCAGACTTTCAATGGACTAAGGGTAGTGAAGCATTAAAAAATATTGATGGGGTTCCGGATCAGGGAAATACCGTTCAGAATTCAAACGCCCATACTTTAAGCAGTAACTTGGATATGAACTCTTTGTACAAATATCTGGGCTTAGTAAAAAAGAAACCGGGTAGAAACCGTGCGGGAAATAAAAATAATGGGTCTCCAGCGCGTACTGGTAAAGACAGCAAGAAATCAGGAACTAAGGATGATAAAGGTCAAAAGGGAAAATCAAAACGTACTAAAAGTAAATTATCTCCGGTAGATAAAGTAGTTAATACAGCCATTGGTTTAGTCACTGCCGTTAAAAAAGTGAGTGTTAATTATCAGGAAAATAACGGAACCTTCTTGCCCGGATATGTCATTGCTCCCGGGTTTGTCGGAACTTTAAAACCAACCACGGCATTTACCTTTGGAAGCCAGGAAGAAGTTAGGGACATTGCAGCAAGAAACGGTTGGTTAACCCTAGATCAAAACTTTAATCAGCAATATCGGGAGACAGAAGACCGAACATTAAATATACAAGCTAATTTAGGGCTCTTAAAAGACTTTAGTGTTGATATTAGTGCTAACCGGGCTTACTCAGAAACCTATAATGAAAATTACCGGGTAGATACGGAAAATAATGATAATCCGTACGTGTCACTATCTCCTAATGTTTTTGGGAATTATAGTATTTCAACCATATTGATTGGAACCTCATTCAAAAAGAGCAGTGCTTTTAATTCCGAAACTTTCGAAGAATTCAAATCAAACCGAGCAATAATTGCACGTAGGTTAGCTCAACAACGGGGACTTCCGGGGGCGGCAAACGGAGAAGCTTTTCCGGTAGGACTTAACGGGACAAACCAAGCAGTATTATTACCTGCATTTTTAGCAGCCTACTCAGGTAAGGATGCAGAAAGTATAAACACCGGGGCATTTCGAGATATTCCATTGCCTAACTGGGATGTAAAATATACCGGATTAATGAATTTAAAATGGTTCAAAAAGAGGTTTAAAAGATTCTCTATCAACCATGCGTACAGATCCAGTTACACCATTAATCAATTCCAAACCAATCTGGATTTTGCAGACCCGTTTTTTACAAATCTTTCTAACCCTAACCTACCTCAATTACCTAATCCGAACGGAGTAGATCAAGGGGGTAATTATAAAAATCCAATTTTATACTCTAATGTAACTCTATCAGAACAGTTTAGTCCGCTGGTACGTCTTGATATGGATATGAAAAATTCAGTGAAACTAACTGCAGAAGTAAAAAGGGATCGAACATTATCTTTAAGTTTTGATAATAACTTACTTACGGAAACTCAGGGGAATGAATATGTAGTCGGAATGGGCTACCGAATCCAGGATTTGACTTTTGTAACTAAAGTAGGAGGAAAGAAAACCACCTTAAAGAGTGATTTGAACTTACGGGCAGACCTTTCTCTACGTCAGAACGAAACCGTGGTACGTTATCTGGATATTGATAATCCTCAGATTACGGCAGGACAAGATATTTATACAATTAAGTTTACGGCAGATTATGCTTTAAGTAAAAACCTGACAGCTTTATTTTTCTACGATCATACTTTTTCTGAATATTCTATCTCAACAGCCTTTCCACAAACTTCAATTCGAAGCGGAATTACATTACGATACAACTTTGGAAATTAAAATTTTTAATTATTAGTATCTGGTTAAATAAGTAAAAGTTTGTAAAGTATATTAAAATAAGGTGATCCCAAATTTTGAAGTATTTGGAAGTTGCTTTTCTACTCTTTTCAAATTAATTTTCAATAATGTAATAATTAGTCTTGATTCTTGATTCTAGAAGCAATAGCGATCTTGATTCTTTATTGGACATTAATTATTCTCAATAGGAATATATCAATAATATCCAGTGCAGTTCATTTATTCCGGCAATAGGTGATATTCTACAGAAATTAGTTTATTTTTCATAGAAATAAGCATTATTTTCGCTGTTAAGAACAGAAGTTTAAATAAAATAAATCAGATGAACGTACCTGCTGAATTAAAATATACTAAAGATCACGAATGGATTAAAATTGACGGAAACGTCGCTATTATTGGTATTACAGATTTTGCCCAGAGTGAGTTGGGTGATATTGTTTACGTAGAAGTAGAAACCGTAGGCGAGACTTTAGAACAGGAAGAGGTTTTTGGGACCGTAGAAGCAGTGAAAACTGTTTCGGATTTGTTTTTACCTTTAACCGGTGAAATTTTAGAATTTAACGAAGAATTAGAAGCAGACCCGGAGTTAGTCAATACCGACCCGTACGGTAAAGGCTGGATGATTAAACTTCAGATTAGTGATGTTTCACAGATCGAATCTTTGTTAACACCAGATGCATATACGGAATTGGTTGGTGCGTAATTTAGTCATATTTGGAGCAGTTGCCTATTCTGCTTTGATCTGTTACCTTTCTATTGGTCGTATTTCGGTACCGGATCAAATTCATTTTAATTATAGCGATAAGATTGGTCATTTTTTGGCTTATTTTGGTTTGACGGTAGTTTGGTTTACCTGTTTTTTCGTTTTGTATAAAAAGAGTAACAATCAAAGCCTGGTTTTCGCTATCTTTTTTTCCGTAATATTTGGAATACTTATGGAGGTTCTGCAATCCTGGTTAACGGATTATCGCACCGCTGACTGGTTTGATATTATGGCAAATACGATTGGAGCTTTACTGGCAGGTATAGCTATTAAGTATAATTTAAAATATATCGAACAAATAAAAAACAGGTGGTGGTAATTACTGCATATACCCCGAAAAATATGTTTTTTAAAAATAAACAAAGCGTACATTTTGGTATAATGCTTGCTTTTTAAAAAAGAAATTAGCTATTTTAGCAATAACAATATCCTATTTAGTATGGAACCGAAGAAAAATCCCAAAGCCGACTTGTCTAAAAGAAGTATTTTATTCTTTCAGTTAGGCCTTATTTTAGTATTGTTTGTTACCTGGCAAGCAATAGAATATAAAACTTATGATAATGTTGCGGTTGATATCGGGCAGTTAAATCTAGATGAACTAGATGAAGAAGACGTACCAATTACTCAGGACTTGAATACGCCACCACCGCCACCGCCACCGCCACCAGCTCCTGAAGTTATTGATGTGGTAGAAGATGAAGAAGAAGTAGAGGAAACTATTATCGAATCTACGGAAACAAATCAGGAAGAAGAAATCGTAGAAATTGAAGAAGTAGAAGATGTAGAGGTAGAAGAAGAAATCGCTGATGTACCTTTTGCAGTAATTGAAAACGTACCTGTTTTCCCGGGATGTGAAAAAGAGTCCGGAAATACTGCGAAGAAGAAGTGTATGAGTGAAAAGGTAAAAAAGTTTGTCAACCGTAAGTTTAATACTGAATTAGGTAGTGAATTAGGCTTATCTGGTGTAAACCGAATTTATGTTCGCTTTAAAATTGATAAAAACGGGAATATTACCGGGGTACAGGCAAGAGGGCCTCACCCAAGGCTTGAAAAAGAAGCACAACGGGTGGTAAATTTATTGCCAAAAATGACTCCGGGTAAACAGCGAGGTAAATCCGTAGGGGTATTATATTCGCTGCCTATCGTATTCCAGGTTCAGGATTAATAAAAAATAAAAATAGACTTAGGTTTATATAACAAAGCTTGTTTGTAAAAAACAGGCTTTTTTTATACTTTCTAACTATAAAAATAATCCCGTAGTCGTGATGGCTACGGGATTTTGGTATGTTTGTTGATTTAGTGTAACTGCAACATTAAAACTAAATATGATGAATAACAAACACGATGCAAATGTACGAAAAAACGGTACTATTAATTTTCAAATCGGCTTAATTGCCAGTTTACTTTTTGTCTTTCTTCTTATAGAGACCTACACCAAAGTTCCTGTAAATTATTCGAAAAAACCTGTACAAACTGTTCCGGAAGAGACCATTCATACCATGGATCGGTTTAAAGTTGAACCCAAAAAGAAAACTTATAAAAAAGTATATGCAAAAGCTAAGAAACCAAAGGAAACTAAAATTCCGGATGAAATTGAAATTATCAAGAATGATGTATTAGAACCGAACAATCATAATAATACGGTTCCTACGGATAATGCGAGTCCGGAAGTTCCTGTAGATACTATAGAAAGTATCCCTAATGATGAAGTTCCGGAAAATGTACCTTTTGTCGCGGTAGAAAGGGTTCCTGTATTTCCGGGTTGCGAAGTTTTGGGATCAAATGAAGAACGTGCTGCATGTTTTAATGAAAAAGTCCGGAAAATAGTGATGCGTAAGTTTAATACCAGCCTGGGAAACAAATATGGACTTACGGGGGCACAGCGAATTCAAGCACAGTTTGATGTAGCCAAAGACGGTAGCATTCAAAATGTAAAAGTAAGAGCTCCGCACCCTAAGTTAGAACAAGAAGCCCGTAGAGTGATTGGGTTATTACCAAATATGATTCCTGGGATGCAACGGGATACTCCGGTAGCCGTAAAGTTTCAATTGCCTATATATTTTAAGGTGGAGGATTGATTAAAAAGAACGCGTATATAGATAACTAAGCAACGGTACAATAAAATTAACTAGTAATAATACAGCTATGTAGAACAGATGTTAAATGTATTTGAATTATATATTAGGGTTGTTTAAATCTATTCTAAGCGGTATCTTTGCACTACCCAAAAAAGAAAGAAAAATTGCAAAATTTAAGTATTACCGAATCCAAAAAATCCATCTCTTCAGCTATTGCTGATTTTAAAGAAATAACAAAAATGCGATTGGCATTAAGTGTTGTTTTTTCTTCGGTAGCCGGATATTTATTAGGTGTTGATGTGGTGGTCTGGAATACGGTAGTACTTTTAAGTCTGGGAGGCTATTTTATGGTAGGGGCATCTAATGCTTTTAATCAGATTATAGAAAGGGATCTGGATAGTTTGATGAATAGAACTAAAAACAGGCCAATTCCCTCCGGAAGAATGTCCGTACAAACTGCTTTTATTATAGCCAGTGTATTTACGTTAGCCGGAATTACCATCCTTTACCTGATCAACCCAAAGACGGCTATGTTTGGGGCTATTTCTATTTTTGTTTACGTTAGTTTGTATACTCCGTTAAAAACAAAAACGCCTTTATCCGTATTTGTAGGAGCCATTCCCGGGGCAATTCCGTTTATGTTAGGTTGGGTGGCGGCTACGAACCATTTTGGGATCGAACCCGGCACTTTATTTATGATTCAGTTTTTCTGGCAGTTCCCGCATTTTTGGGCGATCGGTTGGTTTTTATATGAAGATTATCAAAGAGGAGGATTTTTTATGCTTCCTACCGGAGAACGTAACAAAACCACGGCAGTTCAGATTCTTTTATATACAGGGTGGACGGTAATTACTTCTTTAATCCCGGTTTTTCGGGTTACCGGAGATTTTTATATAACTCCGGTCTCTGCCGGAATTGTTTTAATTTTAGGCTTGTTCTTATTGAATTATGCTTTTAAACTCTATAGAAAGCGAGATGATAAGACAGCTAAACAACTTATGTTAGCGAGTGTAACTTATATTACATTGTTACAGGTGATTTATGTAGGAGATAAATTTTTGAGAGAATGGATCTAACGGAAGGAACAAGAAACGAAAAAGTTGCCAGGTCAAAGAAAACCATGATGTGGTTTGCAATGATCAGTATGACGATGACCTTTGCAGGACTGACCAGTGCCTATGTGGTTAGTAAAAGCAGGGAAGACTGGGCGGTTGATTTACAATTTCCAAATGCTTTTATTACCAGTTTATTTATTATTCTCTTGAGTAGTGCAACGTTATACGCAGCTAAATTCTTTATACAAAAGGAGAATCAAAAACTAGCGACCTTATTAATTATAGGTACGTTTCTTCTGGCAATTAATTTTGTAGTGTTGCAATTTATAGGTTTTGAAGATATGATGGGGCAGGGATATCATTTTACCGGGCCTACTTCTAATATTGTATCTACCTTTATGTTTATCATTATAGCTACCCATTTAGTGCATGTTGCCGGAGGACTCATTGTATTAACAGTAGTTTTAATCAATCAGTTCCGAAATAAATACCAGAAGAATAATATGTTAGGTTTGGAAATAGGTTCTATGTACTGGCATTTTGTAGATGTGTTATGGATCTATTTGTTTTTATTTCTATTTTTTATACGCTAATTTCTTTTGAAATAGCATTAAAATTTAAAGTCATTTTTGAAGTATAGGAGCGGCTTTACAGAATTAAATTCCTTACTTTTGTCAAAAAATTAACAATACCGATATTTTCTATGGACACAACTGTCGCAAAAACAGGAACTGAAGGAAAAATTTGGGGCGGGGGCAATCAACCTTTACGTGCGAGCTATGGTAAGATGATGATGTGGTTCTTTATCCTATCTGATGCCTTGACCTTTTCAGGTTTTTTAGCAGCTTACGGTTTTTCACGCTTTAAATATATTAATTCATGGCCTATTGCTGATGAAGTATTTAATCACTTTCCGTTTTTACATGGAGTAGATGCTCCTATGTATTATGTGGCATTAATGACGTTTATACTGATATTTTCGTCCGTTACTATGGTGCTTGCCGTGGATGCTGGTCATCAAATGAAGCAGAAAAAGGTAATCTTTTATATGTTCCTGACCATTATCGGAGGACTTATTTTTGTAGGTTCACAAGCCTGGGAATGGAAAAACTTTATTAAGGGTGAGTACGGGGCACTAGAAACAAAAGGAGGAAATATTTTACAGTTCGTAAAGCCTGTTTCTCATGATGGAGAAGTGCATTATGAAAGAGTAGGTCTGGAAGAACTTGCCGTACCCGTTGAAGATATAAGAAAACAGCATTTAAATAAAAATGGTATCTGGTTCCGTTCTGAAGATAATTTACCTACTTATACGGTTCAGGAAATAGGTTCCGGATTTACAAAAGATAAAGAGGTGCTTATTCGTACTCAGGAATTAGTACCGGATATTGCAGTTTTGGAACAATCTGAAAATGCAAGAGATATAGAAGAGGCACGACGCTTGAAGGCGCAACTAGTAAATCCTGAAGAAACCGGAGCAAAAGCTATTTATAAAAGACAATATTCACTGGAAAGATTAGGAGATGCCGTAGGAATTGTAGAAGGAGCAAACCTGGTACATAATGAATACGGAACACCGCTGTTTGCTAATTTCTTTTTCTTTATTACAGGATTTCATGGATTTCATGTATTCTCAGGAGTGGTAATTAATATTATTATTTTCTTTAATGTGATATTAGGAACTTATGAAAGAAGAAGAAATTATGAAATGGTAGAAAAAGTAGGTCTTTACTGGCATTTTGTCGATCTGGTTTGGGTATTTGTATTTACCTTCTTCTATCTTGTTTAATACCTTTATTTAAAGTTTAAAAATGGCACATACGCACGACGGACACCATGAGTCTAATACCGGTAAAATCTGGAAAGTATTTATATTACTTTCTGTAGTTACCATTATCGAAGTAATTTTAGGAATTATAAAACCTGCCTTTTTAGTTGAAACTACAGTTGCAAGGATTAAATTGCTAAACTGGATTTTTATCATCCTTACCATTTATAAAGCATATTATATTACCTGGTCTTTTATGCATATGGAGGGGGAAACTAAAGGCCTGCGAAGAGCAGTAGTTTGGACGGGTATTTTTCTTGTTAGTTATTTAATTTTTATATTATTAACCGAGGGAGATTATATTTATGAAGTATTTAAAGACGGATATAAAGCCTGGGATTTTTAAGATACTATACATACGTTAAAAACATAATAAAGCACAGAATAAGACGGTTGATATCAACCGTCTTATTTATTTTTGTACTAGCAGGAAAACAGGTCTTATGAAAAAGTTTTTAGTTCTGGGCGTATTATTTATATTACCCCTTGTTGCTTATCTTTTTTTTGCTTCGGGAGTTCATAATTTTGCAAAACTGCCCGTTCTGGAAACTAACGTGGGTAATCTGACCGCTTTTACCCCTTTGGATAGTCAGAAAGTGGTTACTTTACAGGACAAAATTACAATTCTTAGTTTTTTAGGAGATCAGCTACATCATAGAGAAGGAAATGCTTTTAATCTAAATCAAAAGATTTATAAGAAAAACTATGAATTTAAAGATTTTCAATTTGTAGTAATCCTTCCGTACGGGAGTGAAGCAAAAGCCACCGAACTATTAAAGGAATTAGGTAATATAGCTGACGTTTCTAATTGGAATTATTTATTTGGAACCCCGGAGCAAATTCAGTCTTTTTTTAAATCTCTTAAAACTCCGTACCAATTAGATGAACATCTGGGAACAGATTATGTTTTTATAATTGATAAAGATAACAATCTTAGGGGCAGAGATGCTGATAGTAATAAAAAGGAAGTAAGTAAATACGGTTATAATGCTTCTTCGGTAGCGGAGTTAAGTGATGAAATGAATGATGACGTCAAAGTGATTCTGGCAGAGTACAGATTAGCGCTTAAAAAATACAAAGCAGATCGTAAAAATTAAAATTTCAGTAAGTATACTATCATGAAAAAGTACTCGTACGTTGGAATATCCTTTATAATTTTAGTATTTGGAATTATTTTTATTCCAAGAATTATTGAACGGGTTAAGAAAGATACGATAGTAAAGGATACTCGGATGAGTGCAGGTAAGGTTACAAATGGTAAACTGGCTTATATAAAAATAAATGAAAAACCGAAGAAAATTCCGGAGTTTGCATTTTTAAACCAGGATAGTCTACTAGTAACGAATCATGATTTAAAAGGGAAGGTTTATGTTGTAGACTTTTTCTTTACCAGTTGTCCGACTATTTGCCCTAAAATGACTAAAAACCTGGTTACTGTTCAGGATAAATTTAAAGATGAAGCGGATTTTGGGATAGCTTCCTTTACCATTGATCCGGAAAGAGATACGCCTACCCGATTAAAACAATACGAAGAAAACTATAAGATTACTGACCCGGATTGGCATTTATTAACCGGGGATCGGGAAGATTTATATGACCTGGCTAATCGCGGATTTAATATTTATGCAGCAGAAGTTCCGGAAGTTCCCGGTGGCTTTGAGCATAACGGTTTTTTTGCTTTAATTGATAAAGACGGATATATACGTTCACGTTATGATGCTTCCGGAAATCCGATTATTTACTATCGGGGTACCGTTAGTACAGAAGAAAAAAAAGACGAAAACGGTGAAGAAGAGCAGGTTTCGATCTTGATAGAAGACATTGAGAAACTATTGTCAGAGTAATTATGGATGAAAAACTACTTCAGGAAAAAAAATACACTAAATGGATTTGGATATTATCCATCACGGTTCCGGTAGCAGTAGCTATCTTATTTGGTGTAAATCTAAAGAAATTAGGTTTTGATATTCAACCTTTAAGCTTTTTACCTCCCATATACGCAACAATTAACGCTATTACGGCATTATTACTAGTAGTTGGTTTATGGGCTATCAAAAATAAAAAAATACAGGTACATAAACGTATTATGCAATTAGCGATAGCTTGTTCAGTGCTCTTTTTACTTTTATATATAATGTATCATATGACTAGCGATTCTACAAAATACGGGGGAGAAGGTTGGATGCAATATGTATATTATTTTATATTAATTACCCATATACTATTATCCATAGGGGTAATCCCTTTTGTATTGGTAACTTACGTACGAGCAATAACCGGACAGTATGAAAGACATCGTAAAATTGCACGTATTACCTTTCCTATTTGGTTATATGTAGCTGTCACCGGAGTTATTGTATATATAATGATTTCACCCTACTATTAATTTATAAGAATGAAGTCTTCCATCATAAAATCCTTAGTCAGTATGTTCTTCTTTATGTTGTTTAATACACAGCGCACTTACAGCCAATGCGCTATGTGTCGAGCAGTTTTGGAAAATGGAGATAAGCAAGAAGTAGCTCAAGGTATTAATAATGGAATTTTATATTTAATGATTATACCCTATGTATTAATCGCAATTGTAGGCTATGCAATTTATAAAAGTCGCAAGAAAAAAGCTTAGTAAATTAGGTTATATAAATACCGTATATCTTTAACTTTTTTATAACATCTACTACAGTAACAAACATAGATATTTGGGCGTCTAGTTTGTATAGGAGTAAAGACCGAGTTAAAAAGTCTTATTTTATTACTAAACTATAGACAATTCAACTTCTCTTTAACCTTACCTGTTTTGCATTGGCTTTACTATTCTATTTGAATTTTCTAAAGTCCTTTTACATTATAAATGATATGATTCTATGATTGAAATAAAACAATTACATAAGTCTTATAAAATGGGGGCTAATTCTTTACATGTATTAAAGGGAATTAATTTTGATGTAAAAGAAGGGGAGCTTGTATCGATTATGGGCTCTAGTGGTTCCGGAAAATCTACTTTGCTTAATATTTTAGGAATGCTGGATGAAGCAGATGAAGGAACTTATTTTTTAGATGGGCTTCCTATTAAAAACCTAAATGAGAAAATTGCTGCACAATACCGAAATAAATTTTTAGGTTTTATATTTCAATCTTTTAACCTGATTACTTATAAAAATGCAATGGATAATGTAGCCCTTCCTCTTTATTACCAGGGAGTAAAGAGAAATGAAAGAAACGATAAAGCATTGCACTACCTGGAGAAAGTAGGACTGGCAAAATGGGCAACACATTTACCTAATGAATTGTCAGGAGGACAAAAACAGCGGGTAGCCATTGCAAGGGCCATGGCATCAGAGCCTAAAGTCTTATTAGCAGATGAGCCTACCGGGGCATTGGATACTAAAACTTCTTATGAGGTTATGGAATTGATACAAGGTATTAATGATGAAGGTAAAACGGTGCTTATCGTAACGCATGAAGAGGATATCGCCCATATGACTAAACGTATTGTCAACCTAAAAGACGGATTAATCATAGACGATGCTGAAGTACAACAAGTAAGAGCTATAGCCCATGTTTAATATCGAACGTTGGCAGGAAATTTTTGAAACGATCCTAAAGAACAAGCTACGTACTTTTCTAACCGGTCTTTCCGTAGCCTCAGGGATATTTATTTTGGTGATTTTACTAGCCGTAGGACAAGGAATGCAGAACGGAATTTCGCA
The DNA here is from genome assembly GCF_026222555.1 of Aquimarina sp. ERC-38. Classification (NCBI taxonomy): domain Bacteria; kingdom Pseudomonadati; phylum Bacteroidota; class Flavobacteriia; order Flavobacteriales; family Flavobacteriaceae; genus Aquimarina; species Aquimarina sp. ERC-38. Next base: position 362,724 of record NZ_CP098511.1, on the reverse strand, counting down.
GGCCTTTGAAGAAGATGCAGCGAATAGTATTTGGGTATGGGCCAGAGAAACTACGGTAAAATATAAAGGATTAAATCCCGGACGTGATATTATAATGACTAATGATGATAACAATTTTATCAGAAAACAGAATGAAGCAGTAATAGAAAATCATTCTTCGGTAGTTCGAATCTGGCAGGGTATTATTTCATACGGTAAAGAATCCGGAAATTATCGTATCGAAGGTGCCTATCCGGGCTTTCAGGTGGTTGAAAACGAACGAATGATGATGGGTAGGTTTATCAATAATATAGACCTGGACAGAAATGAGAAAGTGGTCGTCATCAGTAACCGGATTCGGAAAGACCTTTATAAAAATACCAAAGAAGAGGTGGTTGGTTCTTATGTAAAATTGAATGATGTTCCATTTAAAGTAATTGGGGTTTACAGTGATGAAGGGGGAGATCGAGAAGAGCAAAAGGTTATCGTTCCGAGTACTACGGCGCAGATAGTCTTTAACCAGGGGAGAAATGTACAATTATTAACTTACACATTAAAACCTAAAGCTACATTTGAAGAAACCGTACAAAGTTCGTTGGATTTTGCTGATAATATTGAAACCTATTTAAAAAAGAAGCACATCATTGCTCCGGAAGATGAAGCTGCCATTGGGATACAAAATTCGTTAAAAGGTGCCAAACGCTTTTACCAGTTAATATTTATGATTAAAGCATTTTTTTGGTGGGTGGGTGTCTGTACTATTATTGCCGGAGTAGTAGGAGTCAGTAATATCATGCTTATTATCGTAAAAGAGCGAACCAAAGAAATAGGGATTCGTAAAGCAATCGGAGCAAAACCGTTTTCTATTATCGGGATGATTTTACATGAATCTATTTTTGTTACTACCATTGCCGGATTTACGGGACTGATTACAAGTTTAATTTTATTAGAACTGGTAGGCCCAATGATTGAAACTGAATTTATTAAAAATCCTACGGTAGATTTTAACGTAGCAATAACCACGGTTATTATCCTGATTCTTGCTGGTGCGATAGCCGGATTTTTTCCAGCCTGGCGGGCAGCCAAGATAAAACCTATTGTAGCATTAAGAGACGAATAATATGTTTAACAGAGATCGCTGGAACGAAATTTTAGAAGCCCTGACGGCCAATTGGTTTAGAACCTTACTCACTGCTTTTGGGGTATTCTGGGGTATTTTTATCCTGGTAATTTTATTAGCGGCCGGAAAGGGTTTAGAAAACGGAGTTAAAAAAGGGTTCGGGGATATTGCGACAAACACCATGTTTATGTGGACGCAAATTGCTTCTATGCCTTATAAAGGCTTACCTAAAGGACGCAGGTTTACTTTTAAAACAGGTGATGTTGCTTCCATTCGGGATCAGGTACCGGGATTACTTTATATATCGCCCAGAAATCAGTTGGGAGGTTTTGGCGGAGCCAATAATGTAACCCGCGGACTCAAAACCGGAGCTTATAATGTATACGGGGATTATCCGGAAATTATTAAACAAGATCCGATCAATATTACTACCGGTCGATTTATCAATTACGGGGATATTGATAACCGTCGTAAAGTTGCCATTATAGGCGAAAGTGTTCGAGATGAACTTTATGAAAAGGGAGAAGAACATATAGGGAGTTATATAAAAATTCAAGGGGTTAATTTTATGGTGATCGGAACCTACACTAAAAAATCTAACAATGGAGATCCGCAGGAAGGTCAAAACGAAATATACGTTCCATTTACCGCTTTTTCTCAAGCCTTTAACCAGGCAGATGATGTAGGCTGGATGGCCATTACTGCAAAAGATAACAATTCTATCACCAGTTTAAAAGAGAATATCATTGAAGTCGTAAGAACGAATCATTCCATACATCCTGAAGATGATCGTGCCATTGGAAATTTTGATCTTTATCAGGAATTCAAAAAAGTAAACGGACTTTTTATCGCATTAAAAGTAGTTGCATATTTCGTAGGGGTGCTGGTCTTATTATCCGGTATTATAGGAATAAGTAATATTATGCTGATTGTGGTTAAGGAGCGAACTAAAGAAATTGGTATCCGTAGGGCATTAGGGGCTTCTCCCTGGGCAGTTAGAGGTCAGATTTTACTGGAGTCTATCTTTTTGACCATTATTTCCGGCATGGCAGGTATTGCAGCGTCTACAGGCTTGATTTTTTTAATTAACCTCATACTGGATAGTGCTGGTCCGGATGAAGATACCATGTTTGCAGATCCCAGTGTGGATCTGAATGTCATCTTTGTAGCGCTTTTTATCCTAATTGGTAGTGGACTATTAGCAGGATTAATTCCGGCGCAAACCGCCATAAAAACAAAACCTATTGATGCTTTACGAAGTGACTAGTAAAGTTGTAAATAATTTAAAATAGTATAAACAACAACAACCATCATGAAAAAAAAGGTTACCATAATTATTTTAATTTTTATTGTTCTGGTATTTACCGGAGCATTGTACTACTTGTATCAGAAAAATCAAGAAGACCCGGTTACTTATAAAACGGAAGAAGCCACTACACAAACAATCATTAAAAAAGCAGTAGCCACAGGTAGTATTGTACCTAAAGATGAAGTGCTGATCAAACCCAATATTTCGGGAATTATCGATGAAATATTTATTGAAGCAGGACAACAAATTAAATCTGGTGACCTGATTGCAAAAATTAAAGTAATACCGAATGTATCTTCTTTACAAAGTGCAAAAAATGCCATGCAGTCGGCTAAAATTGCTTTGGATAACCAAAAAAGGGTATACGAACGTCAAAAGGAACTTTTTGATAAAGGAGTAATTTCTGCTAATGAATATGATGCTGTAGATGTAACCTACCAGCAGGCAGTCCAAAGTTATGATGCGGCAAAACAAAATTACCAGATCGTAAGAACCGGAACTGCCCGAGGATTAGGTAGTGCAGCAAATACATTGATCAGGTCAACTGTCACGGGAATGGTACTTGAAGTACCGGTAAAAGAAGGGAATCAGGTAATCGAATCTAACAATTTTAACGATGGAACAACCATTGCAACTGTCGCAGATGTAGGCAAAATGATTTTTGAAGGTTTTGTAGATGAAAGTGAAGTAGGCAGGATTAAAGAGGAGTTGCCTCTTGAAATTACGGTAGGAGCTATTGAAAACAAAAAGTTTGATGCTATTTTAGATTACATTGCTCCTAAGGGTAAAGAAGAAAACGGAGCAGTGCAGTTTGAAATTAAAGGTACGCTGGATAAAAAAGATACCACCTTTATTCGTGCAGGACTTAGTGCTAATGCCTCAATCATATTAGCCAAAGTAGACAGTGTATTAGCCTTAAAAGAAGCTTTAATTCAGTATGATGGAGATTCTAAAGAACCCTTTGTTGAAATACAAACAGGTGAACAACAATTTGAAAAGCGAGATGTAAAGTTGGGAGTTAGTGATGGTATCAATGTAGAGATTAAATCCGGTATTTCTAAAAATGACAAAGTAAAAGTCTGGAACCAAATTAAAGAAGAAGAGGAATTTAAGAAGGGTTAAACCGGATTGCAATTTTTAGAATTTAAACGATACTATTTTTAAACAGACAAATGAGAATTTATAACATACTTTTGCTCGGCTTCTTTACCTTAAGTTGTATTTCCTTGACCACAGCGCAGGAAAAAAACTGGACGTTAAGAGCATGTATAGAGCATGCTTTAGAAGAAAATATAACTATTAAACAATCTGCACTGCAAGTAGAAGAGGCCTTAATTGACAGTAAAGATGCTCTGGGCAATATATTGCCTTCTTTAAATGCAAGTGCTTCTAATTTTTGGAATTCGGGATTAGTAAATGACCCGAGAACCGGAACTAACGTAGATCAAACGATTCGAACCTCTGAGTACCGGGCTGATTTATCGGTAACCTTATTTGACGGACTGCGAAATGTACGTCAGTTCCAAAGGGCTAAAATCAATCAACTATTAAGTCAATATAATCTAGGGAAATCTAGAGACGATATTGCTCTATTCGTTGCTAACAGCTATTTACAGATTTTATTAAATAAGGAGAATCTAAAAGTAATTGAAGCCCAACATAAAATTACCCTGGAACAACTAGAGCGTACGAGCGAATTGGTAGATGCAGGGGTGTTGCCGCAAGGGGATTTACTGGAGATTGAAGCAACATCAGCTGATGAATTAACTCGTATCGTACAAGCAGAAAACGCCGTTCAGATTTCACTAATAGCTTTAGCGCAAACTTTATTAATTAAAGACTACGAAAATTTTGACATCGGTGAACAGGACTACCTGGTACCGGCGTCAGACATCCTTAACAAATCTATAACTGAAATAACCACTAAGGCAAGAGAAAGCCGATATGAAGTTCAAATTGCACAACAAAATAAACTGTTAGCGGAACAGGATGTAGCGATTGCCAAGGGTGCTTATTACCCTACTTTATCGGGATCCGTAAGAGCCAGTACCTTTGAAACAGGAGCCGATAGGTTTATTAGTATAGACCCTGTAACATCAACCCCTATCTTTGCAAGCCCGGACAATATCTTCGATCAATTTTCTGATAACCGAAGTATCATTTACGGATTTTCACTATCCATACCTGTCTTTAATGGTTTTCAGGTTAGAAATGGAGTGAAGCGTAACCAGATAAATGCTCGTAGGGCTGAGTTTCAATTAGAACAAGCTACCCTCGATCTGGATAGTAATGTGTATCAGGCTTACTTAGATGCCAAAGGTTCAGCCAAGGCTTACGAAGCTACGGTAGTAGCAGTAAAGGCACAGGAACGAGCTTATCAATATGCAAAAGACCGCTATGATGTGGGATTAACCAATGCTTTTGACTTTAGTCAATCAAAGTTTAGGTTAGAAAATGCTTTAAGTAATGAAGTTCAAGCAAAGTTTGATTTTATTTTTAAACTGAAAGTACTTGAATTGTATTTCGGAATTAAAGTTGCAGATATGAAACTATAATTGCAAGCTAACTTGTAAATTTGGTTCATGGCTTTTATACTTAATTTAGAAACGTCTTCTACTAATTGTTCGGTAGCTCTGGCTAAAGATGCTGAGGTTATTCAAAGTCTGGAAGACAATGAACCCGGTTATTCTCATGCGGAAAAATTGCATCTTTTTATAGATGAAGTGGTTCGCCAAGCAAGTATTAAGATAAATCAATTGGATGCTATTGCTGTGGGTGAAGGTCCTGGTTCTTATACCGGATTACGGATCGGAGTGGCTACTGCTAAAGGTTTATGTTATGCATTGTCTAAGCCATTGATTGCTATTAACTCCTTAGAAGCATTAGCTAGTCAGGTATTTGAAGAAGATTGTTTTTTAATTCCGATGATGGACGCCCGAAGGATGGAAGTATATGATAGTGTATTTTTTAACCGAAAGCTGGTACAAGAAACAAAAGCCACTATAGTGGATGCCACTATTTACAGAAACCTAATAAAAGAATCTGATAAGGTACGGTTTATAGGCAATGGTGTTGCAAAAAGTAGAACCTTTCTTAATTTTCCTAAAGCATCTTTTTATGAAGATAAGATGCCTTCTGCCTCTAGTATGGCTTCGCTATCTTTTCAGAAATATCAAAATCAGAATTTTGAAGATATTGCTTATTTTGATCCGTTTTATTTGAAGGAGTTTAAAGTAAACTAAGTTTGCTAAACATAAAATATTACTAAATACAATATTCTCTTTCGGAAAAATTGCTGAGCTGATACATAGCTAAGTAAATTTAAATCAACTCACTATGTAATATATCTCAAACAGACATAAAGTTCACAAAAATAATCTGATAAAAAAAGTGAACTCGTTATCTACAAGTTCACTTTATAATTTTATCATGTGCTGCTAAGAACACAGTTTTGTAATTATCGAGAATTGCTTAGTAAGGTTCTTGCAGGAAGATTTCCATCACTTTTAAGTGAATTGTATCTGGAAACCAATCGAACCAGATCTTCTTCTTTTCTCAATTTAATCTTCTCTGATTTCATATAACTTTTAAGATCATCAGCTTTATCACTAAAGACCGCAAGCATTTCTTTTTTATCCACAGGTAACTCCATAATAGTACCTCTTTCTTCCAGATAGTAGGTAACCTCTTTTCTGATTTTACCAGGTTCGAGTACATTTATAGAAGCAGACTTTTTTACCGGATTTCTTATATCCAAATCATATTTTTTATAAATCCGGTATCTTTCATTTAATTCTACTAAAATATAATATCCCGATTGTTTTAGTCCTCTCTGGTTTCTAAACTCACAATAATAGTGATAATTATTATCGATTCTTGCATGTGTCGTAGGACTGGTTACTAACTTGTAAAGTCCATTCTCATTTTTATGTTCAATAATATCTAGATAAATATTGTATCTCAATTTGGCTTCAAACGTACCGGATTTTTCGTCAATTACACTAGCATTCGAAAATTTTAAACTGTTATAAATAGATCCTTCGTACTCTTCAAACATAACCACTTTCTTTGTTGGTTCTATCAAAGATTGGGGTAATTGAGCTACGACAATCTGAACTATACATACAAAAGGTAAAAGTAATATTTTTCTCATAGCTGTAGATTTTGAAATTTATTGGTTTAGTAAAAATAGTAAAAATTACGGTAGAACCGTCGTTTTAATTTAATTTTTATCGATTAATCAGTGATTTAATACAAATAAGCAACATTTATTAACGAATTCTTGATTTACGTTAGAATGCTCTAATTATATGCTATAATGTTTAAGTTATTTATGTTTTGAAAATTAAGTAGTTACATAAAAATATATAAGTATTTCAATCCTATTAATAATAAAAAGTCGTATAAATTATAAGGTTTTAAAGTAATAAAACATCGATATAATACACTTTTTATAGATGAAAGTATGATTTACACGTAAAAGATACTTTTTAAAATATTCATTACTTTGATATCACATTTAATAGTTTTAAATGTGATAGCTATTAATAATATAGTATAATTATAACTCTATTTATAAATATACTATATTTTTTGGTGCATTTATTTATGAAATACTAATTTTTTATTAAATATCATCTATTGAATCTATAACTAATTTACTCCATTAGTTATAATTGTTGCAGTATGTGTTTTAAGATTTTTTCTAGAAATTCCATTGGCATATATACCCTAAATTATAAATTTGAGAATACTTCTATTTTTCTAGTGGAAAAGTATTTTTTGTAAACTAAAAATAGTCTTTAAAATTTAAGCTTTAAAGACTATTTAGTAGAATTAATTTAACCGAAGATTTACTTACTTATTTAACTTCAAAAGAAAGTTTTAAGTTTACTCTAAATTCAGTTACTTGATCGTCATTAACTACGACACTTTGTTCTGCTACGTAAGCAGACCTTATATTTTTTACAGATTTAGATGCCTGTTGTATTGCATTTTTTGTTGCATCTTCCCAGCTTTCTTTAGAATTAGCCAGTACTTCAATAACTTTAATAATTGCCATTATGTATTTGTTTTAATTTAAAAATTGAAGTGGTTTAAATTTTTCTGATTGAAGCGAAAAATAGGTATTTTTTACTTAATTAAAATCATTTTCAGTTGCATAGCCGTAGCCACGGAACTTAAAAATGATAAAAAGTAAGTGAAAAAGAACATTTTGCAGCCAATTAAGGAAAGTTTAAACAACTTCATTAATATGATTCCTGTACAATATACAAGATACTTCCTTTTCAATTTAAAATAATACTAATTATTAACAACATTTTTACAACATCGATAATTAGCCATTGATGGCCTCAACGTATTCTACCTTTCCGGCAAGCATTTCTTTTAACATCGTTTCAATGCCATTCTTTAAAGTAAAGGTTGAAGAAGGACATCCGCTACAAGCTCCCTGTAGAATGACCTTAACCGTTTTTGTTTCCTGGTCATAAGAATCAAATAAAATATTACCCCCGTCACTAGCGACCGCCGGTTTTATATATTCATCAATAATTGAAATAACATCTTGCGAAGTTTCATCCAGATTTTTGTAATTTTCAGTATTTGGAACAGACTGGGCTTGATGTTGTTGTTTTGCTAACTGTAAATCACCCGTATATACGGGTTTATTATCTTCTATGTACTTCTTCAGAAATTCCCGAATCTCTAATGTAATATCCTGCCAGTCTGCCATATCGTATTTATGAATAGAAATGTAATTTTCATCCATAAACACTTCTTTTACAAACGGAAAATGAAAAAGAGACTGTGCAAGAGGAGCATCTTTTGCTTCATCTATATTTTTAAACTCAAGCATAGAGGTTACTAATTTTTTATTAGCAACAAATTTTAAAACTGATGGGTTAGGAGTACTTTCAGCATAGATAGTTACCGGAACTTTAGATGGCATACCATCAGTATCCTGTATAACTTCTACGCCTTCGTTCAATTGCTTTTTTATCTGATCAGCTACTTCCTGCTGTACATCTTCCCATTCTACAATATCATATTTGTCAATAGCAATAAAATTCTGAGCTATAAAAATTCGTTTTACAAACGGCAGGTGAAAAAGTTGTTGAGCTAGCGGGGATTGTTTGGCTTGCTCAATATTATCAAATTCATAGCTTGTATGATTGGTAAGAAAATGATTAGTTTCAAACTTGACAATACTCTTATTAGCAGTAGGTTCAATAACAACTTCAAATTGTTTGATCATCTTTTTTTTACAAATTTACGAAAAAGCAAGTCTTGAAACACATTACAGAATGTCATATATCGGATAAATTGAATATTTTATCGATAATTATGATTAAATTTATATCTTTGGATCAATTAGAGTGTAGCAAAGCATACATACTAAAAAAACCCTAAGTCTAAATAAATTAATTTCTGCTAGTTCAAAGAATATATTTTCTAGCTTAACCTTAGAATGATTTGAGATATTTTATTCTTTTTCTATTTAGTGTTTCCTTTGTAAGTGCTCAAGATGGGTTTCCATTATATACGGATTATTTATCAGATAACTTATACCTGGTGCATCCCTCCATGGCAGGTGCTGCAAATTCAAATAAAATACGTTTAACTGCTCGTAAACAATGGTTTGATATTGATAATGCTCCTAATACACAATCTGCCAATATTAATTTTAGAACCGGAGATAAGGTAGGTTTAGGTGCAGCCTTTTACAAAGACGAAAACGGACGTTTTGAACAGAGCGGGGGGTATGTGACTTTCGCCTATCATTTGTTATTCTCAAGGGATCGTACGGATCTTAATATGTTATCCTTTGGGTTGAGTGCTTTATTTGCGCAATCTAATGTAGATTTAAGAGGGTTATTTGACCCTACGGACCAGGATCCTATTATACTACCTAACCGAGTTCAAAAAGACGGTTACTTTAACCTGGATTTCGGGCTTTCTTACAATTTCCTAAATTGGTACGCTCACTTTACGGTTAAAAATTTAATTCCCTTTAACCGGGATATTTTTGATAACACGGCAATTAACTTTGACCCTGCTGACCCTAATCGTATTACTACGGCGGATTCAAACAATCAAAGGCGCTACTTGTTTTCGGGTGGAAAGACGATAGGAATTAGTAATAGTTTTAGTATCGAACCTTCCTTTTTATACCAGATTACAGAAAATACTGGGGAGAACACCATAGATATCAATGCTAAAGTATACCAAGATGTGGGGAGCCTGCTTACCTTGTGGGGAGGTATTTCTTACCGTCGTGCATTTGACGGCGCCCAATTTTCAACCGGAGGCCTTGCTGTAGAAACCCAAAAGTTACAGTATATTACCCCTTTTGCCGGGTTTCACTACAAACAATGGATGTTAGGGTATACTTATAATTATCAATTGAATGACATTTTAGTTTCAAACAGTGGTTTTCACCAGTTGACGCTAGGGTATGATTTTGGAAAACGGAAAGAACGCTATCCCTGCCTTTGTCCTGCTATAAATTTATAGCCAAACTCCATAAACTCACTTTAATTTTTTTGGTACTGTTTTCTCTTACCTTAGTCCCATTACTTTAGAACACTTTATGATAAATACCTAAGTTTTCTGATAAAGGTTGTAGCATATTTTTAAGTATTCCGGGTTTGCTGTTTGTATAAAATGTATGTTTTCTCAGAACTTCTTGTAATCCGGTGTTAATTTTATTTTCTTTTTGTAAGACAGCTTTTGTTTGTCTGGCTACAGCCTCTCCGGAATCTATAATAGTAATATGATCCGGGATTATCATTTTAATAACCGGGATTAAATAAGGGTAATGACTACAACCCAGGACGAGATAATCCATTTGAGCAGCAACTAAGGGTTGTAGATAGTTGTTTAAGAGTGAGTACATTTCTTCTGAATAAATCTGATCTTGTTCTATCAATTCTACCAGGCCGTTACCTTCAACTTCCAAAATTTTAATTACATCTGTTATCTTTTCTGAAGTTTTGGAAAACAGGTTGCTGGACAAAGTTCCTTTGGTTGCTAATACTCCAATAACCTTTGTTTTAGAATGTAAAGCTGCCGGTTTAATAGCCGGTTCAATGCCTATAAAGGGTAGGGTATAACGTTCTCGTAAATAGCTGATTGCATTCGTAGTTGCTGTATTACAGGCTACAACAATGAGTTTTACATCATATTGTAAAAGTTCTTCGGTGTTTTTTACACAAAGTTTTTTAATAGCATCCTTTGATTTAAGACCATAAGGAGCATTGGCACTATCAGACAGGTAGATGGTATTTTCTAAAGGTAGCACTTTTACAATCTCTTTCCAGATGGACGTACCACCAATACCAGAATCAAAAACCCCTATAGGACGACTATCCATTCATTTAAAATTATGCGGATTATAAAACTAAAATCAATTTAAATAGAAATCAATAAAAAAGGTGAGCATCTGCCCACCTTTACTTTATATAATAAGTAATGACTTAGATACCAAGGTCTTTTTTAACATCTGCCATTAAATCTTTACCGTCAGCCATAATAACTCCCGTACCCGTAGTAGAATCTAATACGTAATCGTATCCCTGAGCTCTAGCTACTTTTTGAATGGAAGTTCGTGCTTTTTCATAAATAGGTTTCATAAGCTCTACCTCTTTCTTTTGTAAATCCTGTACGGCATTTTGCTTATAGTCTCCTATACTTTTCTCAGTAGATTGAATTTGCTGTGCTCTTTTCGCATTTTCTTCTTCTGTTTGTGTTGCTGCTTCTCCCTGAAATTTTTTCATTGTATTTTGAAGTTCAAGGATCATATTTTTTATTTCAGCTTCATAAGTTTTATTAAGCTTCTCAATTTCGCTTTTTGCATTTTTAAAAGAAGGCATGGCTTCTACAAGTTCTTGAGATGCAATATGAGCAACCTTTGATTGAGCGTTTACAAAACTTGATGCTCCTATAAATAGTAGGCAAGTTGCAAATATGGTTCTAAACTTTTTCATTGTTACAATATTAGTTGTGATATAAATTAAAATTAAACTTTACTTTTATTAATTATCTTCTTCAGCTTCTTGTTCGTTTTGAAGCTGGTTTTTAAGGTTTGCAATAGAATCTTTACGTTGTTTTTGAAGTTGGAGCAATTTCTCCCTTCGCTCTGTAAACTCTTTCTTCTTTGCGGCACGTAAAGAATCCCGTTGTGCTTTACGTTGCTCTAATATTTTCTCTCGTTCCGATTGTCTTTCTTTGATCAAAGCTTCTCGTTCACTGCTTACCTTTTCCTGGTCGATAGACTCTACCTCATCACTCTCAGCTTGCTTTTTTTCTTTTCGGCTTTCGTATTGCCTTCTTTTAGAGGCCCGGTTGATACGTAAAAGTACTTTATCACTGACATCATGTCGATCTGCGGAAAACAACATAATCGGTTCTGCGGTTTTATCAAAAATAAAATCGTATTTTCCGGTTTTAGCGATCTCCTGTACTGCCACAAAAACCTGATCCTGCACAGGTTGTACCAATCGTTGTTTCTGTAAGAATAAATCTCCTTTAGGGCCAAATCGCTTTTGCTGATAGTCTAAAATTTCTTTTTCTTTAAAATTAATATCTTCTTCACGCTCCTCAATCAATTCTTTAGTTAACAATACCCGCTCATTGTTTAGCTCTTTACGCATTTCTTCAACAGCTTTGATTTCAGTTTCAATCTCTACTTTCCATTTTTGAACTTTACTATCTAATTCTGAAGAAGCCTGATTGAACTCAGGTACATTTTCTAATATATAATCCATGTCAATATACCCAATCCGAATACCTCGCTGAGCGAATGCTGATGTATTAGATAAACAACTCCCCAGGATAAAACCTATTAAAATACGTTTAAAATTCATAATCTTATCAAAGCTTTAGAAATAATCATGCCAAATTTAGAATTGCTGACCAATTATGAAATGTGTTTCCCAACCGTGTGCTCCAATCTCACCGGGTTGCGGATCAAATCCATATCCGAAATCAATTCCTAACAATCCGAATGCCGGCATAAAAATACGTAATCCTGCACCAGCGGATCGTTTTAACTGAAACGGATTAAAATCTCTAAAATTGTCATAAGCAGATCCTCCCTCTAAAAAACTTAATAAGTAAATGGAAGCTGAAGGTTTTAAGGTCACCGGATAACGCAGCTCTAATGAATATTTATCATAAATGGTAGAACCATCTCTTAAGGAACCTCCATCAACAAACCGGTTCTCCGGGATTATAGATTGGTTTTCATATCCACGTAAACCTACAACTTCAACCTGGTTAAAATTACCCTGATTTAGACCATCACCTCCTAGAGAAAATCGTTCAAATGGTATGTTCCCCCTGTTATTGTTATAAGCACCTAGAAATCCATATTCTACAGATGATCTTAATACTATAGGGTATTTACCAATCTTGAAAAGCGAAGTATACCAATCTCCATCAAATTTAACTTTGTAATATTCCAGCCAGTCAAAACGATCCTGATCAATTTCTTCAATACGATCATTGGCTCTCATAAATTGAGCAACACCCGGCGTACCAATCCGAAGTTGTCCTCTTTGGTCCCTTAGATTAGGGTTATCAGCCTGTATCTTTATCAATTCTTGGGTAAGATTTTCTCTCTCGGTAGCAAGTTCTTCGTAATTTTTTCCATCCCATAAGGAGTAGGGTAAGGAGAATTTTGCGGTAATATTAAAATCAGAACCTGAAGTAGGGAAAATAGGGTTAATAGCCGTATTATTTCGGTTAATACCAATCGTGTAAGCTAAATTATTGGAGAAACCATTGTTTCCAAAAGAGAAGAGTGCCGTATTAAAGTTACGTAATCCGAAATGTTGAAAACTAATAGACTGAGACAAGGTAAAGTAATTATCCGGCCAGTTAAGCCGTTTTGCTATTCCTAGAGAACCACCGGTAATTAAGAAGCGCTGGTCTTCAATAATCCTTCCGGTGCCCCGGTCAAACTGAAACTGTATGGTATGAGAAAATGAGGATGAAAATTGAAAGGGCCTTTTACCACCCAACCAGGGTTCGATAAAACTTAAACTATAAGTTTGAAAAATCTGACTTGCCTGCGCACGAATCCGTAAGGTCTGTCCGTCACCCATAGGTAAAGGAGTGTAGGCTTCTTTTTTAAATATATTATGAATAGAAAAATTATTAAAAGCTAACCCCAGGGTACCGATAAACCGGCCACCTCCGTAACCACCCTGTAGCTCAATCTGGCTGGCCCCTTTTTCTACTACCGGATAATTAATATCAATGGTTCCTGCTTGCGGATTGGCATTTTGGAATTGTGGTTCTAACTGTTCTGGGTCAAAGAAACCTAGTTGTCCGATTTCACGGACGGTTCGTACCACCAAATCTTTACTGTAAGTTTGTCCGGGTTTGGTTCGTAGGATTCGATAGACTACCTGATCATTTGTTCTTTCATTTCCGGAAACGGTGATATGATCAAAACGAACAAGTTTTCCTTCCCGGATTCGGATTTCAAAATCGATCGTGTCGTTTCTAACTTTGGTTTCTACCGCATCTATGTTAGAAAATAAATATCCGTTATTTTGATATAAATTAGTCAGATCATCCGCATCCGGTTTTGTATTATCCTGAATTTGTTTTTCCAGCAACACCCCATTGTAGACATCCCCTTTTTTAATCACTAACTGTCGGGCTAATTGCCGATCGGTATACACACTATTCCCTAAAAACTTAATATCACCGAAGTAGTACCGCTTTCCTTCTTCTACTTCCAGATTTAAAGTTACGGTATTGTCTTCATTCTTGATCAGAGTGTCGGCAATTATACGTGCATCACGATATCCTTTCTCCTTATATTTACTGACAATACTTTCTTTATCTTCTTTAAAATCGTTTTTAATGTACTTGGACCGTTTCCAGAAGCGTAAAGGCTCTTTAACCTTGGTATTTTTCATGGCCGCTTTGATCTTTTTGTCCGATAGTTTTTCATTTCCGGCAATATTAATTGCGTCTACTTTTACCCGCTCTCCTTTGTCAATACGTACGACCATATTTACTTTGTTCGTAGGCACTGTATCTTCCACTTTAGTGGTGTTTATAGCCACTTTAGTATTTAAAAAGCCTTCTTTTTTATACTTATTAACGATAAAATTACGGGTAGTGGTAAGTAAATTTTCAGTAACCTTAGTACCTTTAATTAATCCGTTATCTTTGACAAGCGTTTCTGCTTTTCCTTTTTTCACCCCTACAATACGGGCTTCTTTTAATTCAGGTACCTCCTGGATATTGATTTCAAGATTTGCCACATTACCTTCTACACTCGTGATATAAAAATTAATATCGCTAAACAGCTCCAGATCCCAGAGCTTTTTAATGATCTTACTGATGCGGTCTCCCGGAAGTGTAATTTTATCCCCTTTTTTTAACCCGGTAAAGGTAATTACCGTATTTTCATTGTAAGTAGTGATACCGGTAATCTTAATATCTCCGACGATATATTCCTTACCATTAATGCCAGGAAGTTTCTGAGCAGAAAGTAATGTAGTGCCAAGGATTAAAATTAGTAGGGTTAGTAAGGTAAGTGTTGTGTGTGTTGCCTTCTTATTAACTGAGCTGCTCACTGGTTTTTCCAAATCTTCTTTCTCTTTGTTGATAATTATAGATGGCTTCAAATAAATGTGTTCGTTTAAAATCCGGCCATAATATATCCGTAAAATATAATTCCGCATACGCTATTTGCCACAAAAGAAAATTACTGATACGTTGTTCTCCGCTTGTTCGTATCAATAAATCCACATCTGGCAAACCTGAGGTATACAAATGCTCATTAATGACTTCTTCATTTATAAGATGTGGCGAAATTACACTATTTTTAACTTTAATACTTATTTCTTGGATAGTTTTTATAAGCTCTTCCCGGCTACCATAACTCAGAGCAAGGGTTAATGTCATTCTACGATATTCCTTTGTGCTTTCAATAACTTCAAAAAGTTCTTTTTTTGCCTTCTTTGGTAAAGCATCCAGGTTGCCGATGGCATTTAATCGTATCTGATTTTTATGGAAAGTAGGAGCCTCTTTTTTAAGGCTATTTACTAAAATTTTCATTAAAGCCTCTATCTCCAGTTTGGGTCGTTTCCAATTTTCAGTAGAAAAAGCATATAAGGTTAGGTATTTGATACGGGCATCTACGGCTCCCTCTACTACTTCTCTTACTGCCTTTGTACCATTTTCATGTCCTACCGCCCTAAAAAATCCTTGTTTTTTTGCCCACCTTCCGTTACCGTCCATAATAATAGCTACATGTTCCGGGATGTTTGCGGTAAGCTGTTCTTTAGTGATCATAAGTTAATTAGAATGTACAATAACACGGAATTCGGCCCCAGGTAAAAGAAAAGGTAAGTCCGGTAAATACATACCAGTCGTTATTATTAAGGTTTCCGAATCCGCTTCCTACCGAACTGTCAGGATCACTGCCATCCAGGTTATCCGTAAACGTATATCGTGCACCGATCTCTGCCCCGAGTACAAAGGAACGACTTACCGTTTTTTTAATGCCCACCACCATAGGAATTGCCATATTGATAGTATTGTCATAGGTTTTAATACGGTTATTATCACCAGCATCCACCACCTGAGCACCATATGAGAAAGCAGTAATACCTGTGTATAAGTAAGGTGTGAACTGGGGTTCACCATCGTATAAGTACCATTCCCAAAAATTATATTCTATCCCTAATGATAGTTCCTTAACTGAATTTGTAAAGGAGAAATCCCTTACTTCCCTACGATCATCTCCGTTCGCATCATCTGCACTAATACCTGCGTATAGGAAAGAAGCACGGAACGCATGTCTTTTACTGCGATTCCATTTTGCAATAGCACCGATCGAGAAATCATTTGGGGAAATAAAGGTGGTAGACCCTACATCACCAATATAATTAGCCCCACCTAACATCATACCTACTTCATAGGTTTGAGCTTGTAGAGCCAGTGATGTTAGTAAAGTCATAACCGCACAAATGAAATATCTCATAAATCTTAAAAGTTTGCAAATATACTAATTAACTCCGGTTGCAATAGTATTTGGTTCAAGTAGTTAAAAAATAAAACTTTTTTTACATGATTTTATTGCACTAGTTGCGCTTATCTTCCCCCCACAGCATTTTCTTACGGAGTGTTTTTAGGAAACTGTCATGTTCCAGGACTACCATTTTAATTTTAAAAGAAGCCTTCTTTAAAATCAGAGTGGTTTCATTAGGTAAAGAATGCATTCGCGAATCAAAAGAGGTGAGATACTGACCTTCGCGACTTATTACCTCCAGTTTAATTTCCTGGTTATCCGGAATTACTAAGGGTCTTGCATTTAAATTGTGAGGAGCGATAGGCGTTAATACAAAACAACTGGCATCAGGAGTCATTACCGGGCCTCCGCAACTTAAAGAATAGCCGGTAGAACCTGTGGGTGTTGCTACAATTAAACCATCTGCCCAATAGGTGGTCAGATATTCATTATTTAAAGTAGTTCGTACGGTAATCATAGAGGTAGAATTTCTACGGCTTACCGTAATCTCATTCATGGCAAAATCTAAATTATTAAAATCAGCGTGCGGGGGTTGCGTCTTTACACTTAGCAAGGTACGAGCTGATATTTTATAGTGGTTATGAAGTAGTAAGGTAATACTCTCCTCCAGTTCTTCCTTTTTAATAGTAGCCAGAAAACCCAATCTTCCGGTATTAATACCCGCAATGGGAATTCCCAGGTCTTTTACGTAGGTGATAGTCTTTAAAATAGTACCATCACCCCCGATGCTAAACAGGAGGTCATAAGAAGTATCTAAATTTTCAAAAACAGAAAAGCTTGAATAATTTTTTTCAACTTCATCATTTTGGTTAATTACTTCCAGAAAATTTTTTTCAATAAAAATTTCGGCTTTGTTTTTCTTCAAGGTGTCCAATAATAATTGAATATATGTACCTGAATGTTCATGATAAAACTGACCGTAAATTCCAACTTTCATTCCATCTATATATTTAAGTATTTATCCAAATATTTAGAACGGTCTTTTAAATTGTTCAGAAAGCTGTCTTCACTATGTTGAGAAACGATATTATAACTGTATCTTCTAAAAGTTTGTACTATAGTATTAATATCACTATTGGTAATTTTCAGGGTCACCTGGGCTACATCATTTTGTAAATTAGAAACAAAAACACCTAAGATCCGAGAACTGTTAGACTCTATAATTTGAGATATCTCACTAAAAGAATAATCCATAAAGCCTTTTTCGACAATGAGAATATGTCCGGGTTCGCTTAAAAAAGGAGTCTGATTAAAGAGATTCATAATATCTTTTAACTCAAAAAACCCCTGATAGGTGTTATTATGATCTAACACTGGTATTAGGTTACTGTTATTTTGGGCAAAAGCTTCCAGAATATCTAACCAGTTGGCGTCTTCACGTACATAAAAACCTTCTAAAGCATATTGATAATGCACTAATGTCTTATCACTTTCATAACAACGAATATCTGTTTCTGCAATACATCCCTGATAAACTTCCTCTTTGATTACAGGAAAATGAGAGTAAGTAACATTATTAAATAATTGTTGGGCCTCCACCACACTAGTATTAATGTCAAGAGGTTCCATATCTGTAACTAAATATAAATCTGTTGTCATAGTAAGGGGTCTTTGCTCTGCAAATTAATTAAAATTATGTAACCACGGGGAGTTCAACTTTGTATTTTTGCAGGAATCATCTTTTTAAAGATATCTATGACAAAATTAAGTGTTAATATAAATAAAATTGCCACACTCAGAAATGCCAGAGGGGGCAACACTCCTGATATTTTGGAAGCTGCAAGAAAAATACAGGGGTTTGGAGCACATGGTATTACAATACATCCCCGACCGGATGAACGGCATATTCGGTATCAAGATGCAAGGGATTTAAAAGAAGTGGTACATACGGAGTATAATATTGAAGGGAATCCTAACCGGAAATTTATGGATCTCGTACTAGAGGTAAAACCAACCCAGGTAACCCTGGTTCCAGATGCTGTAAATGCTATCACCAGTAATGCCGGATGGGATACTATCCGACACAAAGATTTTTTAAAAGAGGTTATTGCTGAATTCAAAAAAAATCATATTCGAACTTCTATTTTTGTAGATCCGGTGGATAAAATGGTGGAAGGAGCAAAAGAAACGGGTACGGACAGGATTGAGTTGTATACGGAGGATTATGCTACCGGATATCATAAAGGAACTAAAGAAGATGCCATACGCCCATATGTAGCAGCTTCAAAAATTGCAAATCAATTAGAATTAGGTATCAATGCCGGACATGACTTATCATTAGATAATATTGCCTATTTTTCTCAACATATTGAAGGTTTATTAGAAGTTTCTATAGGTCATGCTTTAATTAGTGAATCTTTATATATGGGGTTGGAGAACGTGGTACAGATGTATTTATACAAATTGAAATAACGAATTAGTAGTGTTCCGGTAAAGATTCCGGACCCACCTGCGGACGGGCAGGTCGCTATCGCTTCTAGAATCAAGAACCAAGACTAATGATGATACTATTTCAAATTAATATTTATGTTAAAGAACAAATTACTTTTAAAAATAGTAAAAAAGCAATGAGCTCATACTTTAAAGTTTAGAATTATCGTATGCTACTATGCTTTATAGATTTGAATTTATTTTAACCAGATACTAATGATAACAAATAATAGTTTCGGAAGATGAAAAAGCTAAATAGGCTAACATTTGGTTTTTTATTCGTATTATGCTTAGTCCATATATCAATAACCAGCCAGGAATGTAACGATGTAGTTAAAGAAGGTGAGGGCACCTATTATGACGGAGTTGCAGGCGGATCCAAGGGGAATTGTTCGTCACTTGTGGCCGCTAATGACTTTTATCATGCGGCATTGAACAATATTAATTATGATGGCAGTAATGCTTGTGGCAGTTGTATCCTGGTTGAAGGCCCTAAAGGTAAGGTAAAACTAAAAGTGGTCGATCGATGTCCCGAATGTAAAGAAGGGGATGTGGATATGACACAAGAAGCGTTCTCAGAAATCGCTGAAGTCATCGATGGGAGAGTACCTATAAAATGGCATTTTGTACCCTGTTTTAATCAAGGTTCCAATCAAAAAATAAGTGTTCATTTTAAAGAAGGTTCTAGCCCATTCTGGACGGCAATTCAACTAAGAAATACAAATCATGCGGTAGCTTCTCTGGAATATAAAAACAGTTCGAATAACTGGATAAAAATGAACAGGGAACTGTTTAATTTTTTTATTGAACCCAAGGGTATAACCAGTCCTATGGAATTAAGAGCTACTTCAATACTGGGAGAACAACTTATTATTTCGAATGTCTCTATAAATACAACTACAGATCAGCAAACTAGGCTTCAGTTTAATACTCCGGAAACTTGTAATAATTTACTTTCTATTGAAGAATTAAACCATAGCGAAAATTATGAGGCTATGACTTTATTTCCAAATCCGGTAACTGATTATCTTATTATCAATGGGTTGGAAGAAAGGCAGTGGAAACTGCTGGATCTTAACGGAAAATTACTTCTAAATGGAAAAAATCCTAAAATAGATGTTACTCTTCTAGCCAAAGGTGTATATCTAATACAGGTTGAAGAAAATACCTTTTATAGGTTTATAAAAAGAAATTTTTAAGCTAATTTATATTAAATTCTTCCGGATGATTAATCGATTGTAATTCAATAAAAGCAATTCAAAAATATTCTTGATTATTATTTTAGCTTTACGACTAAAACAATAATCATTTAAACGTAGGTAATTTTGAAATTATATTCGAATATTTTTGGAGAGGGACACCCTTTTATTATTCTTCATGGTTTTTTAGGAATGGGAGATAACTGGAAAACCGTAGGAAAAAAACTAACGGAAAAGGGTTTTGAAGTGCATCTGGTAGATCAACGAAATCATGGGCGAAGTCCTCATAGTGATCAATTTTCTTATGATCTTATGGTTCAGGATTTACATCAGTACTTTACAGATCATACTATACAGAAAAGTATTTTGCTAGGTCATTCTATGGGAGGAAAGACTGCGATGCAATTCGCCTGCGAAAATTCCAATCTGGTAGATCAATTGATTATTGCGGATATTTCACCAAAATACTATCCTTTACACCATCAGGATATTCTAGATGGACTGCAAGCCCTTGATTTTAATACTATTACTTCACGAAATGAGGCAGACCAGGCGCTAGCTCCATTTGTTCCGGACGCGGGAGTACGGATGTTTCTATTAAAAAACCTGGTTCGAATTGATCAAAAAACCTTTGGACTTCGGATGGCGTTGGACAGTTTAGTAACAAACGTAAGTGAAATCGGAAAAAAACTACCGGATTATCTTTCTTTTAAGGGAAAAACACTATTTTTAAAGGGAGCAAAATCCAGTTACATCAGAAAAGAAGACGAAACTTTGATCAAGCATCATTTTCCACAAGCAGATCTAGAGGTTATTTCTAATGCTGGCCATTGGTTACATGCGGAAAATCAACCGGAATTTTTAGAGAAATTAGTGGAATTAGTTGAATAATTCATTAGATTTACTATGTATGCATAATATTTTCTTTAATTTGTTGGAAAATTAGTATTTTCTTCTAAATTTGAAGTATCTTATTAAGGATTTCTAAATAAAACATATTTAATTTTAATAAATTATGAAAAAACTATCATTTGTAATTCTTTTTGCACTTGGTACTTTTATCTCTTATGCCGGAGGGTATAGGGTAAGTATTCAGGGACAAAGAGCGATGGCTATGGGTCATACCGGGGTAGCAGTAGTCAATAGCGCTGAACTCGTCTTTTTTAATCCGGCAGGTTTGGTCAAACTTGAAAATGATTTAAACGTAAGTGTAGGTGCCAGTGCTATTTTTGCAGATGTTATTTTTCAGAATGAAGAACTAAATATATTTTCTGAAACAGATAATAGTGTAGGAACTCCGTTTAATGTGTACGCATCTTATCGAATCAATGATTGGTTGGTTTTAGGTCTGGGGATTTATACACCTTACGGAAGTGCAGTTGACTGGCCCACGGATTGGGAAGGTTCTCATTTAGTAAATAACATAGATTTAGCTGCGGTATATATTCAACCCGTGGTTTCTATTAAAATTAATGAGAAATTAAGTATTGGGGGAGGTCCTATTTACGTACAGGGATCCGTAAACTTTAATCGAAATGCCAGCCGTACGTTAACGGATATTGAAGGAAATCGATCCAGTATTACTGTAGATGAATCCGGAGTGACTAACTGGGGGTGGAGTGCTTCTGCTTTATTTAGCCCTACCGAAGATTTACACTTAGGTTTTAATTATCGGAGTGAAATATCAGTTGAAGCTGAAGGTGGAGATGCTACTTTTGCTAATTTTCCCGATACGCCCTTACTACCTCAAAATGGGAACACCACATTTAATGCTAGTCTACCGTTACCCGCAGAGTTATCGCTAGGTGTTTCTTATGCCTTTAAAGAAAAATGGCTGTTAGCCTTTGATTATAACAGGCAATTCTGGGATGTTTATGAATCCCTTGATATTGAATTTGGCACCGGGTTAGTCTCAAACAATCCCCGTAATTATAAAAATTCATCTGCATACCGATTCGGGTTACAATATATGGCTACAGAAAATATTGCTTTACGTGCCGGGTATTATTTTGACGGATCTCCAGTACAATCCGGGTTTTTTGCCCCGGAAACGCCCAGAAACGATTCCAATGGGTTTACCGGTGGGGTAAGTGTAAATATTACACCTAACCTGGCCATTGATGCTTCTTTCTTTTACCTACGATTTGAAGAAATTGATGAATCCTACGATTTTGGAACCGATCCTGTTACCGGGGAACGTTCTTCTTTTGGAGGTACTTACAAATCCAGTGCATTTGCACCCGGCCTTGGTTTAACTTATAAATTATAACAGGATGAAACATGCCGGGCTAAAATTTCTTTTTAAACAAAGTAATTGTACGGCACGTTCTATGTGACTATTAAGAAATAAAAAAGTATACACATGAAATTAAAAGATGTAACATATATCGTATTTTGTGCTATCGGACTGATTGCCTGCGAACCCGAATTTGATAATCCTATTGAAGAATCCGAAGAATTTACCAGCGGTGAAGCAGATTTTTCTAACTATGTAGCATTAGGTAACTCCATTACTGCGGGACTGGCATCTAATGCATTATTTATTAGCGGTCAGGAAAATTCTTTTCCTAATATTTTAGCAACTACTCATTTTGCGGCGACCGGGGGAGGTGATTTTGTTCAACCTTTAGTAGCCAACAATGCCGGGGGTTTGTTATTAAATGGTATGCCTATACAAGGGCGACGTCTTGTATTAGCAGTAGATGAAGATGGTAACCGGGCTCCGCGGGAGTTTACCGGACAGGAAATTCAAACAGAGGTATCCACTATTTTGACCGGGCCTTTTAATAATATGGGAGTACCCGGGGCTAAAAGTTACCATTTGGTAGCTCCAGGTTATGGGAGTATTCAAGGACTTGGTACACCCATTCCTACAGCAAATCCATATTTTGTACGATTTGCTTCTTCACCTTCTACTACCATTTTGGCAGATGCATTAGCACAAAACCCTACCTTCTTTTCGTTATGGATTGGAAATAATGATATTTTAGGATACGCTGTTTCCGGAGGAACCGGGGTGGATCAAACCGGTAATTTAGATCCTACGACCTACGGACCGAATGATATCACAGATCCCGATGTTTTTGCAGGGGTATATCGAGATGTTGTAACCAGATTAACAGGAGCCGGAGCTAAAGGGGTGTTAGTTACTATACCGGATGTTACTTCGATTCCATTTTTTACGACAGTACCTTTTAATCCAATACCACTAGATGCAGCAACTGCAGCAGGTACTAATGCAGCTTATGCGCAATATAACGGTGGGTTGCAAGCCGCTTTTGCAGCTTTGAATGGAACTGGACTTTTTAGCGAAGATGAAGTAGCTAGTAGAACTATTAACTTTAGCGAAGGTCAGAATGCGGTTGTGATTTTTGATGAAAACCTTACTGATTTGGGAGCTATTAATCCTGCGTTTGCAGCTTTACCAAAAATTAGACAGGCAACCCCTGAAGATTTATTGGTTTTAACTTCAAGTAGTGTCATTGGAACCAGATTAGATCCAGCAGATCCGGCAACTACTATTGGAGTAGGTGTTCCTCTAGAGGATAAATGGGTGTTGACACCTAGTGAACAAGAAGAAATTTCAACGGCATTAACTTCCTATAACAATACAATTGAAACTATTGCTGATACAAATGAGTTGGCTTTATATGATGCTAATGCAGCTCTGGCGGAAGTTGCAGCAACCGGAGTTTCTTTTAACGGAGGAACGGTCACCGCAACTTTTGGTAGTGGAGGTGCATTTTCATTAGATGGTGTGCATCCTACCCCTCGAGTACATGCGATTGTTGCTAATGGTATTGCCAGAGCAATTGAAAATACGTATAGGGCTAGTTTACCATCCGTTGATCCTGGAGATTATGGTACAATTACTTTGAGTAATGAAGTGAATTGATTGCTTAAGTAGAAAAGTGTTAAACTTTAGAATTTTGAAAAAAAAGGACTGTCTACAATTGTATATGGTCTTTTCTCTTTTGTAGGTCTTAGGTTCTTGAATTTTTAATTGAGTTTTTGTTTTGTGGAAGAATGTTTGGTAATTAACTTTATTGTTAGTTATATCTAATTTTTTCGTTTAAATCTATAAACAAATACTCCTATAATCGCGGCCATAGCACTAACAATAGAAATAGCAACCGATGATTGATCATTAGAAACAGAATAATAAATTAAATAACACAAAGATGCCATAGTCAACACTCCTGATAATAAGCCAACCGTAGTTTGTAACATAATAGCAAAATGAGTTTTGGAATCCATATTATGAGAATGCTTCTGTTCTTTCTCTGCCATTTTTAAAATTCTATCAGGAAAAGTGGAATCTAACTTTTTATACCCTGCCATCATATCCGGTGGGGGTATCGCTCCCTTGTACAACTGTGTTTTTGTTACAGAAAGTCCAGATTGATTATTTTCGTTTGGATTTTTATTTTTGTTGGGTTTCAATATTATAGGCCTTATTTATATATTCTCCGGTTTTAAACCAATAATCAGAGATATTATTTCTACTCTTTTTAACTGGCATAGTCATTCCGAAAGTAAATACTACAACGAAACCATCTATTATATTTTTAATTGAACTTAACATATAAATATCAATTGATTATTAAAATTTTTGAATTTTAATATAAAAACAAATTTATTAATTTTTGTAAAAATATTACTAACATTGTATGAGAAAACATAAAGTTTTGGAATCAACTAAAATATCTATTAGTTAATTAAAAAGTTGTTAAATATAGAACTGAGCATTTAGTATTAATCAAGCTTATTAAGCTATAATTCCAGTTTGACATATAGCTGTTTTTAGCTTATCTACATTATCAACATTAACCATTATAATCATATATAACGACAAAACAATCTGCCAATTATTTATAAGAACCGGGTAATTTCAAATTTATCTGTTTTTCAAGAAATTGGGACTTTGTGAACTAAGTTAAAATCCGTACTTTTGCCACCCGATTTTCAAGAAAAAAAAGTTACATGAATATATCAAAAGAACAGGTTGATGATTTAAACGCAGTCGTAACCGTTGCTATTTCTAAAGATGATTATACCGATAAAGTCGATAAAATTCTAAAAGATTACCGTAAAAATGCAAACATTCCCGGATTTAGAAAAGGACATGTACCGATGGGTCTGGTTAAAAAACAATACGGAAAAGCGGTATTGGTAGATGAAGTAAATAAACTGCTACAGGAAGCACTAAACAAATACTTAACCGAAGAAAAGCTAGATGTCCTGGGAAATCCTTTGCCTAAAGAGCAGGATAATTTTAACTGGGACCAGGAAGATTATTCTTTTGAATTTGAATTAGGACTAGCCCCTAAGTTTGAAGTGGTTTTAAACGGAGATAAAAAAGTAACGAATTATAAAATTACAGCTTCGGATGAAATGGTGGATAACCAGGTAAAATCCATTCAAAAGCAATACGGTAAGTTAGTTTCTAAAGAACAGTTTGAAGAGGGAGATCAGATCACCGGTACTTTCTATAATGAAGCTGAAAATATTGACGAGAAGGTAACACTTACTTACGATCAGATTAAAGGTACTGAACAGGTAAAGATGTTTACAGGAGCTAAAGTAGGTGATATCCTAAGCCTACAAGCTAAAGATCTTTTTGAAAGTGCTACGGTATTAGCAAATACTTTAAAGATTGATCAGGAAAAAGCAGATAACCTGGATGCTGAATTGCAGTTTACGGTTTCTGAAATTAATACGCAGGAACTTGCTGAATTAGATCAGGAACTTTTCGACAAGGTTTACGGAAAAGATACGGTAAAAAGTGTCACCGAACTGAAAGAAAGAATCAAAAGCGATGCGGAAAAACAGTTTGTACAACATTCTGACCAGCAGTTGTTAAATGATATTACCGAGAGTGTTTTAGAAAATACTACGTTTGACTTACCCGCTTCTTTTTTACAAAAATGGATTCAGGCTACAGGAGAAAAGGAGTTAAGTGAGGATGAAGCCAAAGATGAATATGAAAAAAGTAAAAAGGGGTTGCGTTATCAACTAATCGAAGGTAAAATTATTACGGATAATAACCTGCAGGTTACCCTTGATGAATTAAAGGCTTTTGCTAAAGAGTTAATTAAAGGACAGATGGCACAATTCGGACAAATGTCACCGGATGATAAAGAGCTGGATGATATTGCAGCACGTATTTTATCTAATAAAGATGAAGTCAAAAGAATCTCGGATCAGTTGATGAGTCAAAAAATGTTGACCTATTTTAAGGAGAACATTAACCTGGAAGAGAAAGAAGTTACCTTTGATGAATTTGTAAAAGAAGTTTACAAATAAGCTAAGGATTGTAGTTAGAATTAATACTTATATTTAGGCATTAAACTTGCAATAGGGTTTATGTTTTTTAAAGAAGTTGATTAAATAGCTTCTATCAAATATCAGTAACATATTATATGGATTATACAAAAGAATTTGAAAAATATGCCATTAAAGACCGGGGAATCAATGGCAACTACTATCAGAATATTATCAGTAGTATGTATCCGGTAGGCATGACTCCTAATATTATAGAAGAACGCCAGATGAATGTTGTAGCCATGGATGTTTTTTCAAGGTTAATGATGGATCGTATTATTTTTATGGGTACCGGTATTAACGACCAGGTGGCTAATATTATCCAGGCGCAGTTATTATTTTTAGAGAGTGTGGACTCTTCTAAGGATATACAGATCTATATTAATTCTCCGGGAGGTAGTGTTTACGCAGGTCTTGGGATTTACGATACCATGCAGTTTATCAAGCCGGACGTAGCTACTATATGTACGGGGATGGCAGCTTCTATGGGAGCGGTATTGTTATGTGCCGGTGAGAAAGGAAAAAGATCCGGGTTGCCGCACAGTAGGGTTATGATACATCAACCGCTGGGTGGTGCACAGGGACAGGCCAGTGATATAGAAATTACTGCCAGGGAAATCCTGACCTTAAAAGAAGAATTATATCAAATCATCGCAAAACATTCCGGGCAGGAATATGATAAAGTGTACGAAGACAGTGATCGGGATTACTGGATGAAAGCCGATAAAGCCCTGGAATATGGAATGATTGATGAAATTTTAAAACGTGACTAATTGTCAAGAATACGTGTATTCGTGTCAAATCGTCAATACTCGTTAGAACTCAACTTTTTGAAGATACTTTACTATGCCTAAAGAAGATTTAGAATGCTCATTTTGTGGTAGAAAAAAACCGGAAACCAATTTACTAATTGCCGGATTAGACGCACATATCTGTGATCGATGTATTGTACAGGCGCATGGTATTGTAGTAGAAGAAGCTAAGGATGAAGAAACCGGAGAGTTAAGTAACGAATTAATGTTACGTAAACCAAAGGCTATTAAAAGCTTTTTAGATCAATATGTAATCGGACAGGAATTTACAAAAAAAGTAATGTCGGTGGCGGTTTATAATCATTATAAAAGATTATTACAGCCTACTACCAGTGATGATATTGAAATTCAAAAAAGTAATATTATCATGGTAGGGCAAACAGGTACCGGTAAAACCTTGATTGCAAAAACCATTGCCAAAATGCTGAACGTACCTTTAGCCATTGTAGATGCTACGGTACTTACGGAAGCTGGGTATGTAGGAGAAGATGTAGAAAGTATTCTAACGCGCCTATTACAGGCAGCAGATTATAATCTGGAAAAAGCACAGCGGGGCATTGTATTTATTGATGAAATTGATAAAATTGCCAGAAAAAGCGATAATCCAAGTATCACCCGTGATGTCTCTGGTGAAGGAGTACAACAAGCTTTGCTAAAACTACTGGAAGGTACGGTAGTTAATGTTCCGCCAAAAGGTGGGCGTAAACATCCGGATCAAAAATTTATTGAAGTAGATACGGAGAATATTTTATTTATAGCAGGTGGTGCTTTTGATGGAATTAATAAAGCTATTACCAAGCGGTTAAATATGCAGGCCATGGGATTCAGTGCTTCAAAGAATGAAGAAGCTATCGATAAAGAGAACCTCCTGCAATATATTATTCCAAAAGATTTAAAAGACTTTGGTTTAATCCCTGAAATCATAGGAAGGTTACCTGTGTTGTCTTATATGAACCCTCTGGATAAGAAGACGCTTCGTTCTATCTTAACTGAACCTAAGAATGCTATTATCAAGCAATATCAGAAGTTGTTTGAAATGGATTCTATTAAGTTTACAATTACTGAAGGAGCTTTGGATTATATCGTAGAAAAGGCCATAGATTATAAATTAGGAGCCAGGGGACTTCGGTCACTCTGTGAGGCTATTTTTACGGATGCTATGTTTGAAATGCCGGAAGGAAATGAAACGGAATTACGGGTAACCAAAGATTATGCTGAAAAAAAATTAAATAAATCTGTAGTTAATAAGCTAAAGGCAGTATCATAGACGAGAAGTGATAAAATGAAATTTACAAAGTTAAAAGCCGATTTACGTTATATAAATCGGCTTTTTTGTACAAGTTGAATTCAGGTTGTGTTATTGTATAGCTAAATCAACATAAAATAACATGAATCTTCATATAAAAAACTTGAATCTCTGCGTTAAAAAGCCTCGTCTTAGCTAGGGCTAGGCCTGCATTTTTTGCCTTGATCTTCAATTTTTTTCTTTATAAATCTTCTATGCCATTTTATATTTATTTAGCTATAATAAGTTGTTTTCTTAGGTTTTAGGCGGGTCTGTAAGTATTTTATGTATAAGTCCTGTTGTTTGGTTTTATAGAATAAAAGATTTAAAACGACTACTTTTAAAAGTCTCATTGGGGTTAAGTTTAGATTAATAATAGTATAGAAAAAAAGAGCTGGATGACAATAACTATTGTCATATGGTAAAGTAAGATTTAGAGTAAAAAAGCACCCCCAAGCAACAAGGGTGCTAATTATGGCAATTGAAAATTAACGATATGTTAGGGTATTATTTTTAAGTTCTTCTGACTTTTAATTAGAAGCAACCATGGTACGGTTCTTTAACTTTTTCACCATTTCTTCAGTATTTTTAAGGGCTACTTTAGTATTATCTTTTAGCTGAATGTCAAAATTGTTTTTTGATAATAAATCCTGATAGAAAGAAATCTTACTATCTTCTTTTAATTCAATATTAAAATTATTTTTAGAAAGTAATACTTCGTAAAATGCCACTTTTGAAGTTTCACGGTAATGTTCTGGTTTCTTAAATTCGGTTGTAATCTCGTTTTTATTTACTTTTTGTGTAGAAGAAGTTAGTGTTTCAATTTTTTCTGAAATACTACTATTGTTTGTGAAGTCTTGAGCATTTGCTAATCCGGAACAAAGTATAATAATGATGGCGATACGTTTCATATTTTAGGGCTTTATGATTATAACTATCTGTGAACAAATTTAATATGCTTTTTCCCTTTAAAAAAGATATTTCTAAATTTTTAGATAAAGAGGGAATAATTTTCGTTGAAATACACAAAAAATAGCATTTTAACGCAAAAAATAACTTTGAAATAGTACGTTTAAACCGTAAAAACTATCATTATGGATGGGATTTTTACCTTAAAAAGTCTGATTTTGCCCTAAACGAAGAGGTAGATTGATTTAAACATTTTAATTCTTCTATATAATGTCGTTCATTTGACAATCTGGGTATTTTGTGTTGTCCGCCTAATTTATTCTTCTTCTTTAACCAGGTATAAAATAGATTTGGCTTAGCTTTAATTATTTGTAAAGGGTTAAGCGTAATATTATGGGTTCTTTTGGCTTCGTAATCACTATTGATTGCCTGTAGATGCTTGTCTAAGGATTTTTCAAATGCTTGTAAGTCCCAGGGTTCTTTTTTAAACTCGATTACCCATTCGTGGGCTCCTTTATTTTTGCCATCCATAAATACAGGAGCTACCGTATATTCCACAATTTCACAATGCATTTCTTTAGAAGCTCTTTGTAAAGCTTCTTCGGTATTTTCAACAATAACTTCCTCCCCGAATACATTGATAAAGTGCTTGGTCCGGCCGGAAACTTTGATTCGATAAGGATTGGTAGAAGTAAACCGTACGGTATCCCCAATACGATACCTCCATAAACCTGCATTTGTAGTGATGACTATGGCGTAATTTACACCGACTTCTACTGCGTGTAAAGGAATAATTTTTTGTGATTCTGTCCCGTAGGTTTTCATAGGTATAAATTCGTAGAAAATACCGTAATCCAGCATTAGTAACAATTCATTAGAATCATTACGATCCTGTATAGCAAAAAAGCCTTCGGAAGCATTATAAATCTCGTAATACCTAAAGTCTTTTTTAGGAAGAATATGATGATACTGGTCTCGATAAGGTTCAAAATTTACACCTCCGTGAAAATACACTTCCAGGTTGTTCCAGATTTCGAACAAATTGGTATATCCTGTAGTTTCCAGGACTTCATTGAGTAAAACTAACATCCAGGATGGAACCCCTGCCAGGCTGGTTACATTCTCATAAATGGTTTCCTGAACAATTGCTTTCATCTTAACTTCCCAGTCACTCATCAAAGAGATCTCACTGCTGGGGGTAGAACTGAACTCAGCCCAAAATGGCATATTGTCTATAATAATAGCAGATAAATCACCGGTAGTAATATGATGCTGTTTTTCAAGCTCCTTACTACCACCTAATCGCAGACTTTTACCGGTAAATAATTTAGAATCTTCATTATTATTTAAATACATACAAAGTAAATCTTTTCCGGCAGCATAATGACAATCTTCCAGTGACTGCTGACTTACCGGGATGAATTTACTTTTAGCATTGGTAGTTCCGCTTGATTTGGCAAACCAGTTAATGGGGGTTGGCCAATAAAGGTTAGAAACCCCGGCTTTACTTTTTTGAATAAGGGGTTCATATTCTTCGTAGCAGGTAATAGGTAATCGACTGGCAAAATCCCGGTAATTTTTAATAGATGCAAAGTCGTATTGTTTTCCGTACTCCGTATTTTTTGCCGTCAGTAATAAATTAGTGAGCAATTCTAATTGTACGTCATGAGGATACTTTAAAAATAATTCCATCTGATGAAACCTTTTCTTCAGAAACCAACTGGCAATAGAATTTACTAAAGGGATTGGCATATTTTAATGTATCTTTAAACTCTGATGAACGGACTGTTTTACCCGTCCGATTAGTATGATAGTGATGTTAAATCTAAAATACTAAAAATATTCAAATTCTGTTTGTGCTATTCTTTTATAATCCATATTTATGAAATACGAAGGGGTTCTAACTAAAATGAGAACTGAGTTTAAAGATCCGATTCAATATTATTTACTTTTTGAAGACGATTTTATACATGTAAATCAACTACTTAACCGAAAGATATCTATAAAGTTCATGCGATACCAATGCCTGGCTTGCGGACTGGATAAAAAAATTTTTAGACAGGGCCTTTGCTATGACGACTTTTATAGTAAACCACAGGCGGGGGATTGGATCATGAGACCAGAATTAAGTACGGCGCACCTGGACGTAGAAGACCGGGACCTGGATTATGAAAAAAAAGTACAGCTACAACCCCATGTTGTATATCTGGCAAATTCCAGCAATATTAAGGTAGGAGTTACCCGAAAATCACAAGTGCCCACTCGCTGGATCGACCAGGGGGCTCACGAAGCTATCGAATTTGTAGAGGTGCCCAACCGATATCTTGCCGGAATCACGGAGGTTGCTTTAAAAGAACATATTGGTGATAAAACCAATTGGCGTAAAATGCTTATGAATCAAATTGAAGACGTGGATTTAAAAGTATTTAAAAATGAGCTAAAAAATTACCTGCCTGATGAGGTACATGCTTTTTACAAAGAAGAAGGGGAAGAAGTAAACATTAACTTTCCGGTACTTGAATACCCGGAGAAGTTAAAAAGCTTAAATTTAGAAAAAACACCAACATTTGAAGGCTTATTAAAGGGAATTAAAGGGCAATATCTAATTTT
This sequence comes from Aquimarina sp. ERC-38, assembly GCF_026222555.1. Taxonomy (NCBI): domain Bacteria; kingdom Pseudomonadati; phylum Bacteroidota; class Flavobacteriia; order Flavobacteriales; family Flavobacteriaceae; genus Aquimarina; species Aquimarina sp. ERC-38. The sequence continues at coordinate 330,688 of NZ_CP098511.1, read as the reverse complement.
TGACGATCATACAGTATTTAATGTACGTAATAGTGAAGGATATGTGGTTACTATTGAAGTGCTTTTATAACCAGTAATACTTTTACTATTATCTTTCTTTGGTATTGGGTATAGATGTAAGATTGCTACCACTTTTAGAACCAAGAATTAAGACTAATTATTGTAATATTGAAAATAAATATTATAAAATTATTCATGGTCCTAATTTACAATAGCATCAGTGCATTAAAATTGGCCTAATTTATTTATTTACAGATATTTATACTATCCTAAATCCTTCCCAAAGGAAAGGACTTTGTGGCTACCTTTCCTTTGGGAAGGGCTGGGAATGGGATTGATTTATATGAATTATTATTATCAACGCTACTGTAAACTAGAACCAATTGATGATACCTTTTATTGCTGTATAAGAAGTTTTGCGTCATATGGTATAAAGTAAAAAACGGCATTAAAATAATGCCGTTTTACCCGTTATAAATAATACTTTAGCATAGGTTGCTAAAAAGCTTTTGGTTGTTTATTTATAGTGAACTAGAATCCTTCCTGAACTCCAATCCTCATCTTTTTGATCGTTTCTTCGTAGAATAGAATCGTCCAAATTATTTTTTCCGTATCGGCGTAAGCTACCAGGTCCTGAATGGATTCTGAGATCGTTTCTAAGGATTCTGTAGTAGCATCCGTACTTTTCTTTAAAATTTTTATATGGTCCGAATCCTCTTTAATACCTACATCACTTAATCTTACATCAGCTTCATGAGTGATGGCAATGTAGGGTAGTACCGTTGCAATCTCTTTAAACCTATCTATGTATAATTTCAGAAGATCTCCTTTTTTTAATTCCTGCAAGTCCGTAATGGTGTGGAATTTTGAGATTTGGTCTTTTTTGATAAAGAACACGCCATCATCCCTTTTCTGACCATAGGTTAGCATTACAGATAAAAATAGTGATACAAAGATTAGTTTTTTAAGTGGGTACATCATAATTTAATTTGCTTGATTCAATAGGTTTTCTACTGCATTACCATATAGGTGTTTTTTGATTTTTGTAATTCAAATTTAGGTAAAATAGTACTTTGCGGATCTGTAAATAAGGTTTGTACATCTACAAATTCCTGAGTAAAACGATTATACTTTAAAATATCTAATACTCCGTCTGCAGGTTTAAAAGCTACTTGTACTCCTTCTTTGTGGATGTTAAAAAAGCTATTGTCCATACCAAAGGCTTTTCTAATAAAGGAAAGTGAGGTATAAGAAGTATCAAATTTTACAATATCAGAAAATCCGGAGATTTTAGAACTGTTCAGATAAACTTTTGCCATGTTACTTGCAGCGATGGCAGCAGTGGTATGCATATAGTTACCGGCATCTGATAAATTAATTAAAGAAGCATTGGTAATCGTAACATCTGTAACTTTATCCTGGTTGGCCAATCCGCCATTTTTATTAAATCCGTTAATTTCAATAGCATAAGATCCTCTAGGACTGGTAATAAACGGATGTCTGATGGCAGTAAGGTGATCTATAATTCCTTGATATCCTTCTACCATTTGGAAGTCATCATCTGCAGCCTTATAAGATACAAGATTACCCGCATCGTTATTACCACCTTTCCAGCTAAAAGAATCTTGTCCGGAATAACTGACCATAATGTTAGAAAGCATAGAACCTGTACCAATACCTAGTAGGGTAAGTCCGCTGGCGTTTTCACCACTTTTTACATTATTACCGGCAAATTCTATTCGTACGTTCGTTAACAATACGGTTTGCTCTTCATAACGTTGTCCTCCGTATACAGAATACTGTGGAGAAAAAGAACTTTTTAAAGCACTACTGCCACTCACAGTATTCACAAAACCGTTTCCGGCAATAATAATACCACCCCAGTCTCCGCTCTTTCGGGCTTTGGCCGGTTTATTAGAAGTAAATACAATAGGAGATACTTCAGACCCTACGGCAATTAGTTTGGATCCTCGGGTTACAAAAAGATTACCGGGATTTTTATGATCACCTCGGATAATGGTTCCTTCTTCTATAGTAAGGATCGCATTTTCTGTAACATATACGTCTCCTGATAACAGCCATACGGTATCATTAGATAAGAACGTATCTCTGGTTATAGCATTAGGAATACTTTCTTCCGTATCTGGGTAAGCAGTCATGTTAGGATCAAAATTGGTCCAACCACTCATCCATTTAGTATTCTGATTAAAATCTTGTGCATAGGTTGTTGCATACAACAGTATTAAAAAACAAAAAGCTATTTTAATATTTAAAACTTTCATAATAAGTATTATTTTGGGGTTGATCAAAAAGTACTTTCACTTTTCTTACAGCTAAGATACCAAGAATCATTAAAAAATTCTTACGTTTTTACCGTAAAATTTATGAGTTCGTCGATATTATGAAATTAATTAACATAATAAATGTAGTATAATACTTACATTAATATTTAATTTTAATTGATAATCAGACTTTTACTGATTATTTTAATTTTCTATGTTTGGGGATATTTTAAGGATAATTATTGTAAGAAAACTAATAATACTCATCTTTTTCCTAGTTTAAAGGCTATTTTAAGGGTTTAAAAACAGTTTAACTTCGTCTTTTTTTAAAATTATTTGCAAATTATATCGCTGTAATTCTAAAAATGCGGATGAAAGTTATCAATTCTTATCTTGCTAAGCTGTGTAAGGATATAATTATCTATAATGGTTAGGTCATTTTGATTTCTACCATTATTTAGTGCTATCCTTTTTCTTTTTCCTATTAAGAAAACCTCCTAAAACATTTTTTGCAGCATCCTTTAATTTGTCTTCTGTGCTTTCTTTTTTGTTTTGGGCAGTAGTATCTCCTTTTTGTTCTTTCGTATTTCCTATAAGATCCTTCAATACATTACTTGTTTTTTCTTTAATCTGATTACCTACTTTTTCTTTTATCGCACTTTTTTGTTTACTAATAAGTTGTTGTGTTAATTCCTTAATTGCTGTAGTAGGATTTACTTTAATTGCAGGATTAGAAAAAGTTCCGGATAAACCAATGGGTAATGGTACTATGGTATTTTCAAGATCTGATTTGTTCAGGTTAGCCACCAGTCCGCTAATTTCAGATCCGAAATAGGTGGCCGGTACATCCATGACCAGTTTATAGTCCATTTGATTTGTAAAACTATGTGAACCGCTGGCATTGATTTTGACTCCTTTTAAATTAAAAGTAAAGGGCTTTACATTGATTCTTCCGTCATTAAAGTCAAGATTGGTTTTTATGTCTTTTAAGTTCAGGTCTTTTAGATTGATAAAAGATAATTTTGAATCAAGACTGGACAGAAGGGGGGAGGCATCTTCATTTACTTTGGCATTCAGTAACTCTGCTATGGCACTTCCCTTTATACTTTGTAAAACTGGGGTGAGGTCGTTATTTAGTTTTCCGTTTACGTTTAACTTGGTGTTTAATATTCCGGTCAGGGCTTTTGCGATAGGAGCCAGGCTTTGAAGCAATTCCATTTGAGAAAAGGACTGGGTAATATCAATCTTGCTTAAATCCAGGGCCATTTTAAAAGTAGGAGTGGTTTCCTTGGTATTTACCAAACCATCAAATGCAATAGATCCGTTAAAAATACCTGCCGTAATGTTCTTTAATAGCGCAGTTTCATCTTTAACTACAACGCTTCCTTTTGTATTAGATAAATTTAAATTGTCGTAGACTACCTTGTCTGCCTTAAAATTTAAAGTAGCATCCAGAAAAGAGGGTACCTTTAATGAGCCTTCAGGTAAATTTGTAGTGCTTTTAGTTTGTGATTCAGTAGCTTCATCCGTACTAACTATCATAAAGTCGTTTACATTAAAGGTAGTAGAAGTTACGTTAAAATTACCCTTTAATTGCTGATCGGTAAACAGAAATCCCAACATATTTTCTATCGTTCCGGTAGCAGTCATATCAGAAGCACCTGTAGTCGCGGTCATTTTTTCCAGTCGGATAACTCCCGGTTCAAAATTAACGCTAGCTTCTTTAATAGCTACTTCATTCGGTATTTCCGGAGATGCATAGGCAAAATCAGTAAGTGTTATATTTCCGGCACTTTTTACCTTTTGATATTGTTCTTTTTCTAAAGAATTCATATCAAAATTGGTGGTTAAATTAGCTTTTACTTTGCCTTTAAGTTTTTGTTCTAAAATTAAAGGATATGCTTTTTCTAGATTTTCAAGATTTAAAGTACCATTTACTTGTAACGCTACCAGTATATTTTCGGTTAAGTTTTTAAAACTTCCGTTACCGGCAAAAGTATCTTCGGCGATGCGAAAGGTAAAATTATCTATCGTGGCATACGTATCTTTAACCAGACCAGTGTCATTTGCTAAAAGAGCATTAATCGTAATATTTTCCACACTTCTAGGTAAATCAGGATATTTAAAGCTTGCATTAGCTGCCTTGATGTTAATATTTAATTTAGGGATGTAAGTGTCATCTACTTTTCCGTAGATTTTACCATCTACTTCAAAGTTACCGGTGGTCTTTACATTTTCTATATTTTTTGCATAGGTTTCCGGAATAACCCCAAGGAAATTTCTAAAGTCCGAAGAAGGGGTTTTAAAGTTGATGTTGACGTCGGTATAAGCCTCTGACAATTGTACGTAGCCATCAAAAGTTAAGGGGAGTTGGTTTACTTTGGCTTCATTTTCTTTAAAAGTATACTTTTGATTTTCAAGATCCAACTCTATGATAGCATTTAATAATAAATCATTGTTTGTTAAATAATTGGTTTGATCAAAGTTGAATGAAATTTTAGTATCCGTATGGGTATTTAATAAAATTGTATTACCGCTAACCGTACCATCACCCTGATGATTAAAGTTGTTTAGTGCTATAAAGGTTTTAGTAGCCCGGTCGTCATAAATCAGGTTACTTTTATTGATTTCATAATGATCTAGGTTTAAAGAAAATCCTTCGGATGTTGTAGTTTCTTGAGTCGGAGTAGTACTTTCTTTACCAATATCATAATTTGCCTGCCCCAAAGAATCTACTTTAATATGTATTTGAGCTTTGTCTACTATAATTTTTTGCACTTCCATAGGCTCAGAAGTGCCTTTAAACAGTTCGCTGACGCCCATAGTTAAGAAAATTTGCTCCACATTTGCCAGCGTATCCCCTTCAAACGGGATTTTATTAATTAAAACCAGATCATCTATCACTACCGAAGCATTAGGGAAATTTCTAAAAACACTAATGTCGACATCCTCAAAATTGACAATAGCATTTACATTTTGATTGACTAAAGTTTTTACTTTTTCTTTTATGGTTCCACTAAAAAAATAAGGCAGGGCAATTAGTAAAACAAGTAGGACTAAAAGAACGATTCCGGTGACTTTTACTATTTTTTTCATATGATTAAATGTAAACGCCTGTACTAATAGAAAGTCATTGACTTTGAATAAAGCATAGGGCGTTGTACTTTTTAGTATTAAATTTTATAGCGTAAAATAATGAAATTTGTAACGCCGACCTCACAAATATAAAACTCCCTTTAATAATAATACTAAAAAGTATTGTGGACGCATCTTGTTGGCAATATCTTATTCTTTCCGATGTAGACTAAAATTAATTTAGATTAGACTCTGTACAATTTAAAGTAACTGCTTTACTAAACTATTAAATTTCCGTTTTTATCTTTTTGGGCAAAAGCCGAAATTGACGAGGTATTCAGTAACAATAAGATTATGTTTTTCATTGTATTCTATTATATGATTGCCAACATTCTTTGTATGGTGCGTTTGTATCACGTAGGGACCAAATGAACTATACAAATAGTTAGTGACTTTTTATTCTACGCCAAGTATGGAAGCAAAAACATTTTCAAAAAAACTTTGAACAACATTAGCCAATTTTAAATCATTATGATCTTTCTCCCAGTTTGGATTTTCTTCGTTAGAATGAGCATATCTAATTATAATTTCTCCATTATCAGCTACATAAAATGCTCTCAATAAAATATGTTTTGAATATTCAGAATATCCAATAAAATTAAATTCTTTAGATTTTTCGTCAAAATAATTAAGTTCTAATGGAATTACATTGGATGTCTTTGGATATTTATTTCCTGATCTAAAAAATCTAAACATTAATGTAGATAATATTTTATTAGTATCATTATTATGAAACCGAACTGAAAAAAAGTTTGTATTTGGTGCCATTCCTGTTTCCTTTAGTTGTTGGTATTTCTCAAAAGTTATTAAGGGATACTCATAAAAACTTACATAAAAGCTTTCGACATTTTGATCTATAACTGACACTACTTGTTTAAATTCAAGTTTTATTTGGTTAACCTTATTAAGCCATAATTCAAATTCTGCTTTAGATTTTGCTAATCTTTGTTGAGTATCCTTAGTACCTATCCTTTTTGCCCAATCTTTAAGCCTGTTAGACTCATCTTTTATTCTTACATACTCAGCAAATAGTGTGGTGCAATTTTTTGTGACGACCTCTATTATCGGTTCGTATTCTCCTTCATCAGCTAAACTAAGAGCATTATAATAGTCAGGTCGTTCGTCTCTTCTAATATTACAAATCGGAAAACCGTTTTTTAGTAAGATTAAGTTTAATAAAAGCCTAGCGGTTCTTCCATTTCCGTCTTTGAACGGATGAATTTTTACCATTTCGTGGTGTGCTATCGCTCCAACAATTAGCGGATTTTCAGCTGCATTTTCATGAATCCAATCAAATAGTTCTCTCATTTTGATTGGCACTTCAAAAGGCTCAGGAGGTCGATGCTCAGAACCTGAAATTATAACTCCAATCTCTCTATAGTTACCAGGATTAAGGGACTCTTCATTTCCAATTATTAAACTATGTATTTGTTTTAAATGATGCTCAGTTATTTCAACATCATCTTTTACTATTTTATAGAGAAAATCAAAAGCAATTCCAAGATTTTTAACCTCTAAACTGTCTTTTAATGGCTTACCAGAAATATCAATCCCTTCTTTAAGAACTATAGAAGTTTCTTGTAGAGTTAGTCTATTTCCTTCTATTCCGGAACTATGAAAAATATGATGAGTTCTAAAATGTTCTCTTAATTTTTCAACGGCAATTTTATCCATCGATGTTTCACGAAATTCATCAACTTCTACTTGTAAATTTTTGATTTGTTGAAGTAAATCAGGAGATAATAATTCATCACTTAATTCAATCATTGATTTTCCTTTAAGTTTAATATAATTATTGCTAACGTTCAGTATAAGAAACGTAGGGCAGGTGATAAGCACTAACGTTTTGGTTTATTAACTAAGTACAAATATTTTGCTTTTATCTTTTCTACCGTAAACGTTAAATTTTATCTTTAACGGACTTTGCAAATAAACATGAACTTCTCGTTTAAGGACATAATCCCTATGTTTTCTTATGGAATGTTAGCCGTGGTACTTTTTATTAATTTTTTTTATTATCAAGGTAATCTAAAATAATTAAACAAATCTTAGATAATGGAAATGCATTTATTAATTGAACTATTCGCTTAATAACAATACCAGATTTATTAGTAGGCATAATCCAAAGTAAAAAGAAAATTATTAAAAAAAATGAAAGTACAAAAATTAAATTCAGGCTGTATGTATGTTGTCCCATAATAGTAAAATTAAGTTCAACAAAATAAAGATTTAATGTAAAAAGTAAACGTTCCAATGTGTTCCGGAACGGACTAATTAACTCGTTTCACATTTGGTAAATGGAATTGTTCTTTCTCAAATGTCTTTTGATTTTCTTCAAACTTGGTATCAAGGGGATTTAAGTATTTTCTTAAAGTTCCTTCAGCTACATCTACTTCAAAAAGTTCCTTTATAAGTCTAGCAAAAGCTGTATAGTTTACTTCTCCACCTGGTAACTCAGGTGTTTCAATATAACCTTCTTGTGCTAGCATACTAAAAATATAACCAATATGAGTTTTTTTACCTAGCCATCTTATTCTTGTAGATTTTTGATTGGACATACGAATTTCATTGATGTTATTCTGAATTCGAACTAGATCTAAAATGAAACGATTTCCGATGTGAAAAAGCGCAAATGGCAACCAACTTAAAGTTTTTGACCTTGCCTTATGGAAGTTCAAGTAGTAGTAACTCTCTAGGTAATTTACTTTGGATGGACTAGTGCTTTTATTTAGAGATTCAAATATTTGCATTATTGAACCGTCTTTTGGATAATCCTCAGAATTTATCTTCCTTTCATTTATTACGTCAATATTGTTTGTATCTAAATTATCAATTAGTGTCGAGTAATATCTTGATTGCTTGTTATCAACGTAGAAATCAGATTTAATAGTTCTAAGACTAATCTTAACTGCTTCGATATTAAATTTTATGAAAGAATCAAAAGTGTCGTAATTAGTGGTTGCTAATTTTAAGAATATTTGAGATAGTGCATTTTCATATTGGTTTTTCAAATCAATTAAGATTTCTTATTGGCGTATCTTTATAAACTCTAGATTATTTTCAAAGTAATTTTTATTTTGATATTCTACGAGTACAAAATGTTTGTCATATTCTACAGAATTAGAATAAGGGTCAACTAAAAAATCTAAATAGTAATTTTGTCCTAGGGCTTTAATAAAATTTTTTACACTCCTCATTCAATATTTTTCGCACATAAAAGATAATTATTTATCTTATCATCAATATTATGGTCAACACAAAAATAAAAGATTTATAGACCTGTCTTCGATTTTTACCTGTTGAAATTGTTTTTTACATTTCTAAAGCTAAGTCAATACTAAATAACCTAAATCTTTATAGAAAAAACAACAACCTATGAATTTAAAAAAATAGTCTAAAATCTTAAAATTCCAATCGTAATTCTTCTCCTTCTTTTAAATTAAATTTTTTACGAAATATATAAACACCTGCATATAAAAAGGGGGTATCAAAAAAGGCAACCAGTACTTTAAATAAAAAACCACTTAAGAGCAACGTACCGAAGAGGTTCCATTCGATTTTATTAAAACTACAAAGTAGCAGCAGTACCGCCAGGGTATCTACAAATTGGGAAAGAAAGGTGGAAGCATTATTACGTAACCATAAATGTTTTCCTTTGGTCAGCTTTTTCCAGAAGTGGTAGATTTGTATATCAATGTATTGTGCCAATAAATAAGCGGTCATAGAAGCCAGTACCGCAATCACCGTAGCCCCAAAAACCGTTTCAAATAAATCATTACTGACCGGTGACCACGAAGTTGCCGGTACTGCAGAAGCAATGGTAATAATAGCTAATGAAAAAAGCGAAGCAAAAATACCTGCGGTCACCACCTGATTGGCTTTTTTCTTCCCGTAGATCTCGCTAATCATATCTGTAACCAAGAAAGTTATTGGGTACGGAAGAATACCTACAGATATCTCAAATGTATACCACCCAAAAAAGTCCCAGGTAAAAAACTTTTGAAAAATCAAATTGGAAACTACTAAAGAAGCAATAAAGAGTCCAGCCAGGACTAAATAAATTCGATAAGCGATGGCAGTTTGTTTTGAAGTGTGTACTTTTCCTGTCAAGATAATAGCTAAAAAAGATTTGAAACAAATACAAGTAATAAAGTTGTACTATGAAACGAGTAAGCTAGTTTATAATTTTTGATATTCCAATTTTGAATACAAATCATTTTGTTTATATAGGTCTGGGTAGTAACCAGGGGGATCGATTAGCTACCTTACAAAAAGGAATAAATGCTATTTTTGAAGAGATAGGTGCTATTGAAGCTACTTCTTCAGTATATCAAACACCTGCCTGGGGTTTTAAGGGGGATGATTTTTATAATGCTTGTATAAAAGTAAAAACTTTATATGCACCGGATCAAGTCCTTTCGCTTCTATTAACTATTGAAAACAGATTGGGTAGGAAAAGAAAAGACGGGGTCGGATACACTTCCAGGACGATTGACCTAGATATTTTATATTATGACTTAAGAATTATCAAAGAACAAAATCTTACCATTCCACATCCTTTATTACATCAAAGAGCCTTTGTTTTAAAACCCTTGTCAGAAATAGCTCCGGAGTTGGTACATCCTGTTTTTAAAAAAACAAACCTAATTCTTAGCAAAGAGTTGGATGAAGATGATCAGGTAATGCTTAGTACGGATAGCTTAAAAGACCCGGCATCGTATTTTTTTAAAGATATGGTAAAATATATTGCCGTTGAGGGGGTGATAGGCGCTGGTAAAACAACCTTGGCCCGTATGATTGCAGAAGAATTTAACGGATTACCTTTGTACGAAAATTTTAAGGAGAATGACTTTTTGCCCAAGTTTTATAGAGATATGGACCGATATGCCTTTCCTTTGGAAATGTCATTTTTAGCGGAACGTTATCATCAACTCCTGGAGGTGCTGGATCAATATAATTTATTTCATGATTTTATTGTTAGTGACTACGAAATCAGTAAGTCCCTTATATTTTCAAAAGTTACCCTAGCTGAGGAAGAATTTAAATTATATCGGCAAATTTTTGAGATTATGTATTCTAAAATTAAAAAACCGGATGTGTATGTGTACTTGTATCAAAATGTAGAACGTCTACTTATCCATATAAAAAAACGGGGCAGGGCTTATGAACAGCAAATTCAGCCGGATTATTTAGTAAAATTGCAGAAAGGTTATCTAGCGTACCTTAAATCTCAGTTGGATTTGAACTACATCATTATTGATGTTACAGAAAAAGATTTTACTGCTAACCGAAAAGATTTTACGGATATGCTTACCCGTATAAAGAACAATTTTTAAACCCTTAAAAATGGCAACTTCTAAAAATTAAAAAACCATCCTATAAGGACGGCTTTTTAATTTTATCTTTTGAACTGCCAATAGCTATTGTAATAATACCTTTTCAGTAAATTCTCCCAGTTCGCTATTTATCCTTAAATAATAGATACCTGTTGCCAGTTGACTGGTGTTGATTTGCAGAGGAGATGATAAAGATATCTTTTTGTTAAAATACACGATTTGTCCCTGGTTGTTAAATAAACGTACTTCGCTATCCCCTTTTAGTTCTGCAGATACGTTAATCACGTTGCTCGAAGGATTTGGGTAAATAGAAATACCGCTTTTCTTAAAGGATTCTTCAATACTCAACACATTTTTATTACTATAAATTGGAGAACTCCACATACCGCGTCCGTAGGTTGCCGCATAAATTCGGTTATCTTTATAATTGATCTCCATTTCACTTATCTGAACGTTAGGTAGTTTGTTTCCAAAACTTTCCCATTCGTCCAAAGTATTATCCGTATAGTAGATACCATAACTCATCCCAACGTACAATCCATCTTCACTATTATCTTGCCAGATTAAAGAATATGGGGTAAAGTTAGGTAAGTTCTTTTTAAGAGACTTCCACGTATCACCAGTATCTTCAGAAATATATATCTTTTCACCGTTACTGGTAGCTACTGCTATTTTGTTTGGATTCTTAGGATGTATGGCGATGGCGTTAATATTAGAAGAAAACGAATTGGCAAGCTCCCATATCTTATCTCCATTTGTTTCTACATATAAATTTTTACCAAAGGCCGTATACATAACGCTATTATCCGAAGGGGCAATCTTTAAATGGTTTAACCCTCTTTCTAACAATACCTGCGAGATAGCTGTCCAGGTAGCGCCTCCATCAATAGATTTATAAACCTGATCATACCCTGTATAAATCGTATTAGGTTCAATTGGGTCTTGCTCAAAAGGGGTTATCCATTCTCCTTTCTTGTCATCCGGAGTTTTAATACCAGTAAGCCTTCTTCCCTGATTCAGAGATTTATATAAACTCCCGAATTGTGAAGTTCCATACAAGATATTAGGGTCGTTTTTATCTACAAAACTTTCCATTCCATCAGCTCCCAACCAGTCTGTCCAACCCTTGTTTTTAGTAAAAGCTGAAGTACCGTTATCCTGCGAACCAGCAGTAATAACAACATTTTTAGTTTGAGAAACCCCTAGTCGATAAAAATCCCGTATTCCAATTCCTTCTCCTATTTCACGGTAATATTCTGCATTTATAGTTTGTGGATCATCCGCTATGGCGATACCTCCATCTGTACCTACGTATAGTTTATTACCTATGTATTCCATAATATCAATATCCGCATGGCAATACCCTATATTTTGGCGTTTAGCCGAACCTGGTTGCCATTGTGATGTGATTTTAAAACTAGTACCTCCATCCGTAGACATCCAGGATAAAATACCGGCAATATGTACTTCATTTTCATCAGTGGGAGAGGCAGCAATATCCATATCCCTGGGCGCCTGTCCGGTATCATTTTTTTCTGCCTGCGAACTATAATTAAAATAGTTTTTGTCTTTATGTTCTTCTTTTAAGGTAAAAGAATTTCCGGAATCTTCAGAAACATAAAAAGCTCCGAAAGCACTGTTTTCTCTCTCCACTACATAAATTTTATCAGGATTAGCAGGGGTTACTGCCAGCATCTTAGTCCAGGTGGTAAAAGTTTCTTCTCCTATCATTTTAAAGGATTCTCCTCCGTTAGTAGATCTAAATACATTATTTCCAGAAGCATATACTACCTTTGGGTTGCCGGGTTTAAATTCTATGTCATACGTACTACTTGCTTTAATTACCTGCTTCCAGGTTTTACCAGCATCTATAGATTTGTAAATACCAAATCTGCTAAGACCTTCTCTATTACGTCCGGCAGCAGAAACAAAAATAATATTAGAGTTCTTCGGATGAATTTTAATCTGATTAATAAATGCATTATCATGAGTATTTCCTACCACAAACCAAGTACTTCCGGCATCGGTAGATTTATAAATTCGTCCATTTGAAGATCCCCAATAATAGGTTTCAGGATTTTTTTGATCCATAGCCAGGGAATAGGCTCTAAGGTTATTAAAATTATCAGTTAGAGAAACCCAATCTTTACCTTCATTAAAAGTTTGCCATATTCCACCGGTGCCAGATCCTATAATAATATGTTCCGGATTATTGGTATCAACTGCCAGTGATTGTACACGACCTATACCCGGGTTCCACCCTGATGTTTGCCTGTAATACGTAGGGCCCATTTCTACCCAATTGTCATTAGTAGCTGCTTTTTTTCTTTTATTACGGTAGCTATTGTACTTTTTTAACTCATCAAAATAGTAAGAATCCGGACGTAAATACCCATTTTCATCTACAGATAAGGTTGCGTTATATTCCCATCGTTTATACTGTTTATAGCCGGAGCCCTTGCCAGTATCATGAGTTTTGAAATAATTTTCTGCTTCTTTTTGAATTTGTGATAAGGTGTAGTCACCACTTTCAATCATATCCTGGTATTGCTGTGACCAGGCATTTACTAGAAAGAAGCATAAAAACGGAAAGAGTAATTTTTTCATAGGTATGAGTTTAAGTGAAGGTGTGAATTAATATAGTCATAACTTATTAATAATGAAAATATTTTACGAGGATGGAACGACTTATTAAATATACAACTGCCCATAGAGCGTTAGAAGCAGTTGGTATATTAAAAACCTGTTAATTTTGAAGGTTTTGGTACCATAAGTACGATCTGAAAAAATTATATATAATTGAAAATCAGATAATATGATAATTTTTACGGTTTAGAATTTATTTAACTTTTAACTCGCTATAAAATTTAGTAACCTTAGTTTATCCTACACAAATTGATTCAAATTTAGAAATTCTTAAATGAACCCCTCAATTTTTTAATATGGAGTAAAATTTCTATGTTTAAATTTAATAATATTTAATCTAAAGAGAAGTTTTAGCATATTTACAGAATGCTTCCCAGATCACAATTCCAGCGCTGGTAGCAATATTTAACGAATGTTTTGTGCCGTATTGCGGTATTTCCACTACTTTATCACTACCGCTAACCACTTCTTGAGCAACTCCTTTTACTTCATTTCCGAAGACAAATGCAGTCCGTTTTAAAGAAGATATTTCTAAGTTTTCTAAAGAAACGCTACCTTCGGCCTGTTCGACTGCAATTACATCAACTTGAGTAGATTGTAATTCTTTCACTAAGGCAAGCGTATCTTTTTTATATTCCCAATCCACCGTTTCCGTTGCTCCTAAAGCTGTTTTATGAATATTTTTATGTGGTGGCGTGGCTGTAATTCCACATAGATAAATTTTTTCGATTAAAAAAGCATCGGATGTTCTAAAAACTGATCCTATATTATGTAAGCTACGTATATTATCTAAGATAATTAGTATTGGGATCTTGTCAGCTTCTTTAAACTCAGCAATATTTTTTCGGCCCAACTCGCTATTTTTTATTTTTAAATTTTTCTGCATACCTGCAAATGTATTTTAGATATGCTTGCTCTCCAAATGAATCTGGTAATGGGCTTTAGAGCTTCTTTAGTTTTTAACAACAAGTAGATAAGCATTTGTGAATAAATAAGAATAAGTGTTTTTGATCCTTATATTATTAATTACAGAAGAGTTGTATTTTTGAAAGAAGCAGAAATCAAAGTTATTATGGCAGGGAATAAGGCAAAGAAGGTAACCCCTTTAATGAAGCAATACAATGCAATTAAGGCAAAGTATCCGGATGCCTTATTATTATTTAGGGTTGGAGATTTCTACGAGACTTTTGGGAAAGATGCTGTAAAAACTGCTTCTATTTTAAATATTATGCTTACCAAACGTGGTAATGGTAGCGAGAGCGAAACGGCACTTGCCGGATTTCCGCATCATTCCTTAAACACGTATTTGCCTAAGTTGGTAAAAGCAGGAGAGCGGGTTGCCATTTGTGACCAACTGGAAGATCCTAAACAAACTAAAACCATCGTTAAACGAGGTGTTACCGAACTGGTCACTCCGGGAGTTGCATTAAATGATGAAGTGTTACAGAGCAATACCAATAATTTTTTGGCTGCTATACATTTTGGTAAAAAAGAAGTAGGTGTTTCATTTCTAGATGTATCTACCGGAGAGTTTTTAGTTTCACAAGGTACTGCTGATTATATTGATAAGCTCTTACAGAATTTTAATCCGAGTGAAATTCTGCTTTCTAAAAATGATAAAAAACAATTCGAAGATCAATTTACCGGGGATTTTCATACTTTTTTTATCGAAAATTGGGTGTTTAAACAAGAATATGCTACCGAATTACTCCATAAACATTTTAAGGTGAATTCATTAAAAGGTTTTGGGGTAGATCATCTTAGAGAAGGGTGCTTATCTTCAGGTGTTATCTTACATTATCTTAACGAAACACAGCATCGTCAGTTAGAACATATTACTACACTTCGCCGGATTGCCGAAGATGCCTATATCTGGATGGACCGATTTACCATTAAAAACCTGGAATTGTACCATCAAACTTCGGCCAATGCCGTTACCCTTTTAGATGTTATTGACCATACCATTTCTCCCATGGGCGGAAGAACGTTAAAACGCTGGCTAGCATTACCGCTTAAAAACAAAGCTGAAATTGAAAAGCGTCACCAGGTAGTGGACTATTTTCTTTCACGTCCGGAAATTTTGCATAAACTGCAATCACAAATTAAACATATTGGGGATATTGAACGCTTAATTTCTAAGGTAGCAACCGGTAAAATTAACCCTCGGGAGATTGTACAGTTAAAAAATTCGCTGGAAGCCATTGTACCTATTAAAGCGATGGCGGTTCAAAGTGAAAATGAAGCACTAAAGGTAATCGGAGATACGTTGCATGATTGCGAACTCTTACGAACTAAAATCAAAAGTGTTATTTGCGAAGATGCACCGGTGCAATTAGCTAAAGGAAATTGTATTGCCGAAGGTTTTCATTCGGAACTTGATGAGTTGCGGTCTCTTTCGCAAAGCGGAAAGGACTATCTGGATAATATTGTAGAGAGGGAAACCAAAGCTACAGGTATTACCTCCCTGAAAATAGCTTCAAATAATGTATTCGGGTATTATATCGAAGTTAGAAATACGCATAAAGACAAAGTGCCGGACACCTGGATCCGGAAGCAAACCCTGGTCAATGCAGAACGTTATATCACCGAAGAATTAAAAGAGTACGAAGCAAAAATCTTGGGAGCCGAAGAAAAAATTCAAGTATTAGAACAAAATTTGTTTTCAGAATTAATTGTTTGGATTTATGATTATATACAACCGGTTCAACTAAACGCGCAACTTATCGGTCAGTTGGACTGCCTGGCTTCTTTTGCGATGTTGGCTAAACAGCATCAGTATGTTCGTCCTTTTATAGATGACTCTTTAGCTATTGAAATTAAAAATGGAAGACACCCGGTAATTGAAAAACAGCTGCCGCCGGGTGAATCGTATATCGCTAACGATATCTCTTTAAATAATGAAGAACAGCAATTCATTATGATTACTGGTCCTAATATGAGTGGTAAATCGGCTATTTTACGTCAAACGGCTTTAATTGTGCTATTAGCACAAATGGGAAGTTTTGTTCCTGCCGATGAAGCCCGTATCGGTATTATTGATAAGATTTTTACCCGGGTAGGGGCCAGCGATAATATCTCTATGGGAGAATCTACGTTTATGGTAGAAATGAATGAAACCGCTAGTATTCTAAATAATATTTCTAATCGGAGCCTGGTATTATTAGATGAAATAGGAAGGGGAACCAGTACTTATGATGGTATTTCCATTGCCTGGGCCATTAGTGAATACCTTCATGAGCATCCGGCGCGACCTAAAACCCTTTTTGCAACACATTATCATGAACTTAATAGAATGAGTGAAACCTTTCCCAGGATTAAAAACTACAACGTATCCGTAAAAGAATTAAAAGACACCGTTCTATTTTTACGAAAACTAGTTAAGGGTGGGAGTGAGCACAGTTTTGGGATACATGTAGCTGAATTAGCGGGGATGCCGCAACAAGTAATCCGCAGGGCTAATAAAATGCTGGTAGAACTAGAAGCGTCCCGAGGTAGTGAAAAAATAGCAGATCGTATTGAAAAACAGCAAGATGAACTACAGCTCAGTTTTTTTAACCTGGATGATCCATTGCTAGAAGAAATCAAAGAAGAAATTGTAAATACAGAAATTGACACGTTAACCCCGGTAGAAGCTTTGATGAAATTAAACGAAATTAAAAGAATGTTGACCGCAAAAAAAACAGCAAAAGCTTAAGCAAATCTGCGGGTTGAACAAAGATTTTTATAAAAGTTTAAAGGATAACACTTTTATAGTAAATAAGTTAGTTAATAATTACGTTCTTTTTATGAAAAAGCCTTTGGAATTATAAGAAATCTTTTAAATTTGCACCACTATTAAATAAGCGGTTGCTTGTTATATAGGAAGTTCTTTAGAGTATCATCAATATTTAGTAACTAACACTAAATATTTTTTAGGAAATAGATAAGCAACTTAGTTGGAAGTACTTTTTATTAGTAATAGATAAAAAACTTGCGAAAATAGCTCAGTTGGTAGAGCGCCACCTTGCCAAGGTGGAGGTCGCGGGTTCGAATCCCGTTTTTCGCTCTTTATTTTATAAAAGTTAAGAATAGGATGCTCGGGTGGTGGAATTGGTAGACACGTTGGACTTAAAATCCAATGTCCATTAGGACGTACGGGTTCAAGTCCCGTCCCGAGTACAAACCTCGCTTTTTAAGGCGGGGTTTTTTGTTTTATAAAAGATTGGTAGATACGTCATGCTTATAGTGTAATGAACATTAATTCGTATGGGTTTAAGTCCCGTTTGAAGTACTAGATTTATCATTAGATAATTAAATAGTAGAGCTCTTTTTTTGCATGAAAAAACGTTAAAATTGTGTTACGAGTATTAACGGTTTATTGAATAAATAATTAGAAAGAAATTAACGCTTCCCTCCAAAAGTAAAAAAAAGTTTAATTTTTGTAAACTATATTTTAGCAGAACTCCTGAAAAAATAAAACTCGGCAAATTATCTATTACAAAAAATTATTAGGGAAAAATACACTTATAATTAAAAACAATAATAACGGGCTAAACCTATGAAACACTCATAATTAAAACAGTAATATTGAAATGTCTATAATCATTAAGTAAAACTTTAACTATATAATTGTCTTTCGCTATTTTTAATTTGATCATCATTAATCTTTTTTGTAAACTAAAATTTTCAAACTTAGTAATTATGATAAAATTCAACTGATAAGATTAACTAAATGTTAAATTAAATCATTTTACTACTTGATAAACAATTATTTACGGGGAATTTTAAAATTTTATGAAAAATAATTTCCTCACTATTAAATTAGTGTCTTATATTTGTAAGGAAGCAATTATTATTTAATTAAGTTCATAATTAAATCAATTACGCAAATTTGTTTCATTGAAATTAATTTTACCCCACTTTGCAATATTTATTTGAGATTGAATTTCATTTTTAATATCTATTGTACTCTAAGTTCTTATTTATTTACAGTTCTGACTACATTATTTTAGGTAAAATAATAATGTGGGTCGGAGAAGCGAAGCTTTGACCATAATTTATTGTTATTTTTTATAGTTCACACAAAATTTTAATTCTAGGTATGTTAAAATCTCTCAGATGCGGGTGGTATGTTTTGTACGTTAAATCGCGACATGAAAATAAAGTTAATCAGTTATTACTACAAGACGGTTTGGATGCTTTTTGTCCAATGATAAAATCCATTCGAACATGGAGTGATCGTAAAAAGACTATTTATAAACCTCTGTTCCCATCCTATGTTTTTGTTAATATTCAATCTTCTTTAGATTTTTATAAGGCTTTAAATGCTAATGGTGCATGCGCCTATATAAAGTTTGGAAAAGAATATGCTTTAGCAACTGAAAAAGAAATTGAAGGAATTAAATCTTTACTTTCAAGTCAAAATATTTCTAACATCTCTACTGAAAATTTAAGGAATATAGTTGGTCAAAAAAAGATTATTAAGAACGGATCATTACAAGGATTAGAATGCGAAATTGTTAATACTAACAATTTGAATAAGATTGTTGTCAAAATTGAAAGTTTACGACAATGTATTATAGCAACTATGTCCTCGGATATACTTTTTGGGGAATTAAGTGCTTAGTGCGGAATTGTATTACAAGATATAAAGTATTAGTCTAAACTTTCACATAGGTAGTGTAAATTAAACTCTGTCTGAGTTATTTTTTCTTATCCATTTCAAAATTAGTCGAAACTTGTTTTCGACTGATTTTGGAATGCGACCTAGCGTCAGCGACACGTTTTGATTGGTTTTTACCAATATCCAGGTTTATCCTATCCTCAAAGATAATATAAAGTTGCTGTATGGTAGAGTTCCAGTTGTGCAGAGGGCTTGTCCACTTTTTCTGGATGTTCATCGTAGCAAGGTAAACGAGCTTGAGCAGTGCCATATCATTTGTAAAGGCACCCTTGGTCTTGGTTACTTTGCGTACCTGGCGATGGTACCCCTCTACAGCGTTCGTGGTATAGATGATTTTTCTAATAGGTGCTGTATACTTAAAGTACTGTGATAGATGCTCCCAGTTGTTTTGCCAACTTTGAATGACTACCGGATATTTTTCTTCCCACTTGCCCGATAGCTTTTCCAGTTCATCCTCTGCCACTTGTTTATTTGTTGCCCGATAGACTTTTTTAAGGTCCCTCATAAATTCCTTTTGATCCTTTGAAGCTATATACTTTAAGGAGTTACGTATTTGGTGAACGATACAAAGTTGAACCTCAGCTTTGGGGAAAACACCGAGTATCGCATTAGTAAATCCTTTTAGGTTATCGGTACAGGCTATCAAAATATCTTCAAGCCCCCTATTGTTAAGGTCGGTGAGTACCTGCAACCAGAAGTTAGCACCTTCGCTCTCAGATAAGTATATCCCTAGTATTTCTTTTTGCCCCTCTTTGTTAATTCCCAAGATGTTGTAAAGTGCCTTGTGAACGATCTTCCCTTCTACTTTAACCTTGTAGTGCATAGCATCTAACCAGACGATGCAGTATAAAGGTTCTAGAGGACGGTTCTGCCATGCTTTTACATCCGGAATGATCTTATCTGTAATCTGGCTTAGCACGGTATGGGAGATCTCTGTGTCGTACATCTCTTTGATGTGTGAAGAGATATCACGGTAGCTCATCCCTAGGCCATAGAGACCGATTATTTTATCTGAAAGGTTGTCTGCCAGGATACTTTGCCGCTTTTTGACCAGCTCTGGTTCAAAGCTACTGAGACGATCTTGAGGGGTTTCAACATCAAAAGTCCCAAAACCGCTCTTGATGGTCTTCTTGCCCTTGCCATTACGTTTGTTTCCTTTGGAACGTTCAACATCGTCCAGGTGACCTTCCATCTCAGACGCTAAAGCCTTCTCAATAAAACTTTTAAGCATTGGTGCAAAAGCACCATCTTTACTAAAAAGACTCTTACCAGACATAAATTGCTCTAGTGCCTTCTTCTCTAATTCTTGTTGTTCTTGTGTTGTCATAATATCTCATTAAAATTAAACTAAAATTTTAATCAGACAGAGTACAGTTTACACTCTCTTCACATATTCTTTTTGTTTAGTTTTGTGGCGACTGTTACAATAAAAGACAGTTAGTTGAACCCCTCCTAACTCTAAGTTGTAGTATCGAACCTATTAAGGAGTAAACCATGATTGTCCATCATAGCATTGTAATTTTCTACTTCATACCTTTCATCATATAGCTCCTGGTTAAAATAAACCTTTTAGGCAGCAAAAAACTTATCCAACAATCCTTCTAAGTTTCAGATATGCACTATTTATTTAATGGTAATAGACCTATTGCTAAGATAACACCTTACCTGAAAACAAAGCTTTTACCAAAATAGACGCTAATGAACCTCAGCTTTAAGCTTGTAAATTATAGCTTTGATAATCTCTTACAATGGAACCGTAGGTGACCAACCACAACTAGATTTAGGTAGGTACGTCGCAATTAATTTTTCTATAATATCTTTTTCAAGTATATAGTACATAAAAGGTTGTTTTAGTTTGACTTATATTTTGTAATATAAATCTCTACAACCTTTAACTTCCTTATAAAAAAAATTCCAAAATCAAATTTTATAATTCTAAAAATAATAAGACAAAGAATTATTTAGGTCAGCAAAATATCATTAACACCTATCACCCAACAAAACCTCAACCCTCTTCACCAAAGCCCTATCCAACTCCTTATTCAAATGGTCATCATCCCGATAGGAAATCTTCGGAATTTTTCGGTATTCCAGCGTGGTGGTAGCTCCTTCTTTAAACGGAGAAGGACGTATATAAAGAGTTCTAGCTTTTAAACTAGTGGTATATTCTTTATTTTCTTCTTCAAAAACTCCTTTAATGACTTTTTCACTCTGATTTTCATCAAAGAGATGAAAGCAAATAAACAAAGACAATTCATCCGTAAAACGAAGAAATTCATAGGTTTGTTTTACTGAGGTTTGATCTATTTCATAATCACGTATTGCCTTTTGTAATTGTTCCTGTACGTATTTTAAGAATGTTTTAATTTCTTCGTCTTCCTTCTCTTTATACAAATAATTCATATGGCTTAGCGCCATCAAGTAACACCAGGTTGATTTTAATCTTGCGTTTTCAATGATTTGTATAGACGCTTCCTTTTCAAACCTGTTTTTTCTAAAATCTTTTGGCTCCCCGTCTTTAGTTACATAATAGGTTCCGCTTGTTTTAGTAAATCCATCGTCATGAGAGGCGATGGTAATTAAAGTTTCCGTATAATTGGTTACTTTTTGGATCAGGCTTTCTTGCATCGCACAGAATAATTGTGCGGACAATAGCGCATGTGACCTTTGAAATATAATCTTATAATGATCCGAAAAGGTATGTACAATCATATACCGGAAAGACTACGCATAAAAAACATTTAATTTTTCCGGTTTCCTTTGTATCTGATAATACTTTTGCGGACAAATTACTTTATTCAAATCTCTTAGATATTCCGGAATTTTAGGCTTTTTGCAATTAGAATTTGTAAGCATATGTTTAAATTTAGATAGATTAATAAAAAAGATCGTCTTCTTTTAAGTTGACAAAATCTTCAAGTTCGTTTACCTGACTTATTAAATTTTGCTCTTCTAAATCGTCTTCAAACATAGTGGGTTGAAAAATGGTTTTTGTATTCATAACTTTTAATTTTTTCTTTACTTCAAAGTTATTTATAAAAGCCCCCGTTATGTTTCAATATTTTAAGTAAAGATTACAAGGTTTTATGATCTTAAATAATTGCTAATCAATTTTTTAACAATTTATTTTCATTTGTTAATTTATACCTGAATCCAGTAAATAGTTGGTTTAAAGAATAGTATATTTTCTAAATTTTGGAATGGAAAAATAATGGTAATAAAATGCTTAAATGAGGTAACCTGTAGAAGTAGAGAGTATAAAAATTAATGATCCATGACCTCATCAATAATCCAGGGATCTATTTCTTTATGATCGTCTTTATGTAACACCGAGATATCACCGGTAGTTTCAAAAATAACGGCTTTTACCTGGGATAGTTGGGTGACATTAGCTTCTCTTAGCTTTGACTTAATATCCGAAATGGTTACGTGGGACTTCTTCAAATTTTCATATAAAATTTCTTCCCCTTTCATTAAAAATAATGGTGAGTTGTCAACTATCTGTTGAAACCAGGAAATACGTCTTAAAAACGCAGCAGCGGTTTGAATAAAATATACAAAAAAGAGGGCAATGGCACCTTCTATCAGACTAACAAACGAAGATAAAATAGTAGACGCAATAATAGAACCAATAGCAATCGTCATTGCAAAATCAGAACTGGACATTTTAGAAAAACTACGCTTACCGAAAATACGGGTATATAGAATCACACTTACATAAATGCCAAGAGCACTTAAAAATAGTAACAGTACGGATGTGTCTTTAATTTCAAAAAGTTTTTCAACTGAAGGCATTTCTCTTTTTTTATATAAGCATAATTAAACATTCACTACTACATTTATTTCCTGTATGCAATCAAAACCTAATGCATTTACACCGAAAAAATTAATGCATATTGCTGGCAGGCGAAGTTGTTTGATTTCTACTTATAGTAAGACCACTATCGATAAGCGTAGCAATTTTCGGTTCTTTAGTCTTTAAGTCATTTAAATGAGTTAATACTTGTTTTTCTAAAGAGGGATTGGATAGATGTACCAACTCGTAAATTTCAACATTTAGTAACCAATCCATAGGATGAAACTTTTGTAACAAATTAAATGTGGCTTCTAGCGAAAACATCGCATTTTTTCCTTCTCTGATATTTCTGACGGATTGATACAATTGATGCAATTCCTTCTCTTTTTCAGAATAATGAGGTTTGATCGTTTGGGTAGAAGATACATGAGTAATCCGGTTAAATGAATAGTCGTCTGCTGGACCTGAATACGCAGATATAATCTCACTACCAATAGCCAGGCTAAAATTACCAGAATTACTTTTAAATAACAGTTCGCCGTGATAAAACACTTCACACTCTTCAAAATGAATGATAATCAGAGATCCCATCACATTTCGGGTGCCGGTTACAATAGTTCCAGCCAGGGTGATCCCACTTTCATATTCAAATTCTAGAAATTTACCTTCATAAAAGTTATATGCCTTTAAATCCCGGGGGGACATATCTTCAATTAACAAGTTGCTTCCTTTTAACTTGCCAATAGGCGAAATAAAACCATTTTTATACGTAGCCGTACCATGACCAATTAATTCTTTTTCGCGATATGACAATGCTGTTTCCCCTTTAGTCTCAAAATAGATCACCTGGTCGTCCTCATCCGTAAGCATTTTTGAAAATACCCCGGAGATTTGTAATCCGGTATTGAGTTCAATAGTTCCCAGGTTTTCCGAAGCAATTAATTTAGCTAACCCCCGGTGTCCGCCTTTACGTAAGGCCATTGTATCTGCAAACTCCTCTAACTCCTGGCATAAATAAGCAAAATCCGGAGTCACAAAAAGCTGGGGTTGCGGTTGGGTAATATCAAAATCCTGCAAAGCTGCTTTCGCAGAATAAGTATGTTTTACTACCTTATTAGTCATACACAACTTACTTTCACCGATAGAAGAAAGAAGACCGGCACCATATATCTTTGGGTTTTCAATAGTACCAATAAGTCCGTATTCCACCGTCCACCAGTGAAGGTTCCGGATTTTAGCCATTTCAGAAGGAGGTTCCTTTTTATTTTGTAATTCTTCCACTTCCCTTTCGGCAGCAGCGATAATTTTTTTAGGAATATCTTTAGCTTCCTTTAAAATAGAAAGTTTGCGTACAGCTTCGTACATTTCATAATCTCTTTTTGAAGAAATTGCTTTACAACCTATTTTTCCAAATCTTTTTAAATACTGTGCATAATCAGGATTCGCAATAATAGGAGCATGTCCCGCAGCCTCATGGATGATATCCGGAGCAGGAGTATATTCAATGTTTTCCAATTTCCTGATATCCGAAGCAATCACTAAAATATTATATGCCTGAAATTCCATAAAAGCGTTAGGAGGAATAAACCCGTCTACGGCAACAGCTGCCCATCCTATATCTTTTAAGATACGGTTCATCCCATACATACTGGGAATTTCTTCCAGCGAAATTCCTGTCTTTTGTAAACCTTCCAGATATGAGCTATGAGCAATAGCAGGTAGCGAAGCCACATTTTTTCGCATCACATACCTCCATACTGCTTGGTCTATAGGAGTATAAGCCTCATAATTTTGTGGTTTGATAAACTGTTTTAAGTGAGGAGGCAGTTTTTCTAACAACGGATTCGAAATAACATCAGACGTTTGCATAAATCTTAAAAAATTGTAAAAAAGAGACTTTAAAATATAGAAATTACAACAAATCTCCGAATTTGATAGCAAATATTATATATTTTTAGGACTTTCGAGCCTTGAGTTGTTTAAATATAAAGTTTCCTAATAATTCAATTGTAAATTGCATACCATAAATGAAGTTAATCAAACTCTTTTGGATACTGTCCTTTCTTTTTTACTTACAGACGGTTTCCGGCCAAATTACCAATACACCACCTCCACATATTACCCAATTAAAGAGTAGTACCTTACCAACGGTAGTGATGCCTGCGTTTGATTTAGATAAATTAAGAAAAGAAGACGCTATCAATGATAACAACCTTCAGAAAGTCTATCGGTTTGGTTATGCTCATAAAACTAATTTAAATATTAAGAATTCAGGAGTATGGACTACCTTACCTAATGGTGATAGAATCTGGAGAATACAGATACAATCTGCAGGTGCAAAAACCTTAAACTTTGTTTTTGATCGTTATATCTTACCTCCCGGGGCAATGGTACATGTATATAGTCCGGACAGAACCTTTATACTAGGTGCTTACACGGATAAGATGAATAATGTGAATAACTCGTTAGGAACCTGGACTTGTGATGGAGATACTTTAATTATTCAATATACAGTCCCTGCCAGTGCCACCACTACTGGAGAATTATCCATAGGTGAGGTAGTGCATGGTTATAGAACAGTTACGGATTTTGAGGTAAGTACAAAAAGACTAGGCAGCTCTGGTAATTGTCATCTCGATGTAAATTGTGATGTAGGTTCTGATTTTGATCCTGTAAAGAATAGATTAAAAAAAGCAGTAGCCTTAATTTTAGTAAATAGTATTGGGTGGTGTTCCGGTTCTTTGATCAATAATACAGAACTGAATGAAGCTCCATATCTTTTAACAGCTTTTCACTGCGGAGATGGCGAAGCAGCCTGGTCATTTCGTTTTAACTGGATTAGTACGGAAGATGTATGTGCAGAACAAGGTGACAGTGTAAGCAACGGTCCGGATAATTTCTACCAGACTACCAGTGGTTCAGTAAATCTTGCTAAAAGCCCGGAATCAGATTTCAGGTTAGTTGAAATTACCGGAGGTCTGGATGAAGATTGGGACCTTGAATGGGTAGGTTGGGATCGATCTGAAGAACCCCCTGATTTTACAGTAAGTATCCATCATCCGTCAGGAGATATTATGAAGGTATCCCGGGACAATCAAAGCCCGACTACTCAAGCTATAACCATTGATAATCAGACTTCGCAAACCTGGGTGGTAAGAGATTGGGATTTAGGGAGTACAGAAATGGCTTCTTCCGGAGCGGGCTTATTCAATGAGAGAGGCCAATTAATTGGTCAGCTTTTTGGAGGTGCTTCTTTTTGCAATGGTCTGACTGATAACGGTGAACCTGACTTTTACGGAAGGTTAAATGTAGCCTGGGGTTTTGGAGAAAGTCCGGAAACCAGGTTATCAGACTGGCTGGATCCTATTAATACTAATCAATTGACCCTAAATTCCTTGTCAGAAGAACTAAATGACATAACTACCTCTCCAAGCCTTATAAATGAAGTTTCCGTATTATCAACAATAACCAGGGAGTCTTTTTTTATTGAGAATTCTTCCGATAAGAATATTAAATTTGAAATTTATGACATCTCCGGTAAGCTTTTATTTGAAAGTGATAGGATTAGCAGTGGTGAAAGAACATCATTCTTAGCATCTAGTGCCGGAATGTATTTTATCCGGGTTTTTAATGTACTAAACGAAGAGGATTTCTTTATTACCAAAATAATAAAATTTTGATACCAGTAAAAAATTGAATATCTTCAAAGATGCAACTTGCTAAGTAACTTAAAACCCATGAAAATTCTATATTTTATTACCGGCTGTTTACTGTTTTTATTACCGGAAAGTATAGAAGCACAAATAACCAATATTCCTCCTCAAAGTTTTACTTCTCAATTGAAATCAAATGTTTCAATTCCGATTATAGAAATGCCATCTTTTGATTTGGAAAAACTTAAAGCTGAAGATCAAGTAAACGATCAAAAGGCAAATAAAGTTTTTAGGTTTGGGTATGAACATAAGGTAGCAATTGATTTAAAAAGTAAGGGGAATTTAACCAAATTAGCAAATGGGGATAAAATCTGGAGACTTCGTATATTTTCAAAAGGTGCAAAAACTTTAAACTTTGTATTCGACCAATATCGTTTGCCTGAAGGTGCCACCTTACATCTTTACAATCTGGACAAAAGTTTTGTGTTGGGCGCCTACACAAATAAAATGAACAATAAAAACAATAGTCTAGGTACCTGGCTTGCAGAAGGAGATATGATTACTTTGGAATATTTTGTGCCTGCCACTGCAAAAAGTGAAGGTCTGCTTCATTTAGGGAGCGTAGTTCATGGGTATCGAAGTGTAACCGATACGAACTTACAGCAAAAAAACCTGAATGCTTCCGGAAATTGCAACCAAGATGTCAATTGTGAAATCGGAAATGATTTTGAAGCAAGGAGGGATGTTTTAAAACAATCAGTTGCGTTAATTATCTCACCTATTGGTAGTTTTTGCACAGGTACATTAATTAACAATACCGAAAATGATAAAGCCCCCTATTTGTTAACCGCTTTTCATTGTGGGGGAGGAGAGGCAAACTGGTCGTTTCGCTTTAACTGGATTAGTGAGAACACGGTATGTGCAACGGATCAGGAAAATATTGATAACGGACCTGATAATTTTTATCAGACTACGAGCGGGTCAGAACGTTTAGCTTTAAGCGAAGAGTCTGATATGCGTTTAATACGAATTACCGGTGGGTTAGATGATCGATGGAACCTGACTTGGGCGGGATGGGACCGATCCGGAGATGTGCCGGATTATACCGTAAGCATCCATCATCCGCGCGGAGATATTATGAAAATAAGTCGGGATAATGAATCACCCGTCAAAAGCAGAGCAAGTATTGACAGACAGAGTTCAGAAGTTTGGAGGACTGATGATTGGGATATCGGAGTTACTGAAAAAGGTTCTTCCGGTTCGGCGTTATTTGATCAGAACGGTCGTATTATAGGACAACTATTTGGAGGTGGGGCTTTTTGCGACGGATTAAGTGATAATAATGAACCGGATGTATTCGGAAGGTTTGATGTATCTTGGGATTTTGGTACAACTGAAGCTTCGCGTCTATCAGACTGGTTAGACCCTATCAACACCGGGGTTGAAGTATTAGACGAATTAATCCAGATATCAAGTTTAACGGTTGACGACTTAGAGCCAACCGATCAAAAAATTGTAATCTATCCTAACCCGGTAAAAGAAGTATTGTTTATAGAAAATAACACCATAAAAAATCTTACCTATCAACTCTATAACGTAACTGGTCAATTAGTAGCTAGTAAAAGATTGATAGGAATCACTTCAGGAATTCCTACGGCTGGGTTTACGCCCGGAATGTATTTTCTCAAATTGATAGATTCTTCTAATCAATTAGTATTGCATAAGAAAATTGTAGTGAAGTAATTTTAATAGTATTTTAAAAGTTAGTTTTTAATAGCAACTGCTTCAAATAAGATTTTTCCTTCTTTACTTTGTGCTATCATTTTGTTTTTAGTTTGAGTAATCGTTTTAATTTCTCTAAGTGTGGTAAAAAACTCGCTTTCAGAACTTCCTTCACAAAATATCTTAGTAGCCATAGGATATCCGAAATTGTACTGATCACCTTCTTTAGTATAAGAAACCGTATACGAATTACAACCTGAATTTCCGGAAACTGAATTTTCAGAAGGGAGCATTCGCACTGTAGGTTGATTCGTAGTTAAACTTTTTGTTTGTAATTGCATTACTTTATATACAACACCTGTTATTTGGGTAGGTTTCTCAGGAGTTGTAGCTTGTTTTTCAATAGTAGTCTCCGCAACTTCCCTCACCTGGCTATTAGAAGAATTACAATCTTTTGCCAGAAAAAGACTTAAAATTCCGATAACTAAATTTTTCATATTTCTTGCATTTATTCAATAGTTTTCCTATTTGAAACCTATGGCAACCAAATTTATTATATTTTTACGGTGTTAATTATATACTAAAGGGATACGTAATCAAACACACAAAGCTGTATGGTAATAGAAGGAAGAAAACTAGAAATAATTGAAGCAGCTGCTATTTTATTTAAAGAAAAAGGGTTTAGTGCAGTTACAATGCGGGATCTTGCTACTGCCATGGGGATCAAAGCGGCAAGTTTATACAATCATATTACCTCAAAACAGGAGATTTTATCTCTAATCATCATAAGGTTAGCCGAAACTTTTACGGAAGGAATGAATACTATTGTGAACTCTGATTTAAGTCCGATAGAAAAAATTGAAAAAATCATTCGCCTACATATAGAAATTACCCTCACTAATGCAGACGGATTAGCTTCTTTAAATAACGACTGGATGCACCTGGAAGAAAAAAACCTGGAGTATTTTAAAAACATGCGGGTAGCCTACGAAGAAAATTTCCGGTCTATTATTGTAGATGGAGTACAGGAAGGGACTATTCAACCTTACGATATTGAAATTATGGTTTTTTCTACCTTATCTACTTTACGTACCCTCTATCTGTGGTACCCGAATCAAAAAGATATCAATCCTGAAATTTTAAAGAATAACATGATTGCCGTCTTATTAAAAGGTATCTTATAATTAAATTATACTTCATTGCAGATACCTCAAATTTGACAAGAAATCATTAAGTTGATATAGATCAAGATAATAAATAAACTTTCTGAATGTAGTGGTAAAGTAGATTATGTAAAAATATCAAAACCGGCTTCCCTATGTAGTAGTTATATAGAGAAACCGGATTATTCTAGTAGTTATTTTAAAAGTTTAGTCAGATTTACCTACTCCCTAACATTAGAAATTCTTTACATACGATTTCGGTGATATAACGTTTAATACCGTCTTTATCTTCATAGCTTCTAGAAGTAAGTTTACCATCTACGGCAACTTCCTGTCCTTTGTTTACATATTTTTCAATGATATCTGCAGTTTTACCCCAGGCTACAATATTATGCCATTGAGTATCTTCCACTTTATCACCGCTTTTATTATAATAGTAATCATTCGTGGCTAAGGAGAATTTAGCAAGTTTCTTTCCGGATTCTAGTTGTAAAATTTCAGGATCTTGTCCCAGGTGTCCGATTAATTGTACTTAGTTTTTCAGTGCATTCATAATGTATAGTTTTAAAATTTGTTACTTATTGCTGTTCTTTATAATTAAATGGAACAGTATTAATTTTGAACACTGCAAACCTATAATGCATTACAAGAGCTAGTCGGTTGGGAAACGTTTACGTTCGTTTGTATTCGTTTGTAAGTATTTGTAAACTTTTAAAGTATTGAATTATAGGAGTTAATATTAAATTAGTAAATTTAAAAAATTGAATTTTTTTTGCAGTAATAGTAGAAATACCGATTACAGTTTGTAATAAACTGTAATACTAACTACTTTTCTAACATTTAATTAGTAGAATAGATTCGTTTAAGATTTGAGAGTACTGTAGTTTTGTCGCTTGTTTTAAAAACCAACCATGACCATTATCCGGATTTTTTTTAAATACCAAATCCTGAGTTTTATAATTTTTCTTTTTATCGGGTGTCAATCTAATAAAAAAGAGGAAGTTTTACGAATTGCAACCGCCTCAAATACGCAATTCGTAATTAAAAAACTAATTAAAAAATTTACTAACAAGACAGGGATTACTTGTGAACTGATTGTTGGTTCTTCCGGAAAACATACGGCTCAAATACTTCAAGGAGCGCCTTATCACCTTTTTTTATCCGCAGATCAGCAATACCCTCAGACTATTTATAAAAAAGGTATGACCAATCAGCCCCCGGTAACCTATGCCTACGGTCAGTTAGTATTATGGAGTACCAATAAAAAAATAAACGTAACTCCGGACGAACTGACTCACCCAATGATTAAACGTATTGTCATACCAAACCCGGAGGTGGCCCCATATGGAAGTGCAGCGATTGCTTTTTTAAAGCATCAAAGCTTATACGAAAAAGTAAAGTCGAAGCTGGTTTATGCTGAAAGTATATCCCAGGCAAATCATTTTATCTTAACAGGAGCCGTTAGTATAGGTTTCACCTCTCTCTCCACGGTACTGGCAAAAGATATTGAAACAAAAGGAACATGGATCAAACTGCCAGATACCAGTTACCCGCCTATTGCGCAGGACCTTGTAATAACTACAAAGGAGGAGGTACCCGTACAAAATGCTCAAAAATTTATTAATTTCATTTTATCTGAAGAAGCCGGGATTATTTTAAAAGATTTTGGATATTTACTACCAACCCGATAGGGTAGTGAACTTTCAACATAATGGATTGGACTCCGATTGTACTTACTTTTAAATTGGCAGTACTCACTACAGCAATTTTATTAGTGATTGCTGTACCATTTAGTTATTGGTTAGCTATAAATAACTCCCGGTTAAAAGTAGTTATTTCAGCTTTAGTAAGTATGCCTTTAGTCTTACCGCCTACGGTGTTAGGTTTCTATCTACTACTTCTGTTAAGTCCCGAATCTCTACCTGGTAAATGGTACCTGAATCTAACTAATCAGTCCCTGGTTTTTTCCTTTACCGGACTCTTAATTGGATCTGTAATATATAGTTTACCCTTCATGATCAATCCAATACGGTCGGGTTTTGCGAGTTTACCAAGGGAATTATCAGAAGCAGCGTATGTATTAGGAAAATCCAAATTCAACGTAATAATAAAAGTACTCTTACCCGCTATCAAACCTGCGTTACTTACCGGAATCATTTTAACCTTTGCACATACTTTAGGAGAATTTGGGGTAGTATTGATGATAGGAGGGAGCATCCCAAACGAAACCCGGGTGGTATCTATCGCTATCTATGACCTGGTGGAAACCTTACAATATGAACAAGCGCATATTTATTCCTTGTTTCTTTTTGGTGTTAGTTTTATCATCTTGTTAGCGGTACAAGGGGTAAATTCCGGATTTTTAAAACGTTTCTGGAGATGATTAAAATAAACTTCCGGAAAAAAATCCATACAGTAGAAGGCTTGCTTGACCTAAATATCTCAACCTATGTACCCAAAGCTTCATTTATTAGTATATACGGGGAATCAGGTTCAGGTAAAACGACGATTTTGCGAATTCTAGCAGGCTTACAAGTTCCTGATGATGGTACTATCACTGTAGATAAAGTTAGTTGGTACCACAGTCAAGATCGTATTTTTTTATCACCACAAAAGCGGAACATTGGTTATGTTTCTCAAAAATACTTGTTATTTCCATCAATGACGGTTCGTCAAAACCTGGAATATGCTAAACAACATACTAATTCTAATACTGATATTTATACATTATTAAAGGTTATTGATTTAGAGAAGCTTCAGGATAAAAAAGCAACTCAGCTTTCAGGAGGACAACAACAGCGGGTAGCCTTTGCAAGGGCTTTAGTTCAAAAACCTAAAATATTATTACTGGATGAACCTTTTTCTGCTTTGGATATTGGAATACGAAATAAAATGCATGTGTTTCTCAAGACATTTCAGAAAGAAAATAACACCACCATACTGATGGCCAGTCACGACCGTGAAGAAGTTTGTAAGATGTCCGATCAAATATGGCTACTTCAAAAAGGGCGTATTATAAAAGAAGCCCCACCTTTAGAATTATTGACTAATATGGTTGCCGGGCAAACCCATATCTTAAAAGGAACAGTATTAAAAATTATAGATCAAACCACCATCATTATTCAAATCGGGGAAAACAGTATTTCATATCAAACCAAATCTGCGGATAGAACAAAATATCAAATAGGAGATATGATCTTTTGGAATACCTTAAAAAATCAAATAGAAACGTCACAAGAATAAGTAATATTTACAAAATTAAATCTTCTGTAGTTTTGATTGTTTTTCCGTTATATTGAAGCGTCCAATCCAGTGAACTGGTTAGTAAATATATCTTTTGCAATTCACTTAACAATCGATTTTCTGCATTTTTAAGTAAAGTAGATTGTTCGATTTTCTTTTGAAGTCGCAGTTCCAGTTGCTTCCGAATTGTATTGTGATCCTCTGGGGTGAATCGGTTTAAATAATCCTGTTGCATATCATGATAAGTGATTTTCGGGTCAATTTGTAATTCCGCTTTTGGGATTTCAGTAAGGGTTACTGTTTTATTTTTAGTATCTATGGTATGTTTAATCTGATGAAGGTCATAAGAAACCGTTGCTTTCGCATTAACCACCACTATTGCCTTCTTTTCAGCGGTCAAAAAGTCCATGTATAACTTTTTAGCATCCTTATAAGTAATTACCTCAGAAAAATGCCCTTCGGTTACTATAAGTTTACCAACATTATTAATCTGATGCAGTAGTAATTCGGTAGACTCAATTTGAGTAATACGAGATTTTTTATTTTCAATAAAATGATAGATTGCAAAAGCCGAAATAAAAGTCAGTAAACAACCTAAAAAGAAATTCCGCATAAACAGATCAATGTTACTGTTTTAAAGATAGGGTATTTTAGAACAAATAGTAAAAAATTATTAAAAGTGTAAACCACTTTAATAATAAGATGCCGTAAATCAAATTGATCATTTACGGCATCTTAGCATATAGTTATAAAGAAGATAAATTTTATAAAGGTCGTCGTTGCTCCGGCGGATATTTTTCTAAAATTGCTGAAACAATTTCGTTCATTTTTTCCTGCTTTTTATCAATCTGCGTAGTAAGGGCAGAAGTACCCATACCTTGCCAAATTAGTTCCTTTTTACGAGAATCGATGAAATCAATATACAACGTACCTTCAGTTACCTGCGACACATTATTAAAATTACCACCCCAGAACCAAGGACTCCATCCCCATCCGTAACCCCAACCTACGTTAAAGTTGTTATTATATACATTTACATTTTTCTGAGTTTTTGTAAAAATACTGACTAACATATCCGGGTTCTCAGATTTTACAAAACCTTTAGCTATCAGATCGCCTTCAATTGCCCGTAAAATTCTTTTTTTATCCAGGTCACTAATATCTGCTTTATCAATCCCCGGTTTAAAAAAAGCAAAAGTTCTATAATTTTGAAAGTTCACCTGTCGGTCAAAATCGGAAGCCACCCGCACCGTACTACAAGATGTCAAAACAAAAGCCGCAAAAATTGTTAATAAAGTAACTAACCTCTTCATCTTCTAAAATTTTAAATTTAATACATAACCGAAATCACAACAATTATACCAATATGTCACGTATTTCAATCTCAAGATACCATATATTATAAAGAAAAAAGGCTTGTATACCAATAAATAAGACTTGAAATGAAGTATTTATGTTATTTTAAGAATAGCTATTGGTCTTTTTATTATAACCATACGGGCAATGACGGCAACCACTTTCACAACAATAACCACGTTTCAGGTGATATTGTTCCGTAAAGCAACGATATCCTTCCGGGGTCAAATAAAAATCACCTTCTTCAGGTTTTGGTACTTTTTTTGAACGGTTCATCCTACAAAAATACTATCTTGTGCGTGGATGCCAATTTTAGTTAACAAATATTTGATGGGTCGCCGTTTTGCCGGAGTAGCTTTGTGGCCGTTTATTGTTATTAAAAAGGATTACCTAAGACACGATCGTATATTTTTAAATCATGAACGTATTCACCTACGCCAACAATTAGAATTAGGCGTTCTTTTCTTCTATATTTGGTATGTCATAGAATTTTTCCTAAAGTGGTTACGGTTTAAAAATGCCCATATAGCTTATCAAAATATTAGTTTTGAAAAAGAAGCTTATCAAAATGAGAATGATCTGCACTATTTGACAAAACGTAGTTTTTGGAAGTTTTTAGTTTATTTATAATGGTGAACTTGTCTTTCTTTGAACAAAACCCAACGGTTCCTCAAACTCAATTACGGTCAGATTTTTTGGATAAGCATAAAATTACTTTAACCGTTATACGGGAAGATTGCATTGATAAAGAAGTGTCAGGAAATAAATTCCGTAAATTAAAGTATAATTTTAAAGAAGCTATTAAAGGTAATTATAAAAGTATACTAACCTTTGGCGGAGCCTATAGCAATCATATTGCAGCCGTAGCCAAAGCAGGAAACATTTGTAATATACCCACTATCGGAGTAATCCGTGGAGAAGAATTAGGAAAAAACCTTAAGCACACTCTTTTAAAAAACACAACTTTAGCAAAAGCTAAAGAGTACGGAATGCAGTTTAAATTTATTTCTCGCGAACAATATAGAGCGAAAAATGACCAAAATTTCTTACAACAATTAAAGAATGAATTTCCTCAGGCTTATATCATTCCCGAAGGCGGAACGAATCAATTAGCGGTAAAAGGCTGTCAGGAAATTCTTCCTAAAGAAAACAAGGCTGATTTTATCTGTGCTTCGGTGGGAACCGGAGGTACATTAGCCGGTCTCTGTAATAGTAGCAACCCTTTACAAAAGGTAATAGGTTTTCCGGCTTTAAAAGGAACCTTTGTATCTGCTGAAATTGGTACATGGACAAGGAAAAATAACTGGGAATTGGTTACGTCCTATCACTTCGGGGGATATGGAAAAGTGACGGATGAGCTTATAACCTTTATGAATGCTTTTTATAAAGCGTACGGTATATTGTTAGATCCGATCTATACAGGTAAACTATTTTACGGAATTTTTGATATGATCCGGAATGGTTATTTTAAGAAAAATACTCGTATTTTTGCAATTCACACAGGCGGATTACAAGGTATTGTGGCAATGAATCAAAAATTGGCAGCTAAGAATAAACCGCTTATTTTGACACAATCAGAATGAACAAATTGAAATTTTTAAAATATATAGGAGTAGGTTTGATACTACTTTCCTGTGGGGGAAATAAAAAAGCAATTACATCAACCTCTCGTAAAGAATTGCCAGTCAGGACTAAAGAAATTCAGAGAGAGGTAAGGGTTCGTAAAGAAGTGTCAAAACCTAAAGCGGTACCTTTACCCGCTACTTCTTATAATACAAAAGTACAACAATATATCAACGCTTACAGTCGTACTGCGCAGGATGAAATGGCAACCTATGGCATTCCGGCAAGTATTACCTTGGCACAGGGAATATTAGAATCAGGTGCGGGATATGGCGAATTAACAAGCCGGGCAAATAATCATTTTGGGATAAAATGTCATGGTTGGACCGGAGACCGGGTGTATCACGATGATGACTTGTCGCAGGAGTGTTTTAGAAAATACAACGACCCTAGTGAATCATTTAGGGACCACTCTCTATTCCTTAAAAACCGAAAACGCTATGCCAAATTGTTTACGTATAGAAAAGATGATTACCGGGCATGGGCCAAAGGTTTAAAAGCAGCAGGTTATGCAACAGATCCCAAATATCCGGCAAAATTAATAAGTATTATCGAACGCTTTGGCTTAGCTACTTACGATAAACCTCGAACCGTAGATATAGTAACAGAAACACCTGCTATTGTTGAAGCACCTACACCGGTACCGGTTCCTGAAAAAACAGTTGGGGAAGCAAATACAAGCGTACAACCGGTTCCTGCAAAAACTACAGAAACTACCAATAAGAATGAACAATACGAAGAATATAAGGTAGAAAGTGGAGACACCTTATATTCCATTGCCAAACGCTTTGATATGGAAGTAAGCCTTTTAAAAGCAATCAACGAATTAACAGATAATACAATTTCTATAGGCCAGGTTTTAAAACTAAAACAAACCGAAAGCGAATTTGATGAATTTTAACTCATGATAACATATCAAAGAAGTAGTGCGTTATTCAAAGCAGCACAACAAGTAATTCCCGGAGGTGTTAACTCTCCGGTACGAGCCTTTAAAGCAGTAGGAGGGGATCCTATCTTTGTAAAAGAAGCTAAAGGGGCATACTTGTATGATGAAGATGGAAACCGTTTGATAGATTATATTAATTCCTGGGGTCCTATGATTTTGGGACATGCCTATCCTCCGGTGGTCAATGCGGTTATTGAAAAAGCTAAACAAGGAACTAGTTTTGGGATGCCTACGCAAATTGAAACAGAAATTGCCGAATTGGCAGTAAGTCTGGTTCCGGGTATTGATAAAATTCGGTTTGTAAATTCAGGTACTGAGGCTTGTATGAGTGCCGTACGTTTGGCTCGAGGTTTTACTGGAAAAGATAAGATTATAAAGTTTGCCGGTTGTTATCACGGGCATAGTGATTCCTTTCTGATTCAGGCAGGAAGTGGTGCGGTTACCTTTGGAATGCCTAATAGTCCGGGTGTAACGGTAGGAACAGCAAAAGACACCCTACTTGCCACGTACAATGACCTGGAAAGCGTAGAAAAATTAATGCAGGCTAATAAAGGTGAAATTGCTTGTTTAATTATAGAACCGGTAGCCGGTAATATGGGATGTATCCCTCCGGCCGAAGGATTTTTACAAGAGTTAAGAGCCTTGTGTGACGAAAATGAAATACTCTTGATTTTTGATGAAGTGATGACCGGTTTTCGATTAGCGTTAGGGGGAGTACAAGAACTATATGGAGTGACCGCTGACCTGGTTACTTTTGGGAAAGTAATCGGAGGTGGTTTGCCTGTAGGGGCATTTGCTGCCAGAAAAGAAATTATGGATTATCTGGCTCCTATAGGGCCGGTTTACCAGGCAGGTACGCTTAGCGGAAATCCTTTAGCTATGGCCGCAGGCTTGGCAATGCTCACTTCTTTAAAAAATAGTCCTGAAGTATTTACCAGTTTGAATAAAAAGTCCAAATATCTGGAAGAAGGAATAACTAAAGTTTTTTACAAACGCAAAGTACCACATCATATCAACCGGATAGGTTCGATGATATCCGTTCATTTTACCGATGATCCGGTAACTGATTTCGCTTCGGCAGCAAAAGGAAATAATAAGACTTTTAATACTTTCTTTCATCAATTACTGAAAAATGGTATTTACATTGCACCCAGCGCTTTTGAATCCTGGTTCCTGACAGATGCTTTGACTTATCAAGACCTGGATACCACCATAGCGGTAATAGATAAAGTAGCTACCGAACTTTAAGCGGTATGCTATCTATTGACAAAATCCGAGAAGCCGCCCAAACTGTAGAAAACAGATCTTTGCTCTTCTTGTTTTTGATAACCATCCTATATGTATTTAGTAAAGGAAGTATTATGGAAAGAGATACCGGGAGTTATCTACATCTTACCATTATAACTACCCCAGTTTATCCCTTATTTTTATACGGGTTTAAAAAAATCTTTGGAATCGACGGTTTAGGGCCTTATGTACTAACCGTTCAGTTGATCTACGGATTATACGCCATATGGTTTTTTATACATAAAATTAAATTTCATTACCAGTGTAGAGCCTACTTAACGATTGGTTTTAGTGTGATACTGCTAGTACCTTTCTGGGACCCCGGAATTTTGGTGGCCAATAGAATAGTAAGTGAAGCTTTGGCCTATCCAACTTTTTTAATTTGGTTAGGTATCGGATTAAGTTTATTACATACGTATCAGGGCAGAAAACTATTCTATTTTTTTACAGTATTATTTATTCTAATCTCCTTACGTCCTCAATTTTTCTTTATTCTACCGGTTTTAGTCATTAGTTTACTCTACGCATTAAGTATCCGTATCGCCAAAAAGAAAATAATATATACAAGTCTGCTTATAGTACTGCTACTACCTGTTGCCCTAAAGTTGTTTGAAAAAAGTTACCATTATGCCATGAGGGGAGAATTTGTAAGTACGGCAAATACCGGGGTTCAAATTATGGCAATGCCATTTTTTGTAGCAGACCAGGGGGATTTTGACATCTATAAAGAACCTTTAAAGCAAAATTATTTTAAGTACGTCTATCAAAAAGCAGATAGTGCAAGGGTTTTGCAAAACTATTATAAAGCCTCTTTTGACGATACTTCTTACCACCATCTTCATAAAAATTATGCGGATTTATCTTTTGGGATCCTATCAAAAAAAGGAAGATTTTTTCTCGGAAAAGAAGATAGCGAATCTCAGAGGATACTTATTAAAAACAATGATCTGCTAATAGCAATGTGGTTGCCATTAGTGCTGGATAATTTTTTAAAATTTACCAGGATTTTCTTTCAAAATTTGCTGAATGCTTTTGACGGATATATTCTCTTTTTCCTTCATGTATTATTGTTACTATATTATACGTCTCAAGTAGT
This sequence comes from Aquimarina sp. ERC-38, assembly GCF_026222555.1. Classification (NCBI taxonomy): domain Bacteria; kingdom Pseudomonadati; phylum Bacteroidota; class Flavobacteriia; order Flavobacteriales; family Flavobacteriaceae; genus Aquimarina; species Aquimarina sp. ERC-38. Next base: position 291,742 of record NZ_CP098511.1, on the reverse strand, counting down.
AATACATCGTAAAAGAAATACAAAAGATAGCTTTATGCTAATTTTATTCTTATTGCTTTTTAGCAACGCAGTTTTAGTATGTCTGGTAGAACATAGTATTGACCGCTATTTTATTTATACCCGTTGGATATTAGCCTTCGCAATAATTACATTTATACAACAGGTAGTTCAGAAAGAAACTACCAGTAAGTAAATATCAAATTATCTTGTTTTCTCAATTTTTATACGCTTTCCGTCTTGGTAAGAAGCTATAAAAGCATTTTTTAATCCTAATTTTACTATTTGTTTTCTAAATTGCTGCGCTTCTTTAAGTGTAGCAAAATTACCAATAGCGTATTTATTAAAAGGTTCCCCACGTATCTCTTTAAAATTCACAAACTTTTCAGAGTATAGCGATAAATCCATATTTTCGTTACGGTACGCACCAATTTGCACGGTGTAGACCAATTCGTTATTTAAAGAAGGTTGTTCAGAACTTGTAGTATTCTGAGCCAATTCCTTTTTTATTGATAACTCTTGGATAGTAGATTCTAACTCTGTAATTTTATTTTGATAATTAGCAATTTCCGCAAAGTATTGTTCTTTTGGAATCATAGTATGATCCATATTAAAAAACTGGTAGTATATGGTGCTGGCAATACCGATAATAGCCAGAATTCCCAGAAGAATCGCAGCAATTTTATACTTTTGAGTTTCTTCTTTACGATCTTCAATTTGTTTATGATGGGTATAGTTGATTACTCTTTCTTGTTGCTTTGCTTCTTCAATCTGGGTTCGATAATCCAGTAGTTCATTTTCTGTTAAAAAAGGCATACTTCTAAATTTTATAACGTAAATATAAGATATTCCTAATATTTTAAGAAATTTTTAATATTACCAGGGGATATTTTGATCAATACCTAGATAAAATTAATGCGTTTATTTTATTCCTATTAAATTCGGTCAATAAGCCTGTATAAGGCTTTAATTCAAGCTTTTTATCGAGTATATAAGTTTCTTATCGAATAGCTAAAATATGTTAAAATAAAGATAAGATAATTACCGTTATTAGCACTTAACTAAAGTTACCTTTGGCTGTTCAAAAACCAATTAAAACACAAACTGTGAAGCATAAATTACTATCCCTGTCTCTATACTTTTCCGTAGTACTGTTGCAATTGTTATATGCACAGTCAGCAACACTAACAACATTGTCCGGTGCTACTACTATTTGTAGAGGTACTCAAATTCAAATTAACCTGGCCGTTAATCCACCACGACCAAGTGGGGCAACAAGCCAATATAATGTTCAATGGAATAAGGATCAAGGTAATCCAAATATTGTTAATTGTAGTTTGCCAGCACCTGGTGGAGCCTGTTCTTTTATTAGGTTTACGCCTCAAATAACAACTATTTATTCAGTTGTGGTAAATGGACTGCCATCAGGACCTCTCTTTGATGATATAGAAATAATCGTAGAAGATGTACCGGATGCCGGTTTTGATACGACCCTATTTTTATGTGGTAAAACGGGTATTATCAATTTATTTAATGAACTAAACGGGACGCCTCAGATGGGTGGTACCTGGAGCAATGGTACCGGAACTTATGATACCTCAAATCCAAATGGGGGGGTTTTTACCTATACCGTTGCTGGCGGAACTGCCTGTCCTCCACAATCTGCTACGGTAACCGTACGCCCCTGTAACATAACAGATATTGACGGGGATGGGGTAGATGATACGACTGATCAGGATAAAGATAATGATGGGATTCCAAACCTTGAGGAAGATAGCTATTGTAACGGAGGTATAGGCTCTACAACACCTATCTTTATATTAGAAGAAGATTTTGGTTTTGGAGGTCCAACACGTAGTCGTTATGCGGTGCCTGATTTAACTTATAATCCGGGACTTCCTTTAGACGGTGGAAATGGCGAATATAATGTAGCTACTTCTACGTTTCTATTAACTGCTCTGGGAGGAACTGTACAAACCTTTTTATCTACTGACTTAAATAGAAACGTAGATGCAAATGGTGATGTAAACGGGCGCTATATGGCGATTAATATGAATACTGCTTTCTTCGCTAACAAGCCCATTTTTGAAGTAAGAGACCTGCCGGTTACTCCCGGACTTACGTATGATTTTAGTATGGCTATTGCAAGTTTACATAATGACCCGGGAGTGGTTAGACCTGATCTAACTATCGAAGTGGTAGATCAGGCAACTAATACGGTACTTTTTGATAGTAATTCCGGTCCTATTCCTAATGGTACTGATATGTGGATTCCTGTAACTGGTAATTTTATAGCTCCTGCTGGTACTACGGTGGTTGCTATTCGGGTAACTAGTCGTCAGACGATGACCGGTTTTGGAAATGATGTAGGGATTGATAATATATTCCTTTCTACCAGTGCATGTGATTTTGACAGGGATGGAATTCCCAACTCAGAAGATTTAGACTCTGATAACGATGGGATTTATGATATTGTAGAAACCGGAAATGCCGGAGCAGATACAAATGGGGATGGTCGTTTCGACGGAGCAATCAATGCTACCGGTTCAGGTACTATAACCCCTAATTTAATTGATACGGACGGGGATGGTACTAATGATAATTATCTGGATATTGATTCTGATAATGACGGAATTGTAGATAATATTGAGGGACAAACTACATTAGGATATGTGGCCCCTAGCGGAATAGACGGTGATTTTAACGGAGTGGATGATGTATATGATCTGAATGGTACCCCAGTTGTACCTGTAGATACAAATGCTGATACGGAACCGGATTATGTAGATACAAACTCCGATCCGGCTACCGGAGATTGCTTGACCGATACAGAAGAAGCTTATGACATAGATCAGGATGGTACTCCGGACACAACCCCCTCAGGACGTGATATGGATAATGACGGATTAGATGATGCTTTTGATAAGGTGGTATTAGGACGATTAACCGGAAATACTAATGCAGCTAATACTGATGTGCCTACGGCTTTCCCTAATAATTATGACCCAGGTACTCCTGAATTAGATTGGAGGGAAGAATATATTGGTTTTACCGAATCTTTTACTGAGTCAAGTTGTACGTCTTCAACGGCTCCATTTGATTTGTTTACTTCTTTAGTTCAGGCAGCAATACCAGGGGGAACCTGGACAGGTCCGGCTGGTGGACCTCCTCTTACTAATGGGGATAGAGGGACCTTTACCCCGGGTTCTAACATAACTGGAACCTATACCTATGATTTGACCGTTCCAGGTTGTCTGCCTCGCCTGGCTACGGTAGATGTAGTTATAGGTACCTTAGGAAATGCTGGTATTAATGGAATGGAAACCACCTGTAGTAGTGCAACTACTTTTACGCTCCTTTCACGTTTAGGAGGTACGCCGGATCCCGGGGGAGAATGGTTTTTTAATGATCCTATTGCCGGTAGCGTTCAGTTTGGAACTAATGACCAGGGAGATTTTAACCCTGCAACAGATCCAGGGGGAATATATACGTATACAGTAGGTACCGCCGGATGCCAGGTAAGTGCAAATGTGGAGGTAATTATACAACCTGGAGCCGATCCCGGATTAAATAATGCTATACGCTTATGTTCTACGGATGGTCTTACTGATCTTTTTAGTCAATTAGGTGGAACTCCGGATATGGGAGGAACCTGGACTGGCCCGGGACCGACGACTAATGCAGATAGAGGTACCATTGATCCGGCTACTGCTATTCCTGGGGATTATATTTACACTATATCAACCTCTACTTGCCCAATTCCGGCAACAGCGCTGGTAAACGTTTCTGTAGATTTAACTCCGGATGTCATGATAGACAGTACCGTATGTGCTACCAATCGTACTACGTATGATATTAGTTTTACAGCCAATGGAACCTGGAACTATTCTCTTACGCCTAATGTAGGAACGGTGAATGTAGCTGCTGGTACGATTACCGGAATACCCGATGGAACTGATGTGGATATCACCGCAACTAATCCAAGTAATGCAGCTTGTACTACTCAGGTTTCAGTAACAGCTCCGGATTGTTCCTGTCCTTCTGTAGCACCACCGGTAGATATTACTGCAAGCGGGCAAGATTCCAGTTGTTTTGGAGATCCTAACGGTTTACTGGAAGTATCCGTAGCTGCCGGGTTAACTGCTAACTGGTATGATGACAATAACCAATTGGTTGTAGCAGGTAGTACCAGTTATACTCCGGTAGTAGATCAACCCGGAACGTATATTTTTTCGGTAGAAGCTGAAGATATGACGATTAATTGTACCAGTGGACGTATTAATATAACCTATGAAATTGTAGATATACCTATTATCGACCTGGATGTAACCGGAGTATTATGCTTAAATGAAGATGGCAGTGTTTTTCAATCCGGAGTAAACGGTCTTCCTGAAATTCTTTCGGGTTTATCCCCAGCCGATTTTGACTTTCAATGGAGTTTTGAAGGTACCCCTATTCCCGGGGAAGTCGGTGCTGAATTACTTACTGTTCTGCAGGCAGGTACGTATGCTTTAACCTATACGGACCGGGTTACCGGATGTTCTGAAACCAGCCAGGTCATTGTAAATTCCGTACGGGCTATTCAACCGGGAGACTTGACTTTATCTTTATCTCGCGGACAGTTTGCAGATGAAAATGACCTGATTGCAGATATGCCTTTTGCCGGTAATTTTGAATATAGTCTGGACGGTGGTCCTTTTCAATCCAGTAATGTTTTTAGAAATGTACCTCTGGGACTTAGAGAAGTAGTGGTACGTGAGGTCAATGGTTGCGGGGAAGATATTAGTGAAATTAAAGTTTTTGGTTTCCCTGCTTTCTTTACGCCTAATGGAGATAATAACAACGATTTCTGGAATGTAAAAATACAGGGAGATGATGAGATCCCTCCTATGGAAATTTTCATATTTGACCGATACGGTAAATTATTACGTAGACAAGAACCGGAAGATTTAGGATGGGACGGTAGTTTTAATGGTCAACCATTACCTTCAACGGATTACTGGTTTACAGCCCGGTTAATGGATGGTACCGGCATTGAATATAGCGGACATTTTAATTTAAGGAGATAAATTCCAATATCAATAAATTAATGATAACAATAAAAAAATATATTTTGATAAAGCATTTTTGGATATTGGTTTTTGCACTTTTGATGCAAAGAATATCGGCTCAGGAAGGCTTACCTATATATTCCGATTACCTAACTGATAATTATTACCTGATACATCCTTCTATGGCAGGTGCAGCAAATTGTGCCCAAGTTAGAGTTACCGGACGTAGGAATTGGGTAGGAAGTAACGGTGATACCCCTGGGTTATTTACCGCTGCTTATAATCAGAAAGTAGGAAGCAGATCAGGTATAGGAGCCAATTTTTTTACTGATGAAAATGGTTTTACCCAGCAAACCGGAGGATATGTAACTTACGCCCATCATCTAATGTTCTCCAGGGATGAATTGGACTTAAATATGCTTTCTTTTGGATTAAGTGCCGGAGCCATACAATATAGTATTGATCAAAGTTTATTCAATGATCCTACTGATTTGGCAATTTTGGATGATCGCTTAAACAATACGGAGTTTAATATGGATATAGGAATGTCCTATCAATTATATAACTTTTATACTCATGTTACATTAAAGAATGTTTTAGAAAATGCCGGGGTAAATAGTGATATGCAGGTAACGAGTAACCTTAGAAATTTATTAGTATCTACAGGTTATACCTTCAGTCGTGCTGGCAGGGCTTGGTCTTTAGAACCTTCTGTGCTGTATTCATATCGCTTTGGAACACAACAAAGTTTTGCCGACTTTAACCTAAAAGGATATTACGATGTGAGTTTTGGTAAGGTTTGGGGTGGTTTTTCATATCGAACCAGTCTGGATGCTTTAGAATTCGTACAAGGTTCTGAGATCAGAAATCAAAATTTGAAATATCTTACACCTTTTGTAGGAGTTAATTATAAGAATTTAATGTTTGCCTATACCTACTCGTATCAGTCTAATCCTATTGTTTTTAACAACGGTGGATTTCATCAGATTACCGTAGGGTTAAACTTTGCCTGTAGGCCTAAAAGATATCCTTGTTATTGCCCGGCGGTGAATTAAAATCATAGCCTTTCCGGCAAACTTAAAAGTGATTTAAAAATGATCCGGTCGGGAAACCTTTTTATAAGGGTTTGCGACCAGTAATGATGTTATACAGTATCACAATGATTGCAATTACCAGTAATAAATGAATTAGGCTACTGGTTCCTAACCCGGGTACAATACCTAATAAACCTAACAACCACACGACAATAGCAATAACGGCAACTAACCATAAAATACTTCTCATTTCTTTAAACTTTAGAAAGGTAAAGTACAAAGTACCTACGTTTTTTAAGTGCTCATTAGATAATTTTAGTAATGTAATGTATACAATTCTTAAAAATTTTAAGAATTCTATTTGAAAATGTTAATTTATTTTTAAAGGTGAAGTTTTTATCAGTTTAATAGTTAGCAACAAATGAATTTAAATTTTACGATTCTATTAGTGTTTCAGCTAAATATTGGGTATTTGCTATTCGTGTACGATCTACATGGATTGCGGTAAAATTTTGTTTGTTAGGACGGCTTCAAATCCATAAAAAATCAACAACTTCGTAGTAAAATTACTAGACTATGGAAGCTCAAAAAATATGGAAAAGTTGGAATGAAAATGTAAAGCATCCTTATAAAAATTTGTATGAGGTTCGTACTGAAGAAGAACTAAGTAGCATTGTTGCAAAAGCAGATAACATCCGAATCTTTGGTAATAAGCAATCTTCGGCAGATATTAGTGCGGGGGTAGATACCTTAATTGATATACGTTCTTACGATCAGATTGTTGATATTGATAAGGAAAAAAAGCAGATTACCGTACAATCTGGTATGCGTTTGAGTACCTTATTAGAAGAAATAGAAAAACTGGAGTGGTGCATCCCTTGTCTTCCTGATATTAATACAATTACTATTGGAGGTGCGCTTGCTACCGGAACGCATGGTACCAGCGGATATATCCTGGCAGAGTATGTTCACGAATGCCGATTGGTATTAGCAGACGGAACCATTCGTATTGTAAATGATGGGGATGAATTGATGGATGCTTTACGAGTATCTTTAGGTTTATTAGGAGTGGTGTCTGAAGTTACATTTCAATGTGAAGCAGAGTATATTCTACACGTTAAAGAAGGACCTCAAAAAGATAAGGAGTGGTTGCCTAATATTACGGAAAACTTAAAGAAGCATGACTTTCTTAGAATTCTATGGTTGCCCCATACTGGTTACGGCTATGTAATTACCGGAGATAAGATTCATAAGGATAAGGAGGTTGTCGTAAATAATGGACCGGCATATTTAAAACACCGTAGAAAAGTATCTAAAATATTATATAAATATTCACATAAATTTCCGTGGATTACAGGAATTGCTAATAAGATTTTACATAGGATTTTCTTTAGTTCTCAAAAAGAACATAAAGGTTCCTTGTATCAGGCAACAGTAACCAAATCCAGAGGTTCTACATTAGAGTTAGCAGAATGGACGGTTGCCCTGGATAAGTTTCCACAGTTATTCCAGGAATTAAAAAAAGAATTGAATGACTGGAGTAACGATGCTTTTGTACATATTCCTATGGACGTTCGGTTTATATATAAAGATAATTCCTGGTTAAGTTATGCATACGGGCAGGATACGGTAACTATGGGATGTGTATCTAGAAATGCCGAAACAGCAGATACTTATGAAGCTTTTAAAACCGTAGAACGGATCTTTTTAAAGTACGGAGGACGACCTCACTGGGGTAAACGTTTTGTAGCAAAGGATAAAGAACTAAACAAGATATATCCGAAATGGGAAGATTTTAAAAAGCTAAGGCAGGAAATGGATCCTACAGATAAGTTTTTGAATCCTTATCTTGCGGCCTTGGTAAATAAAAATAAAGATGTTCGTAAAACCGAAAGCGTTACTGTTTGATTTTGACGGAGTAGTGGTGGATAGTAAATCCGTACACTATAATGCCTGGAAATCTGCATATCACTCATTATTTAATAAATCCATTGGAGACTTTCCTGAATTCTTAACAGGAAAGTCTCCGATGCAAATAGCAGAACATTTTGCTACGGAAGCAGGTCAGACGGAGAGTGCGGAAGCCCTGTATGATTTAAAAGATGAGCATATTGTTACGAATAAAGAACTTCCGGACTTATTGCCCGGAGTAGTAGCTTTACAAAAATGGGCAACTTCACAAAACATTCCATATGGGATTGCCAGTAATGCCACCCGGCAATTTTTAAAGAAAAGTGTAGTGGGTTTATCTTTGGATTTTCCTGTATATTTTGGGTTTGAAGATTATAAAAAACCGAAACCCGACCCGGAAGCCTATAAAACTTTAGCAAACGCACTGAAGATGAAGTCCGAAGATTTTGCAGCATGCTGGATTTTTGAAGATAGCCTGGTAGGCTTAAAAGCAGCTAAAAGTGCCGGGATGTACCCGATAGGAATTTTAACTCAATATAATCAGGAACAGTTGAAAGAAGCAGGAGCCCAACTTGTTTTCCCTACGTGCAAAGAAGCATTTTTGTATGTGAAAGAAAAAAGCGCTTTATAATTTGTCGTACACTTAAGACCCCAAAGGTTTCTAAAACCTTCGGGGTCTTAATAGTTGCTGGTAACTCAATTTGTTACTGTCTCATTCAACGCAGGTAGCACGAATAACCCGTCAAAAGTTACGCTACGATTCGGGCTTTCCTTTAATTTTTGGAAAGCAATACTACGATGGATAAGATAATTTAGAAGTAAAATGTACCTATATATAAAAGATCGCCATTTTACAAAGTTAAAAGACCCCGGGTGTACGACAAATTTCCGTAAATAGAGATTTTTATAATTTTTCAATTTCTAAAATTGCTTGATTTTATTAAGTTTTTGTTCCTGAAAAAATTAAGTTATCAGCAAAATCGGAAATTTGTCGTGCACTCATATATTATTGACTCCTAATGATAGTTTAGGTTTTATAGATTTTCACAAAAATTTACAAAATTTAAAAATGGAGTTCTTCTCTTATACAATATATTCGTTTGTAAAGATTTGTATATGTCTAATATCGGATTGATTATAGAAGAACGAAGTAGGGATATCGGAGATTTTCTGGTAGGTCGATTATTGCCTTTTAGAAAAAAACGAATGGTAGGTCCGTTTATATTTATTGACCATATGGGCCCGGCTACCATTAAACCCGGCAACTACCTGGATGTAGGTGAACACCCTCATATCGGATTGTCTACCTTGACATATTTGTTAGAAGGAGCTATTATGCACCGGGATAGTACGGGAGCAGTACAGCGTATTAATGCCGGAGATGTAGGTTGGATGACCGCAGGGAACGGAGTGGTACATACAGAGAGAACCCCATCTGATTTGAGAGATGGGAGTACACATCATTTACATGGTTTTCAGATATGGGTGGCACTACCCAGGGATAAAGAAGAAATGGCAGCGCAGTTTTCTTTTACCCCGGGAGCCGATTTACCTACCTGGACCGAAGGTGAGCTTTCCTATAAATTAGTGGCAGGTAAAGGATTTGGTTGTACCTCTTCTGTTCCGGTTTTCTCTTATCTTTTTATGATTGAAATCATATCAAAAAATCAGGCTTTACTTGATATTAATAAACAAGTATCAGGAGAGGTGGGGGTTTGTATTGTAGAAGGTTATATTGAAGCCTGTGGAGAACGTATTGAAAAAGGAAATATATTAGTTTCCAAATATAATGATGCTTGCGTAATGACCGTTGGTGCAAGTACAAAACTTTTGTTATTCGGGGGTGAACCTTTTGAAGAAGAACGCTTTATTTTTTGGAATTTTGTTTCAAGTTCTAAAGAACGTATTGAACAGGCAAAAGAAAAATGGAAGGCTAAAGATTTTACGATGGTTCCCGGAGAGGATGAATATATTCCTTTGCCTACTTAATTTCAATTTGAAATATTATAAATTGACCTGTGATGCATTTGAATAATAATTATAAAATCTGTCAATGGTAGTATTTCGACCAAAGGAAGAAGTGTACTTCAACCAGTTCAGCAGAACTATGAAGTCTTTCGAACAGGCTCAAGATGATTAGGATTTTAGTCAAAAAAGCTATTCTCGATACATTTTTTCTTCATTTCATTACGAAAAAACACTCGAATTGACGCTTTTTTCCAGAATGTGCTAGAGGTTATTAATTAACTAGGTTTCATTAACAATTGATGTAAATAAAGAAAAAATCATATGAAAATCATTAAAAAATTACTATTCGGATTAAGTGTTTTTCTTATCATATCCTGTTCTCTAGCTCAGGAAAAGGTGCCGGAAGCGGTGCAGGTAGCTTTTGAAGGGAAATACCCGGGAGAGAACGATCCAGATTGGGAAGTAGATGCTCATGGTAATTACGAATCTCATTTTAAAATAAACGGAATTAAACTACGGGCTGATTTCAAACCGGACGGAACCTGGATCGAAACCGAACAAAGTATAAAAAAGAAAGAATTGCCAAAGGTAGTCCAGAAAAAGATCGAAGAATTATATAGTGACGAGGAGATTACTGAAATCGAAAAAGTAGACCACTATCAGAAAGGTGTTTTTTACAATATTGAATTTAAACAAAAAGGGAAAAACAAAGATGTAGAAATGACCGCTGATGGTCGATTCCTTAACTAAGGAAAATGCTAATTCATTAGTGTCCGGTAAGGATTCAAGATCGCTATCGCTTCTAGACTCAAGACTCAAGACTAATTATTATAATATTGAAAATTAATATTATAATAATTATTAATGTCAAAAAAAATTACTTTTATAAAAGCATTTTCTAAACACGCTAAAGTTTGGAATCACTCTGTTTTACTGTGCTTTATAAGCTATTACCTATTTTACCTGGATACTTATGATACAAAGCATAATTTTTAAGTATAACCCCGGGAATTTGTTACTTCTCTAATTCTCTTAAGGAAAAGTGAATAGAATAACGTTATTACGATAAATTCTAACAATAGTGAAGGTAAAGAGGTATTGTGGTATGTTTTTAGGTTTTTTTATCATGCTTCCACTGTAATATAGCACAATGGTAATCTTATAAAGCACAGATAAATGGCTAATGTTGATGAACTTTATGATTCTAATTTTAGTCCAGTTATTTATGCGAATCACCAGATCAGATAACACACTTTCCACTACACAGACGTTAGATCAATTACTAACTTCTACTTCTAAAAAAACCATCAATATTGCGGTATTATCCTCTTATCCACCCAGAGAATGTGGAATTGCTACCTATACGGATGATCTGATTACTGCTTTGCAGGCTAAGCATCAAGCGGATGTAAATTATCATATGATTGCCATAGATAGCAATAAAGAACGCTACGCGGAGATTGCTATGGTAAAACAGGTACTAGATCCTGGTTCTGATCAAAGTTATCAGGATTGTATCTGCTACGTGAATACGGGGGATATAGATCTATGCATCATTCAGCATGAATTCGGTCTTTTTTATAAGAATGAACCTGGTTTTTTTCAGTTTTTAGAACAGGTTTCGGTTCCGGTACTAACTGTTTTTCATACGGTACTACCACGTCCGGACGATATGATGTATCAAAAAGTACGTTCTATCAATCAGTATGTGGAACAAATCATTGTAATGACGGAGAAATCCGAAGAAATTCTAATCCAGGACTATCAGTTAGAAAAAGAAAAAATCAGTGTGATCCCACACGGGACTCATAAAGTAGTACCAAAAAATACGGATGCCCTTAAGAAAAAATACAATGCAGAAGGTCGTAAAGTAGTTTCTACCTTTGGGTTGTTAGGACCTGGGAAGAGTATAGAAACTACACTACATGCGTTGCCTTCCATCATTGAAAAGCACAAAGACGTATTGTTTTTAGTATTAGGAAAAACACATCCTAGCCTCGTAGCCGAAGAAGGTGAGAAATACCGGGACTACCTGGAAGGTATAGTAGAAGAACTTCAAATAACCGAACATGTCCGGTTTGTCAATAAATTTTTAGAGATTAACGAATTACTGGATTATCTACAGTTAACGGATATCTATTTATTTACTTCAAAAGATCCGAATCAGGCTGTGAGTGGGACTTTTTCTTATGCGGTAAGTTGCGGATGTCCGATCATTTCGACCCCTATACCTCATGCCACGGAAGTGTTAAGGGATGATGTAGGTCAATTATTTGATTTTGGAGATAGTAAAGGTCTTTCCGAACTAGTGTTGGAATACTTTGATAACCCTACACATTTGCATACGATGTCCTTAAATGCACTGCATATATCTTCTTTTAATACCTGGGAGAATTCAGCAATCAATCATGTGTTGTTGTTTAACCATTTTTTGAAAGATAAGGAACTATCCTTTAGCATTCCGGAGACTAATATCAATCATATTTTAAAACTGACTACGGATTTTGGGATGTTACAATTTTCAAAATTTAGTTCGCCTGATATAGATTCCGGATATACCTTAGATGATAATGCCAGAGCACTTATTTTTGCACTGGAGTATTATGAAGAAACCCGGGATATTCAGATTTTACACGCTTTAAAGTTATATCTGGAAGTCATGTTATTTTGCTACCAGCCGGAAACAAAAAGCTTCCTGAATTACGTAGATTATACGGAGCAATTTACAGATCAAAATAACGAAGACAGCCTGGAAGATAGTAACGGACGGGCTATTTGGGCTTTAGGATCGTTTATAAAACACCACGAATCCTTACCAGATATCTTTCAACCTTATGTATCAAAGGTATTATTAATCATTCAGTCTTTTATTAGTCATAGTGAGGCAGTTTCACCCCGGAGTATTGCTTTTACTATTAAGGGGCTTTTACATAGTATCGCGATCAATAACAAAGAATTACAACTACTTATTAAAAATAAAGTTACCTATTATGCGGATATTCTAATCGGACAATACCGGGCAAACTCAGAGAAAGACTGGGACTGGTTTGAGCCTTCTATTACTTATGGGAATGCAATCCTACCGGAAGCACTTTTATTAGCCGGAGATTATCTAAATAATAATGCAATGATTGAAGTGGCGGAAAAAGCAATCCGCTTTTTAGTAAAACACACAAGTAAAAATGGATATATGGAATTAATTAGCAACAGATCGTGGTTTGATAAAGGAAATATCGAGCACAGAGAAGAAGGAGGGGAGCAACCTATTGATGCATCTTACACCACAATGGCATTGGCAAAGTTTAATGACATTTGTCCGGATAAAGGGTATGACAAGAGCTGTCGAAAAAGTTTTGAATGGTTTCTAGGTAAAAACCGATTGAATCAGGCAGTTTACGATCAAAATACCGGCGGTTGTTACGATGGTTTGGAAACCAAATATGTAAACTTAAACCAAGGAGCAGAATCTACGGTATGTTATCACCTGGCAAGTAATGCGGTAAGAAGTATGGACAAAAAGAGTAAAGCTACCACTCCCATCGCACAAAATTTAATAAATTTAAAGACAAAGCAGTCTGGGGTTGCCGTATAGCAAACCCGACTGCTTATTTTCTTAAACTGGAACCGTAAAATCCTGGTTGATTCCGTCTGATTTAATCTGATTAAGGACCGCCCGGATATTTACGGTTGCATAAGAAGAACTGTAATCCGATACAGCGTAGGGTAAAACCAGTTCTTCGTTATGAATAATCGCTCCACAGGAGTATACTACATTAGGTACATACCCTTCTCTTTCATTTTCCAGGGGAGCAAGTAAAGGGCTTTTTAACCTTCCGATTTCTTTAGTAGGATCGTTCAGGTCAAAAAGGGCTGCTCCGATACAGTAGCGTCTCATCGGACCTACTCCATGAGTGATAATTAACCAGCCTTCTTCGGTATAAATCGGAGATCCGCAATTACCTACTTGTGTAAATTCCCAGGGATATTGTGGTTCCTGTATTTTAATTGGGTCGTTCCATAGTGTGATACGATCCGAATACATCAGGTAATTATTAACTCCGTCTATTCGAGCTAGCATAGCGTATTTACCGTTAATTTTTCTAGGGAATATGGCAAAGTTTTTATTTTGTGCTCCCGTACCATGTAAAGGCATTACCCTAAAGGTTTGAAAATCATTGGTAGAAATTAGTTTAGGTAAAATTGTATGACCATCATAGGCGGTGTATAACCCATAAATGGTAGTACTGCCATCATCTTCCTGAAACTTAACAAACCGCGCATCTTCAATTCCCTGACTTTCCGAAGGGGAAACAGGAAAAATAACACGTTCTGAAATATCAGAATCCATACTAAAATTAATATCGTAGTAAGAATCTACTAACCAGGTAATTTCTTCGAGGGCAATCTTCTTATTATAACTTACGGGTTCTTTGGTTACGATTTCCTTAATTACTTTTTTCAAGTCATGGTACTCAAAACGATCTGAAAGTCGATTAGTAATATCATATACAAACTTTTCCGGCACTTCCATTTCTACCAACTTCTGTACAAAACGTTCTTTATTATACGATTGCTTTTGTACAATTTTAGGTAGATCAATATGGTTACGAGTTTTTGATAATTTAAGGTTATTATGTTGGTCTAGAACGCCCCTTCTAAATACAATGGAAGACAAATGCCCTTCTCCGGTAGCTCTTAGCGATATGATCACTCTTTTCTCGCCGTTTTGTAAAAAGGACTGGTCAAAATCTTCTATGATAGAAGGGTTAAACAGTGCTGCAGATTCGATAGAATACTCCATCGTGGCATAGGCACCTAGCAGTAGCTTTCTTTCTTCTGATAAACCTTGAAAATCTACTTTATGGTGTTCGAATATAGGTGCCAGACTGCTGGCATGTGTCATAAAAATTCGGGAAATATTACGATGGCGCCCGGCAAACTCCATAAATATATGATTCAGTTCGTTTAAAACCTTTTGATCAGATAAGGTATTAAGGTTCTGAAGAAGTTTTAATACTCTTTGATCTCCATTGTTAAAGAAGCGGGCAACAACCCTGCTGGAATCCGGAATAAACTTTAGGTTATGTCTCTTTACTTTCATAAAAGATATATATAGAAGTGGTCGAAACCCTTTCTTTTTCTACAATAATTTAAAGAGTAATATTACAATATAATTATAGTATGAACCTAAAAATGCAATAAAAAAAGAGGCTCTTTACAAAGTATTTGTGCCTGATATTATTTTGAACAAACTAACTTTGTCAGTTGTTTAAAATATATCTCGACTTACTTTACAAAAAGCCTTTTCTATTCTATTGAAAATCCAGTAGTGTACTACTCTTCTTCTTCAATTTCGTTATCATAAGAAGAAAAACTATCTTCTTGCGGTACGTTATTTTCATTGTTATAGCTTGAGGTAGAAACTCCCTGTCTATTCTCCGAAGAGATTTCCTGACCGTATTCCTGGGTTCCGGTATTGCTATTGCCTCCTAATTGTTCCTGTGCAGATACATTTTGATATTCAGAACGGTACTGCGGATTATCGGCAGCGTATTGTTGATTTTCCGAACCTTGTAAATTTTGACTTTGATCTTGGTTATAATCTCTATTTTCCATGATAATTTTTATTTTAATAATTATAAGGTAAAGATAATTGATTGATGTATTATATTCAATTTTTTAACTATAATATAATTAATATTATAAAATTATTTAATATAAAACGTTAATTATTGAATTATGTGTAATTTGAGTTAGTAATTTTACGGATTGGTTACTGAATATAAATGGTGTGGAAAAATTCTCGAACCTGCGTGTTTGGACAAAATGGGATAAAGATTTTTATCAGTTACATCATATTTTTTATGAATGGGATATATAGCTAAATTAACATGAAATAATATGAATCTTCCATGTCATTTAATATTTATTTAGCTATACAAAAAAAACTGCAGAAAATGAAATTCATTCTCTGCAGCTTCCTCACACAAACTTACAAACTCTACTCAAAAAAAACTTTTATGCGCTAATTGCTTTAAATCGTTGGCTTACCTGGTAAGCTCTCGGACTGCAATTGTATCTTTCTTTAAATATTTTAGAGAAATAACTTCTACTAGTAAATCCTATGGTATATACGATCTCAGAGATGGTTAAATCTGTTGTCTTAATTAGGTCTACCGCTACATCAATTCTTACATTTTTAATAAAGTCAGTAACTGTTCGACCAAATAAATGTTTAAAACCTTCCTGTAATTTAGCGGCAGAAATACCGGATTGTAGGGTTAAATCTTTAATAGTATATAATACCTCAGGCTTATCCTTAATTTGCTGACCTAGTCCCTGTATAATTTTTAAATCTCTCTTAGTTAAGGAGCCTACCTGATCGTGCATGGTATCAATATCATTCTGGTGATGTTGGATTTCCATAGCCAAAATCAATTGTACGGTACCTTCAATTAATAGTTTACGTACAATTCCTTGTTCTTTAATATCATTTATTCTTGAGATTTGATCAATAATTTTTAAGTTATAAGAACCTACGTAGTTGAATGAATTGTTAATCAATTTCTTTTCAAAAAGATGATGTATATTCCTGGTTAGGTTTGATATCTCTTTTTCTCCTTCATGCATACATACGGAGATAATCGTTACTTTAGTATGTGTGCCTTCTTTAAAAAATAATTGTGTTCTTTTATTTTTGTCAAAAACAATAGCTGTTTGAAATTCTTCAATTAAATGTTTTTCATGGCTATTTTCATACGTCTGTATCAATTGATTATGATGACAGTATAAGAAATGCAACGGATTTAAAGAAAGCGAAGCTAAACTAATAGTAACATCTTTATCCGCCTTGATATCAAATTCTAAAAATACTTTATTCGTATTTACACGCATACCTCTTACAGTCCCTTCAACACCGTCAGTCTGAATGCCTAGATTGTACTCACCATGTGTATTTGTTAAAGAACCGTTTAATTGAGATTGAAGTTCTTCAAAAATAATCGTTGCGTCTGTCTTAATGTCCAATATCGTTTCCATAAAGTAAGTGTTTGTTTTATTTTTATTTCTGATAGCTGTTTTTATTCATTACGGTTACAAATGGTAATTGTAAAATTGTCATATGATTTCTACTGAATTTATTTATCTGTGATGACAATCTTTTCAATCCGGAAGCAGGAGCTTTAAAACTTTTTCCTACTCTTGCATTTTGTTTTGGTAACATTTCTACTACTAATTTGTTTTACAAAGATGCATCTCCATACCTCATTTGGTATTACATAATTTCTCAAAAGTGTTATATAATTATAATTATGCTCATATGAGTTAAAGTTAAATAGTTGATAATCAATTTTTTAACTTTTTAACTATTGTTTTGTTTAATTAAATGAGTATATATCTTTAACAAAAATTTACAGCTTGTAAAATCATTATAGTGTCATTTTTGAGAATAAAAGTTGTTTTACTGCTGATTGCTTTATTCCTGTAACTACTATATTTCTTTTGGAAACCTCTATTTTTTTATTCCAATCTTAAAACAACCTAATTTTTATGGTATCACGATAGTAGAAGCTTCTGATTACTTCTAATTTTATCCTTATACATATAATGATTATATATGGAAATTTATCTCTGGGTTACCTTATTGGGGTTCTCGACTTTATTAATGGCTTATTTACCTATATTATGTCAACGTCTGCAAATAAGTTACACCATCCCTCTTTTAGTAATAGGTATGATCATTATATATCTCGTACCTACGGTAGAAGACACGGTCTCAAATATCTCTTTAAAATTTGTAGAAAAATTTTCTGAGATTATTGTAATCATTAGCCTAATGAGTGCCGGATTAAAAATTGGTCTTAAATATAGTTGGAAAGAATGGCGTAATCCGTTAGCCCTGGTAGGTGTGGCTATGCCTGTTTGTATGTTGGCTATTATTGGTATAGGGGTATATATTATGTATTGGCCTCTGGCTAGTGCATTATTACTGGCGGCGGTGCTTACCCCTACAGATCCGGTATTAGCCTCTGAGTTACAATTAGAGGATCAAACTAATTTGGATAAAAAAAATACGGGATTGCGTTATGTATTAACTGGAGAGGCAGGTATCAATGACGGACTGGCGTTCCCCTTTGTTTTTATGGCAATTTTAATGTCAAAAGCGGATCAATCCGGGACATCCTTTGATAGTACGGAATGGTTTAGTTTTTATCTGGCTTATAAAATAGTGGCGGGTGTACTCTTAGGTGCTGCGATTGGTTATGCGTATAGTTGGACGATTTCTTTTTTTGATAAACCAGTTAAGAATACCATACTAAATGGATTTGTAGGAATATCTCTAACCCTTTTTTCTTATGGATTTACTGAAATTTGTCAGGGATACGGATTTATCGCGGTTTTTTTTACTGGTCTGTTTGCACAGTATCATGTGGATAAAAGTAAAGATGATCATCCGGAAAATGCCATGGTGCTTTTTGTAGAAGAAACAGAAAAGTTCCTGGTAGTCATATGGATATTGTTATTTGGTGCCTATATGGCTTTACATGTTTTTCCGGAAGGTACCTGGATTCATATTTTAATTGCAGTGACTTTTGTTTTGCTGATTCGGCCGGTTGCGGGGTTTCTTTCTATTATAAAGTCAGGTTATACCTTTAAGAAGAAAATGGCTATTTCTTTTTTTGGTATTAGGGGGATTGGATCTATTTTCTATTTAAGTTATGCACTTTTAGAAACATCTTTTGAGTCTAGTGGTGCCATTCAGCATATCACGATCTGGACTATTTTTATAAGTATTATTCTTCACGGATTAGTTAGTAAAAGAATTATTAGTTATTTTCAGAAATACAATCCGGGGTAGTAGTTTTTTAAGCGGAAGTAAAGTGCTTTTTATTTTCACCAATAGTTAGGACAACTACTGTCTACATGAAATATAAGTGGATTATACAAAGTTTTGCAGTCATTCAACATGTATAATCATCAAGATTAGATAACCGAACTTCCTAGTGGACAAGAATTATTATTTAAAATAAATCGCTTTATATATTGAACGATATAAGACTTACCAAAAATTTTGATGTACAAATTGGTGTGTAAATCTCCTAACGATTCTATTAGATGGAGATTTAATTCGATTTGTCTCCGTACGTGTAGCCTGATGTGCTTCTGTTTTATAACCTAAAGCCATAATACCACCTGCCCGTATATATTCCGGAAGGTTAAAAATCTTTTCGGTATTGGGAAGCATTGGGCTATCAATAAGATATAGAGACAAACCTAATTCTTCTGCCTGAGCTTGCATACATGCCATACTTCTATGTAAATCCTGTTTTGCAAATATATTTGTATTTCCAAAACGATCGTATGTTTTATAACATGATAACATCAGTACCGGAGCCTGAATAGCCCAATCTTTGTCTTCATCGTTTATACAAGAAAAAAGCAAGTTATACGAGGTATGGTTTTGACGGGCATATAAATAATGCCAGGGTTGTTGATTTTGATCACTGGGAGCTCTTCGGGCTGCTTCGAATATACGTTGGAGTACAATTGAAGAAATCGTTTTTTCTCTGCAAATGTCATTTTTCTTAATAGCATAATTGCTATTGGGCAAGATTGCAAAGTTTCCGTTTTGACAGGGTGCTGACTGCATTTCTTTTATTATTAGTGAGTTATCTGTGACGAAGCATCAATATAGGTGACTTTATAGGGAAATACTAGCTATTTTGGATATTTTTTGAACTATATCGGGCATAAAAGGTGTTTTTAACTTTATTTAATTAAAATTCATTACAGATCATACTTTACAAATAATTAAAAGAACTTTGGAAAAAAAATAAATGAAGACGTTGTATCCTTTACAGTTTGAGCCCATTTTTAAATATCGCATTTGGGGTGGTGATCAATTGAAAGATATTTTACATAAAAATACGGATCAATCTCAAATAGGGGAGAGTTGGGAAATATCAAACGTAGAAGGAGATGTTTCTACGGTAAAAAACGGGGAACTTAAAGGTGCTTCGCTAAGGACATTAATTGAGGATTATAAAGAAGCCTTAGTAGGTAAACGTGTATATGAAACTTATAAAAGTGATTTTCCGTTACTGATTAAATTTATAGATGCCAATCTACCGCTATCCGTACAGGTGCATCCTGATGATGACCTGGCCCGAAAACGCCATAATTCCTTTGGTAAAAATGAAATGTGGTATATCATGAACGCTGATGCTGAAGCCAACTTAGTCATGGGGTTGAAAGAAAGTGTCACTAAGGAAACCTATCAACAGGCGGTAGCCAATGAAGAAATCGGAGCATTGTTAAACCATACGCCAGTTAACAAGGGAGATACCTACTACATTCCTGCCGGAAAGGTACATGCTATTGGAGCAGGTATTCTTCTAGCTGAAATACAGCAGTCTTCTGACATTACCTACCGTATTTACGATTATGATCGGGTGGATAGTAAAACAAATCAAAAAAGAGAATTACACCTGGATCAGGCACTGGATGCTATAGATTTTGATAGTTCGGATAATCAACCGGTTTCTTATAATACTACTCTAAATACTCCTGAAAAGTTAGTACATACGCCTTATTTTAAAACAGATATTCTAGCAATAGATGGTTCTATGGCTGAGGATGCTACAAATACGGATACCTTTATTATCTATATGAATGTAGGTGATGTTGAAGTTACTTTTAAGGTGGGTGATGCTATCAGTACTTTAAAAAAGGGAGAAACACTATTTATGCCTGCAACCATCACTAATTTTACCGTACAAAGCAAAGCTAAAGCTACCTTATTAAAAGTGTATATGGGTTAGTAAAGCCATTTTTGTAAAACCATGAGGACATTAGTAGCTATCTTATAATGCATCTAGTAAAGTCGGATTGATGTTTTTTTCCTTAGAAGTAAAGTGTTCGAGTTTGTCTTGGCTCTAGTTTAAAATTGCGTAGATGATTCTAATTCATATAAATTAATCCCATCCCCAGCTCTTCTCAAAGGAAAGGTAGCTAAAAGTCCTTTCCTTTAGAAAGGATTTAGAATAGGATAGATAACTGTAAATAAGATGGTTGGGTCAATTTAATACACCAGTACTATTGTAAACTAAAGCCTTTGTTTTTTAATAAAGTAGTGGTGTACTATGAATTGAATATTTCAAATATTCGTATGTAGTTTGAAAAAGAAATTTGAAAATAAGTGCTATTACGTATCTTTATATGAAGCACTTCTAAATTATATACTTAAAAGGAAATTCTCACGGTTGAGATTAGAAGTGTGGTACTGCCAGTTTAATTTTAAAACCTTTGCAATGGCTTTTTTAAGTTTTGCAAAATCATTAGGTTTATTAATATAGATATTCGCTCCTTTTATAAAAGTCTTTTCTACATCAGTATCTGAAGAAGAGGTTGAGTAGATAGCTACGGACAGATCTTTTAATCTAGGGGTGTTTCTAATCTCTTCCAGGCACTGTATACCATTCTTAATAGGCATATTTAAATCCAGAAAAACCAGATGAGGCATAGGTTGACCGGTTAGTAAGAGATAATCCATAAACTCTTCTCCATTACTAAACATCAACAACTGCGTCTGAATATCTACTTCTTCAATAGCATCTTGAAAAAGTAAACGATCATCTTCATCATCGTCAACTAAAACTATTTTTAATACATCTAATTTCATATAATTCCCCCTAAACTACTCCGGTTTAAAATTTTACTTCACTTTTACGCGCTTTTATAATACGTTGAAAAGCAGTCGGTGTCAATCCGGTAGTTTTTTTAAATTGAGTTGACAAATGTGCTACGCTACTATAACTTAACTGATAAGCAACTTCAGTTAGAGTTAAATCTTCTGATAATAATAAGAGTTTTGCCTGATCGATTCTTTTTAAAATTACAAAATTCTCGATCGAAGTATACGTTCCTTCAGAAAAAATACTGGATAGATACGTATACGAGTATCCTAATTTTTCAGATAAATAAGTAGATGTTTTTAGTTGTTTTTCTGCATTTGATTCTAAGATCATTTCAGAAATAGCATCTTTAATACGCTGTATGATTTCGCTTTTATGATCATTGATAATTTCAATACCGTAAATAGAAAGAAGCGTGGATAATTGCTTCACCTCATCCGCGCTAAGCGTCTGCTTAAATTCAATTTCTCCCAAACCATTTACCGTATAATCGATATCGAGTTTGGACAATTGTTCTTCAAGTGTCTTTTTAAATATTATCTGTATATCGTATTTAAGATATAACTTCATTCGCTTATTATTACTTTATTACTTATTTAATTATCTCTAATGCGATTTATATTAATTATAATCAAACTTAAACAAAGGTATACAAACAAAGGTGTCTTATTACACAAATGATACTTAGTTTTACCACATATCAGTAAAAATGTGCTAATATCAAGTCTTTTTTTGCAGAACACAATTAGTCTTTTATCTTTAAAGATTCAAAAGAGGTTCCGATCGTTATTACTTAACTATATCAGATAATTTTCTTGCGTTTTACAATAAATGATCTTAAGAATAAAATGATTGGTTATGAATAGATTATGGTAAAATTTAATAAAGTACTTCCTGCAAATAGCATTCCTTCGGAACAGAAATCTTTAAGTTTTTTAAACGATATTCTTCGTAAATCGGATAATTTTATCTTCTTTCTTATTCCGGCTAAAAATACCACTTTTCCGGTAGATTTTAAATTGGAATTTATTACCCAAAACGTAGAATCCATTATCAAAAAACCCTTAGCGGCTATACAGGGTAAAAATTTATCTGAGGTTTTTCCGGTAATTTATGAAAATGGAATTTCTGAAATATTAGTTTCTTGTTTTGAGAAAGAAGGATTAGAAATTCCTTTTGAAAGGGAACTGCGTTTTTGTGATAAAAAAATCTGGTTACAGTGCAACGCCATTCGGTATGATAATGGGATTGTGGTTACCGCAAGGGATATTACTACCTTAAAAGAGTCCGAAAGGAAACTAAGAGAACTAAACAGACAGCTGGATTATCAAAATACCATATTAAAAGATGCCGAGATGATCTCTAAAACGGCAAGTTTTAGATGGAACATCACTAAGAAAAAATGGATTTTTTCTAATAATATTAAAAACTTATTTGACTTAACTCCGGAAAACGAACATCTTCTGGAAGAAGGTATCTTCGGATTGATGAATACGGCAGATCGGGATGAATTAAAAAAATTAATTCAAGCGCATAAGTATGACGATCAGCTTCCTTCTTTTAACTTTATCAGTAAATTCCAAGGTTCTCATATAAAGCATTACACACTTACCGGTAATTTTGTGCCTACTTTGGACGGGCAAATGATGCTGGGGGTACTTAAAGATATTACTCAAATTGTACTGGATGAACAAATTCTGGTAGAAAAGAATCAGCAATTGTTACGTTCTAATGAAGAACTGGACTCCTTTAATCATATTGCGAGTCATGATTTACAGGAGCCCTTACGTAAAATCCGAATGTTTATCTCCAGGGTAAATAGTATGGATCAAAGTGATATTTCAGAAAAAAGTAGGGCGTTTTTATTAAAAATAGAAGACTCTGCAGACCGAATGCAATCCTTAATCCGGCATTTACTTACGTATTCAAGGATCGGTAAAACCGAAGTTGTTTTTGAGAAAGTGGACTTACGGGTAGTTATTAAGGAGCTTATACATGAGTTTGACGAACGAATAGCTAATACAAACAGTAGTATTGTCGTAGGACATCTACCGGTAATTATTGGAATTCCGTTTTTAGTAAAGCAATTGTTCTTTAATATTATTTCTAATGCATTGAAGTATACAAAACCTGGAGTACCTCCTGAAATATTGATAAAATCTCAAAAGGTTCCGGCTTCAAAATTAAAATCTTTAACGATAAAAAGCAGGTATAAGTCCTATATGGAAATAAGTTGTAGTGACAACGGAATTGGTTTTAAACAGGAATACGCTGAAAAGATTTTCTTACTGTTTCAACGATTGCATCAAAAAACGGAATATAGCGGTACTGGAATAGGGCTAGCCATATGTCAAAAGATCATGAATACACATGAAGGCTTTATCCTGGCAAAATCAACTAAGGGAGAAGGCGCACAATTTTTTCTGTATTTTCCTGTAAAAGATGATGGGCAGGTAACTAAAAGAAAAAAATAAATGAATAGAATTACAATAGTTGGTTATTGCAATTATTTTAAATATTTTTAACTGCTATTAAAAAGAAAGCTACTATCATTCAGTGGACTATTACTTTTATAATTAGTGATAACAATACTTTTAGACAAATTTTATTATAGAAGTGGTTTAAATTTTTCTGATTGAAGCGAAAAATAGGTATTTTTTGCTTAATTGAAATCATTTTTCAGTTGCATAGCCGTAGCTATGGAACTTAAAAATGATAAAAAGTAAGTGAAAAAGAACATTTTGCAGCCAATTAAGGAAAGTTTAAACAACTTCATAGTTTATAAATTAAACAATAGTAAGAATAATGATGTCCTTGACATGAGCATGATTTATCAACATGATTATTCTTGTTTAAATTAAAAGGAAAAATATAAATGAAAAACGCTTACATACTTTCTATTGAAGACAGTCGTACGGATATAGTTTTGATGAATAGAGTTTTTAATAAAGAAATTCCGAATTGCGAAGTAAAATATATTGAAGATGGCGAATCTGCCGTAAAGTTTTTTGAAACCAACCAATTTGTAGAAAATCCTCCTAAATGTATTCTTCTGGATATCAAGTTGCCTAAAATGAATGGGCTGGAAGTATTAAATTATTTAAGGAATAAAAAGAAAGTCAAAAACATACCTGTAATTATGTTAAGCTCATCGGATCGGCCTGAAGAAATTAGTGAGACCTATGAATTAGGTGGAAACAGTTACGTTGAAAAGCCAAAAGATTTTAAAGATTTAAAGCAGAAACTACCTGAAATTATTAATTATTGGCTAAATTTCAACAAGTAAAAAAGTACATTTCTTATTTAATCTCTCTTCTAATATGCTGGATGACTTAAAAAGGGCTACCGCTGCTGCACATGAAAAAGCAGAAGAACACAATCCGGCACGTCATATTATTGATCATAGTATTACTGAAAATCAATATCATAAGTTATTAGCACATAACTACCAAGTATATTATGCCGTTGAAAAGTTTGCCGATAATCATAAATCAAAACTACCTGAAAAAGTACAAAACCTTCTTTCTTTTAATAAAACTGATCGCTTAAAAAATGATTTGGAATCACTGGGACAAAGCGTAGCAGAAATTCCGGATATTGACCTTACGATTCCCGCTACAAGAGCTTCTATCATTGGGGCACTTTATGTAATTGAGGGTTCTATGATGGGAGGGATGTTAATCGCCCGCCACTTAAAACAATGTGATCAACTGTCACAAAAAGAATCTAAATTTTACGGGGGTAAACCGCAACAACATGTACAACGCTGGCAACAATTTAAAGATAGTGTTGTAGACGAAAATTTTACAGATCAGGAAGTGCAGGAAGCTATCAAAAGTGCTAATATCATTTTTAAGTTGTTCTAATTTTCATTTAACCCAAATAGAAATCAACCCTGTTTAAGGAGCACTATTTATCAATTACGGTTTTAAAAATTTAAAAAGAGAATGAGGTCGTCTAAAAGGCAATTGTATTTCATTAGTGTCCGGTTAAAATAAATAAAAGTTTAGAAAGCATAGTAAAATAAGGTAATTCCAAACTTTAAAGTATTTAGGGGATGCTATTTTACCTTTTTAAAGGTAATTTGTTTTTCAATATCGATAATTTTATAATATTGATTTTCAATACTATAATAATTAGTTTTGATTCTTGGTTCTAGAAGTGATAGCAACCTGTCCGTCTACAGGCGAATCTTGAATCTTTACCGGACACTAATGATTATATCCCTAAAACCATTCAAAAAACATCCCGGAGATCACTACTCCTATTACTAATAACACCAGAACCACAATTGTAAAGCTGGTACCAAAAATGGTTTTCTTATTTTTCTGAAAGATAAAATCTTCTCTGTTTTCTTCTTCTTCTTTTACAAATTTCATGATATTTTTATTTATTAATGTATACGGTTTTATGATTTACAAATTCTAATATTCCTTCTTTTGAAAGCTCACGCCCAAAACCGGAATTTTTAGTTCCGCCAAAGGGTAAGCGAGGATCGGATTTTACCAGTTCGTTGATAAAGAACGAACCATCCGGAATGTCGGATATTACTTTTTTAGCAGCTTCGATATCTTGTGTAAATAGCATGGTACCTAATCCGAAGCTGGAAGTAGTTGCTAATTGTAAAGCAGCTTCTCGATTTTTCACTTTACAAATAGCTGCTACAGGCCCAAATACTTCTTCGTCAAATACGGGCATTCCTGGTTGCACTTCGGTGATAATTGTTGGTGCACAATAGGCCTCTTTATATTCGTTACCTATGATCACTACGGCTCCCTTTTCAATAGAAGTTTGCACCTGATCCTTTATAGTTTCTGCAAATTTTTTATCTGCCAATACTCCGAACGTTGTGTTTTCATCTTGAGGATTGCCGATATTAAATTGTTTAACTTTATCTTTAAATAAGTTTAAAAACTTATCGTAGATAGCTTCCACAACAATAAAACGTTTGGCCGCAATACAACTTTGCCCGGTATTTTGCATACGTGCCTTAACTATGGTATCCATATAAGTGTCCAGGTCTGCGTCTTCCCAGATGATACAAGCATTATTTCCTCCCAGTTCCAGGACGGACTTTTTCAAATTTTCGGCTGCTAGAGAAGCTACTGTCTTCCCTGCCTTTTCACTACCAGTGACACTTACGGCTCTTACTACCGGACTTTTGATCAAATCAGCAACCTGATCGTGAGAAGCCAAAACGGTTTGAAAACAATGCTCCGGATATCCTGCTTCTTTAAATAAATCTTCTATGGCAATAGCACAACCCGATACAATATTTGCATGTTTTAAAATAGCTGTATTCCCAGCGGTAATGGTAGGAATAGCAAAACGAAATACCTGCCAGAAAGGATAATTCCAGGGCATCACTGCCAGAATGCAACCCAAAGGTTCGTAGCTGATAAAACTTTCATTAGCATCTGATGCTACGGATACATCGCTAAGGAATTGCTCTGCATTATCTTTATAATAAGCAATTAATATCCCACACTTTTCGATTTCCGCAATAGATTCGGTGATGGGTTTTCCCATTTCAAGCGTAATCAGTTCGGCTAGTTCTTGTTTTTTTTCTTCTACTTGTACAGCTAATTTTTCTAAGAATTGTATTCTCTCTGTAATAGATACTTTTTTCCATAAATGAAAAGTGTTATTTGCATTTTCTAACACCTTCTCGATTTGTAAATCCGTAAATAAAGAATAGGTGTTCAGGGATTTTCCATCATAAGGATTGCAGGTTGTAATAGTGGTACTCATAATGGTTAAAATTAACTATCCGTACCTTGCTTAATTAACGCGTTTACAAATAATGTTGATGCTTTTAAAGGGGTAATTACGTCAACATGAATATGGTTTGAGTTAATGAACTGCTTCCTTTTTTTAGTAATTTGTATATGTTTAATCAATAAAATGTAATCAAATTATGAGTGATAGCGGAAGTACCTTTTTAGGATTGCTAGCCGGTACGGCAATAGGCGCAGCTTTAGGAATTTTATATGCTCCGGATAAAGGAATTAATACCAGAAGACGTTTAAATGAAGAAGCTTTATTACGTAAGGATCAACTGGCAAATGAGGCTGCTCATTTAAGAGATCAATTGGCAACCACGGTAGCTTCAAAAAAACAAACCTTAGATGCCAGGGTTGATTCGATCGTACAAGATGCTAGTTATAAGGCAGATGAACTTATCACTACGCTAGAAAGAAAACTTAGTGATTTAAAGGCAAAAAACCGAAAATTACAGAAGAATAACACTGGAGTTACTGAAATCTAATGGGAGTATTTGATTCTTTACATGAAGTTTCGGAGAATGCTATTGCCCATGGTAATGCTTACGTAAAGGTAAGTAAAGCGTATTATAAGCTTAAAACTTTTAAAATTTTAGCCAAATCTGCTTCAACAGGTTTAAAGGCAGTAGTCATCGGGGGTTTGTTTTTATTAGGTTTTATATTCCTGATAGTTTCCGGTACGCTATGGCTAGCCGTTACCTTTGATAATTATCCACTTGCTTTTTTAATCACGGCTTTTACCTTGTTTTTATTAGGTGTTATTGGATACTTACTACGAGGTGCAATGGACAGGGCAGTTATTAAAACTATTTCAAAGGACTTCTTTGAAGAAGAGCATAACTAATAAAAATTATGGTAAGAATTTACACTAGCTTTAAGGATATCGATCAAGACTTAAAAACCCTTAATTTGCAAAGACAGATAGCACTCGAAGAATTAAAGTATACCAAGCATGACTTGCAAGAAAGCGTTATGCCCCCTCAATGGGTAAATACCGTATTAGGATTTGTAAAGAAATACGGTATTCTATACATTATAAAACGAATTTTTAAATAAAAAGTTAGTAAGATTTTAAAGAAGAGATCTTACTAATTGCTAATTATCAGATGACAAACTATAAACGATAAGCCCGCTTTAATCAAGCGGGCTTATCCATTTAAAATAAAACAAAATAGTAATTATTGATAGTTACTCTTTATAGACTATAAAGAAGCAAATTCATTTACTATAAAGAAATCCTTATTTTCTTTATCCGAAAAGAAAATACCTTCTCCAAAAATATATTCTGCCTGCTTTCCATCCACAAGCATAATAAAACCTTTATCTGTAGGTTCAGCCTCAAAGCTATCTGCATTCTCTTCAATATATTTCAATACGATGAACTGGTCTAGCGTATCATCCACCATGTGGTCTACATGTACTAATTTAGTCACATAGTCCGGAGTATCTTCCTGATTATAATTTACCTTCTTCTCATCTTCGTTTTCTAACTTAATGGGCGACACTTTCTTTTTAAAAGTAGTAATTTTATATGGTATAGAAGAGGAACCTTTTTTATAATTAAAGGTATATACGGTTGAGGTGCTTACTTTATCCACCGGCTTTTCAGATGTTTGTCCGTAAGTAGAAAAAACAATAAAAAGCGCTAGAAATACGACGCTAAGATATTTCATAAGTATTTTGTTTAATAAATAATAAAAAATAGTGTTTATTGAAGCCTAGTCTTAATAAGATTTAGCTTGCTCCATAGAAGAAGTTTTTAAAGTATCATTTGTATTTTTATACCAGGCATTAAGCATCCAGCTGAACTTCTCTAATTCTCGAATATAAGCTCCAATCAAATCTATAGTACCTTCATCACCGGCAGCATCTGCTTTTTCAATGACTGTACGCATCTGGTTCAGTATTTTACCATGATCGGTAATTAAGTCCTCAACCATTTCTTTATCTGAAACTAAAGGAGATTTTTCTTTTAAATTTGACATTTCCAGGTAGGCACTGAACTGACTTACCGGATGTTGTCCTAAAGTAAGTACCCGTTCTGCGATTTCATCAACCTTTAACTTGGCATCATCATACATTTCTTCAAACTTTTCATGAAGATCAAAAAAGCTTTTTCCCAAAATATTCCAATGATAACCACGTAATTTTTGATAATATAAATTATAATCGGCAAGAAGGATATTTAGTTCTAAGGTAACACTTGATATTTGTTCTTCGTTTAGGTTTAAATAATTCATAAGTTTTTATTTAGTATTTAAATGATTATTGAAGTTGTTTAAACTTTTCTCAATTGGCTGCAAAATGTTCTTTTTCACTTCAATCAGAAAAGGTTAAATCACTTCATTGTAAAAATAACAAGCCTTAGCTAATGCTATTAACCCATATCATTAGGATATTAATTTAATTATTCGGGAGATATCGATTTCTAAATACGTTTGGCTATAATCACAAACATATTTGAGATTTAAAGGCAGGTTAGACATGCTTAGTATGTAGGAAGGGAGTAGTATTTAATTTTCTATTAAAGGTTCTAGGTTGATATACCGGTAACTAACGGATCCGATATGTTCATAAGCAGTATCCTTCGTCAATAAACGAGCCCATTCAAAGTTGCTCTGTATTTCTTCCTCTTTATATTGAGCCAGAAGGTCTTCGGATAAAAGGATGTATTCGTCAATCTTAATTTTATTTTTTAATAAACGATGTGCAATAATAACATCTTCCCCCATCAATTTTATATTTTTTCCAATAGGTACGGCACTTACCTCATTCCCGTAATGTAAAATGATTTTTAAACCTAATAGGTCCGGAAAGATATCATCGGTTTTATGTTCGTAATTCTTTTTAAGCACTGCCAATTGCTGGTAAAAATCCGTGTAAAATTTACGACATTGATTGACTAAAGTTTCAAAGGTGGGTAATTCTCCCGTTTTATAAAATAGAATAGCATCTCCTTCAATCTCCGAAACTTTTAAGCCAATGGTATTCGCATAAATAACTTTATTAAGTAAAGAAGGGATTACCCTGGCACTTAGCTCAATATCCGTATCGCTCATAAATTGGGTAAACCCGCTAATATCAGGAATACATATAAGCGTTGGTTTTGCTACATCCATAGTTTAATTTTTTGAATCTTCAAATAAAGATAGGATTCGATCCTGATCTGACTTGCTTTCTACGTGTTTTTTTATGGAATCTTTAATATTTTGTAATTCGATCCGGATACTTTGTTTTTCTTCTTTTCGGATATTGGCATTACGGGTAATACTAAAAAGGGAAGCAACCAGGGTGTGCGTGACCAATACATCTTCTTTGCCGTAATGGCGAATGGGTTGAATGACCAGGCGCATAATTTCATCGGTAGCGATATGATTCTGAATTACGATTAAATTTCCATTTTTAACTTTATAAATTTTCTGTAAAGCAATGGCCAGAGAATGTTCGAGGATCCTGGTTATTTTTGCAATGGCATCAATGGCGGTACCGGGGTCGTTAATTCCGGGGGATAAGGCTTTAACCGCCACCTCACTCAATTTAATCAGACCACTCAATACATTATCACCTTCTAAGCGGTCATCAGAATATAAGAGTCCTGCTTTCAATAACTCTCTTTCCTTTTCAGAAAGCGGGTCTTTTACTTTAAGAATGACATTTCCGGTCCATACGTGTTGACCGATATAAGGTTGTACTTCAATAGAGGTAGCTTTATCCTTAATTTCTTTACTTAAAAATCCAGTTGAGAACCCCCTGAAATATGAAGTTTTATCACTGGTAATAGGTATCCAGTTTTTTGTATTTACATTTGCAGAGGTTGCCAGGTAATTATGCTCTTCTGATAGCTTTTTTTTAAAGTTAAAGAGGCTTTTTTTATAAATAGATTCTGTAATACTATCAATTTGAATATTTCGGGAAATGGTATGTATAAAATAAGCAAAAAGGCCAACGCATATAAAGCAAAGCACCGTACTCAGGGTAACAGAAATTCCATGGTTAAATTTTTCTGCCGTATCTGCTCCTATAAACAGTAAAGTAGTAATGCTAAATAGTAAAGTGCCTATGTAGAACCCTAAAATGACCTGGTGCTTTTTATCTGAAATAAGTCCTGGAAGTAATCTGGGTGAAAAATTAGCAGATGCCTGGCCTAATACTACCATTACCATAGAGAAACTAAAGACGGTAAGGGATAATATTCCACCGATGATAATAGATAACGCAGTTCTTGCCGTATCTATATTTTGTATAAATAAATAGGGAGCTTCTTCTTTAATTTCTTTAATAAAAGTTATATCCTCAAGATAAAAAAGTAAAAAGCTAATTATAAGGAAACTAAGGCTGATTAACACTGGAAAGAAAGCAATACTCTTTATAACATGTTTCGTATACTTCTCCAGATATTTATAGAGTTTTATCATTGGTTAAAGGTAGGTCTGACTCCTTATAATTATTATTCCGATACTTTTAAAAGCTAACTTCAAAGCTTTTTTTAGATGACCTCGCTATTCGCAATCGTGTAGATTATAACAGTTAATATTATCGGGAAATGAATACTTCTTCTATTCTAAATTCACATAGGTTTGTATTAAAAAATTAGAAATATAAAATTAAAACGAAAGTTATGAATAAGATTTTAGGAACATTAGCGATCGGGCTATTATTAACAGGTTGTGATATTGATCAGAAACAACAAGCTAAATTACCAGATGTAGACGTGGATGTGGATGCGGATCCGGGGCAATTGCCTACTTTTGACGTAGACTGGGCAGATGTTGAAGTAGGAACCCGAACCACTACGGTAAAAGTACCCAAAGTAGTAGTGGTCATGGAAGAAGAAGAAGTTGAGGTACCTTATGTGGATGTAGATATGCCAGATGCAGATGGTAATAAAGAAGAAATGACCTTAGCAGTAGAAGCCGAAGTTACCGGGAAAGAACATAAAATTGATATCAAAGAAATCGTAGCAACAGAGAAAAATTTGTATGTTTTTTCAGAATTGGAAGAATTGGATCAGGAGATCGGAGATCAAAAATTAAGAGTATCGGATCAGGTAGTATTAAACGCTCCTGAAGACTTAAATGTAAAGTATATTATTAATGGAGAGCGTCCGGACCGAGTCTTTAATTCCAGGTATAAGTATGTTTCGGATATTGCTAGTTATAAGAGTAATCTTAAAAATGGAAAGACAATTTATAAAAAAGACGAAAATAAATTATCATTAAACTAAAATTGATTTTTTAGTTGAGAAGGCTTCTATGTAATAGAAGCCTTTTTTATTGGGTATTAGCACCTCTTTATAGTTTATAAATCGTTTCTTACTTAGATGAATACATCGGTTATAAATAATCCAAAGTTTATAAAAAAATTGATTACCCATCCTGAAGAGGTAATTGATCAATTGGATTTGATTTATGTTAATGATGATAAGCTTTCGATTCTTCGGAAAAAGAAAGATGATGATTTTGAATACTACTTTAACGGAAAGAAGCTGTCTAAAAGTAATGACCTGGATCGTATTAAAAGTCTGGTGATTCCGCCTGCCTGGACTAACGTCCGAATTGCAGCTTTAAATAACGGACATTTACAAGCGGTAGGCCGGGATCTTAAAAACCGAAAACAATATCGGTACCACCCCATGTGGAGTAAGATTAGAAATCAAACCAAATTCTTTAAAATGACCGCTTTTGGTAAGAAGCTACCCAATATTAGAGAACAGGTTGATCAGGATCTGCAATTACCAGGTTTTCCTAAAAATAAAATTCTAGCATTAATTATCAGGTTAATGGAAGAAACTCATATCCGGATTGGAAATGAACAATACGCCAAAAGAAATAAAACCTACGGCCTGTCAACCTTACGTACCCGTCATGTTACCTTAATGAAGAACAAAATGAAGTTCGAATTTGTAGGTAAAAAAGGAAAGAAGCACTCTATTTCGTTAAAAAACAAGAAACTGGTAAAACTTGTCAATAAATGCGAAGAAATTCCCGGGTGGGAATTATTTCAATATTATGATGAAGAAGGAGAAAAGCATAGTGTGGAAAGCGGAATGATCAATGAGTATATTCATGATATTAGCGGTGATCTCTTTACCGCTAAAGATTTCAGGACCTGGGCGGCTACCGTAGTTTTCTTTAATGCTGTCTTAGAACTTGGAATCACTGGTAATGAAAAAGAAGCACATAAAAATGCTTTAATAGGATTTGACACGGCAGCCAAAGAGTTAGGAAATACCCGAAATGTATGTCGAAAATACTACGTACATCCGCACGTTGTAAATTCATATATGAACGGCTCTATTGCAACGTATTTCGACAAGCACGATCAGCTTACGCAAACCGAACCTAATTTTACAGTTACCGAAACCATTATCTTAGAAATGCTATCTTCCTATACCCCGGAATTTTTAAAGTAACTACGGAGTATCAATTTAAAGCGACCTGTCTGTCTGTAGGCAATTCTTAAATTTTTACCGTACACTAATGGGGAATTCAATATAGAAACAAACTGGTAAACTATCGATGGCTTACAGCCTTAGCAGCTCTTTTTTTCTTCAACATTTTATACCCCAAATAGGCAAATTGCATGCCGACCAGGGCAAATTTATATTTTCTTTTACTAAATAAAAATGAGGCTAAACCAAATACGGATGATGATTTCATAATTTAATTTTTTATAAAAATAAGAGGCTTTTAATGCTTATGATAACTGCTTTCCAAATTTTATTAACCGTTTCCATTACAAAAGTTTTTAAGCCGTTTTTATTCTTTACATTTGAATAAATCCAACCAGAATTATTATGAGAAGCATTAGTCCGGGTGTGATCAGACAAGTCTTTATTCTATCCTTAATATTTTTAATCGGATGGTTAATTTTTCGTGAGATTTTACCCTATCTCTCTGGTATTCTGGGAGCAATTACCATATATGTATTGCTAAGGGGTTGGATGGTAAAGCTGGTACAGAAAGGTTGGAATGCAGACCTTGCCGCTATTACCTTATTATTAGTTTCTTTTATCGGAATACTAGTTCCGGTAGTAGCGATCATTCTAATGCTTGGAAACAAGGTGGGTAACGTAGTACAGAATTTCGAAGAGGTAGCACGTGCGGTACAAAAACGCCTTTCTACTTTTGAAGATAAAGTACATTACGATTTAAGTAGTTCTATAGATCCGGGTGCTATTGCCAACTGGCTTTCCGGTAACTTGCAAAACTTTGCGGGAGGTACATTCAATGTATTTATTTCTGTGGGAATCATGTATTTTTTACTGTATTACATGTTTACCAATCGCAGTCAGTTAAGGGAGTCGCTATTTGAATATATACCAATCAATACTGATAACTTAAAGATTATTGGTAAAGAAAGTCAAAAGATGGTACGTTCCAATGCATTAGGTATCCCTACGGTAGCTATTGTACAGGGGATTGTCGCTTTAATTGGCTTTCTGATCTTTGGGATAAAAGATCCGTTTTTCTGGTTTGTTATTGTAACCGTAGGTAGTATGATTCCTTTTGTGGGAACAATTATCGGAATTTTACCTGTATTTATTTTAACCCATTCATCTGGTGAAATTTTTAGAGCCTGGGGAATTTTAATTTACGGATTAGTAATTGTAGGATCTTCGGATAATATTGTACGTCTGTACGTATTACGTAAACTAGATAATGTACACCCTATTATCACCCTTATCGGAGTAATTGTCGGAGTACCTTTATTTGGTTTTATTGGATTAATTTTTGGTCCGCTTCTAATCAGTTTATTCTTGATTGTAGTACAGATTTACAAATCAGAATATGGCAAACCAGCAGCAAACGGCGCAGAAGAATTGTAGCAGTTCAAAAACAATATTGTCGGCTATAAAACAATAAATCCGAACCTGCTGTGAGCAAACCCGGATTTATAATGAGTTATATCTTTACTTACCAATCTATCAATCGTTCACAATAAACGCATGGATTACGCCCGGAAGCCATCCTATTGCGGTAAGAATTAAACTGATTAAAAATGTACCGCTTAACCCGTGTTTTAAAAACACCGCCAGGGGTGGTAAAAGAATATTTAATACTACTGTAGTAATTGCCATTTCTGTAAAATTTAGTTTGTTTTTAATTATCTGCTCGTTCTACTTCACTTTCACTTTTTAAAACATAGTCTCCATCTTCTTGCTTAATATATAAAGCTTTATCTCCTTCTTCTCCGTTTCGGGTTACATCATTGCCATCTATAGATTTTGTGACCTTCTTTGTATATGTTTTTTGTACTTTACCTTCGGCTGTACCATTCCCCCAGTTCCATTTTACCTTTGTTCCTTCCTTGATCATAATCGTAATATTTTATAATTAAAGTTTAAAGTTGCGTAAAAGAGAAAGAAGGATAACTCCCATTCACAAAAAATACTATCTCATATGCTAACTACTTGTCTTAAAAATAACTAAGATAACGTTAAATGTGGATTTGAGTTAAGTTATAAGGGATAAGAACGCATCAAGCCTTAGGGGGATGCTTATTTTTACTCTGAATAACAATAATAAATAATAATATTATGGAAACGTATACGGAAGAAGTAGGATCAAAGTTAAATGAACTTTTAGAAAAGACCTATGATGCTGAAAAAGGTTTTAAAAATGCAGCAGAAAATATTGATAATTCATCCTTAAAGGGATATTTTGAAAGAAAAGCAAAAGAACGCTATGATTTCGGACATCAATTAAAGTCCGAAATAAGAAATATGGGACAGGAAGTAGACAAAGGTGGAAGTGTAACCGGAAGTGTACATAGAGCCTGGATGGATGTAAAAGCTTTATTTAGCGGAGACAATGAAGAATCTATGCTGGAAGAATCCATCAGAGGGGAGAAAGCAGCTATTGAAGAATATCAAAATATATTGAATGAGACTACACTGCCAGGGAGTACCAGAACAATCCTAATGAATCAGAAAAGTCAAATTGAAAGCGGACTTAATAAAATTAAAAGATTAGAAGATGTGCACTAGAAATTAGTGAAGTCATATATTGATAATAGAAACAGGTTGTTTAAAAGCATATATTTTAAACAACCTTTTTTTTATGAGTAGATATTCCTGACTAGTCATCCGGTTAATTTAGAACGAAATATATATTTATAAGTTAATAAAGCAAGAATAGTACTTAAATTTTATAAATCAGCAGCCTTTTTTTCTTCTAAAGATCGTAGCAACATTGCTCTTTGTACTTTTAATTTATATTCTTTAGGACTGTAGTTGTATTTCTTTTTAAATATTTTACAAAAGTAACTACGACTGGTAAGACCCACTGAATATACTACTTCAGATATGGTTAAATCCGTATTTCGGATAAGGTCTTCTGCTTTTTCCAGGCGGATGTTTCTAACAAAATCAGATACGGTCCGATCAAACATAAATTTAAATCCTTCCTGTAGCTTGGCAGGTGATAAGCCCGAGGTTAGGCAAAGTGATTTTATGGAATGTTGTAATTCAGGTTGTGCTTTGATGTCTTCACAAACCTCCGTAATCTTTTTAAGTTCTGTTTTTAACAAACCGCTGGTATTTTCATTCTCATCAATCTCTGCACAGAATTTTTCGATATGTTGTGCTAGTATTAGATAATACCTTCCTTTTTGAGAAAGAATTTCGGCAATTTCATTAGAATGTTCTACCTGAATTAATAACTTAAACTGTTCCGCTATCTTTAAACTAAAAGTTCCCGCATGAAAATATTTATGCTTTTCTCCGATGCCTTTTAATAATTCCTGTATTCTTTGGTCAAAATGATTTACATCTTCATCAAATTTGATGAAATATTCACTTTTGTCTACAAAAATAACGTTGAGTACAAAATTTTGATCTTTTTGTACAAAAATCCGACTAGGTAAACCTTTATCACAATGAGAAACCGCAGTTTGATACTGATCAATACGAACAGCCTGATCATGGTCTTCAAATTTATGAGTAAAAGAACCCTCCATGCAAAACATGAATTGAAGCGTTTGCCCTTCTATAAAATTAAACGGTATTTCTATGTTTGATTTTAATGTAAAATTAAAATCAAAAGTTTTTAATCCCGAACGTAAATTTATATAACGAATTTCCCCGGTGCCGATAGACGGATCGAGGTATAAAATATAGTGTTCGCCTACCTGTTTAATTTCACCCGGAATAATTTTATTAAGATT
Source organism: Aquimarina sp. ERC-38 (assembly GCF_026222555.1). NCBI lineage: Bacteria > Pseudomonadati > Bacteroidota > Flavobacteriia > Flavobacteriales > Flavobacteriaceae > Aquimarina > Aquimarina sp. ERC-38. Next base: position 254,138 of record NZ_CP098511.1, on the reverse strand, counting down.
GGTTAACCTTTTTGGAACCGAGTTGATATGTGTGATAGTAGTATCCATAATTTTATAGTTTTATTTTACCCGTTAATTATCAGGTTTATACAAACAACATCTTTTACAAATATAACATCTTTATAAGTCGCCCTTTAATAGAAATGAGCCATTATATGCCAGTAATCGGGAATTGTTAAGAAAGGACAGGATTGTAGCACACAAATACCCGTTAGAGTTATTTAATCATTTCATTGAAGCAACTTTTAAAAGGTAATAATCCGAAATTGCAGATTCAAATAAGCCTTATGTATAATAAGTTATCAAATACAGCTGAGCGAGAGGTTATAGAGGGGGAGTTGAAGATAGCTTTTAAATTCCCAAATCTCTATCAACCCGAGGTGATCATAGAAGGTTCTGATGAGTCTATATTGGTGGTGGTAACTTCAGACGAACCTAAAGTTATTAATTATGCAATCTGGGGCTTATTACCGGCTAATTATAAAGAAGAATGGTCAAATTTTCAATCGGTTTTTAACTCCCTTACCGTCGATCGGGATGAAGTAGTGAGTTCTGCATTGTATAAAGATTCTTTCTATCATCGTAGATGTATTGTAGTAATTACCGGATTTTTAATCTCTCATTTACATGATGGGATTATTCACCCGTATTTAGTTTATCATAAAGAAGAAAAACCTTTTTGCGTAGCTGGAGTATATACTACCTTAGAAGATGGGTTTATCACCTGTTCCCTTGTCATGAAAGACTCATCACATGTAGTTAGTAAAATCCAGAATCTTAATAAAACGATGCCGATAATTTTAAATAAAAGTCAACAAAAAAAATGGCTGGATAAAAACACTGCTTCCCGGGAGTTGTTAGATCTTATGGATACCGGTTCGGATATAAAAAACTTTAAAGCGCATCCCATCGCAAAAGAGTTTATTAAAAATAATATCTCTTTTGAGTCCATACTAGAACCGGTTTATTATAAAGGTATCCCAGGAGATCCAATGCGTTAATTGCAGAGATTCAAAATTCTTCTATGTTAATTTAGCTATACATAAAGCATAGTTTAATAAGGTAATTCCAGACTTTAAAGTATATAAAGGTTATTTTTTGAAAGTATTTTGTTTTTTGACATGAATAATTTTATAACACTGGTCCTTAATATTATAATAATTTGTCTTGAATTTTGATTCTAGAAGTGATAGCAATCTTAATTCTTCACCAGATTCTATATAACATAAAACATATCCGCTACTAACAACTTTACTTAACTTTAATTTTCTTTCTGTATTCCGTAGGTAAAATACCATATCGCTCTGAGAAAATCTTTGAAAAATAACTTCTGCTCTTAAATCCTATTTTATAGACGATTTCAGAAATAGAATCATCCGTATTTCGTATTAAATCCCGGGAAACTTCCAGTTTTAATTGCCGGATATACTCATTAACGGATTTTGAATATAAAGTTCTAAATCCTGCCTGTAACTTTTTGGAACTTAATCCGGATTCCATACTTAGCGTAGAGATCGTTAAAGGTTCTGAGATATTATCAATAATATAACCTGCCAATTGATTAATTTTTCTAATATCCGTTTTAGACAAAGAATCCGGTAACGATTGTCCGCTCTCAAAATTACTTTGTTCCAGCATTTGCATAGCCAGGATCAGATTAAGTTGTCCTTCAATAGTTAGGGTGCGGACAATACCCGTATCATAATTTTCTTGTAATTGCCGAATTTGATCTGCAATTTTTAAGTTAAAATTACCTTGGTGTTTATAGGGCTTACCACTAGAATCATCTTGAAAAGTACTGTAAAGGCTTTCACTTAAAAACGAAAGGTTGTTATTTTTCTTTTTAAAGTATTCATTCCGGATGATATAAATAAAATTAACTTTTACATCTACACTTTTTGGAAAAATATAAACTTCCTTCTCCTGTTTTTCCGGTGAGATGATAATATTTTGATAACGTTCCAACTCATAGGGTTGATCGGTTGTCTTATAATAGTATTTTAAATTTCCTTCAGATATAAAAACGAACTCAATAGGATTAATTTCTCCGATTTGAAATATTAATTTTAATTCTTCCTTAAAATTAACATCATAATCCACCAGCGAAATCCCCCAGTCAAAAGCTATACTACGGATAGTACCGGATCCCCAGTCATTTTTGAACTCCAATACATACTCTCCCCATTGTTCTTTTAGATTTCCATGCAGATGTTGATTTAACTGTTCTAAAATTTCAGCTCCATCTACACTATGAATCTCTATTGTACGCATTTTTTAAAGTAAGAATTTGATAGAGTACAAAGTAATTAGGTTTTGAGTTAATCAGATAACATATTTGGAAGCATTACTAACAATTTTGCGCAGATACTTACCATAAATGGGAAGATTTTATGAAAAATTGATAATTGTTAGCTATTAATTTTTTGATTTTTAATTAATTAAATAAAATTCATCAATAATGTCAATTTTATATAATTTCAATCAAAAGAGCACATAAAACTCTTAAATTATAGTATAAACGTTTTATAATCAGTCGGTAAAGGAGTTAAGTTTCCTATGGATGCGGTCAAAAAGTATGATCTCATTTCCTCAATTTTGTAGAGTAGGTTTTAAGAGTTAAAACCCAGTAATTAAATTTATTTATTATGTTACGTTGGACTGTTATATTTGTAATTCTTGCGATTGTTGCCGCTGTGTTCGGTTTTGGAGGAATAGCTGCTGGTGCTGCTAGTATTGCAAAAGTTTTATTCTTTATCTTCTTAGTACTTTTCGTATTATCCTTGATATTCGGTAAAAAATTAAGAGCCTAAACTAAGGGCTTGCTAACTATAAATTCTATATTATGAAAAAGCTATCAATGTTTTTTACGGCTTTATTTTTTGTATCTCTGGTAAGCGTAAGTTGTAGAGATCAAAAAACTGCCGGAGAAAAAGTGGAAGACGCAGTAGAAGATACCGGAGACGCTATTGAAGATGCTGCAGAAGACGCAGAAGATGAAATTGAAGATGCTACGGATAATTAAACAATATTAAGAACATGTAGAGATTGTTAGAGCGTAAGCAGATGTCGGAATGAAGTAGTGGAATTTACCACCATGAACTTTAAGCAATCTCTACATTATTTATCGTTTTATGAAAAATAAATACAATCAATTTTTTGATAAAATTAGAACCCGGGAATTAATTGAAACCTCAATTGTTTTATTTTACGGGTTGGTTACACTGTTGAGTGTATTTGTAATTTCAATACTATATAATTAAAAATAAAAATATGGAAACTGTACCTGAAAGACACGAGACGGAATATATCAAAGAATATGTTAAAAAGGGCTATACTCATAATTTTAGAGTGCAGGATAATGTTTTAAAAAGCGGTGATGCTGATAAAGACTATCAGTCAAATGAAATCACTATTGTAGCGGAGCATCGTTTTGAAGGAATGACTAATCCATCAGATATGTCTATTCTATATGTTTTAGAAACAAATGATGGAAATAAAGGAACTGTGTTAGTTGCTTATGGTCCTACTGCTGACCTGGAAGTGGCTGAATTTTTTAAAGAAATTCCTAAGGATCAAATTAACGATTCAACACAACTGCAATTAGAAAGATAGGGTATCAAATAGCTGCTATCTTCCTTATCAGCTAGCTTTATAAAGCTATCCTCAAAAGTATATAACTATTAAAATAAAAACTGTCTTAAAAATTTATAAGACAGTTTTTTTATTTAGTGAAATAATCTACGGCCTAGTGGTAAATCGATCAAAAGCGTACTATTCCAGATGTGGCTTCTCAGGATTACGGTCAATTCCAGCACTATCAAATTTTAAATACCTGGCAACATCAGAACCATTTTCTAACTTAATAAAGTCATGACCTACAATCAGGATACCACCATGCACTACTTCTGGAGAGTGGTCTAAAACTTTAATCCAGTCATTGGCATCCAGGGAGATGTTTTTATCATATTTTGAAGTAAAATCCGGGTGTTCTTTATTAATAATATCTTCTAATTTAATGTTTAGATTATGTGCTATTTCAACCCACTCAGTCCCCGTTAATTTAGTTTCTGCCGTATCAATTAGCCTGATATCTCGTAAAGCCGTATCTACATAGCCTCGGGCATTTTTACCTAGATACGTATTAGAGTTATAAATTAAAGTAATTTGATTTGCATCTACAGCTAGTACACCCATAATTATTTATTTTTTAAAGTAAAATTAAATTAAAGCGTAATTAATTTTGAGTTCTAAGGCTTCGATTGTTAACACTAAAACGGTAGGATTTCCAATTTGCATTTTAAAATTACTACATTAGACCAGTTTTAATAGCTATGAAGATTTCAAGTAAGAAGTAACGTTTCTAATACGATTTATCAATGGGTTTTATCATTTTAGTAACACTACATGTATTACTAATTCTGCTATCGTTATTTCATATTGTATTATATGGTTCCCGACCGGTTAAATCCCTAAGTTGGCTACTTTTAGTCATATTGCTACCTTTCTTTGGGGTGATGTTTTATATTGTTTTTGGTATCAGTCGAAGACGTTCCGGTATTTTCAGGTTAAAAGAAACCCGAAAGCGATTAGCTTACGATAAAAAGTACCGCAACCTGGACGAAGTAGAAGCTGAAGACATACACCTTCCAAATGCGAAAAATGAAAAGTTGGCCCGGCTTATTTTAAATAGTACTAGTTTTCCGGTATACGATGGTAATAAAGTAGATGTATTGTTGGAAGGAAAAAAAACCTTTGATATTATCTTCCAGGAAATGGAAAAGGCTACACACTTTATTCATATACAATATTATATATTTGAAGAAGGGGATCTACTTAACCGGGTTTATAATATTTGTAAAAAAAAGGCAGCAGAAGGAGTTGAAATCAGAATTTTATATGATGCCATCGGTAGCTTTTTTCTTCGGAAGAAAAAGATTAAAAAATTTCGTGATTTAGGAGCAAATATCTACACTACCATGCCCCTGCATTACGGTAGCTTTTTATTTACCTTAAACTATCGGAACCACCGGAAAATTATTATTATTGACGGCAAAGTAGGATTTACCGGAGGCGTGAATATCTCAGATAAATATATCCGTAAATTTTCGCATCTAGGGATATGGGATGATACTCATGTTCGCCTGGAAGGTCCGGTGGTAGGGAGTTTACATAAAGTTTTTATAAAAGACTATTATTTTGCCAGTAACTACGAGAACCTATGTAGAGAAGAATATCTGCCCCGGTTAGAAAAATTCGGAGATAAAAAAGTACAAATTGTTGCCAGTGGTCCGGATTCTATACATCCGTCCATTATGCAACAATACCTAACCATGATTAACCTGTCCGAAGAAACCATTTATATCTCCAATCCTTATTTTATACCTAATAGTGCTATGCTGGAATCTTTACGAATTGCGGCATTACGTGGAGTAAAAATTAAGATTTTGGTACCAAAACATTCTGATTCCTGGTTGGCCAAAAATAGTATGTTTTCTTTCTTTCAGGAAATGTTATCCCTAGGTATTGAAATTTATCTGCAGGAAACTGCCTTCTTACACAGTAAATTAATTATCGTAGACAATGATATTACCTCCATAGGTTCCGGAAACTTCGATCACCGTAGTTTTGAACATAATTTTGAAACCAATGCCGTTATTTATGATACAACAGTGACCGAACGAATGCAAAAAGAATTTCTAGAAGATTGTAAAAACGGAGTACAACTTAATTATGATCAGTACCAAAACCGAAAATTAACACAAAAGTTATCCGAAGGAATTGCCCGGTTCTTTAGTCCGCTTTTATAGCCATCTTAAATCTTTACCGTGTATTAATGATCCTAAATCTTAAACCGAATCCCAGTTCTAAAATTAAAAGTATTTACCTCATTTACCGTTAAGACATCTTGTTGATCTTCATCTCGTAACCGGATATCATTGACAAAGGTATGGCCTACGTAGGTGTAGAATATTAAGTGTTTTGTAAAATTGTATTGATAGCCTACGCCTCCCCAGGCAATGGTCATAGAAATACTATTGGCAACTTCCTGAGTTTCCGGTATAAGCTGGTTGCCTTGAATATTGCCGTAAAACCCGTCAAGCGTGGCAAATGCCTGTAAAACATTCTTTTTATTAATGGTATATACAAGATTAGTTTTAGGAATACCTATCGCATAAGACCATTGGGGATGAAACTTTTTGTAATAATTTAGAAAGGGCAGGGGGATAGGTATTCCTGCCGTAGTGGCATATCGCAACCCAAAAATTAACCGCCAGGCGGTTGCCCCAACTTGTTTAGTCCGGTCTTTTAGAAAAAAAACAGATCCGCTGAATAAAACATCTTCTTTGATTATTTTTCTTTCTTCAAAGTTGGAAGCAATTAAAATACCACTTCGCACTGCAAATCGCCAGTCCCTTTTCATTTTAAAGGTATATCCCAAGGTAACATTAAAAGAGGAAAACCGGTTGATATTATCCGTAGAAAAACTGGTTTCATCCTCATAGTCAAAATCTACACCACGGTATTCAAATCCTGCCACCAGGTAACTCCCTTTATCATCTAGCTTAATAGGAAAATTAAGTAAGCCTCGAATACGCTGAAAAGAATTTTCACTCATATTTTGTGGAAAATAAGTGTATTCTAATCGAGCTAAATCTGTCAATTGTCCATGGCTAGAACTTGTATAAAGAAGTAGTAAAAAAAGAACAGGTATTAAGCGCATGACAACTAGGGTGGGTTATTTTCTAATATTTTGTTAAGTTAAAGAAAAATTATAATAATTTAAAAACGGTAGGCCATCGTTACTGCTTGGTACCTTCTGCCAACACTTGGAATCAAACTAATATTTTTATTAGTTTTTCTATGTAATCTAGGGACAAAAATACCACTTGCTGCACCGATAGCATAACCTAGAAGTACATCACTTAAGAAATGATTCCCGGATTCTATCCTAAAATATCCTACGGCCGCAGGAATAACCGCTGCTGCTGCCCAGATATAAGGTTTCGCTTTGGAATTAGGATAAAAATCGCTATAAACTTGTGCAGCAAAAAAGGTAGAAGCTGCAGAAGCAGCTACATGACCACTGTAAAATGAGCGCTGGCTATCTCCTTCCAGTCGTTCACTCAATTCTAATTCATCGCTATATACCTTAGGTCGGCTTCTATTTACTAATCCGGCTGTAATAGAAAACATAGCAGCTGTAGTAGATAAATTTTCTAATAACATCACGGATATTTGACCGGTATGATTATTCATCTTATCGTCAAATAATAAAATAAAAGGAGTAGCAAAAGATGCATAAAAAGGAATATCACTAATAGTACTGGCACTTTCTGAATAATTACCGGCAGCCCAGCGGTCAAATCCATTAATATCGTCTTCATTTAAACTTTCAAATTCCTGTTGAGTAAGATCATCCTTATTTTGGATCAAAATCAAACCGTAGGCACTTAAACCAAAACCTGCCGTTAACCAGGCACCATCTTTCCAAAAATCAGTTTCATAAGGAGAGGACACTTCCTGTGCATATGAACTTGAATATAGAAAGGTAATGACTAGAATTAACCGAAATACTGATGGAATATTCTTTTTCATATCTTATTTATTGAATTGATTTAAAATTGAAGTTTAAAACCGGCAGATAAACGGACATCGTCCTGACCGGTAAAAATATTTAAAGTTCCGCTAATTGCATTGGTACTGTTTAACCAGAAACCACCGCCTACATCTGCATGCCAACTATTATCTTCCGGAGTATTATCCTGCCAGACCCTTCCGACTCCGGAACCTACAAAAACCCCAATTTGCAACGGAATCAAACTGGTCTTAAACTGACCAAAACTGTATCGAACATCTGCATTGGCTGCCAGCGAAGTTTGTCCGGAAAAACGCTGTCTTCTATAACCTCTTAGTAAATTTTCCTGACCTAACTGCGCAGATTGAAAGAATTCATAATTCTTGGTAATATTAAATTGAGAAAGGGCTGCTGTCTTTAAAACCCATCTTTTATTACGGCTTAATGCATTGTAAAAGCCTAAATAAGGTTTAATGTACCCAAAGGTTCTGTCCGTATCTTCCAGGTTAGTTTTACTTCCGGCAGAAAGTTCGAATTTCATCCCCTTAGACGGATTAACCAGCAGGTCATAACTTTCGTATCGATAGGTAATATTAAACCCTCCGAACCATTGCCGATTAAAAATTCGGCTATTTTCGCTAAAGATGTTAGATTCAGATAAAAAACGTCCTGGCGTACGTTGTATTTCGATACCTTCTACGGATGCCATATAACTAAAATAACTCCCGAACCTACCAGTTTTTTCAAACCCAACGGTACCGCCGTATGTACTCATTTGAACCCGGTTAAAATCTAACCCAAGTTCATCCTGATTATTTTCCGTACCATTCCCGAAACCAAAAAAGTTTTCAGCAAAATTAGGGTTCGTATAAACTCCTTTTACAACCAGGTTGTAATTATTAAGCACTCCGGCAAATTTACCGGTATAACGAATGTCAAAACTGGAAGTTGCCAGGTAGTAGCCAATACCTAAAGAATGTTGTTGGGTAAACGGATTTTTATAAAAACCTTTATACGTAAAAACATCGGTAACCCCAAAGAGTAAACCATCGTCCGGATTAAACCCAATATTAGGTAAAATCATATTTACTTTAGAAGTGCGCTGATCTTTATTAAAATGGTTAATGCTGTAATTATCGGTAAATTTAAAACGGGCACCTCCCTTTTTTTGAACAGTGTTGGGCTTACTTTTGTAATCATAAACTCTAACTCGTCTTCCTTTTTTAATGTTATACACATCGTTATTCTGACCCCCGATAATTCGGATTTTAATAGGATTGTCCGGTTTTCCTTTTACTTCAAAAACATCATCGTCATCTAATCCGTAAATCCATAATTCTTTAGTAACAGCACGATCATAAATACGCTGACTTACCGTATCTGCCGGTTTATTATCTTTAATTCTTCGTACAATTACTTCGGTTTTTCCATTTTTCATTCGGATAATTTCAAAGTAATCATCTTTATCCGTACCCCAAATAATTCCCAGTTCAGAAACATAGTCATAATACTCCATAGCAATAGAAACAATATGATTTCTACGGCCTTTTAATTTCTTTTTTACCCGTTCGGCTGTTTCACCTTTGGCAGCTTCAGGTAGACGTTCAAAAGCTTTGTCAATAGCTTTATCAGACAAATTTTTTTGGATAAATTCAGCTTGTTTTTTCCAGTCTGTCGCGGTGGTACTTTGTAATAAATTCCGGTCAAGCCGAAGTGCGGAAATGTTTAACCATTTGACATCATCAACTTCTTCATCATATACCTGAAATTGTTTCGCAAATCCCATACTACCTTTTAAAGCTCCCAGAAAAGCCCCGTCAAAATTAGAAAATGCCTGATCCCGGTCCCGTGGTATGGGTTTAAATATATGATCTCCGTTTTCTAACTCAAATTCTGCCCAGCGCCATTGGTCTTCATGACGATCCCAGTCTCCGATTAACATATCAAATATCCGTGCTTTGATATATTCATTTTCATCGACTTTATATTTTTCGTCCTTGCGTAAACGTTCAAAAACATCCTGCGTACTTTCAATATCATCAGGTGTTCCGAAGCTTTCCAAATCCAAATGACCTTCTTCCGGACGTTCTTCAATCATATACAATTCATCCCCGTGATCTTCATTAAACTTACCCAGTTTTTTTTGCTTTGGTAAATAAATCAATCGGGGGTTGGTATGGTATAACCCAATGGCATCAGATAAACCTGGGACTACGGTAAAAGCATAGGGATGTGCAGCCGTATAAAAATCCTTTAAAATCCGTTCAGAAACTGTGTTCTCTAAGGATTCTTTTACATAATTCTCTTTAAATAAAACAGCTTGTAAAAAGAGTACTCCGCTTTTTTTAAGTGCTCTAAGGTTGTATTCTTTACCTTCTTTATCCTGTAAACGTAAAGTTCGGGTTTGATGTCCGCCCCCTCTTCTTACCACTTCCAGTCCTCCGTAAAGTGTATCCAGAAGGGCTACCGGAACTTCGACATCAGTCCCATATAATTCTCGGTAATGATCTCCCCATATTTCTTCATACACTTTAGAGCGTTCCGTACCTTCTTTTTCATACACCGAAGCTTTTACCGTGGCAGTAGGAGGTAAGGCAATAGTATCTGTATTGAATTCTCTATTTTTAGGATATACTTCTACTTCAAAAACCGGATCAGGTTCGTTATTTTTACTACTGAAATAAGTGGCATAAGAGGATCCGTCTTTATAAATGTCCAGACGAACAAAACCTTGACCTCCGTAAGCAAACTGGCTGTATTTACCTAGAGCAGCATACGAATTTTTGGCTCCTGCTCCGGAAACAATCTGGCGTACCCCGTCCTTTACATTGTATTGTAAGGAATGTTCGTGCCCGGAAGCAAATATGATCTTTTCACCTCCTTGTGCTAAGGTTTCCAGGCGATTAATTAATTTTTGGTACTGTTTATTCTGAGTATCCTGACTAGAAATACCCCCGGTAGTCCGAATTAATGTAACCAACGAAGCCAAACCAGGCAACGGAATCTTTCTTTGAGAGGGAAACAGGTGTTTAGACATCGCAAATTTACCTCCATGTACACCATAAGTATACAAAGGATGATGAAGGGTAAAAAGAATGGTTTTGTTTTGATTTTTTTTAAATTCACTTTCAATTTCCAGAAATAAAGCTTCTCTGGTTTTAATCTCTGGGCAGTTATCATTGATGGTAGGGTGTTTGTCCCAGTCTTCCAGGTACCACTGAGAATCTAAAATGATTAACTGAATATTATCAGAGACTTCAATGCTTTGTAATGCACAACCATTCTTTGGTTTAAAAATGTTCTTGTCTTTAATCTGTTTATTGAGGTATTTTTCTTCTCTCGCTAAACCTTTAAGGCCTTCGTTGTACCAATCATGATTACCCGGTATAAAAATAACTTCTCCTTTAAAGTTTTTAACCGCCTCTGCTTGCATATTTAAACGATGCTCTGCTATGCTACGGTCTTTTGCCTCTTTTTTGGGCATACCATCCGGGTAAATGTTATCTCCCAGAAAAATAGTGTAGTTCCCTTCTTGTTTATGTTCCTTAAGGTATTTTTCCAAAGCTAGTAAACCTGGTGTACTTGCTCCTTCCTGCGCGTACCCTGCATCACCAATTAGGTAAAAGGTTTTCTCTATTTCTTTAGTAGTATTTTCAGGTTGCGGGGTATATACTTCCCGGTATTTAGGTTCGTAAGAAGCACAACCTAAGAGAAACAAAAAAAGTATTATGGGGACTAAAATTTTCAAACTTAAAGGGGTTTAATCAATTATACGGAAGCCGAAGAGGTGTACGATTCTGTAAACTCCTTCCATTCTTCAAACTTTTCTTCAGACATGACACGTTCCATTTTTACCTGTCCGCCTTTTTTCTTTTGGGAACCACTCCATTCGTAAAAGGCGTCCGGGTCAATTTTAGTAACCTTTACACCTTTAAGTGCTTTTGATCGGGCAACTTTATAGTTTTTATTAGCGTCTTTAAGGGATTGATCCAAAGCTTCTGCCAATTCTTCATTACTAACCGAAGTTTCCGTACCTAAATACCAGTGATGATAAAACTCTTCGTTAATTCTGGTGGCTGATAAGGTGAATTCCGGGATTTCTATTTTAAATTTCTCTTCAATTTCTCGTAGGGCAGTATTCATTTTATTTACCGAAAGTTGAGAACCTACCACATTTAAAAAGAACTTAGTTCTTCCGGTAATTCTGATTTCCGCTTTTTCTACGTCCGTAAATTCAATGGTATCTCCGATCATATATCGCCAGGCACCGGAAACCGTACTTATAATTAATACATAATCCTGATTTGCTTCAACTTTAGACAAGGGGATAGCCGGAGCATTATCAGTTAAGGAACCGTCGGGATTGATATATTCTGGTTGAAAGGGAACAAATTCAAAATAAATGCCACCATCCGTAATCAATTGCATGGCATCTGAATCCGGATGGGTCTGACAAGCTATAAAACCTTCTGAAGCCAGATAGGTGTCAATGACGGTTATCGGATGTGCCAATAGTTTATTAAAACTCTTCTCATAAGGGGCAAAGGCTACCCCTCCTGAAGTATAGACTGTTAGGTTAGGCCAAATCTCGTGAATGTTGTCTACTTTATGGTAGTCAATTACTTTCTGCATCATTAATTCCATCCAGGACGGAATACCGCTTAGCGCACCAATATCCCAGGTCTTTGCTTTTTCGGCAATACGTTGTACCCGGTCATCCCAGTTATCAATTTTGGCAATATCTTTACCAGGCTTGTAGTAACCTTCGAACCAAAAAGGAATATTACTAGCACTAATACCACTAATTTCCCCTTCGTAATGGTCGTCAATTTCTTTTAAATCGGTAGAACTGCCTAGCATCATAATTTCTTTTTCAAAAAAGGATGCGGGCAGATCAAAATTAGATAAAGCTTCAACCTGTTTGATACCTGCCTGTCGGATGGCTTCGATCATATCGTTAGTTACAGGAATTCTTTTACTTTTCTTTCCGGTGGTACCCGAACTTAACGCAAAATAGTCCGGAATGCCCGGCCAGGTAATATCTTCTTTTCCATCCAGAATATGGTGCCACCATTCTTCAGCAATTTTATGGTAATCAAAATAAGGTACATGCTCCCGAAAGGCCTGTTCCATATCCGGAGCATTTAGAATTTCATTAAAATCATAATGCTTACCGAATTCAGTTCGCGCCGCAGTTTCTAATAATCTCTTTAATACATCTACCTGTGCAGAAACCGGATCAACCGAAGGTGTCAACGCATCTTTAAGATGTATTGCCCCTTTTATTAATGAACCTATAATTGCCATAACTTTTCTGTTATTATAGTATGTTTTTCTAAGTGAAAAGCACCCATTATTTTATTTTGATATAATGATCTCTTCGATGGGTCTAAATTCGGTATTACTAAAAGCAATGATGAACGCTAAAACGGATAATATGATTCCGATCGTGAAAACCACATAAGTAATCTTTAATAATTTGTATTTTTTGTTAAGGACAATGCCTAATAGGTATAAATCCTTGGTTAACATCTCATAAACATAGCTTTTGTCTAATAAAATTTCGTTAATTGCCCATTGGTATTGTTCAAACGGCATCTTATGAAAATTGCCAAAAAACAATAAGTTCACTTCTTTATTTTTTACCTGTTCTTTAGTAAATTCCCCACTTGTTACTTTAGGTTGTGTAGACATGATAGATAATATGACAGAGGCTACACTGAATAAAACCAGAACTAAACTAGGGATCATCAAATGTCGATTAGTAGGGGAGTCCAGTTTAGGAATTAAATTTGCCAGGGCTAGCGAAATAATAATGGCATTTACTGATAAAAGGATATTTGCTTTGGTATCTGCAATATCACTTAACTTAATATGATTACGAAGGGTGACCCTAAATAAGGTTTGAATACCTCTTTCCGGGCTTTCTTCTTTATATTTGGCCTTTAATTTTGCTTTTAGTTCTTCTTTGTCATCCTTCTTCTTGTTCTTCTTTTTCTTTTTTAACAAAGAAACCAAGTGTTCGTTTTTTTTAGGTTCCCAATTCTCTATAGCATACCGGGTATAATATTGATGGCATTCGGTAAACATTTTAATATTTTCAAGACGCCATTCCTTAGGCGAAAACGTGGTAATATCTTGTAGTTTTAATTCTTGTCGTAAAAGTTCGCTTACTTTACTATAATACTCCTTAGCAAAATGTGAACTATCTGCATCTCGGATAATTTCTTCCAATTTAGAAGTGGGTTCACTATCAAACTTAGTAGCCCGTATACATTTGGCTACTTCCTGAATAAAATTCTCGTCTTTTCCTTCTTTTTTTAAAAACTCTGCAGCTATATCGGCGCTAACCTTTTCATGTCCTTGTGCGCCCTGTACATACCCGGTATCGTGAAACCAGGCGGCCACCATTAAAATACACTTTTCATCATCGGTTAATACGGTATGTTCTATAATTTCCTGTGTACTTTCTACCACACGTTGCGTATGTAGAAAATTGTGGTAAAGGTAGGTTCTGGCTAATCTTTCTTTGAATAGCTCAAAAACGTAATTTTCAGACTTTGATAATAACGTACTCATACTAATAATTTGTTTATACTTCTGCGCAAACGTTTATATAATATTTAAGGTGTATTTTCTACGGCAATAGATAAAATTTCGTCTGGGGACAGGTACAATTTTTTAATTCGATCTTTATATTTATCTGAAAGGTCAACGTGTTCCAGGATATACTTCTTAGTTTCCAGAATATAAGGTCGCATTTTGTGGGTTACTGCAAATGTATCTGCAGTACGTTCGGCCTCACGAATATGTTTTCCGGAAAAGTAATAACGTATTCCAAATAAAGTTAAATCCAGACTGCTCCTTTCCCGGTAATCCATAATATGTCCTAATTCATGCCCTAACCAACCGATCAAAACATTTTTTGGAATAGTATTAAAATCTAAAGAAGTTCCGTCTAAAGTAAAATTTCGGCTCATCAGAATGATGTATTTTCTGTTTTTCCGGTTTCTAAATAAGGTAAAAAACTTAGGTTGCGCTTTCATCATGGACTTCCCCAGGGATTCTTTAAATTTAAACTCAATATAAGTTTCCTTTAATTCCGGGTAATGACTTAAAGCCGTTATGGCTTCTTCTTTAATCAGGTTTGGTATTATTTTATTTTTAATCATTCTGTACTGTTGTGAAGCCACACACGTTGACCAACCTACAAGTAAAATAAAATAGATAAGACGGGGCTTTATTTTTAACATAAAATGTGTAGCAAAATAAGCGTTAATTAACATTTTTCCTGTCTTAAATGCAAGAAACTGTGACGCAAATCCTAAGTGTCTCGTTTATAGAAGGTACCTAAAAGCAATCTACAACTCTTTAAAATAAGTGTCAAGATAGGTCAACCGGTCTTTTAGCCATTGTTTCATATAAGCATAAGCCTCAGAATGGGAAATTTCTGTGTTCCAAATGAGTTCTTCACGCTCATAAATTTTTTCTTTTAGAAATTTTTGGTACGTACGATCTATGGTGTTTAATAAGGCGGTTGTCTTCAGTTGTGTAGTTCGTAAACTATCCCACCTGGCTTTAATTTTAGTACGGTATTGGTCAGGGTTGTCTTTTAAAAGCCGATCAAATAGGTTATTTGATAAAATATCGTCTGTAGTTGGGATTTGCTTACCATCCTGGATGGTACCCAGCACGCCGTCCAGATCCCAGGGAACGATAAAATAGGGAGTGTCCTTTTTGTATCTGGCCAGGTAGAAATTCTTCCCTAAGTTATCGGTAGCACGCAATACGTTTACTAAGATAAAATAGTCCATGGCATTAGAAAGGTCTATTTTTTGAGCTATTTTACGATTAAAAGTTTCTACAGGAGCGTCTATCACAAATTTGGTAACATCATATAGATTATCCCAGTAAGATTTATAATCAACTACCGGAAACTCCATGGTATATCCGGCCCAATGCGGAAAAATATTCTTAAATTCGGGAGCTTTTGTAAAGGTAGGAGCTCCTTCATAGCTAGAAGCTTTAAAGAGTTCTCCTTGAATCGTTCCGTTTTCAATATCTTTTAATTGTAAAAGTTTTCTGTCTACCTGTTCGGTTAAAGAGTAGATACCTTTATACTGTTGATTTACAAATACTTCTACATAGGCTGATGTAATCCCACTTTTAGCCTTTGGTTCTTTGTCCAGGTAAGGAAGTTGGTATATTTTAGACCAGAGTTGGTTGCCAAAATGAGAACGGATACGTAAAACTTCGTTGTAAATTCCGTCCAACACCCAATCGTCATCTTTACGCATCTTTAAGAATCGAACGTCTTCTGATACCTTTGTATTATTACTATTTCTAAACTCCAGGTCATAACTCTTTTTTGGAAATTTAAGCGAAATATTACCCCTTAGTTCAACACCTGCTTTCTTCCGGATAACCGTATCTTTTGAAGCAAAGCTTACTTCCATTAATCGTTTTGGTTCGTCTATGATACTGTCTTTACCGTTGATTTGTACAAGTGGATACGTTGTAAAATAGAGAATATACGGCTGCTGCTGATAGGTGATTTGGTAGGACTTTTGCGTAGAAATGCTATCATTAGCGATAAGAATATTTTCTCCATTGCCTAGTTGTAGCTGAATTTTATCGGTACTCGAAGTTTTTTGAGAAGTTGAAATTTGACAGACCATCAGCTTTACTGACTTATCAATACCCATTTTTTCATTAGATATTTGTAGTACTTGTGCCGTAACTTTTGTTATGAACACAAATAGCAAACTAAATAATAGATGTAAAATAATTTTTCTCAAAAGAAGCCTCTTTAAAAATTAGATTGATTTTTTAAAAGTACGAATTTTAGAGGTTAGGTGGTAGTTGTATTCGTTTAGATATATTTAGTACTCTAACGGTTCTTTATTAGCATACCGTACCCAAATTATATAAATAGCTTGTTCTTATATTTGATACCTAATAGGCTAAAAGTTCTATTACCTTTTGAACAGAAGTCTTTTCTACCGTTGGATAGTTATCCAGAAATTCCTGAATGTTATCGCCACCTTGTAGATAGTCAAAAAGTATTTTTATAGGAACCCTGGTATTTTTAAAAACAGGTGTTCCGCCCATAATTTCTGAAGAAACGACAACGTAATCTTTTAAAGCACTTTTTAGATTCATCACCTCTTTTTTATGTTTATATCAAAGATAAGCATTATTCTATTTTACCATTATACTTCTGATAGGTAAGTGAGTATAAAGAAATGAGCTTTACTTTTAATTTAGCCCTTAATTCGTTTTAACCTGAAATCATTTATAAAACAGTAGTTTTAAGAGAACCTTCAATAGAAAATACAGGTAAAATAATAAATGGGTTCATATCTCATAGGAATGTAGTACATAGGAATATAAAATTATACTACCTTCACTTTGTTTAGATAACTTTATGAAACGATTCTTTTTTCTTGTACTATTTCTCGTGGCTATTTCTGCTTTTTGTCAGTCGTATGAAAGTCGTCAGACAACAGAATCGCCAGCATTGGTAGTAGGAATCGTAGTAGATCAGATGCGTTTTGATTACTTGTCTAAATTTTACCCTAACTTCTCTGAAGGTGGGTTTAAAAGATTAATGACTACCGGAGCTTTTTTCAAAAATCACCATATTAATTATGTGCCAACGGTCACTGCTGCAGGTCATGCTTCTATTTATACCGGATGTGGCCCCGGGGTACACGGAATTATCGGTAACGCCTGGTATGACCGAACTACTGGTGAAAAAATATATTGCGTACATAATGATCAGGTAAACCCGGTGGGAACCACCAGTCCGTCCGGTAGAAAATCACCACTTCACCTACAAGTGTCTACGATATCCGATCAATTGAAATTAGCTACCCAAAATAAGAGTAAAGTAATTAGTATTGCTTTAAAAGATCGTGCTGCTATTTTATCCGGGGGATTTAAGGCGGATGCCAGCTATTGGTTTCAAGCCAAAACCTATGGAAAATGGATTACTTCTTCTTATTACCAGGAAAAACTGCCGAAATGGGTGCTGGAATTTAACGAAAGAAAAAATATAAACAGTTATCTAAAAGCATGGGAACCGCTATATCCTTTAGCCACCTATCTAAATACAACTACCTCTCACAACGCTTTTGAAAGGGGGTTTATAGGAAAGAATACTAAAGATTTTCCTTATGCTATTGATTCCTTAGCGGCAACTAACCAGTTTTATTCCATATTAAGAGGGACGCCTCATGGGAATACCATGACTTTTGATTTTGTAAAAAAAGCAATTCAGGAGGAAGCTTTGGGTAAGGATTCAGTAGTTGATTTTTTGATGCTTAGTTGTTCGGCAACGGATTATATCGGTCATAATTTTGGGGTGGATTCCGTAGAATTAGAAGATACGTATTATCGATTAGATAAAGATTTGGCAGATTTTCTACAATATCTAGATAAAGAAGTAGGTAAGGGGCGTTATCTTTTGTTCCTGACTTCCGATCATGGTGCTGGTCATGTTTCCGGGTACTTACGATCCCAAAAAATTCCTGCTTCTTACTTTAAACAAGCTACGTACCGTAATGCTCTTTCGGCTTATCTAAAAAAAAAGTATCAAATAGAAAAACCAGTACTTTCCATCACCAACCAACAAATATATTTGAATACTAAAGAGTTTGTTCAAAAGAAATTAGAATTAAAGGATATACGGAAGGAAGTAGCATTCTGGTTACGTAAAAAACCGGGGATAGAACAAGTTTTTACTAAGGAACAAATAGAGAATAGAAAGTTTTACAATGGAATGCATTCTAAAATAAAACAGGGGTATCATTCTAAGCGAAGCGGCGATATTGTATATGTTTTACCCTCATATTCAGTAGCTTATTCTAGAACAGGTTCAGCACACGGTAGTGGATATACCTATGATTCGCACATACCTCTATTGTTTTATGGTAGTCTAGTCTCTCCGAAGATTTATGATACGCCTTCGTATGCTACGGATGTTGCAACTACGCTTGCTGCTCTTTTAGGAATTGCGTTACCAGACGGTGCAACTGGGGAAGTATTACCTGTTACAGAAAATTTAAAATAAACTCAATGAAATCAGAGCCAAATAAGACACAGAGAATGTGGGCAATTGTTAAGGAAACCTACACCAAATGGATGGATAGTGATCCGTTTCAATTAAGTGCGGCGGTAAGTTATTATGCACTTTTTTCCTTTCCGGCATTAGTCATTATCGTTATTCAAACCGTAAGTATATTTTATTCCCGTGCTGAAGTTCAGGATCGGGTGATGAAAGAAATCACTTCTATTCTAGGAGAGGATTCTGCCAGTACGATTAAGGATATTATAGAAAATGCAATCAGCCAGGATCAGTCCTATATTGCTATTGCCGTCGGGATTGCTACTTTACTTTATGGAGCTACCGGTATGTTTGTAGCTTTACAAAAGTCCTTAAATGCTATCTGGGGGGTCAAACCCAAACCTAAAAACGAATATTTAAAAATGTTGAGAGACCGTATTTTTTCTTTGGGATTAATTCTGGTAATTGGATTTCTACTTTTAATATCTCTAGTCCTAACCGCGGTTATTACTGCTTTGGTCGGTTGGATAGAATATTACCTTCCTGATTTTATGGTGGAGGTTATTCAACTGATTAATTTCTTTATTTCATTAGGCTTAATCACCATACTGTTTGCTTTAATTTTTAAATATTTACCCGACGTTAAAATTCGGTGGAATTCGGTATGGGTAGGTGCTTTTGTAACTTCCGTACTTTTTGTTTTAGGTAAATCTGCACTAGGAATCTATTTTGGTCAGATGGATCCAGGGTCTTCTTTTGGGGCAGCGGGATCTGTTATATTAATATTGTTGTGGGTATCGTATTCCAGTATCATCTTGTTTTTTGGGGCAACTTTTACCCAGGTATATGCCGCTCATTATGGTATAGGAATCAAACCCGCGTCTTATGCAGAGCGGGTAGATTAAGTACATATTTTGAATCAAAATATATGATAGAGGCTCTAATTTAAAACAGCATAGATAATTCTATTCATATAAATTAATCCCATCCCTAGCCCTTCCTTAAGGGAAGGTAGTTGAAAGTCCTTTCCTTTGGGAAGGATTTAGGATAGGATAGCTAGCTGTAAATAAAATAGTTGGGTCAATTTAACATGCCAACGCTACTGTAAACTAAAGCCATAACAGATTTTATATATCTAAGAGTAAGAAGGTATAATCCAGTGCATACTCTAGATAGCTACTAAAATACATGATGGTAATATCAGTTATAAAATCAATAATAACCTTACAGAGATGAAGTAGTATACCTATCATTTGAGAAAACGAATCATTCATCTTGAAGACTGTTTACCGGATTAGAAGTGGCAGCTTTTATCGCCTGAAAGCTTACCGTAGTTAAGGTAATAAAGACCGCTCCCATAATGGCAATAATAAAAATCCAGGGTTGAATTTCCGTACGATAGGTATAATTCTGCAACCAACTATGCATGGTTAAGTAAGAAAGCGGGATAGCAATTAAACAAGAAATTAAAATCAGTATAACAAATTCCTTCGATAACATTCTCCAAAGACTAAATACAGATGCTCCCAGTACTTTACGGATACCAATTTCTTTACTACGCTGTTCTGCAATAAAAGAAGCTAAACCAAACAGTCCTAAACAACTAATGATAATTGCTAAAATAGTAGCTAATCCAGCTAACTTGGCTACTTTCTCTTCAGATTCAAACTTTTCAGCATATTCCTGGTCTACAAAATCATATTGAAAAGGAAGACTGGGAAAATGTTTTTTATATACACTTTCAATTGTTGCCAAATTTTCTTTGGTAGTATGATCAGGGTTTAATTTTAAGTTATAAAAATTAGGATCATCTTCTTTGTTGTATATAAAAAGCGTTTGTTTAATGGGTTCATAAGGAGACTGCATTAATACGTCATTTACTACACCGATAATTTTATACCTTCGTTTACTTTTTGGATTACTGCCCTTGATGATTTCGCCTATAGGATCTTTTAAATTCATATAAGTAACGGCGGTTTGATTAATGAGTACTGCAGCAGTATCTGTAGCGAATTTTTTGTCAAAATCACGTCCTTGAATAACTTTAAGTCCTAGTGTTTTTACAAAATCAAAAGATACCCTTGAAACTGCAAAATCTTCCTGAAAACCGTCCGGTTTTGTAGACCAGGTAAATCCACCCCAGTTATTCCAAACACCCGTCATAGGACTAGTGGATGAAGCCATATTAATAATAGCACCTGACTTAAGAAATTCATTTCTGATTAAATTATATTTACCTACAAAATCTGATCCTAGGGTTGGAATTTGAATCACTCCGGCGTTATCATATCCCGTAGATCGGTTTTTAGTATGAATTACCTGGTGTAAAACGATTGCAGTACCGATAATAAGCGAAACAGAAATCACAAACTGGGAAATAACCAGTATCTTTCTGGGGAGGGCAGCCTTTTTACCCGCTTTAAAAGAACCTTTTAACACCTTGACTGGTTGAAAAGAGGATAAATAGAGAGCGGGATAGCTTCCGGATAATACCGCAGTAATTAATACACAAGTAAAAGCTATCAACCAAAAAATCGGGTTACCCCATGGAAACTCAATTTGGGTGGCTGCAATTTTATTAAACCCTTCCAAGGAGACTAATACTAGTATAATGGAAGTTATAAAAGAGATACAAACAATCAGTAGAGATTCGCTTAAAAACTGTCGTATTACTTGATTTCGGGTAGAACCAATAGCCTTACGAACCCCCACTTCTTTTGCTCTTTTTTCAGACCGGGCTGTACTGAGGTTCATAAAATTAATACAGGCCAGGAGCAAAACAAAAAAACCAATGATTGCGAATAACCATACGTATTCAATACGTCCTCCTGATGGATATCCATCTTTAAATTCAGATCGTAGATACCAATTCTCCATTGGGAATAAAAACATTTCAGGGTTGTATTGCTTTTCTTTATCCGCAAGGTCTTTTTTTACATGTAGGATAGTAGCTGTAACGGCATCAAAGGTTGTTTGATCATTAATTTGCACAAAACATTGAAACGAATTGTCACCCCAGTGATCTTTTACCTTATTTACCCATTCGTACATTGTAACATATTTTTCCCATGAAAAAATAAAATTCATATCATCTAGAGAATTGTTACCAGGTATATTTTTATAAACCCCGGTAACTTCCATGTCATGAGTATTATCAATTTTAATTATTTTGCCTAGGGCGGATTTTTCACCAAAGAGTGCCTTTGCGGTAGATTGTGATAATAAGATCCAGTTTAATTTTTTTAAACCAGTCAAATCACCTTCGATAATTTCTAATGAAAACATCTCCGGTCCTTCTGCCTGCATGGCATTACCAGTCTCTGATATATGCGTGTCGTTATAGCTTAAATAATATTGTCCCGTCCATGACGACATGACAATATGTTTAAACTGATCTTGATACTTATCCTTTAACGCGAATTCAATAGGCCTAGGCATTGCATTTCCAGAGTCTGTATTACCATTAAAAGTTTGCCGTTGATATACCTGGGCAATACGGTCTTTATTTTTAAAGAAATTATTGTATGAAAACTGGTTGTAAATCCATAAGGAAATTAAAATAGTTACCGCCATACCCAGGGCAAGTCCGAAAATATTTATAAAAGAATAAGCTTTGTTTTTTAATAAGGTTCTCCAGGCAATTTTGATATAATTTAGAAACATAAAGGTTCGTTTTTACTGATTAAAAGAAGTATGGTTAAGCTAGAATATTTTCGGTTATTTTTTGTCCGTCCAGCATTCGGATAATGCGGTGTCCGTATTTTGCATCCTGTTCGCTATGAGTAACCATAATGATGGTAGTACCCTGATCATTAAGCTCTGTTAGTAATTGCATCACTTCGCTCCCATTCGTGCTATCTAGGTTTCCGGTAGGTTCATCAGCCAGGATTAAGGATGGGTTATTTACTACTGCCCTTGCTACTGCTACCCGTTGTTGTTGCCCCCCGGATAGTTGTTGCGGGTAATGGTTTCTACGGTGCATTAACTGCATTTTTTCCAACAGCTCTTCTACACGTGTCTTACGTTCCGCAGATTTTACGCCTAAATAGAGTAGGGGGAGTTCTACGTTTTCATAAACCGTTAATTCGTCAATCAGGTTAAAACTCTGAAAAATAAAACCTACATGTTCCTTTCTTAAGTTTGCCCTCTTTCGTTCTTTATATTGGGTTACATCCAGGTCTTTAAAGATAAAACTACCTCCGTCCGGGTCGTCCAGAAGCCCTAAAATATTTAATAAGGTAGATTTACCACAACCTGAAGGCCCCATGATGGTTACAAATTCTCCCTTTTTAATATCAAACGAAATCTTATTTAAGGCTACCGTTTGAATTTCTTCGGTTTTGTAAAACTTTTCTAAATTTTTAATTTGTATCATAAGTATCAATTTTGATTGAATTTTATTGTAATATAATTTCTTCGATATTCGTATAGGCGTCGTAGCTTGAAGTAATTACTTTATCCCCTTCGGATAATCCTTTTAAAACTTCATAATAATTACTATTTTGACTCCCTAGTTGCATATCTATTTTATATGCTTTGGTTTGCTCCTCATTTAGTTTAAATATCCAGTTACCTCCGGTTTTTTGAAAGAAGCCACCCTTATCCACAATTAAACTTTGCTTTTCATCGTTTAAGGATATTTTTAATTGAATCGATTGCCCTCTTCGTATTCCCTCCGGAATGGTATTGCTAAAAGTCATGTCTACCTCAAACCTTCCGTTCACTACTTGCGTATATACCTTTTTAATTACCAGCGGGTATTCTTTACCGTTCTTTTCGTACGTTGCCTGTTGACCGGTATATATTCTATTAATATAGTATTCGTCAATAGCAGTTCTTACTTTAAAACCGTTCAAAACATCCACTTGCCCCAACCGATCTCCTTTTAATTTGGATTCACCTACCTCTGCGTCTAGAGAAGTAAGCTGTCCGTCTACCGGAGCTCTCACCGTCAAATCACTGACTTTTCTTTGCATTAGTTCTAATGCATTCCGGGTACGGGTATATGAATTTTTAGCTTGCCTGGTTTCCTGCATGGTCGCTATAGAGTCCTGTATGAGGACTTCCTTTACCAGGCGTATTCTTTCTTTTTGATACGTATACGCATTTTCTGATGCCAGGAAGTCCTGCCGGGCAATTACTCCCTTTTTCAACAGCTTTTTATTGAGTTCATATTCCCTTTTTGCCTCTCTATAAGCATTGTCCACATCTGTTTTTTGATTTAAACGGTTGATCGTATTCTGGCGGGCAGCGTTTTGAGATATTTGCATCTGTGTCAGTAAGTTGTAAACAGAAGTTTCCTGGTTGATCAAACTTAACTCAAGATCGGTATTAGATAATTGTAAAATAGGGGTTCCCTTTTTTAGAATCGCTCCATCCTCCACAAAAATTTCTTCGACCCGTCCGCCTTCCAATGCATCTAGATAAATAGTAGTAAGGGGTAAAATACTACCACTCGCGGTAATATTTTCCTGAAATTTTCCATGTTGTACTTCACTAATAATAATACGATCCCTGTCAATTTTTAGCGTATTTTTTCCTTGGGCTGCCCTCATTGTTAGAATGATAGCTGTCACCATTCCTAAAACCCCTAAGGCAATTAAAATGCGGGTTTTATTTATTTTCTTCTTTTGAATAGGAATATCCATGAGTTGTATTTCATTTGAAAACCTACTTAGCATAGTCATGCCAAAATTATAAATTATTTATTTTTAGATAAATAGCTTTTAAGTACTTCTATTCAGTGTTCGGTTTTGATACAAAGCTTGTTCGGTTTTATAACAACTTTTTAGATCGGAGGATTTAATTGGAATCAATTTTTTGAAAGCCTTCGATAAGTTGTATTATTGTACATGCTTCTAAAAAACACCCGAATATTAGTAGTTGATGATGATCAAGATATATTGCTCGCTATGAGACTTTACCTTAGGTTAAAAGTCAAAGAAGTCATTATTGAGAAAAATCCCAATCAAATCCTAAACCACCTGGATACTTATAAATTGGATCTAGTTATCCTGGATATGAACTACAATGGGTTGATCCATACGGGGAATGAAGGCTTATTTTGGTTAACAAAAATCAAACAAAAAAATCCGAAAATTGAAGTCTTATTAATTACGGCATATGCAGATATAGAATTGGCGATACGTTCGTTAAAAAAAGGAGCTTCGGATTTTTTAGTTAAACCCTGGAAAAACGAAAAATTACTGACTGCCATTGAAGAAGTATTAAATTCTAAAAATAGAAAAAAGCCTAAAGAACATCTTTCAAAAATAGAAGGAACCCAAATTATAGGGAAGTCTCCGGTGATGCAAACTGTTTTTACCAAAGTAGAAAAAATAGCACCTACCGATGCAAATGTTTTATTACTAGGAGAAAACGGTACTGGAAAAGACCTATTAGCCAAAGCCATTCACGAAAATTCCTTACGGAAAGATATGCCTTTTGTTAAAGTAGATGTAGGGGCGCTATCTGATACTTTATTTGAAAGTGAACTCTTTGGGTATAAAAAAGGCGCTTTTACGGATGCAAAAGAGGATAGGGCAGGCCGGTTTGAAGCTGCTCACGGTGGTACCTTATTTCTGGATGAAATAGGTAATATCAACCTTCCGCAACAAGCCCGATTATTAACGGTGCTTCAAAACAGAAGGGTGACACCATTGGGTTCTAATAAGTCCATTCCTATTGATATTCGCCTGATTACGGCTACCAATGTTTCATTAAATTCGCTAGCTGATGAGCAAAATTTTAGAAAAGATTTAATTTACCGTATCAATACGGTAGAAATTATAGTACCGCCTTTACGGGATCGAAAAGAAGATATTGTAGGGTTAGCAAAACATTTTAGCGCTCAATACGCTGAAAAGTATATGAAATCTGAAATAAGGCTTACCGATGAATTTTTAGAAACCCTTACCCATTATAATTTTCCGGGAAATGTTCGGGAATTGCAGTATGCCCTGGAACGTGCAGTCATTATGTCTGATAACGGAATTCTAACAAAAGAAGACGCGGTTTTTTCACCAATTGAAAGCCAAAGTCAGCCGGATACTAGTACGGAAACCAATTTAGAACTCATTGAAAAGAATACGATCTTAAGGGTAATCGAAAAAAACCAGGGTAATATTTCTCAATCAGCAAAAGAACTGGGACTTACCCGAACGGCTTTGTACAGAAGAATGGCTAAACATGGGATTTAAAAGGTATCAGGTTGCCATAGGGATTCGGGTTACTTTACTTCTGGGGAGTTTACTGGTTGTTGCCTTTTGTATAGCCTTCCAAAAATATAATTATCTGGCTATCTCCATACCGATTGCTATTTTTCTGTATTATTTTCTATATCGCTACCATACCAAGCGATTCGAAATTATTGAAGATTTTTTTGAATCTGTCCGGTACCGGGATTTTTCCAGGTGGTTTAATGAAAACAATAGACAAAAAGATATTCGAATATTACACAAAGGTTTTAACGAAGTAAATCGAACCATTAAAGAAATCAATTCAGAAAAAGAAGCACAATACCTTTACCTAAAAGAAATATTGGAGTTAGTGGATACCGGGATCGTTGCCTTTAACCAAAATACGCTGGATATTTTATGGATGAACCATTCTTTAAATAAAATTTTGGATATCCCCCAAATTAAAAACTTAGGTTTTGTACAAAAGCGAAAAAAGTATATTTATAAAGAAATTTTTGAAAAAGACCATACCAAACGAAATACGGTAACCATTGATACAGGAACGAGAAGTATTCAGTTATTAGTTTCAAGTTCCAGTTTTAAAATTAATGAAGTTTCTTTTAAAATTATAGCACTGCAAAATATTGAACATGCATTAGATACCAAAGAATCAGAAGCCTGGCGAAAATTATTAAGCGTAATGACCCATGAAATTATGAATTCTATTGCCCCCATAGCTTCTTTATCCGAAACCATGCAAGATATGATCCGTAAAAAAAGAGAACAAATTAGCTCACATGATATCTTACCTGATTTAGAAATAGCATTGGAAAGTATTAGAACCCGGAGTGAAGGATTGATGCAATTCGCTAAAACTTACCGTAGTCTTAACAAATCCATACAACTTTCGTTAACTAAAATTTATATTCAAGATCTTTTTACTTCTCTCATCAATTTGTTGGAACCTACCTTAAAGAAAAAAGAAATTCAACTGATAACTGAAATTGCACATCCTAAATTAGACGCTTTGATCGATCGATATTTAATCGAACAGGTGCTAATTAATATTATTCTAAATGCGGTAGAAGCCCGGACAGATACCCCGGATTTTAGGATTCATTTAACTGCAAAAAGACAGGCAGATGATAAGGTGAGTATAGTCATTTCGGATAACGGAAAAGGAATCTCTGACGAAATCCTGGAAAGTATTTTTATTCCTTTTTTTACTACCAAAAAAACCGGAAGCGGCATAGGTTTAAGTTTAAGTAAACAGATCATGACTTTACATCGCGGTTCCATACAAATAAGTGCAAATAAGCCTAAAGGAACTACGGTAAACTTACTTTTTCCCATGTAGTATGTTGTTTTCTTTGGTAAGAAGTAATATCTTCATAAGCTTATAATAACCCCAAATAAAAAACCATGAGCGAGCAAGAATATATTCAACAATTAGAAGCCGAAAAAGAACAGTTACAAAAACGATTAAATAAACTTCAAGCAAAAAAAGAAAAACGAAAAGGGTTTTGGGCCTGGTTGCTACGAAAATCCAGCACCCCCTTATTAGGTGTGAAGTTAAAAGATAGTATTCAAAAAGCCATACAGGAATATAAGGTTAAAAAAAGTGTTTCAGTAGATACGGTATCTGAGGTGTCTTCAAATGTGATCTGGCGTATTACCAGAATCGGAATTTTTTCGATTATTCTGGCCATTATACCTTCCTTAATTTTGATCACGCAGACCTGGCTGGTTATGAATCAAAACGAATTGGTTAGTAACCAGAATCAACTAATTGCCGCAGAGCGTAAATCCTCTTTAGTATTTGTAATGGATAACCTATTATCAGATTTAAGCGACGAGTTAAAATATAAACCTACGGATCGTAATATCAGCCCGGTACTGGAGTCAAGGTTTGCCGGGTTGTCCCGGGCTATGAAGCCTTACGCAGATGAGAATAATGAAGAGCAGGGATTGATTAGCAATGAAAAAGGCCAATTATTATACAGCCTGGTTCAAAGTAATTTAGGGAAACAATCACTGGCAGATATCTTAAACAACTCCGATTTTGATTATACCTATTTTAAAGATGTCTACGTTGGTAGGGGGGCATACTTAAAATATGCTAAATTAAACCATGCCGTATTTTCAGGAGCGCAATTGGCCGCTGCCAACCTGGAAGGAAGTGAGTTGAAAGAAGCGAGGTTACATAAAGTGAACCTATCGGATGCCAACTTAAAAAAAGCTGATTTTAGTAGGGCGGTCTTAACCAATGCAGAATTAATGAGCGCAGATTTAACCTTTGCTAATTTATCCGGAGCTGATTTAACAAATGCTGACCTATCAGAAAGTATCCTATGGAAATCTAATTTAATGCATGCTAATCTGACTAATGTCAAATTAGATAATGCTATTGTAGACCGAAAGGATTGGTTACGAGTACTTTCGGATTCTTTAGAAGTAAAAGGTGCAGATCGATTAATTGATTTGTATAAAGTAAAAAAACAAACTGAAAAACAATATATTTTAAAATTAAAATAGTTCATGCAACATCAGAATATTGAAGATATTATAAAGAGTAGGAGGTCAGTATTTCCTCCACAATTTACAGATCAAAAGATTTCTAAAGAAGTTATACAACAAATTTTAGAAAGTGCCAATTGGGCACCAACACATAAAAAAACCGAACCCTGGCGTTTTAAAGTTATCCGAAATCAACAACGGGAAAAATTTGGTGATTTTCTGGTAGAAGCCTATCAAAAAATTACAGATCCTGATAAGGTAAAAGAATTTAAAAAGAAAAAAATTAGGGAGAATTGTCAAAATTCACAAGCAATCGTTGCTATTTGTATGCAAAGAGATCCTAAAGAACGCATACCAGAATGGGAGGAAGTAGCTGCTACGGCTATGGCGGTACAAAATTTATGGTTGACTAGTCATTCATTAGGAATTGGTGGGTATTGGAGCAGTCCCGGAATGATTTCAGAGGCAGGCAATTTCTTTAATTTGGCCGAAGGCGAAAAATGTCTTGGATTCTTTTTTATGGGATATTATGACCCAAGTACCGAATTAAATAATGAGCGAGGAAATATGAATGACAAACTAGTCTGGATGGAATAGAAAAAAGCTGTTTGAAAGAGTTATATTCACTTATCAAACAGCTTTTACCATTTTTTAATACTATCGTTTATTGATCGTTATCATCAATTGCTTCTTCTACTTTTTCCTTAGCATTTTTAACAGCATTACCTGCTTTGTCAAGGGCTTTATCTGCCTTGTCCAAAGCATTTTCGCCAGCGTTTTCAATAGCCTCACCAGCTTCATTTACTGCTTCACCAGCTTCGTCAATTGCATTTCCTGCTGCATCCTTTGTATTCTCTAAAGCTTCTCCGGCAGCATCTTTTGTATTTTCTAAAGCTTCACCCGCGTTATCCGCAGCTGATTCTAAAGCGTCACTAGCATTATCCGCTGCATTTTCAATAGCTTCTCCTGCGTTCTCTGTAGCATTTTCAATAGCCTCACCTGCATTACCTAAAGCATCTTCTGCTTTCTTAGTATCCTTACAAGAATAAACAGAAAGTGTCAACGTTAGAGCAATAGCTCCTAAAAATAATTTTTTCATAATGATTAATTAGTTATTCAAATTTTAAACACGAAGATAGTACAGCTTTATTCCTATCTGGGTCTCTTTTAATCTAAATTAACAGCGAATGTTAAAGAAAATAGAAATTAATTAATCTAAAAAACGATACTATGAACTCTCTCATAAAATAAATTTAAGTTACTATAAATAAATCGTTTAGGGTAGTTGAAAATTTTGGTTGGTTGAGAGTAATGGTAAATAATTTACTGTAAAGGAATTGTCTTTTCAGTAAGGTATTTCCAATATCGACGGGGAATATGTTGCAGATGTAGCTTGTTGTTTTTTCTGGACTTGATATTAACCGAACTAAAATAAGTAGCCCATAATTTTTGAAAATCCAGTTCGCCTTCCGCCAGATGTTCCATAGCTATTTTGGTATTAGATATTGTAAAGAAGTCGGCAGTTATCGTTTCCACTTTTTGGAGATCATAAAATATACCGTAGTTACGCTTTACATCAAAAATTAACCATTTCTGATCAGCATACCTGCTTTCAAAATGTTTTAAAATAAGGGGAAGTACATTAAAATCCGGTTCAATAGTGGCTACATAAAGATCATCCTTTGTTTTTTGAAAACGGATAAAAGCTTCCATACGGTGTTTTTCGCGATGTACCATTTTAGCAACTTGCTGAATTTTTAAAACCTCAGCATCCCCGTAATCAATAGAAAAATCTTTTTGTTCGGTTAATACTTTTTTTATAAAATAACCTAACGTATTTTCAACACCTTTGATTTCACTTAAAAAGGCTTTTAATACTTTAGCCTGAACTTTTTTGTCGGTAAGCTCACAAAATTTATCCCAAACCCTTTTTGATTTTTCTGGATTTGTAAAAACTTGTGTAGTCGAAGCAAAAAGCTCAGTAGTTTCGGAACGTAAAGGGGTGATATCATAAACAGATAACTTATATTCAAAAATGTAGAATATACAAGATAAAAAGCCATCAAAACTTTCGTCGTATTGTAATATGGTTTTTACATCCTTCATAAGCTATGATGCAAAAAGACTTAATTGAGGCGAAAAGTGTTTTTGATATTTACTTTTAATATTTTGAAGAATTTTATACTTTAATTGATCTGCCGTTAAGTCTTTTGTATAAAATTCACGGGAATCACAGGTGATAAAATAAGTAGCACGGTTCATCGAAATTCCAATGGCTTTTAAATGTTCCCAATTTAACTTACGGAACCTTCTGGCATTTATTATTTTATGTACGGATTGCATTCCAATACCGGGGATACGTGCCAGCATTCGTTTGTCTGCTTTATTAATATCTACCGGAAACTCCTGTAGGTTTCGTAAAGCCCAACCCAGTTTAGGGTCAATCTGTAGATCCAGATTCTGATGCGTATCATTTAAAAGTTCGTTCACTGAAAATCCGTAAAAACGGAGTAACCAATCGGTTTGGTACAAGCGGTTTTCACGAAGTACCGGCACTTCCGTATCTAAGGATGGCAACCGAGTATCTGAAGAAATAGGAATATAACCTGAATAATACACTCTACGCATATTGTATTTTTTATAATAATAGGTAGCGGAATACATAATATCTTTATCACTTTCTCCGGCTGCTCCGATAATCATTTGTGTGCTTTGGCCCGCCGGAGCATACTTTGGGGTGCTTTTAATAAGCTTTTTCTCCTGTTGATATTGGATAATTTCGTTTTTTACCTTTTCCATAGGTTTGATAAAATCTTTAAAGTTCTTATCAGGCGCCAATAACTTTAAACCGGAAACTGTTGGGATTTCAATATTAACACTCAATCGATCCGCATACAATCCGGCTTCTCTCATTAATTCATCACTAGCTCCAGGGATAGATTTTAAATGGATGTATCCGTTAAAATTTTCTTCGAGGCGTAATTTTTTTGCTACTTGTACCAGGCGTTCCATAGTAAAATCCGCGTTTTTAAAAATCCCCGAGCTTAAGAACAAGCCCTCAATATAATTCCGGCGGTAAAAGTTAATAGTTAAGTCCACTACCTCCTGGATTTTAAAAGCAGCTCTTTTAATATCATTACTTTTACGGGTTACGCAATATGCACAATCAAAAATACAGTGATTGGTCATTAAAATTTTTAAAAGTGACACACAACGGCCATCTTCCGTATAACTATGACAGATGCCTGATCCGGTACTATTTCCTAATCCTTTATCTTTGTTTTTACGGGTACTCCCGCTACTGGCACAAGACACGTCATATTTTGCCGCATCTGCTAGTATAGCCAGCTTTTCCTGGATTCGATCAAATGACATTAAGTTTGTTTTGAATTAAAAATTTAATTGCCCTAATAATTTCTTCCGGATCTGTTAAAATATGATAATCCGTAAACTTTAAAACATGAACCTGTAAAGAAGGGATATATAATTTTTTAATAGAATTCGTATTATTTACCGAATCAAATTCTTCCAGGTAATCATCAATTTTTAAAGCGATTTTATGTTTGGAATCATAAAAGTCAAAATGGTAGTGATGTATTCTGTGATTTTTACTAAAAGTAAAACCTTTATCATTTAGTAATTCTTCCAATTGTGTCATAGAAGGTAAAGCATTATGTAAAGAATGTCGAATAACAGCGTTAGTAGTAGTTGATAGTGATAAAGTAGGCCAGGTCATAACTTGTATTTTTTCCAAATTTATGGAATTTTTCCATTTAACCTAGGATTTTATCATATTAATATTGGAAAATTTCCTAAAATTAATATATTTGTAGGAGAAACCAGGTAGCATTATTTGATTTACCGGTTTATGATATAGTCAACTATGAATTCGGCACCTTCGATTACCATTCAACGTTTTAAAAAAATTAGAGAAGAACAGCATTATACCCAATCTGAATTTGCGAAAATTCTGGGAATTAAAGGTTCTACCGCAGATATTGAACGAGGTAAAACAAAAATTTCCGGGCAGGTAGTGGCTAAATTACTTGCTGAGTTTAAAATTAATCCGCTGTGGTTATTTGGAGAGAGTACTCAGAAAACCATAGAGGTAAATTCCAGTGATGTAGCGCCTAAAGTGGTTACTATTGATACCGAAGAGCAGGAGAACATGGTATTAGTCAATACAAAGGCAGCTGCCGGGTATCCTCAAAATATTCAGGATGTAAGTTGGTATCAGCAATTGCCGGCTTTTGCCATTCCGCTTCCTGAATACAGAAACGCGTCTTACCGGGGTTTCCAGGTAGAGGGAGATAGTATGTTACCGGTTTTAGAACCTAAAGAATGGGTAATCGGAAAAGCGATTGGTAATCTAAATGAAATTAATTCCAATGCTATTTATGTAGTGGTTTTACAGGACAGTGTGATGGTTAAAAAGATTAAAAAAACTTTGACTCCTATAGGTACTTCTGATGATGCTTCTATTAGTCTGATATCTATTAATAAAGAATATGCTCCCTATACTATTCATACGAACCAGATCCAGGAACTTTGGGAAGTAAATAGCAAACTGAGTTTTAATGTTGATGCAAAAGGAGAATCAGCAGATTTAAAACAACTACAGGATGCCATGGCCTTGTTAGCTTCTGAGGTAAGAAGCTTAAAAAAGTAAATTGGTATCACTATACCTTAAATTAGAGGCTAGCTTTCGCTAAATCAAATTTTTGAACCTTTCTTTTGTTCAAAATTGCAAGAATCTTTGGTAAGATGGAAACGCCAAGCGTTACAAACAAACCGACATAAACAGCATCCGGGATAGGAAAAGAATCCCCTTTAGCGTATGAATGTAGTCCGGATAAGTAGTAATTAACCCCAAAAAAGGTCATTAAAATACTTCCTATGGCAAATAGCGAACACACATTATAGATATACGTATAGTTTTTAGGAATAATGATCCGGATGTGTAATACAAAAGAATAGATAATAATACTAATGAGCGCCCAGGTTTCTTTAGGGTCCCATCCCCAGTACCTTCCCCAGGATTCATTTGCCCAAATACCTCCGAGAAAAGTTCCTATGGTTAATAGGTACAAACCTAAGGTGCTGGTTAATTGATTAATATTAGTAAGTTGATAAATAGTATTTTTAATAGTATCAGGTTTTTGCACAAAATAGGTAGCGGATAGTAAAAGTAAGGTGATAAATGCCAGTAAAGACCCTAATGCCAGAAAGCCGTAACTCCCGGTAATAACCGCAACATGAATTAATAGCCAATAAGATTTTAATACGGGTACCAGATTAGTGATTTCAGGATTCATCAGGCTACCTTGTGCAATTCCTAATAAACAAAAAGCCATAATTGCCGCAACCGAAGGGACTATATAACTGTTTTTAGTAAAAAGCAAGCCTGCTAACATTCCTACCCAGGCTATAAAAACAGTAGCTTCATACCCGTTACTCCAGGGCGCATGTCCTGAAATATACCATCGTAAACCAATACCTAAAGCATGTAAACAAAAAGTAACTACCAGAAATAACCAGGTAACCTTCAGTACACTATCCATTTTAGATTTCTCTGGTTTAAAGATTTTAAAAAGACTTAGGAATAATAGTATGACTCCAAACACGGTATAAGCAATTAAACAGATAAGAAAAAAAGAAAAGTTGTTATACCAAATTTCTAATTCCACCTTTCTATCAGATAGGAGAACCTCAGTGCCATTTTGCTGTTGAAAACCTTTCAGTAGAGCTACGGTCTGATTGGCTTTGTTCCAGTCTCCGGAGGTTACACCATCTTCTAATTGTAGCAAATAGTTGGGAATGATTTTCTTAAAAAATAAACTGTCTTCCGCCGGAAAGTTCATATTGGCCGGGCTAGGGGCAAACCATTTGTTTTCAGGATCATTTTTATTCGGAAAAATTCGTAAAAACTGACCGTTAAAAATCCCCCAAACAATATTTAGTCTTTCATCAACCTTTATAATTTCTTTATCGAAAAGAGTTCGCTTACCGGGTTCTTTAGCGTAAGCAAGATCAACAAACTTTTTTATTTTATAAGCTCCGTTAAAATCAAAAAATTGAGCCGGAGCTATATATTTGTTGTCTTCAATTTCAAATTCATTTTCTAATTCGGATGCAATTTTATCGCTGATTTTAATAAAAGGTAACAGTTGCCAGGAATCCGGCTTAAATTGCATACCTAAAAATACCTGTGTTGGGGTAAGCTTTTTTTTGTTTTGATCTTTATTTAAATAGGTAAAAGTACTTTTGCCATAAATTTTTCTCAATAATTCTAAAGAAAGGGTATGTACTGGTTTGATCCTACCCTGAAAATCCTGAATTTGGATAGAAGCAAAAGCTTTTGTGTGTTCAAGATCAATATATTGGCGTTCAATTAATTCATAGGGTTCAAGATGATGTAACTGCTGCGAAATAACCTGGTGGGAACCTATTAAAGAGAAAAAGACTCCAAGAAGAATAACTATCTTTTTCATTTTCTAAGGTTTAAAAGTTGAAACAAAAAACCAAAATGAGACGAACGCCAAAAAAGGCTGAGTAACATACCTATTCCTAATAATAAATATCCCAAATAAGAAACAAGGGTTCCCCAGTAGTCTTTATTAACCGCCAGAATAGTTCCGGATTCGTCAGGAAGATAAGCGGATTGGAAAAATCGGTACCCCTTATAATCCAATACATTATTCATAAAGATGGTATAATCGGTCAATTTGTTTTTCTCCTGAATCTCCAGATTACTGTAAAAGGCTGATGGACTTTCTGATCCCGGATAACGCTCCAAGATAAAATCTTTTAAATGTAAAGCAAATGGTAAATTCATAGCTTTTGAACCATATCTTAAATTGATATGTAAATCATCTAGGTATAACGTGGTAAGAGGATTCATATAACCCGGCCCTCCGAAAAGTGTTATTTCTTCAGTTTTATCTTCGGATTGAACTTCTAATAGCACTGCGGATTCCTGGTTTTTACGTTCTGACTTTTTTTCTACGGAAACGATGCTACGTTTGCTATTATCAACCACGGTATTAAAGACAATGGAATTACCTTTTATTTCGCTAAGGGCTTTAAATTGTAGTGGCACCAGGCTGTCCTTTGGGTAATAATCGGCCTTGTTTAATACCATAGAAAAGTAGTTGGTATCTTCAGGAAAAATAGCTTGCCAACCTTCTGATTCATCGGTGATTTGTATATCGTTTTTACTTTGTTTATCCGTTTTAAAAGCAATGGGTATTCCATAAATGGACTCACGAGAACCTTCAGGAATATAAAAGTCTTTTCTATCCCCATCATTTGCTACTACTACGTGTAGATGTTGTAATCCTTCGTTTAAACTATCTATCTGATAAACCGCTCTTGGGATAAACTTTTTAAGCCTGATATTAATATTCTTATCTTCAAAAGCAATATTCTCTTCAAAGGAATTGAAACCCAACTCACTCATCCGTAAAGGTTCTGAAACATAATTTTTATTTACGGAACCATTACCTATCTGAACCTGAAGGTAATTTTCTAAAGAAACGATCTGATCATTGCTTTCTCCCTCCTTTATAGTCATTAAACCCTCAAAACTTCGATATTTGGTAATACCTGCTCCCAGGATAATTACAATAAAAGCAAGATGAAAAATAAAAATGGGTGCTTTCTTCCAACTGAAAAGATTATATTTTGCAATATTTCCGGCAAAGTTTATAGCTAACAAAACAATGACAATTT
The DNA here is from genome assembly GCF_026222555.1 of Aquimarina sp. ERC-38. NCBI lineage: Bacteria > Pseudomonadati > Bacteroidota > Flavobacteriia > Flavobacteriales > Flavobacteriaceae > Aquimarina > Aquimarina sp. ERC-38. Next base: position 218,068 of record NZ_CP098511.1, on the reverse strand, counting down.
CAAACCATTTTGCACTATAGATTAAAGCTTTGGCCGTTTCCGTTCCAAAATCGTTTTCAATAAAAGTAGCTACTGCCATAGAAATTGCAAAAACGATTAAAAGCAATCCGCTCGTACGGTTTGAAAATAAGATACTTACAACTCTATGCATTTTTCCTGTGGTTTAATCATCACTCCTTCATTCCTGTTTCTACCCATTTCTTAAACACCTCAATTGCACAACTATCTATCTTTTTATTTTTTCGGTATGGCATAGCAATAAAACCCTTGGCATGAGTGATCGAACCAATTAATTGACCGCTTTCCCCCATTTTTTTCAGGCTCTTATAGTCATAAATCTTGTTCCGGGAAGCTTTTTCTTTATATACATCCGGGGCATGGCACATAAAACAATTTGTTTCTACAAGATTTGCTACATCATTCGTATACGTTACTGATTCCGGAGTCGAACAAACTTTCTGTTCTTTCCCACAGCTTCCACATATCAAAATTAATAGAATACTGCTAAAGATGATTTTATAAATAGCCTTCATAATTTTATATTCAATTAACGTGCAGATAAATATTTAGAATTTATAGTACGCCATTCTTCTTCTGATAGCGGGAGGTGTTTCTTCTTTTTAGAAAAAGGATCTTCACCACCTTTTAAATATGCTTTTATCTCTCGAAGCGGAATGGTATCTTTTAATTTTTCAGCAACCTGATAAATATGATTTCCGTGAAAATCGTGGCATTGCAAACAGGTACTCCACTGTTCATCGGCAATTAATTTTTCATGCGGAACGTCTATAGGATCATTTTTGACTTCAAGGTCATAATGACAATTGACACAAAAAGTAGCTTCGGCTAATACAATCCGGGTATCATTATGCTCTCTATGACAAGTCTCGCATTGCGTAGCATCAATTTGCGTGATAGCTTCCTTAAAACGAGTTTCTAAAAATCGATGGGTCGGATGTCGGTCGTTAGGTCGATCATGACATGCCAGGCATTTTTTATTATCAACATTTTCAGTTCCGAAATCGGCCGCCTTTTTTCTCATTCCAAACGTGAAAGATACGTTAGACTGAAGTTGCTGGAGCAAAGTACCCTTAGCATCCGTGTGGCAAGCATCACAGGACAGGCCTTCATGCCCAGTGTTCATTGGGCCTAAACTAAGATAGTCTTCGGATTGTTTTAACGGTAGTACTACATATATAATAATTCCGATTCCTATCCCGATTAACGAACCTATGTATTGTCTTTTTCGAAGCGGATTTTTAAACATAATTTAATCCTTTACAAAGCTAATCCCAACCTTTTCCGTTAAAGGAAAACTGATGCAGGTAAGGATGTTTCCTTCGGCTACTTCTTCATCCGTTAAAAAATGTCCGTCAATCATGCGTACTTCCCCGGATATACATTTTGCCTTACAACTACTGCACATCCCGGATCGGCAGGAGTAGGGGAGCGTTATCCTTTCTGCCATTGCGGATTGCAGGATAGTCTTATCCCCCTTTGCCTGTATCGTATGTGTGCCATCTTCCTGGTGGATGGTAACGGCACTGGTCATATCTTTAGAATCACCCGTAATCACCGTGCTCACTTCAAAAGCTTCCAGCTTAATTTTGTTTCTGGGAATACCTTTATTTGCCAAAATTTCTTTAGCAACATCCATATACCCATGAGGGCCACACATCATGTAAAAACCATCTTCGAAGGCTAGTTTGTGTTTTAGGAATAATTCGGTAACCAGGTCTTCATTTAATAAATCCTGATGGTAGTTTGGCTTTTCTTCTGAAGTTTCTTCCAGAATATGCTCAATAGAAAAGCGTTTAGGATATTTTTCTTCCAGTACTTCCAGGTGTTTTTTAAAAATAATGGATGCCGGATTACGATTTGCATAAAATATAAGGACACTCGAGAGCGGTTCTTTTTCCAGGACTGTTTTGGTTATAGAGAATATGGGAGTTATACCGCTACCTGCTGCAAACAACACGTAGCGATTGGTTGCTTTCTTATCACTGTCCACGTAGAAACTTCCGGCAGGCTTCTCAATTTCCAATTTTTGACCTACCCGCAATTGGTCACAGATATAAGTAGAAACCAATCCTTCTTTTACTTTTTTGACCGTAATCTGTAGGAATTTATCGGTTACCGGACTACTGCTAAAAGAATAAGCCCTTTTCTCTATCTTATTTTCTATAGGAATTTTAACCGTAAGAAATTGCCCGGCTTTATACTTTACTTTATTAAATAGAGCGTTATTTTTAAGGACAACGCTTACCGCATCTTCCGTTTCATTTATAATTTCTGTAACTTTTAGTTGCATTGAAATTCAGTTTTATTTATAATAAAAGACAACTCCGATATGGAAAAACAATAAAAAGGTTACCACCACAGAAAGCGAGACATGAGTAATCATCCAGGATTGAAAAACCCAGTTTTTTTGACTTTTAATGACATCTAGATTTACCAACCCTAACACCATATTTGTAAAAAACACATAAGACAATAAGCCTAAATAACCGTAACCTATCTGGAGGGCATGAAAATAAAACAGAACAGGTGAAATTGCCCCAATCCATTGGTGCCAACGTGTAAAATTTAAATTATATTTCCGTAACTTTTTAGTAACCCTTACCAGGGTTAAAAGCCATTGAAAAAGAATAAAAATACCTACTACTACACCTGACCATCTTTTATAACTTTGATCCGCTTGCATTTCTAATAACCAGGGCCAGGATATATCAAAAGCAAACTGAAGAATATATAAAATAAAAAGGCTTAGCCCTACAATTACCAATAAAACATGGTTTGATTTTTTCACGTAAGTTTTTCCTTTTTTCTTAATTCGATACTAAGCCCGAATTGCTTTTTTCTTCTGTTGCTGCTAATAATTTTTCTAAGCTATGATAAGAAGTGATTTTCCTTACACTATCAATAAATACTTCTGCCGTAGGAAGATAAAAACCTTTTGAAGGCCATTTTTTTCCTATTTCAGGTTTAGTCGCCTGATCCGTAAAAGATGCTATTTCTTCAAGATATGCATTATAGATAGCCTTGGTACCATTGCGATACGCCCGGATGACGTCAAAAGCCTCTTTATAAGAAAGGGAATCTGACGGATACTGCCAGGTAGTTGCCCCCATTACATCGCCTAACTTCCAATCTGTTTTGGTAGTACTTTCATGATCGTTATGACAATTTACACAAGGTGCTGCCACTGCCAGATCCGCAAACATAGAAGTATACATTTTTTGATCTTCTTCAAAAAAGTGTTGTGGTATTTGGTTTTCTTTGATTTTTTTAAATAATTCCGCCTGTTTCCCTTGAAATTTATTAGAAGCATTAATTGGATAATCTGACCCCAGATATAACCCCAGAGGAACATCACTTTTTCTGATATCCGAAGAAATTCCTCTTAAAAATAAAGCAGGTAACGGTCCGGCTTCTACTTCATCATCTTGCCAGTCTTCATCAAATTTTAATCCCTGTTTTTTTCCTGCCCCTACAATTGCTTTGGTGTATAAAGTTCGGGTTACGTCATTTTCTTCGGCTACTAAGGTTAATACGTCAGCAACGGCAAATATTTTGGACGAGGACTTCTTTTCAGTATCTTCTTCCGGAACTCCACCGCAGGAAACCATAATTTTAGCAGTTAAGAATAAAGCAACGTATTTAATTTTATAGATCTTTTTAAAATAATTCATAGTGGTAATAATTTTATTTCTAGCGAGTTAATAATTTAAAAACCTTGATATGTTTATGCGGCACTAGTACCATAAGCAGCTTCTTTCATTACAGAAGCCATTACCGTATATGTATCCGTCCAGGCTTTCTTTACATCTTCAGTAAAATCATCACCTAGGCCGGTAGCTAACGTGTCTAATAACGCTGCACCTACCAGGTCATAATGTGCTGCTTCCACATGATAGTCTACATGACGTTTCCCCAGGTCTTGCAGGATAGGAACTAATTTATCAAGATTGGTAAGTCCGGCTACGGCAGAACCCAACATGGTCATTAATTTATTTCCCTGACCTTTCATGGCTTCAGCATTCTCTGCAGGAAACAATTTTTTTAAGGAAGGGTCCAGTTCAAAAAGTTTAGCGTAAAATATTTCTGCTGCAGTTCCTGCAATAGGTACTACTTTTTTAAATGAACTTTGAACTAAATCTATGGTTTCTTTTTCCATCTTACCTGAATTTTTAGTGATTAATAGTGAGTGTATAGAACTAAGTATATGTACTTAAGTGCTTATACTTATATTTATCAAAAATAGAAGATCGTAGAGGAAATGGCAAATAGTAAATAATCAATCAATAACCTAAAATCACGGATTTATTTAAACAAAAAAGAGTGATTATTGAATTTATTAGATATTTATTCTTAAAAAAATATAAAATAAATATTTTATATTCTGAATTTTGTTTTTTTCGTAAAAGCTGTAAAAATATCAGAAATTTTATTTTTATATATTTCTTAATTAAAGAAAGCTATTTATCAATAAAACTCAATTTTTTGTTAAAATTGACCTGTTGTTTTAAAGAATAATATGTAAGATTGTCTGCTTTTACACTCATTTTTAGTAAAATAATGAGATAATGATAAAAATTAATTGTTTAGAGTTCATTTATTTTGCAATACTATGGTAAAATCAGCTTATAAAACCATGTTTTTTAGCATGTTCTTCTGCCTGTTGGGAAGTTTTTACTAACAGGGTAGGAATTTCATTAAAAGTGTCTAATAATTCGGTGATCCGGCTATCTCGTTTTAAATGATTTACATTTCTCACATAGATCGCTAATATCCTTCCTGGAAATTTTTTTGCTGTTTTTATATAAATGTCAGCATCTTTTTCTCCACTATCCCCAATAAGGATAAATTTTAATTCCGGATAACTTTCCAGGATAGTACTAATTTCTGCTTCCTTATGAGGTAATTGCTTTTTTGGTTTGGCTTCAAATGGATTCCTAAAATCCCGTAGTAAGATTGGACCTTCCGGAAATTGATTCTTAGACAAAAAAGCAGCCAAATAATCATGGAGGTTCCAGGGACTGTTACTTACATAAAAAATAGGATTTAGCACATCACCTTTTTTACCGGAATGTAACTTTTTATAAAATTCGGAAGTTCCTTCTAAAGGCATACGGCGGTCAAAATTTTTAAAAAAAGTATTGGCAACCAATCTCCACTTAAAAACAGAAGCAACACCCGTATGTAAAATAGTATCGTCGATATCACTAATAATTCCGTAAGAAGCATTTCGCTCCGGAAGCAACATCTTTCCTTTAAAGATATTATGATCTATTATTTTATGGTCCGTAGTGTTTTTAAAAGATACGGTATAAGGTAACCAGTCATCCTGATCCGTTAGTAAATACGGTTCTTGTAGTACCTCATCTATTTTAAAGTAGCCTTCTTTGTCCGTAGTAGTTTCAAAAGAAGTACCGTTAGATAATTTTATCTCTAATGCTGTATTTCGTATCTCGTCGCTTTCAAATTGTTTATATATATTTTTTAAAGTTTGCCATACATTGGTATTTCCTTCAAAATTAACTCCCTGGTATTCTAGGGCGCGACCTTGTGCCCTAAAGTGTTGAAGTGTTCCGTAACTCAAATACGTGTTAATACGATATGGTTTTTTTCTAAACATAGAATACAATCAATCCCAAAAATAAAAAACCTTGCTTGAAGCAAGGCCTTTATACTCATTTAAAGTGAACGTTTTACATTTTATCTTACTGAAAAAAGAGAACCCGTACAATCTTTTTGAACTTCTTTAGCATCTTCTAGTAAGTAATTTGTATAAGCTGTTGTTTTTTTATCAATAACTTTTAAATCTACTTTCATATGACTAACACTTAGGTTCGGTACATTTTCCATATCTAGGGTAGAAGCAGAAGCTTTAGTGACTCCGTGATTTCCAAGTAAAGGGGCAATAACCAATCCTACCAGGCAGGTAAGTTTAATTAAAATATTCATAGAAGGACCCGAAGTGTCTTTAAAAGGGTCTCCTACCGTATCCCCGGTAACCGCTGCTTTATGCGCATCAGAACCTTTATAAGTCATTTCGCCGTTAATAGATACACCAGCTTCAAAGGATTTTTTAGCATTATCCCAGGCACCTCCGGCATTATTTTGAAAAATAGCCCACATTACCCCGGAGACACAAACACCTGCCATATATCCTCCCAAAGGTTCAGCACCAAAGAGCAAACCGATCAAAATAGGAGTAACAATAGTAATAACACCCGGTAAAAGCATTTCTTTTAATGCCGCTTTGGTAGAGATATCCACGCATTTGGCATACTCCGGTGTACCTGTACCCTCCATAATACCCGGTATTTCTCTAAATTGTCTACGTACCTCATGAACCATTTCCATGGCTGCCTTTCCTACGGATTGCATGGCTAAGGCCGAAAAAATAACCGGTATCATTCCGCCTACAAATAACATGGCCAATACATCAGCTTTAAAAATATTAATTCCATCAATACCTGTAAAGGTGACATAAGCAGCAAACAAGGCTAGGGCGGTCAGGGCTGCTGAAGCAATTGCAAAACCTTTTCCTACCGCAGCCGTAGTATTTCCCACCGAATCCAGGATATCTGTTCGCTCCCGGACTTCGGGGTCCAATTCGCTCATTTCAGCAACACCCCCGGCATTATCGGCAATAGGACCAAAGGCATCAATAGCCAACTGCATAGCGGTAGTAGCCATCATCGCAGAAGCTGCCAGTGCTACCCCGTAAAACCCGGCAAGTTCATACGACCCGTAAATAGCAGCGGCAAATAAGATTACTGATGCAAAAGTGGACTTCATCCCAACCGCCAATCCGGCAATAATATTAGTTCCGGCTCCGGTGGCACTATTTTGTACAATGTTTAATACCGGTTTTTTACCTAAACTGGTGTAGTAGGAGGTAACCATAGAAATTAAAGCCCCTACTGCCAGACCGATAATTGCAGCATAAAACACATGAATCGATGGGATAATCTTTAAACCTTCGCCAAAGAAACTCATTTGCATCTCAGCCGGTAACATCCAATCGATAAGAAAGTAACTGGCTACCAGGGTTAAAAGAATAGCTGCCCAATTCCCTAAGTCCAGAGCTTTCTGAACCTGGGCTTCTTTGGCATTATTATCTTTAATACCTACCAGGAAAGTCCCAATAATGGAGGCTAAAATACCTACACCTGCAATGACAATAGGCAATAAAATCGGTCCCATATTTCCAAATTCATCGGTAAACACTGTGTTTACTGACATATCCCTGATTACATAATTTCCCAGAACCATGGCAGCTAAGACCGTTGCAACATATGAGCCAAATAAATCCGCTCCCATTCCCGCAACATCTCCTACATTATCACCTACGTTGTCCGCGATGGTTGCCGGATTACGAGGGTCATCCTCGGGAATTCCGGCTTCTACTTTACCTACCAGGTCAGCTCCTACATCGGCTGCTTTTGTATAAATACCACCACCTACACGGGCAAATAAGGCAATAGATTCGGCTCCCAAAGAAAATCCGGCTAAGGATTCTAACACTACCGTCATATTTTCATACGGTGACCCCGTACCATTCATAAATTGACCAATAAAAAATAAAAAGAATAAACTTAATCCCAATACTGCCAGCCCGGCAACACCTAATCCCATCACCGTACCCCCGCCAAAAGAAACTTTTAAAGCTTTAGGTAAACTGGTTTTGGCAGCTTCGGCAGTTCGCGCATTTGCATCCGTAGCAATTCGCATCCCGATATTACCGGCTAGTGCTGAAAAGATAGCCCCAATAATAAACGCCGGAACAATCATCCAACTGGTCGTTGCTACCAGGGTAGAAATACCAAATAATGCCAGGGAAGCTATAATGACAAAGATCACCAGTAGTCGATATTCCGCAGCAAGAAAAGCTAAAGCACCTTCTTTAATACTTTTAGAAATCTGTTGCATTTTATCCGATCCGGGAGCTTGTTTTTTGACCCAGGACATTTTTACAAACATGAACAAAAGCCCCAAAATAGCCATAGCAATAGGTACATAAATTAAGTTTGATTCCATAGATGATATGTGTTTAGTTTAACAATTACTAAATGTAATGAAAATCAAACAAATAAGAAAAGCGTATAAATTTTAATAAATTTATACGCTTTTTACAGTATTATTTTTAAAAATCTAGTAAATGCTAAATAAGCCTTTAGGTCGGTCTTCTAATTCTTCAAAACGTTTCACACATAATTGAATAATTTCGCGTGCTTTTTCGGCATTGCCCCAACCTCCAACATCAACTTTCTTTTTTTCCAAATCTTTATAAACCTGAAAGAAATGCTCAATTTCTTTTATTAAATGTGGGTTTAATTCTTTTAAATCATGAAACTGCATGGCAATAGGATCGGATACCGGAACGCAAATTATCTTTTCATCCGGCCCTTTCTCGTCTGCCATATGAAATACTCCAATGGGTTTTACCTCAATGACACAACCCGGAAAAGTAGGTTCAGTTACTAATACCAAAACATCCAGTGGGTCTCCGTCAAGTGCCAGGGTTTCCGGGATAAACCCATAATCCGCCGGGTACATCATCGATGAAAAGATCATCCGGTCGTATCGTATTTTTTTTATATCAAAATCGTATTCATATTTATTACGGCTTCCTTTCGGAATCTCAATCAAGACATCAAAACTATCTTTAGTTGCTGCACTCATAATGTGGTTATTATTCAAATAATTTAGTGGCGGCAAATATAAGTATTGAGAATCGCAGGAGAAAATTGTGACTATTTAATTTAGAACTCTTTTGAAAAATTTAATAGTAATTTAAAGTATGGGGAGTTTGAAATTAGTTATTTTAAGGTTCCTACATTGAGATAACAAGTTCTTAGTATTTTCTTAAGTTGAATCGGTCATTTGTTATTTTCATCATAAAGTGTATTAAAAGTATTCACATCATTTATTATTATAGCAAATATGTCTTCCCAAAAATACTTTTCATCTGTTCGGATTTTAAGATAGATTCGTTAATTGATTTTATACTTCCTATATTTAAATTTGTCTAGCTTATACAATAAAATTGAAAGAGAAATTGCCTCTTTACTGGATAATTTTTTACACGCTAATTCTAGTAGGTTGTGATAATAATTTAATTGAAGTTGAGGATAATGATATAGTTTTTATGATTCGTTCCAATACACTGGATTTGAGTAAGGCTAATTTCTTTATAAAAAATAAAGAAACAGATTTAATCACATTTTATGCTGTAAAAGATTCGTTTGGAGTAAACTATTATAAAGATAAGGAAGGGGTTATTAAGAAAGTAGTTTTAACTCCGAATACCTATAAAGATGATTTGCTACAATTTCAAACTGATGCAAGCAAACCTGCGTTTCTGGATAGTATGCTTCTAAAGAATGTGGATTGTAATGAATTTTTATCCATATTACCAGATATATTTGAAAGAGACCAAAAATCAAGAACTAGCGGTTTAGATATAAAACAACATGATTCCTTGAACCAGATAAAGATCATTCCTTTTTTAGAAAAGTGTGGTATTCCCAGTCCCCAAAAAACTAGTTTTAAAGGTATGTTAGCTATATTTTTAACCATACAACATTCAGATAAAGAAATAATATCTTATTACTATCCAATGTTTGAATGTGCAACTATGGAACGTAAAATGAGTAAAAGTATTTTAGCTTTTATGCAGGATCGATTAATGGTTCATAATAATAAGGACCAAATTTACGGAACACAAAAGGCTGCAATTGGAAAATTTGAAATATTAAATAAAGAAAATGTAAACAAACGTAGGGCAGAAATGGGAATGAAACCTATTAAATTAGATAATTTATAATTATAAGCGGATATAAAATAGAATCGTTTCATATACAATCATGTTTAACTCAGACTTCTAACTTCAGACTTAATACTTCGTACTCAATACAAACTGTACAAACAACTAAAACCTAAAAAGAAAACCCAAAAGCCCCGGTAACTCCAAACTTCCGGGCATCCGGATTATCGAAGTAATTTCCTCTAAAATGAAAATCAATTCGGAAGATTTTAAAAATATTACCGACTCCCAGGCTATAAGACCAATACACCTGATCATCAGGGGCAAGCAATACCTCATTTGACGGCTCACTAAGTAGTAAACTTTCCTCAGAAAGTTCTCCCCAGACACCTCGTAACCCTACCAGTTCCCGAAGGTTTAGCTTTCTGAGAAAAGGAATACGTGAAAAAATACGTCCATTAAAGTTATGTTCCAGATGTGTGGAAACATACGTATCTGTAACAAACTCATAAAAATTAAGTAACGGGAAGGTGTTATAAATAGAAAACAAAGTTTGATTCCCCGGCACTACGCTCAATAAACCTAAGGGAACTTCTCCAAAAGTTTTACCAATTTCAACAGAACTGGTCAACCTACCGAATCCACCGATGTTCCAGGGCTGCCGGTATAAAAACTGAAGTTTCTCATATTCAAAATCGCTACCTAAAATATGATCCAGACCTACTCCATAATTCAGAAATAACTGGGCATAATCTCCGTCATTCACTATTAAGCGGTCTACCCCATACCCGGTGGTTTTCCGGCCTGGAAAATAAGAAAGTTGGGTCGCAATTTCCGCTTGTTTGATTTCCTGGCGCAGTTCTCCGGTTTCCGGATCGATAAAATCAAGGCTGAATAAATTACGGTCTGCCGGTTTTAAAGTACGGTAAGATCCGGTAACCCCAATAATAAAATTACGCCTGGGTTCAATTTGCATAGAAAAAGCAGAAAGATTAATTGATGTCAACCTTGTATTGTCCCCAATAGTGATTACTGCTGAAGAAGCTAAACTTCTCCCCTGTACATCATTGGTATTAGTCAAACTAGCACCTAACTGTTCTACATCTCGTCGGTTTCCGGCAGATACGGTTAACCTACTCTTTCTATCCAGCAACCATTTACCGGAAATTCCGTACTTAAATTGATCGTCTCTAAAACCATAAGCACCATACCCTTCAATCCGCCATTGATCATTTGGGGTGAAATAAGTGCGTCCTCCCGCCCGTAAGCGAATCCCCTCAATGTCATTATACCCAAAAGTAGAAAATAAGGGTCCGTAATCCCAACCGTCGAACTCAATGTAACCGGAAGCTAAAACTGTACCTACATTGTACAAACGTTTAAAAGCTTTTACCGTTTTTAACGTGTCTAATAAAGTGTATACTTTTTGTTCATCCTTATTTAAATTTTCCATACGTGCTTCCTGCCAAAAGCTATCTTCACGATTGTATACATCTTTATTATACGGATCAATTTGGCTTCGGTAAAATTTCGGGTCTTTTTTACGGTCAAACTGATAGTGATCGTAAAGTGTCGTTCGTTTCCCATAAATTCCACGGGACTTCTCCTTTTTATTAAGCGCAAAGTCCGACTGAAAATAATCCTTGGTAATTAAAAAAACCGAATCATTCAATACCTCAAATTCCTGTTCGATGTATAAATCTTTAACCCAATTGATATTAGCACTTTTAGAAACCTCCAGGTTAATCTCTTTAATCGCCCAGGTGGTATCATTTACCCAAAAATCTCCTTTAAAAGTAAGCTCATTTTTTCGGCGTGGGTAGTAGGTAATGTTATAACAATATTTATTATCAACATAAGCGCTGTCCGTGAGTACATAATTATAAATGCTTACTCCAGTTTTAGAAAGCGGACTGGTAAAACTCTTATCAAAAAATTGAAGGTAATTTTCATAAATATCATAATCCGAATACAAATCTTTAATAAAAGCAATCAAGGTCTGATTATTACTAAACCCGGCATTCTTGTTACCCTGTAAAATTTCTTTTTCCTCATTTAGTTCATTATCTCCATACACTTTAGAAATAGCCTCATTTAAAAAAATAGGAAGGTAGGTTTTTCCGGTAATCCGGGAAGTGTCAATATCTTTAAAGATAAATTCCATACCATTAAAGATCGGACTATTAATTAACGAACTGTCAATGGTATTTAAATCAAATTCTAACTTTTCATATTTATCGTAAGTATATTGTTTAAACTTTTTAACCCCATTTTCCCTACGATACTTCCAGATTTTTTCAAGGATATCAATAGCGGGATTATTTTTTTTGGAAGTCTTTCCTTTGTAAATAACCACTTCGTCTAGAGAATTAGCCTGCTCTTCCAGGATAATATCAAGTTTGTAAGTAGCTTTTTGGGTGAGCGGAACGGTTTTGGTTTCAAAACCAATAAAAGAAACGGTAACCGCATCGTGATTCTTATCGGATTCCAGGTAGAAAGTACCATTTTCATCAGAGATCGTACCTATAGTTGAATTTGCTAAAACCAGGTTCGCAAAAGGTACCGGATTTTTCTGGCTATCCAGCACCCGGCCGCTTACTTTAGTTTGTGCTAAAATTTGAAAACCGGTTATCAAGGTCAGAAAAATAACTAGTTTCCTGAACAACATATACGGGAATAAGCTGAATAATAAAAGTACCTTTTCTTCATGGTTAACCTCCTTAGAATCTCAAAATTTCTAGAAATGAAAACGCAAAGAAAAGGGCTTCATTTTATTTATAGAGCACTTTTTTGACAGCTTTAACAACATCTTCACTATTAGGCAACCATTCTTCTAATAATACCGGAGAATAAGGGGTCGGCGTATCTGCTGTATTGATCTTTAAGATAGGAGCATCCAGGTAATCAAAAATATTTGCCTGTACCTGATAGGTGATTTCAGAAGCAATATTAGCTAATGGCCAGGCTTCTTCCAGGATAATCAATCGATTGGTTTTTTTAACTGAAGTAAAAATAGCATCCAGGTCTAGAGGTCGAACGGTTCTTAGATCGATAACTTCACAAGAGATATCTTCTTTAGCAAGCTCATCTGCTGCTTTATAAGCTTCCTTGATAATCTTACCAAAAGAAACAATTGTTACATCACTACCTTCTCTTTTAATTTCAGCAACACCTAGAGGTATGGTAAACTCTCCTTCAGGTACTTCACCTTTATCTCCGTACATTTGCTCAGACTCCATAAAAATAACCGGATCATCATCACGAATTGCCGATTTTAGAAGGCCTTTAGCATCCTTAGGGTTCGAAGGGATTACCACTTTTAAACCCGGGGTATTGGCAAACCAGTTCTCAAAAGCCTGCGAGTGCGTAGCTCCTAATTGTCCGGCAGAAGCAGTTGGACCCCTAAAGACGATAGGGATATTAAACTGTCCACCGCTCATTTGCCGCATCTTTGCTGCATTGTTGATAATCTGGTCAATACCTACCAGGGAGAAGTTAAATGTCATAAATTCAATGATAGGACGGTTACCGTTCATCGCACTACCTACCCCAATTCCGGCAAAACCAAGTTCAGAAATCGGAGTGTCAATCACACGGTCCGAACCAAATTCGTCCAGCATTCCTTTACTAGCTTTATAAGCACCATTGTACTCGGCAACTTCTTCACCCATTAAATAAATGGATTCATCGTTACGCATTTCTTCACTCATCGCTTCGCAAATGGCTTCTCTAAACTGTAATGTCTTCATTTGATATGACTTCTACTATTAATTAACGTATGTCTTTAAGTTTATGCTTTATTTATATAAGACGTAACCTTAAGAACGGCACAAAAGTAGGAATAAAAGACTGCTTGACGAGAATCTTACTAAAAAATTTATTATGCATGCATAGTAAATTCAGTATTTTATTTGTACTTTCGTTACTATTATTAAATTCGTAAAAAAATAGGTGATAAATGAAAATATTAGTATGTATTAGTCATGTTCCTGACACTACTTCTAAAATTAACTTTACAGAAGAAGATACAAAATTTGATACAAACGGAGTTCAATTTGTTATAAATCCTAATGATGAATTTGGATTAACCCGTGCCATGTGGTTTAAAGAAAAACAAGGAGCCTCAGTAGATGTAGTGAATGTAGGTGGTCCGGAAACAGAGCCTACCTTACGTAAATCTTTAGCCATAGGAGCTGATAATGCTATCAGGGTCAATGCAAATCCTACCGATGGATTTTATGTTGCTAAGCAACTAGCAAAAGTAGTACAAGACGGAGGTTATGATTTAGTTATTGCCGGACGTGAATCTATTGACTATAACGGAGGAATGGTTCCAGGGATGTTAGCTGCTCTAATTGATGCTAATTTTGTAAATACCTGTATCGGCTTGGAAATTGAAGGAGAAACAGTAACCGCTATTAGAGAGATTGACGGAGGTAAAGAGACTTCAAAAACGTCCTTGCCCCTGGTAATAGGTGGGCAAAAGGGATTAGTAGAAGAAAGTGATTTACGTATTCCTAATATGAGGGGGATTATGATGGCACGTAAAAAACCGCTCAATGTGGTAGAACCTGTTGAAGCTTCTGAAGAAACTAAGGCTCAAAAGTTTGAAAAACCAGTGCCTAAAGGTGAAGTTACCCTAATTCCAGCAGATGATGTGGGAAAATTAGTGGATTTACTTCATAATGAAGCCAAGGCTATATAGTTAAGTGAGTTAATATGTGGGAAACTGGTGGTTAAGTCCGGTTTCTATTAAAAAATAAAAATTATGTCAGTTTTAGTATATACCGAAAACGAAGAAGGAAAATTTAAAAAAGCAGCTTTTGAAGTGGCATCTTATGCAAAAGAGATTGCTAATATGTTGGGTACTTCGGTGACCGCCGTTACTTTTAATGCAACGGATAGTGCCGAATTAGGAACCTATGGAGTAGATAAAGTGCTGGAAGTTAAAGATGATAAATTAACCACTTTTACTGCCAAAGCATACGCTGATGCCATTGGGCAGGCAGCAAAAAAAGAAGGAGCTAGTGTAGTAGTGGTAAGTTCCAGTGCTGATAGTAAGTTTTTGGCGCCTATGTTAGCCGTACATCTGGATGCGGGATATGTTTCTAATGTAGTCGCCTTGCCTGAAAGTTCAACACCTTTTGTAGTAAAAAGAACAGCTTTTACTAATAAGGCTTTTAGCTTGACTGAAATTAGTACAGAGTGTAAGATTCTTGGATTATCAAACAACGCTTTTGGCTTAAAAGAAAGTGAAGATGCAGCGACTGTAGAAAGTTTTACACCGGAATTGACCGATGCGGATTTCGCAGTTAGTGTTACTTCTGTCGATAAAGCAACCGATCAGGTATCTATCGCAGATGCTGAAGTAGTCGTATCCGGGGGCAGGGGATTAAAAGGTCCTGAAAATTGGGGAATGATTGAAGATTTAGCTAGTGTATTAGGTGCTGCCACTGCATGTAGTAAACCGGTGAGTGATATGGGATGGCGTCCGCATGGAGAACATGTAGGACAAACCGGAAAACCGGTAGCTTCTAATTTGTATATAGCAGTCGGAATCTCTGGCGCAATACAACATTTAGCAGGAATTAATGCCAGTAAAACCAAGGTGGTAATTAATAATGACCCGGAAGCTCCTTTTTTTAAAGCAGCAGACTACGGAATTGTAGGAGATGCATTTGAGGTTGTACCTCAATTAATTGAAAAACTAAAAGAATTTAAAGCAAATAACGCATAATTTTTATAAATTGTGCTTTTAGGAAAAGCCGCTTGAACTACGGTAGATATTCTAAAGTTCAGGCGGTTTTTTTATGAAGTATACTTTAGAGGTTATTACTTTTTGTGGTAGATTGGTCTACATTTTATTAATAATGTACGGTGATCTTTAAATTGAAGCAGAATATTTTTGTAGCAATTTTTAAAAAGTCGGAGTAAATTCTTATTGTGGAGTCTTACTTTTACCCATATCTTTGCCAAAATTATAGGTAAGTTGACTATGAAGCGCTTTACAGATTATTAAAGCACTTTTTGAATAATAAAATTATGAGTTTAGTTCGCTTGAACATTAAAGGAATATCGTATAGTCAAACGCAAAACGGAGCATATGCATTGATTTTAAGTGAGATGGAAGGAGATCGTAAGTTGCCAATTGTTATTGGTGCTTTTGAAGCTCAATCTATTGCTATTGCCCTGGAAAAAGAAATAAAACCTCCCCGGCCTCTAACTCATGACCTGTTTAAAAATTTTGCAGATCGTTATGAGATTGTGGTAAAACAGGTAATCATTCACAAATTAGTAGACGGAGTATTTTATTCCAGTATTATTTGTGAACGAGATAAAATCGAAGAAATTATTGATGCCCGTACCAGTGATGCGATTGCCTTAGCTTTACGTTTTCAAGCGCCAATTTTTACTTATAAAAATATCCTCGATCAAGCAGGAATTTATCTAAAAGTAAATCCGAAAAAAGGGGAAGAAGATGCTGATAGTATGCTAGTAGATGAATTGGTTTCTGAAGATTTACAGGTAATTGGTAAAGAAACCAGCTACCAGGATTTATCGCTGGACGAACTGAATCGAATGTTAGAACAAGCCGTTTCTAATGAAGATTACGAACTTGCCGCCCGGATTCGGGACGAAATTTCAAAAAGAAACTAAGATCCCTTCTTTTATATAGCTGACCTGTAACCTCCGTTTATTCATGAATCTACGAATTACGCTTCTTTTACTGGTATTAACTTTTAGTTCGCTAACTGCCTTTACACAAGAATTAGAAGGGCGTTGGGTTACAGAAAAATCAACAACGACTGAAAATAGCAATTCATACATTGAATTTTTGAACGGGGATTTTACGTATTTAAAAAGTGCTACGGATACGATTATAAAAGGCAGCTATATTTTTCAATATAAAAACCTGGTCTTATTTGAAGAACCAGGTGATAGCATCATACGTTATAAGGTGCAACAGCTTACCGATTCTTTATTGATATTACAACAAAATTCCGAACACCTAACATTTCAAAAAGATGTAGCACTAGTAAGTACAACTTCTAAAACTTCTCAACAACCCAAACTTATTCAAAGTTCTGGTTTCTCCTTTACCAGTTTTTACCGGGGTGCCATTGGAATGTTAGTGCTCTTACTCATAACCTATCTGGCAAGTAGTAATCGCAAAGCGATTCAGTGGAAAACGGTAGGGATTGGTTTAATCGCTCAGTTATTACTAGCCATTGGAGTGCTAAGAGTGCCTGTCATTCAGAAAATATTTAATTTTATTGGAAAGATTTTTAACGAAATATTACTTTATACCCAAGCTGGAAGTGAGTTTTTACTGGGAGGGATGATGGACGTAGAGAGCTATGGTTTTATTTTTTTGTTTCAGGTATTACCTACAATTATCTTCTTTTCCGCACTTACCTCTGTGCTGTTTTACTTCGGAATTATACAGGTAGTGGTCAAAGGTTTGGCTTGGGTTCTAACCAAATTAATGGGAATTTCCGGAGCTGAAAGTTTAAGCGTTGCCGGTAATATATTTTTAGGGCAAACCGAAGCTCCGTTAATGATTAAAGCTTATCTCGAACGAATGAACAAATCCGAAATCCTGTTAGTAATGGTAGGAGGAATGGCTACCGTAGCCGGTGGGGTTCTGGCAGCTTATATTGGATTTTTAGGTGGGAATGATGAAGCTCTACGCTTAGAATTTGCAAGGCACCTTTTAGCCGCATCAGTGATGGCAGCACCGGGGGCTATTGTGGTTTCAAAAATGTTGTACCCTCAAACCGAAGCTATTGAAAGTACCGTAGAAGTCACTCAAGATAAGATAGGAGCTAATGTACTGGATGCAATTTCTAACGGAACTACCGAAGGCCTACGCTTGGCAGCAAACGTAGGGGCAATGTTGTTAGTCTTTGTAGCTTTAATTGCCATGTTAAACGGAATGTTAGGTTGGATCGGAGGGTTTACCGGACTAAATTCAGTAGTGGCAAACCATACGCCTTATGCTGCTTTTTCTTTAGAAGCCATTTTAGGAACTTTATTTGCTCCGTTAATGTGGTTAATTGGAGTGGCTAAAGAGGATATGATGTTAATGGGGCAATTGTTGGGGATTAAATTAGCGGCAAGTGAGTTTGTAGGTTACATACAATTAGCAGCACTTAAAGATGCTTCAAATACGCTTCACCTAACGTATAATAAATCCATCATCATGGCCACTTATATGCTTTGCGGGTTTGCTAATTTTGCTTCTATCGGTATTCAAATTGGAGGTATCGGTTCGCTAGCTCCCGGACAACGAAAAACCCTTTCCGAATTCGGTTTAAAAGCCCTTATTGGGGGAACAATTGCTTCCTTACTATCTGCAACCTTGGCTGGAATGATTATTGGGTAGATATTCTTATTAATTACAGAAATAAAAATTCTTATACATTTAGGTTCTTTATTTGAGAACTTTTGTATTTTTATATAGAAGATAGTTTGATGAAAAGAATTATTGCTAAAAGTACATTAAGGCTTTTCTAGAAAAGACATGCTGACTCTAAACAGTATATCAGAACCAGGTACAATACGGCAAAAAGCTCGGATTGGAAATCACCTAATGATGTAAAGCAAACATTTATAAATGTAAGCATACCTCGTGACAGTCGGGTTGTTTTCAATATAAAAGGAAATTCATATCGTCTGGTTGTAAAATTTATTTACGAAAGACAATGGGCGTTTATACGTTTTATCGGAACACATTCAAAATATGATAAAATAGATGCTAACTATATATAAATGATGTTATGGAAGTAAAATCTATAAAAACCAAAGAAGACTACCAGCAGGCGCTTAACCGCCTCGAAGTAATTTTTGATGCTCCTGTAGATTCTAAGGAAGGGGATGAAGCAGATATTTTATCCCTACTTATAGAAAACTACGAAAATAAGGAGTTTCCTATAGAAGCACCTGACCCAATCGAAGCGATTAAAATCCGAATGGAAGAATTAAATATGCGTCAAAAAGATTTGATCGGAATTATCGGGGGTAAAAGCAGGGTATCAGAAGTGCTAAGTCGTAAAAAACGATTAACCGTTGATATGATCCGAAACTTAGAAAAATACCTTCAGATATCGGCTTCCGTTTTGATTAAAAATTATGACTTAGCATAGTTTGCTATCTGGTAAATCTACTGTTGAAAAATAGCTGATATTTATTTTAAGAAGTGACATTTGGTAACTGCCTTCTTTCTAACTTTATCATTCAGGAGAATACTCGTTAATAATGAAACAATACTTAGACCTGGTACGTCACGTACTGGAACATGGAAATGAAAAAGGGGATAGAACCGGTACCGGGACTAAAAGTGTATTCGGATATCAAATGCGGTTTGACTTGAATCAGGGTTTTCCCATGGTCACCACTAAAAAACTGCATTTAAAATCTATTATTTACGAACTGCTTTGGTTTCTACAGGGAGATACTAATATTAAATATTTACAGGAAAACGGAGTTAAAATCTGGAATGAGTGGGCGGATGAACATGGGGATTTAGGTCCGGTTTACGGATACCAATGGCGCAATTGGAACGGAGATGAAATTGATCAGATCAAAGAAGTAATCGAAACTCTAAAAACTAACCCAAACAGTCGCCGGATGTTGGTTTCTGCCTGGAACCCTAGCGTACTTCCGGATACCTCTAAATCCTTTTCAGAGAATGTAGCTAATGGAAAAGCAGCCTTGCCTCCCTGTCATGCATTTTTTCAGTTTTATGTAGCAAATGATAAACTTTCTTGTCAATTGTACCAGCGTAGTGCGGATATATTTTTAGGAGTACCTTTTAACATTGCATCTTATGCTTTGTTTACCATGATGATAGCACAAGTTTGCGGATATCAACCGGGAGATTTTATCCATACCTTTGGAGACGCACATATTTATAATAATCACCGTGAACAATTGGAATTACAATTATCTCGAACTCCCAAATCCTTACCAACCTTAGAAATCAATCCGGAAATCAAGGATATTTTTAAATTTACCTTTGAAGATTTTACCTTAAAAGATTACGATCCGCATCCTCATATAAAAGGTGTGGTAGCCGTGTAAAAATTATTGATGCCGTATCTACATCCACCTAAAATTATTAAAAATAAGTTCTAAGCCCGCCAATAACCTAGAGTTTAAGCCTGTCGAGAAATTGTAATCTAAGTTTGTCTAAGAAACGTAGTCCGAGCCTGTCGAAAACACCGTGGTCTGAGTCTGTCGAAAACACCGTGGTCTGAGCCTGTCGAAAACACCGTGGTCTGAGCCTGTCGAAGACCCATTTTATTTCGTTCGCTTATAAAACAATCCCGGACCATCACAAGCGAACCATGAACTTTGTAAAATATCTTTATATATAGATAAATATTCCGTAGTATCTCCCGTACAATTACCTATAATAGGATTTTTTTGGTCATACATAAGTAAAAGGGCTCTTCCTTCGTTTTCTTCTTTGATTTCATAGGTACCGGAAGCTTCGGTAATGTTCCCATCTCGATTTCGGATCTTAGTAAAACTTCCGTTATTATTTATTTCATAGATTTCCTGCCATGACATTTGGTTTCCCGTAGTTTCGGAATTAGGGGTGTTCCCGGTCATTTTGAATAAACTCCATTCCTGTTGTTCTGCTTTTAAATCAAAATTTTGTGCTTCCTCTTCCGTTTTTTCAGAACAGGCTCCAATGATTAAGAGCATTTGGAATAAAACAATAAATACTTTCATTAAAAAATTATTTTCAAGAAGATACAAAGAATTATAAGAAGTTGCATTTATCACTAATACAACATAGTGTGCTAATTTGTATAAATTACTGTAAAGCAAATACTTATTAATTGTAAAATAGTGATTTATTTTGATTTTCTACCTAATATTTTCTAGCTATCTTAACAAGAGGTTAACAGATATGGTCAAAAAATAAGTCTTTAAATTGTTAAATTTGAAAGGAATCGGAATATTTTCCTACTTATTCTTTATGGTCATTATTGATAACTTATTAGATTCTTTTATTCAGACCCGTTCGCACTCCGAAGAACTTTGTGCTTCCCTTCAAACCGAAGATTACGTAGTACAACCCATTGTAGATGTCTCTCCACCCAAGTGGCATCTTGGGCATACGACCTGGTTTTTTGAAGAATTTATCTTGGTAAAATTTATAGATGGCTATAAGCGATTCAGTAATGACTTTGCTTTCGTATTCAATAGTTATTACGAAAGTATAGGAAAGCGGGTAGTAAGGACCGATCGTGGTAATTTATCCAGGCCTACGGTTAGTGAAGTATACGAGTATCGCGACCATGTGACTACTAAACTAATACGACTGCTAGAAGAGCAACATGAGGAAGAACTCTGTAAACTGGTTGAGATAGGTATTCACCATGAAAAACAACACCAGGAATTACTTTTAACGGATATAAAATACATTTTGGGCCATAATCCGTTGTTACCCAAATACAACGATACCATAACTGAAAATCCTATAATTAACAAAGAATATAAGCTAATTACCATCGATGAAGGGGTATATGAAATCGGACATAAAGGTTTTGACTTTTGTTATGACAATGAATTAGGGGTTCATAAAGTATATCTACAGAAGTACGCAATAGCAGACACGCTAGTAACTAATAGAGAATACTTAGAGTTTATAGAAGACGGGGGTTACCAGAATAGCCTACTTTGGCATGCCGAAGGTTGGGATTGGGTACAGACCCATAAAATCACGCAACCTATGTATTGGCATCAAGTAGATCATGTCTTTCATCAATATACTTTACGAGGCTTACAACCTTTAGATTTAAAAGCTCCGGTTACCCATATTTCTTACTATGAAGCATTTGCCTTTGCCGAATGGAAGGGGTTGCGATTACCTACTGAGTTTGAATGGGAAATCGCACAATCTCAATTTGAATGGGGAGACCGTTGGGAATGGACGGAAAGTGCTTATTTACCTTATCCCGGTTATACAAAGGAGCCTGGAGCACTGGGAGAATACAATGGTAAATTTATGGTAAATCAAAAAGTCTTGCGCGGGGGTTCTATTGCAACCCCTACGGCACATACCCGCCCTACATACCGAAATTTCTTTCATCCGCAATTGCGATGGCAATTTAACGGAATCCGATTAGCTAAAACGCTTACCATATAATGAACAATGAAAATCAGCTTACAGAAGTGAGCACTTTTGAAAAAGAAGTGTCAGAAGGCCTGAACGCTTTCCCAAAATATCTTTCATCCAAGTATTTTTATGATGAAGTAGGAGATAAACTTTTTCAGGATATTATGGCAATGCCAGAATATTATCTTACTGAAACTGAATATGATATCTTAAAAAATCAAGTAGCCCAAATTTGCACTTATTTTGATAGGAATAAAACCGGATTTAACCTGGTTGAATTGGGAGCAGGAGACGGTAAAAAAACAAAGGTATTACTACGTTATTTATTAGATAATCAATATCCGATTACGTATAATCCGATTGATATTAGTAAGAATGCAATATCCGGATTAGTTACTAATTTAAAAGAAGAATTTTCCCAGTTAGAAGTCAGGGGACAAGTAGGTGAATATTTTGAAGTTTTGGATCGCTTACACAAAAAAAGTGATCAAAAGCAGGTAATTCTTATGTTAGGGTCTAATATTGGAAACTTATTACATCCCCGGGCTATCCAATTCCTTAAAAAACTGAAGAATACGATGCATAAAGAAGATTTACTTTTTATCGGATTTGACCAAAAGAAAGATCCGCAGGTTATTCTAAATGCCTATAACGATACTACCGGAATTACCGAAGCCTTTAATAAAAACGTCTTAGTACGGATCAATAAAGAGTTGGGCGGTAATTTTAATCCGGATCATTTTAAACATTGGGAAGTATATGATCCCGAAAGCGGAACAGCTAAAAGCTACCTGGTCAGTACTAAAAAACAAAGCGTAGTAATAGAAAGTTTATCACAAGAAATTTCTTTTGAAGCCTGGGAAAGTATCCATACCGAAATATCTCAAAAATATGATGATACTATTGTCAATTGGTTAGCTAAAGAATCCGGACTCGAAGTAGTAACCTCATTTACAGATAAAAAGGAGTATTATAAGAATTATATTATAAAAAGAAAAAATTAAAAAGCTATGAAAGCAATTTGGAACAATAAAGTAATCGCTGAAAGTGATAATACTAAAATAATTGAGAATAACCATTATTTTCCGCCTGAAGCTATTAATAAGCAATATTTTACAGCTAGCGAAACGCATACGCATTGCCATTGGAAAGGAGAAGCTTTTTATTATACACTAGAAGTAGACGGAAAGTCAAATCCAGATGCAGCCTGGTATTATCCGGAAACCAGTGAATTGGCAAAACAGATTAAAGGTTACGTGGCATTTTGGAAAGGGGTTGAAGTTGTAGAATAATACAAACTCCAACCCGTAAGTTTTTTATTTTAAACTTATTTTTTCCTTGATAATATTATGATCATCGCCTGTTAAATGAACAAAATACGTACCGGGGGCGATAGAAGATACGTCAATGGTAACATTGTCATTTTCCGTAGCTATTTCAGTATTTTGTAGTTGAACTTGTCTTGCATTTAAGTCATAGAGTTCGATCTTTTTTATTCGGAAAGCTTCCGGCAACTTTATATTTATTGTATTTTCTGCCGGAACGGGGTACATCGCTATATTTTTATTTTCTAAAGTTATTTCGGAATTGTCGAGTACTTTTCCGTTTTCCCACCAAACATCTCCAAAAGCTTCAATTTGGCTAAAATTACGGGGTCGTATCCAAGTAGCATAAATGGAGCCTTTTATATCTTCAATACCGTTTGCAGCTATTTGCCAACGGTTATAATTATCAATGACATTCTCGTCATAAAAAGCACCTAGAATCTGATCAAACCCCAAATCTGCAAAAAATTGCAATGATGCCAGACCAAATTTCGTAATTTTATCACCTTCCCACCAGGTAGCTAAAGTTACCTTTTCTGCATCTACATAGTTCCAAATACCTTCTAACGAGGAATTAATTTGATAATATTTTTCGACCGCATTGTGATTTGGATCAATCATATCCGACCAAAAATAATAATCTGCATCCGGAGCAACCTCAAAAAGATCATTAAAAGCTTGCTCAATACTCTTACCTAAAGCCTCCCCGGAATTTTTATACTGTGTATCTAAAGGTTCAAAACCTCCGGTTCGAATCTCAGAATAATTAAGTAAAAAAGCATCAGGTTGATAAGCTTCATACAATCGCTGATGTATTAAACGCATATTAGCAAAACTCTGCGGATGGTTCCATGAACCGGAAACTTGTCCGTTTGCCGTAGGCAAAGCGTGCCAACCTGAAATTTCAACAATATCCCCGTCATTTATTTTAGAATTTTCTTTAAGAGTAATCTCCGGAGCCAGATGTTGGGTGTCATAAGATAAATCAGCGCTGAACTGTCCAAGTGACTCGTCAAGGGGTCTTTCTATATCGGTATCAAAAGATAAGGCTTGTCCTGATGATTGCAAGGTTGCAGAGATAGGTAAATCATCCCGATTTAGCCAGTTAAGCGCAGGAGTATCTTCGATCTTTACATCGTCAAACCAAATGCTTCCGGCAGAACCATTAAATACAGCTAGTGCTATTCTTACCAGTGTTGCCTCCTGACTGTTAAACGCGATACGCATTTCAGTCCAATCATCAATAGTTAAATTGTCAGCCGAGTTAAAATAGGCTCTACCCCCATTTTCTTTGGGTAACGACATGCGTAAATTAGTAAGACGGTCTTTTATAATTTTATCATCATCATCTTTCAAAATAACCGGAAGCACATTCTTAGCCTTTAAATTTTTAGCCTTTATCCAGAAAGATAACGTATACTGGTGAAAAGGTTGGACGGTAAAAGAAGTAAAAATACGAGAAGATTCATTATCTCTGGCATCTGCTCTAAAGGACGCATTCCCGGATCGTTTTACATTAGTATCGATAAAAGTACGTTCTCCGACCGCATCTTGAAAACCCCAACTGTTAGGACTATCCACATTATCAGGACTGATTTCTTCAAAACCACCGTTTACAATTTCAGCAGTTGCTACGGGTTTTAAAATACCATTTTCAGCCAGTAAAGGTTGTTTTTTTATTGGATATCCAGTTGTAAGATTTTTATCATTGATTAACAGGGAATTACCAAACCCCATCACAATACTCAGTAAATTTAGTTTTAGGTCACGTTCTTTAATGCCGTCTACAAGTTTTTGCATTTCACGATCCCATCGTGTTCCTGCAGTACCGTTAAGCCCATAAATGTTTAATTTAGAATCAGAAAAAAGTACGGTGTTAGCCCCTTTGTTTTTTGCCCGGTCAATATATGCTAATAAGTCATCAGCAGTATCAACTACCAAATTTGCGGAAATATGAAGCATTTGATCTTCTGTACCTACTGTTCTTTCAACCGCTTCTTGAGCGAATAAGAAGGGAATAGGTAAAAGAAAAAATAATAGGTGTAATGTATAAGTTTTCATAGTGTTAGTTTGTGATATGTAAATAAAAAAGTATACCAAATTTAATAAAATATAACTAACTATAATTCAATGTCTTATATTAAATTATTTTTATAATAGATTGAACGTTACCCATTTGTTGTGTATTATCTACCCAATAATGATAAATAACTATAATAAAGCCTTAAGTAGTTGATCCACATCATCTTTAGTATTATAGAAATGAAAACTGGTGCGGATACTATTATTTCTAAAAGTAGTAATGATATCTTTTGATTTTAAATTTTGGTACAACGCCTGATCCCCTTTAATGCTAAAAATAGAACTATGGTAGGTACGTTTTATAACCCCTTCAGAAAGTAGATTTTGAGAAGATAATGCCTCTTTTGCATACTCACTTACCTCTTGAATATTTTCTTCGATAACATCCCATCCTATTTTTTGAATAAATTGTAAAGAATGAGCTAAACTTCCAAAAGCTAAAGTATCCATCGCTCCGCACTCAAACCTGGCTAAGGCTTTAGTGTAAGAAACATCATATGGTGATTTTTGAGCTGCTATCAAATAAGTTGTAGGAGTAATTTTCTGAATAGCTTTCTCCGTAAACATAAAAAATCCTGTTCCGTAGCCTCCTAACAGCCATTTACATCCGGTAGTACCCAAAATATCAATCCCCGAATCTTTAAAGCTAAAAGATCGTGTTCCTAAAAATTGAGATCCGTCTACAATAATTAGCAAATCCGGATATGTTTTTTTTAGTTCTTTAAAAATAGATGGTTTGATGGCAATACCGTCCAGGTACTGAATCATACTCAACGCTAATACATCCGGTTTTTCTTTAGCTATCGTATTTAAAATATTTTCCTCTACATGAGCGTTTGCTTCGGCAAAGTAATGTTTAAAACCTTTACTGATTACAGCAAAATTAACAGAGGGATAGTCCGATGTTACTAATAGGAATTTCGACTTTTTTGGTAAACCTTCTAATACGATATGAAACCCAAGCGAAAAATTTTGAAGCAAAGCAATCCGTTCTGCATCGCCATGAAACGTAGTAGCTATGATACTTCTGACCCCTTGTAAAAATTCGACCTGGCTATCTCTAAACGTACTTCCTTTAATAAGGTAATCCAGGTCGTGCGATTGCCGGAATTCTAATAAGGTGTCATAAAAAAGCCCGCAAGAGGCCGTATTAAGATAGGTGTACTGCGATAAAACAGGAAATTCTTTTCTTAAATTCTTCATAAGCGTTAAACATATTTTTGGTAAACCAGTATCTTTAATTTTTGACGAAAAGATACGCTATTACATGTTTTCAAAAAAGAAAGACAAACCTAAGATTGATCCGGTAGAAAAAGAGATGTATGAATATGCTCATAAACGAGCGGTTCAAAAAAAGAGATTATTCAGACATTTCCTTATTTTTATTATAGGATCTGTTTTCCTTATTTTCTTAAATCTGGTACTCTCCATTGGTGCTTCTGTAAAAATAGCAGGTTTAGACTGGTATGTAGTTGCCATTTTGTTTTGGTTCTTTGTCCTTCTGGTTCATACAAGTAATGTCTGGATTTTTTCTAAATTTATGGGAAAGGAATGGACGGATCAGCAGATTGCCCGTTTAATCGTAAAACAAAAAGAAAAAATTGCAAGCTTGCAATCCGAAGTTGATGAAAAATATCCTTTACCATCCGTAAATAACGGATTACCCGAAAATCCATCTGATGATACTAATCCTCCCATAAATTTTAAAGTATGATTACCATGATTGCTGCGGCAGGGGAGCAAAACGAATTGGGAAAAGATAATGATCTGGTATGGCATTTACCGGATGATTTTAAAAGGTTTAAAAGTTTAACCACCGGACATTGTATCATTATGGGTCGAAAAACTTTTGAAACTTTCCCGAAACCTTTACCTAATCGAACACACCTTGTACTTACCAGGGATAAAACCTATCAAAAAGAAGGTGCGGTTGTGGTGCATACCATACAGGAAGCCTTGCAGAAAGCAGCACAGGATGACCAACCTTTTATCATTGGTGGTGGAGAAATTTATAAATTAGGAATGGAATTTGCCGATAAAATTGAACTTACTCGGGTTCATCATACTTTTGAAGCAGATACTTTTTTTCCGGAGATAGATGAAAATCAATGGAAATTAATTGAAAAAAAAGAACATCCCAAAGATACAAAACATGCTTATCCGTTCTCATATTTTACTTACATTAGAAAATAAGTGATTACAACTGCCTTTAAAGCACATCTGCAATCCTTATTTAATTTTCAATTACAATTAGTACAACCCTTGTCAGGTGGGGATATCAATCAGGTTTATCTGATAACTACTGATAGCGGGAAGTTGGTTGTTAAAGTAAACAATGCTTCCAAATTTCCGAAAATGTTTGAAAAGGAAGCACAGGGACTGGCATTATTGCAAAAAACAAATACTTTTAAAATCCCGGAGGTGATAGGTTACGGCACTTTTAATGAACAAAGCTACCTTTTATTAGAATATATAACCCTAGGCTCCAAAGATCAGAATTTCTGGAAACTTTTCGGAAAGCAATTAGTAACACTACACAAACATACGTCTGCTACCTTCGGATTAGAAGCAGATAATTATATAGGAAGTTTACTTCAGTACAATAAAAAACATATAAATAGTGCTGAATTTTATGTCCGGCAACGATTACAACCTCAACTTGAATTAGCTGCACAAAATGGTTATATCTTTAGTAATACCGATAAATTATATAATAACATAGAAGCTATATTGCCAGATGAACCTCCGGCTTTAATTCACGGTGATTTATGGTCAGGCAATTTTATGGTGAATGAGAATGCATTACCGGTATTAATTGATCCTGCTGTATCCTATGCCCCTCGTGAAATGGATTTGGCGTTAATGCTATTATTTGGAGGGTTTGACCCTATGGTTTTTGAAGAATATGATAACCTGTATCCTTTGGAAAGTGGATGGCGAGATCGTACCGATATCTTTCAACTGTATTACATATTAGTACATTTAAATTTGTTTGGAACTTCTTATTACGGTCAAGCTAAAGAAATTATTTCGAAATACAATTAAAAAGAAGGTTTTACGGTTGATTAGGAAAAGTTTCAACCACTTCCATATGCTAAATTATATAGTAATATTATTTTTGAATCAAATTTATAACAATGAACGCATACATTTTCCCGGGTCAGGGAGCCCAGTTTCCAGGAATGGGACTAGATTTATATAATGAATATCCCCAGGCAAAAGAACTTTTTGAACAAGCAAATACTATTTTAGGTTTTGAAATTACTAAAATTATGTTTGAGGGGTCTAAGGAAGAATTGACCCAAACTAAAGTCACCCAACCTGCCATCTTTTTACATTCGGTTATCTTAAGTACTATTTTAGGAGAACGCTTTCAACCTGATATGGTGGCTGGACATTCCTTAGGTGAATTCTCAGCATTGGTTGCCAATCAAAGCTTATCTTTTCAGGATGGTTTGAGTTTAGTTTCCAAACGGGCTTTAGCAATGCAAAAAGCCTGTGAACATCAGCCTTCTACCATGGCTGCGGTTTTAGGGTTAGAAGATGCAGTAGTTGAAGGAATATGTTATTCTATTGATGGAATTGTAGTAGCTGCTAACTACAATTGTCCGGGTCAGTTGGTGATTTCAGGCGAAATAGAAGCGGTTAAAAAAGCTTGTGAAGTTTTAAAAGAAAGGGGGGCTCGTAGGGCGTTGCTCTTACCGGTAGGAGGTGCTTTTCATTCTCCGTTAATGGAACCGGCCCGTGAAGAATTGGCAGCTGCTATTGAAGCCACTCCGTTTTCAAAACCTATTTGTCCGATTTATCAAAATGTGAGTACTACTAAAGTAACCGATGCGCATCAAATTAAAGAAAATTTGATCTCACAACTTACGGCACCTGTGAAATGGACACAAAGCGTACAACAAATGATTAAAGACGGAGCCACTCATTTTAAAGAAGTAGGTCCCGGAAAAGTATTAACCGGACTAGTTAAAAAAATAAATAAAGAAGTAGAAGCCGAAGCTGTTACTTTATAGCTAAACAGCACAAAAATTTTACCATAAACACCTGATACATTACAAACGTATCAGGTGTTTATTTTGTTTTAAATACTTTTCCATCTTTCATTACAAAAACTACGTTTTCCATGGTTTTTATATTTTGGATAGGATTTTCATCTACTGCAATGATGTCGGCATAAAATCCAGGTGCTATTTGACCAAGTTGATCGTTCATTTTTAGGATTTGCGCGTTGGTAATCGTAGCGCTTTGAAGAGCCTCCAAGGGAGGCATACCAGCTTCTACCATAAACCCAAATTCTTTTCCGTTATAACCATGTTCAAAAACCCCCGCATCCGTACCAAAGGCAATACCTACTCCCATTTTATACGCCTTGCCAAAGGTATTTTGAATTTTAGGGCCTATATTTAACGCTTTCGGAACTACGATTGCAGGATAGTAACCTTCTATTTTTGCTTTTTCGGTTACTTCTTTTCCGGCAGTAATGGTAGGAACTAAGAATACCTCGTATTCTTTCATCATTTCCATAGTTTTTTCACTCATTAGCGTTCCATGTTCAATAGTTTTTACACCTCCCAAGATAGCGCGTTGCATACCTTCATCTCCGTGGGCGTGAGCGGCTACATGAAAATCATAATCTTTGGCAGTTTCACAAATGGCTTTAATTTCTTCAACGGTAAACTGAGGGTTGGAGCCACTTTTAGCAACACTTAATACACCACCGGTTGCAGTTATTTTAATAAGGTCAGCTCCGTTTTTGTAACGTTGTCGAACTGCTTTTTTAGCATCTTCAACACTATTGACCACACCTTCTTTTGGCCCTGGGTCTCCTATATTGCTATTTTTATTTCCATTAGTCGGGTCTGCGTGTCCTCCAGTTGTTGCCAGGGCTTTTCCTGCGGTAAAAATACGCGGACCTTTAATACGACCTTTTTGAATTGCTCTTTTTAGTGCAATATTGACGCCGCTTCCGCCCAGGTCTCTAACCGTAGTAAATCCGGCAAGTAGTGTTTTTTCGGCAAAGCCCACGGAATTAAAGGCTATATCCGCTTCGTTACTGGTAAAACGTTCGATGTATTTATTAGGATTAGTTTCTTCCTCGACATGTACGTGCATATCGATCAATCCCGGCAAGACCGTTTTGTCTTTAAGATCGATGCTTTTATCCTTTGATTTTACTGGTAAATATCCGTTTTCAATTTTAGTAATTTTATTTCCGGAGACCACAATTGTTTTTTCGGTTAAAATTTTTCCGGATTTAACATCCAGAATTTTTCCGCAATATAAATACGTATCTTGAGCCAACAAAGTGGTAGATAGGAGTATAAAAATGCTAATAAAAAGAGATTTCATGTTATAAATTTAGTAGTGAGCATTTAAAGCTTCTAAATATAAAGGATTACTATGGTTTGTTCAAGTTTTTAAATAGGCTTGTTTGATAATCTGCAATTATACGTATTTTTATCACTTATGAATAAAGAAGTACAACTCATAGAATTCCAGCTAAAGGATTACAAGGAAACCTGGGAATATCAGGAAACCTTATTTAAAGAAATTCTGGATATTAAAATAAAGAACCGTCGGGAAGAAATAGAAGCACCAACCCCTAACTACTTAATTTCAGTAGAACATCCGCATGTCTATACTTTAGGAAAAAGTGGTGATATTAAGAATCTATTGGTTAACGAGGATGAACTGCAAAAGAAAGGAGCTACTTTTTACAAAATAAACAGGGGAGGGGATATTACTTACCACGGTCCCGGACAAATCGTTGGCTATCCTATCCTGGATCTCGAAAATTTTTTTACGGATATTCATAAATACTTACGCTTATTAGAAGAGATGATCATTTTAACTTTAGCTGAATATAATATTAAAGGAGAGCGAAGTAAAGGGGAAACCGGGGTTTGGATTGATGTAGGAACGCCAACTGCCCGAAAAATTTGTGCTATGGGGGTAAGAGCAAGTCGGTGGGTGACTATGCACGGTTTTGCGTTTAATGTGAATACTGACCTTTCTTATTTTGACGCAATTATTCCCTGCGGAATTAAGAATAAAGCGGTTACTTCTTTACAAAAAGAAATTGGTGGGCGTCCATTGGTAGTAAAAGAAGTTCAGGAAAAATTGATAAAACACCTCAGTACCCTTTTTGAAGCTGAACTAACTTTAAAAGTATAATTCTTAGTAATCTGTTAGAGATAAGTTCAGGTACATCTTAGATTTGAAAAATTTAGATGATAGCTTTAAGTCTGTATACAACGATTATCATAGAAAGAATTGCCATACTTAAAAAGCTTAAAAAATAGTAAATTCCCGGTCTGGCACATAGCATATAGATTGATGAATTTTTTAATTTCATGGTAATAAAGTTTGATTGTGAGTAATACTACTATATAGACGAAATTAAAATAGATTCATTACAAACCTCCAACCGCTGTGCTTCATCCCAGCGAATAGCACCTGCAAATTCGCCCCAAATATGTACTTCGGCGACATCTACCATCCCAGGTCTTCTTTAGAAGCAGTTTTGTCTTTTTTAGAAGAAGCTTTTTTACGTTCTTTTTTCTTCAGTTTAGCATAGTCAATAGGACTAATTTGATCCGGAATTGTAAAGATATCCATAATGTATAGTAAATCTAGCACTCGAAGTACCTGGATAAAACTATCCATCCTTACAACTTCGCCTCGTTCTAATAGACTTAATGTGGATCGGCTAATCCCGGCCATAGAAGCTATTTGTTCCTGAGACTTATTTTGATTCAATCGGTGAAACTGAATAAAATTTCCAATAGTTTCTAATAAAGAAGTATCTGACTTAATATTTTAATTATTGTATGACTTATCATTCATTATAACACAATTTACACCTCTTTGAATGAGATCTCATTCAAAGATACTATAAATATATATATTATAAAAATTGAATGAGATCTCATTCAATGTGTAGTAAAATAGGTAGTATTGAATGAGATCTCATTCAAAATAATAAAATAGATTCAATTTTTAATAAAAGATAGAAAGAAGTTGTCTTATAGCCTGTTTACAAGCCTTAAAACTATAACATATTCAAGAAAAGCGAAAAATAATTATTTCATTAATATGTGGTTAAATAAGTAAAATCATATAAAGCATAATGAATAAGGTAATTTCAAGCTTTAAAGTATTAGGAGGCTACTTTTTACATTTTTAAAATGATTATTGATTTTCAATATTATAGTAATTAGTCTTAATTTTTAATTATAGAAGCAATAGCGATCTTGAATCTTTATTAAACACTAATCATTTCATTCGAAATTGCTATGTCAATAAATGATCACCTGACTTTAAAATAGCGGGTGTTTCTTCGTCTATTGCATCTTCAAATGGAGTAAAGCATATCCTTTTTGCCGTACAGGTATTTGTTACGGCAAAATAATTATCAGGTCCTACGGGCGAACAGGTACGTAAACACCAATATGTAGTAGTCCCTTCATCAACCGGTAAAAACGGATCGTCTCCACCTTCCATAGTACCGTATGCATTTTTTGCTCTTAAGAACTTACAACCGTCTAATTTTATCTTATCCATTACGAAATAGTTTTAAGGATGCAATTTTTAATAATTGCTTTAAACATTGGGATTTTATAAGAATTTCCTGATAGGGGCGTTGCCTTTTGCAATACCATTTCTGCTGCTTTAATAGCCATATCTTCGTCAATGGTTTTATTTAATAGAAACCCCTCAGCTTCAGTAGCTCGAAATGGAATTGGAGCAGCTGCTCCCAGTACGATAGCTGCTTTTTTACAAGTATTCCCTTTTATTTCTAAAGCCACTGCTACATCAGCTAATGCCCAATCATAAGATTCCCGGGCACCCTGCTTTATGTAATACGATTTAGTGTCAGAAGAAGGTACTGGAATGGTGATTGCTGTAATAATTTCTTTCGGTTTTAATATATTTTCACGAGTTACATCTACTTCGGGCGGAGTAAAAAAGTCAGTAAGTAGCACGGTTTGCACTTTTCCTTTTTGATCAAGATATTCTACCTCAGCATGAAAAGCCATTAAAGCGGTTGCAATAGAAGAACTATGCACACAGGGGCAAATACTGGTATTGTAAATTGCATGTATATCGTTTTGTCCGGTTTGTGCAAAGCAAACAGCGCCTCCTTTTTTCTTACATTGATGATCTTCTGATCGAAAATACCAACATCGCGTACGTTGTGCCATATTACCCCCAATTGTCGCCATATTTCGGATTTGCGGAGTAGCAGCGTGCGAAATAGCTTCATATAAGGCTACGTAGTGTTCTTTTACTTCTTTTTGTTTTTGAAGCATAGATAAGGTAACTCCTGCACCAATCTTTAAACCCTTTTTTGCATCGTACGTACTGGTTTTAAATCCGGGTATCGCCTTTATATCAATCATTTTTTCAGGAGTGGCGAGACCCTCCTTCATTAAATCCAACAAATCTACTCCACCAGCCTTGATAATACTGGTATCTGTTGTTTTTTGTCCGGAAGTAAGTTGCGAAGTGGTAGCAGTTACCTGTTCTTGTACTTCTTCTAGGGTTCGGGCTTGTGCCCATTGAAATTTTTCCATATTTAAACTTTATTTAAAGCATTAAGAACCCGGTCAGGAGTGATGGGTAATTCTCGTATTCGTACTCCGGTTGCATTGTAAACAGCATTAGCAATAGCGGCTGCAGTGGCAATATTTGCCGGTTCTGCTATACCATAAGCATCAGTAGATGAGCGTGCGCTGTATTCTTCAATATTGTACACTTCAATTTCCGGAACTTCCATGGCAAATGCGATTTTGTATTGATCCAGATTTGCATTTATCATTTTCCCCGTAGCTTCATCCATCTCGCGATTTTCATATAGAGCGTAGGACACCCCCTGTATGACTCCGCCGTTAACCTGACTCTGAATCTGTAAAGGATTAATAGGCCGACCGCAACTATGAACGGCAACAACCCTAGCTACTTTTACAACACCGGTCTCCGTATTTACTGAAACTTCAGCCATTTGTACCGAACCCAGATCAGAATGCGAAATAGATTTACCTACTTTAAAACCTCCGTAATCATCAGCCCGACTAGCAGTAACCGAAATTTGTGCCGTCCGCATTTTCTTTAAAGCTTTTTCAAAAGTTATTTTCTCACCGGAACCGTCTTTTGCCTGAATAGTTCCGTTTTTCATTTCTAAGGTATCCGCATCTACCTTCCAACGGTCGGCAACCTGACTAATCAACTCCTTTTTTGCTTTAAAAGCAGCATTACGGGCTGCTGGGGTAATAGACCCACTTACCCTACTTCCTCCCGAAGCCGGACCGTTTGGAAAATAGGTATCTCCGATATGAACCCCGACTTTTTCAGGAGCAATTCCAATTTCTTCTGCCACTACCTGTGCTAATATTGTTCGGGTTCCGGTTCCAATATCCTGAACCCCGGATCGTATTTCAACCGTTCCGTCCTTTAGTAAACGAACTTCGGCAGTTGAATCCAGATCAATAATTCTGGGCCAGGTACTTTGCGCAACACCCACTCCTTTTTTTACTACCCCCTCTGAACTGTTCTTAGGTTTTCGTTCGTTCCATTTAAATTTTTCCGAAGCCAGGGTACGTTCTGCTTTTCTGACCTTGCTATCGTCAATAATATCCCGGTAAGCTAACGGATCCATATTTAGCTTTTCGGCTATTTCATCAATTACCTGTTCTACGGCAAAAGCACCTTGTGCATTGCCCGGTGCGCGCCAGGCAGCTCCCGGCCCTGCGTTTGTAAATACATCATACTGTTCGGTTAAAAAATTAGGGCAAGGGTACAACGCCTGTGCCACCCTTCCTACACCGGCACCTAAACCCACTCCGGCCGTTCCGTGTGATTCTTGTTTAATAGCGGTTAGTTTTCCTTCTTTTGTAGCCCCAATTTTTAAGGTTTGGATACTATTCGGACGGTTTCCTACGCAAAGGTGTTCTGCTTTCCGGTCTAAAAATAATTTAACCGGTCTACCGGTTTTTTTTGACAGGTGTGCGGCCAATGCCCCGAAGTTACCCGCACCGTATTTTGCTCCAAAACCACCTCCCATAAATTTACAAAGCACTCTTACTTTACTTTCAGGCAAATCAAAGATAGTTGCAAACTCTTTCTTGACACTTTTGGTAGATTGCGTAGAGGCGTAAATGGTCAATAAATCCGGTTTCCAATCTACAACGCATCCATGGGTTTCTAGTGTACTATGTGTTTGTACCTGGGTTCTGAATTCGCCTTCTACAATAATATTAGCTTCTGCAAAACCTTTTTCTATATCGCCTCTGGGACCACCTAAAAAACTTTTGGTAGAAGGACCTCTTACATTTCCTTCTAGTTTTAAGCCTTTAGCAGGTCCTTCACTCGCATCCGTACCTTCTTGATCAACAGGTTTCTTAAAAACAGTAGGTGCATCCGGTTGCATAGCCCTTTCTAAATTGACTACAAAGGGTTTTTCCTGATACGTTACCCGTATTAGTTTAACGGCTTTATCTGCGGTTTGCTGATCTATAGCAGCTACTGCTGCAATGGGTTGTCCGGCAAACTTAATTTCCGGGTACCTGGTTTCTCCGGCATCCCCTCCGCTGGCACTGCCCCCGTGTAAATCCTGCATGACATGCACGCCGTATACACCCGGATAATTTTCGGCTTTATTGGTGTCGATCTTTTTAATGACCGCAGCAGGTAGCGGACTATGTAAAATACTGCCTTGCAGTAATCCCGGCAAAGAAATATCCGAAGCATATTTAGCTTCTCCCGTGACTTTTAAAATAGCATCAATTCGTTTAACACTTTTACCTACGTGGGTTAATTTGTCATTAATAGGCCATGCAGGAGGCTCGGTAACCGGAACTTCTCGTTCTATCGTTTTTAAATCTACTCCCGGTATTCCGAAAGGAAACTGTTCTTTTCTTGTTTTCATACACTAAAGGTATTTATATAGGAGTAGTTATACATTTTTACTGGCAGTCATAGCGGCTTTAAATACGTGGGGATAAGTTCCGCAACGGCAAAGATTACCCCGAACCGCATGTTTTACCTCTTCTATTGTTGGATTAGGAGTATTATCGACCAGATGAACACAGCTCATCACCATTCCAGGGGTACAATATCCGCACATAGCTGCATCTTCTTCAATAAAAGCTTCCTGCACCGGGTGTAGTTTTCCATCTTTAGCAATCCCTTCAATCGTAGTAATTTTTTTATCCTGAACCTCAACGGCAAGCGTCAAGCAGGAACATACAGGTTCGTCATCAATCATAACGGTACAAGCAGAGCAGGCACCCCGCCCGCAAACCATTTTGGTTCCTGTCATTTCTAATCGTTCTCTTAAGACATCTACCAATGTTTCATCCGGTCGCGCCAGAGTGGTAACTTTTCGGTCGTTGATAGTCAGTTCTATGGCATTGGCATCTGGGCCAGCGATAGCTAGTGTATCTGTACTAGCTTCATTGGCAAACAGTGAGTTTGTAAATGCAAAAGTACCAGCGGTTGCCAGTCCGGTTCCTTTTAAAAAACCCCTACGCGAAAGACCTTTTTTTCCGTTTTGAGAAGGCTTTTCATTTTTATCATTTGTCGTATCCATAGCTAAATTATTGCTTCTTTCTAAAATTAGGTAAGAACTATTGACAGTACAATTTTTTGATAGAAGTTTAACGATTGATGAAAGGTTTTACGATAATTCCTTATGTAATTGTGTCCTGTGTATTTAAATTATGTTAATACATTGCAGTTACCATTGAATAATGATAATTTTAATAACACCATTTACCTGGTTTGAAGTAGGTCATCGATGCAATCATTTGAATTAAAGAGAATTTTACGATTTTATAAAGAAGCTAAAGCTAAAAAATATAAAACGGTTATGGCATCTCTGGTAGGGCTTAAGGGTTCTTCATATCGAAAGCCTGGTGTACGAATGTTATTTGACGAGAATGGTAAAATGATGGGTGCAATTAGCGGAGGATGTGTAGAAAAAGAAATTTTCCGTCGAGCGGAAGAAGTGTTTGCTACCGGAATTTCAAAAGTTGTTTCTTATGACGGAAGGTATCGATTAGGATGTGAAGGTTTTCTTTATGTTTTAATTGAGAAGTTTGAACCTACCGGGGCAGCAGTAACATTGCTGGAAAAAGCACTTGAGAAAAGGGATACGATAGGTATTACTTCTTACTATAAGGAAGCAACAGAATTTAACGGGAAATTCGGGTCTGTTTTTAGTTATAAAAATCAAAATATTGCACTATCTCAACATCTGGTATTTGAAAATGTACCCGAAGCTTGGTCATGTTTTCGACAAAAAACAAAAACTGCTATTCAATTAATACTTATTGGTTCCGGTCATGATACGCTTACATTAAGTAATATGGCTTCAAGTATGGGATGGGACGTTTGGGTAATTTGTTCGGCACAAAGTAATAAAGGTTTTCAGGATTTTCCCGGAGCAACCCGGGTAGAAGCTATTGATCCTGATTTGATGGATGTCCGGAAGATAGATGAAAGGACGGCGGTGGTCTTGATGAACCATAACTTTGCTAAAGATTTGCGCTATTTGCTACAACTGGCAAAATGTCCACCCAAATATACCGGGATTTTAGGTTCTACTAAACGATGGAACCGTTTGCAAAATGAACTGTTGGAAATAGATAGTACGGTTGATCTGGATTTTTTAGATACGGTATACAGTCCTGCGGGATTGGATATTGGTTCTGAGACTACCGAAGAAATTTCACTTGCTATTGCAAGCGAAATTCAGGCGGCATTTTCTAATAAAAACCTTGAAGATATGAAAGCTTTATCCGTAGCAAAATTAAAGAACATTGTCTGAAACTATTATAGGGATCGTATTGGCTGCCGGAAGTTCTTCTCGTATGGGGCAAGCTAAGCAATTACTACCCTTACAAA
The DNA here is from genome assembly GCF_026222555.1 of Aquimarina sp. ERC-38. NCBI lineage: Bacteria > Pseudomonadati > Bacteroidota > Flavobacteriia > Flavobacteriales > Flavobacteriaceae > Aquimarina > Aquimarina sp. ERC-38. The sequence goes on along the minus strand of NZ_CP098511.1, from coordinate 179,838 downwards.
ACACTACTTTATTAGAATACTGCCTTACTAATATGCAAAAATCAAAAGTATCTAAGGTAATCTGCGTTTTAGGGGCAAATGCTGAAGAAATACAACGTTCAGTTAAGGATGAAAGGACAGCTTTTCTTATAAATTCTGAATGGGAAAATGGGATGAGTTCAAGTATTGTCGCGGCCATAAATTATATTAAAGGTCATGAACCTTCTTGTAATGCAGCCTTAATTGCGCTCGCTGACCAACCAGGGATTGATTCTGATTATTTTAATCGATTGATGGAGATGTATCAAAGTAATCCGGAAGACATCATTGCTTCCCAATATCAAAATAAAATAGGGGTACCAGCACTCTTTTCAAATCAATATTTTAAGGATTTATTACAGTTAACGGGAGATAAAGGTGCCAGAAATTTTTTAAATGACGGACAGCAAAAAATAAGAACACTAGCGAATACTTCCAACTTATCAGATCTGGATACTCCCGAGCAATACCAAGCATATCTTAAAAGCATACGTAAAGAAAGTAGTCTTTAAAATTTTAGAAAGCAATTAGTTTTAATTCATTTGATAGATAAGAATACTATTATCTTCCCCTTTAACTACAAGTTCCAGGTTTTTGTCCTTATCTATATTCGCCAAATCAATTTCTGAATTTCCGTATATCGGAAAATTAGGAATCATTTTTCCGTTGCTATCAAAAAGGAATACTCTATGCGTTTGTAGATCCGTTATAGCTACGTATATCTTGTTATTCACATAAAAAATTTGAGGCTCAGTATAAACCCCGTAATCCAATTCAACTTTTGCACCTTTAATTTTTAAAACGTTACCAGAAAAGCTAACCAGCGTTTTATTAGTTGCTACGATACTGCTATCGTCCTCTAAATCATGATCTTCCAGAAAAACGGAACCTTTAGTATTTACTTGTACAATTTTATTATTTTTAGTCAAGCTGGTAAAGGTGTTCTGATACTGGTACCAGGGTTGACCGGAAAAAGAAATGGTATCTTTAACTTTAACCCGGGTTCTTCCTACTCGATCTAGAATAGTTAATTTTCCATCTTGTTGGGATAGTAAAATATAATCTTTTGATCCAATACGAATATGCTGGGGTTTATTAACAAGCGGTGAAGAAGCTTCGTTAAATTGAAATCCGGAAACTACCTCCCCTTTAGCATCATACATTGTCACTTTTGAACCTTGCGTAATTACAATTCGATATCTCTTATTTTTATCATAATCAAATAAAGACAAAGCTTGTGTAGCTGGGGTATTCAGTTTTTTAGGATAAGGAGCTACTGTCTTGCCATTTCTGTCCAGTAAATGTATTGCATCTTTGGTAGCAAATAGTAACTGGTACCTTCCGTTTTTATAAATGTCAATTTGTTCGATTTTTCCTAAAATAGGTTGATCCAATTTTTTTTTCCAATAAATAGTGCCTTTTGAAGAAATAAGATATAGCGTGTTTTCAATATCCTGTACCACAATATCTTTTCCTTTTGTGCGATGGTTATAGACCAGTTGTGGCGCATTTAAAAGAGGTGCATCCAGCGTGGTGGTAGAACTTTGAGTAACACTATTAATAGTATTCTCAGTATTTTCCTTTTGAATAATACCATGTATATGAGTGAAATTACCTTCTTTAATAAATTGTAAGGCTCCGATGGGATAAGAAGCTAAGTCAATACCCATCCACTCTTTTTTATAAACTTCATCAATATGTTCAGCTATTTTGTTTTTTAGAGGGTTAGAATTGCCAATTAGCAAAATAGAAGAAGCATCGGTAAGTTGTTCTTTAGTCTTAATAAATGCCGGAAGACGATCAAAAACAGTTTTATTTATAAAATTAGCGATAACCAGTTGTAATACATTTTTATTGTCCGAAAAAAGTATAAAATCTTCAATAACGGTAAAAAAGGACAATTTTTCCGGTGTTAAAAAGGGTTGTAAAGAAGATAAGAAGGTTAGTTCATCCTGATAGGTATATATCGGATAATCGCGATAGGTGTTGACCTTGGTTCCTTTTAATAAGGATAAAGCATTCGTAGTATCCATACTTTTTAGTACCACTACGGTATTCTGGTCTACGGTAATCTCCCCAAATTCAGAAATACTACTCATTAATTCATCAAATTCTTCTGAGAAATTCTGAATATCCCTGTCCTGGTAAAGAGATAAGTTACTTTTAAATTTCAGATAATCATCGTATGTAAAAGAAGTTAAAAAAGTAGTTTCTACAGGTGCAACTTGCGAGATACTATTTTCATTAGGGATGGTCCCTTTAAATAAGTTTAAGGTATTTATAATTGAATCTTTTTCTGTAGCAATACCATCTATCACTAAAGATTGTTGTGTCATAGAAAGATCTGTAGATATCCAGTTGCTAAAGTTTTTAGGAAAAGAAAAAACATCATCTTTAAAAAACTGCTGGGTAATCTCTTTTATTTGAGTTCCATCCACTAATAAGGCTATCGGGTTATCTGTATTGATAATAGAAAGTGCTTTTTCTAATTCTGGTAAAGTTTTTGTTTGTTTGTTTCGGATGCTATTTTCAATCAATAATTGTGAAGAAGAAGCAATGAGCATGCTATCCTTTTCAATGGCAAAAAAAGAATCTTTTTTATTCTTTACATAATAAATAGTATTATGAGCGTAAGGAATTCTTTTATTCTCCTTTTTTTGAATACTATCTTTCTCTAATAATACCGGATCGTATTTTGAACTAAAAACATATTCATAGGTGTTTTTACCTACAGGAACCAGCGATAAAATAGCTTCCTGATTTGAACTGTTTTGTAGTACCTGTAAATTACTTATATAGTTAGATACGCTTGTTCCTGAAAATTTATTTAAAAAATCATTATCTCTTATCAATTCTTTTACCTGATCCAAATCATTAATCTTTATAACAATCGGAGCATCTTGTGGAATATAATAATTGTTTTTTGAAGTAGTATTGCTTTCTTTTTGACAACTTGATAGTATAAAAAACAAACTTACTATTATATTAAAGCTAACGACAAAATTTATTCTGAGGAATTTTAAATACATGTGCTTATAATACTAACTTATACTGTTCAGGCAGTAATTTAAAACTTTTTCGGTGATACTTAGTGATACCGTATTTTTTAATAGCTTCTCTATGTTCCCTGGTAGGGTATCCTTTGTTCTTTTTCCAGTTGTACATTGGGTACTCTTCATGAATAAGCTTCATAAACTCATCGCGGTAGGTTTTAGCAAGAATAGAAGCTGCTGCAATATGTAAAAATTTTCCATCTCCTTTGATAATACAGGAATGTGAAATATCCTTCATTTTATAAAAGCGATTGCCATCAACTGCAATATGTTGTGGTACGATTTTTAATTTTTCAATACTCTCTTGCATGGCTAAAATGGATGCATTCAAAATATTAATAGTATCTATACGATCCATATAAATATGGGTAACTCCAAAGGAAATAGCTTTTTCTTCAATAAGTAAGCGAAGCAAATCGCGATCAGACTCCCGTAATTTTTTAGAATCGTTGAGTAAGGTGTTTTTAAAATTATCTGGTAAAATAACGGCTGCGGCAGTAACCGGGCCAGCAAGGCAACCCCTTCCGGCTTCATCAGTACCACATTCGACTAAATCAGGATGTATTTTTAAATCCAACACAGTACGAATATAACGGCTGAAAAAGGTTTGAAAAAGCAGTTTTAAAAAAATATTCAAAAACTTATAAACGAAACTTTTGAAATGCCTGAAATCAAAAGTAAATGAGCTTTCAAAACAATTTGAACAAGATAAGGGGGTGGCTTTATGGGATAATTGCCTTTTTTAAAATTATACAGAAAACTATATTTTTAATTAATAAAGGTAACTTTTTGTATACTAATAGTTTAACACTGAATTGTAGTAATTTTACAGTACGCTTACCTAAAATTTTGAAATATCATATAAATTTTGAAGTATCTATAAAAAACCTTTTATCATTCTGTTCTTATTAAATATTTTGATAAAGTTAAATTGTAGAATTTCATAGGGAATGGTAATGGAGCAAAATGATGTATGCATTATTTTGACCTATGACCAAATTGGTTTCTTTATTGCGATTCTAGTTGTCGTAAATAGATATATTAGAAATCTTATGAATTTAGTTATCGTAAAAAGTATATTTTTGCCTGAATTTTAATAACGATGAAGAAGTTTATCTTTTTTATATTTTGTTTACTCTATGCTACACTCACCCTTCAGGCACAAACCGAAGAAGAGAACGGTTTTCAGAATGAGAATGGGTTGTATCAGGAAAATGAATTACAACAAGAAGAGGAGGGTAAATTCACCAATCGTACCGGACAAAAAGAAAAACCACCGATTACTGATTATAAAATCATTGATATTAAAAATGACACTACCTACGTAGATACTACTTTAAGTATTCAAAAAGATTATCAATTCAACTATTTACGCAGAGATAACTTCGGGTTACAACCCTTAAACAATGTAGGCCATACGTATACAAGCTTGATTAAAAGAGAAAGTATAAATAATATTCTGCCTGAATTTGGGGCTAGGGCAAAACATTTTAATTACCTGGAAGTAGAAGATATTATGTATTATAATGTGCCTACACCCTTAACCGAACTTTATTTTAAAACCACTTTTGAACAGGGACAACAACTGGATGCACTCTTTACAATTAATACTTCTCCGCAGTTAAACTTCATGATTGCTTACAAAGGAGTTACTTCTTTAGGTAAATACCAAAATAATCGTGTTACTACCGGTAATTTTAGGACCTCTGCAAATTTTCATACGAAAAACCACCGCTATCATTTAAAAACACATTTTACTTCGCAGGATTTGACTTCCGAAGAAAACGGAGGACTTTCCCCTTCCGGTTTGAATCAATACTTAAATAATACTGAAGAGTTTGAAGATGAAGAAGATTCAGAAGATCGAAGAGGTATTGAAGTAGCTTTTGAAGATGCTTCCAGTACATTAGATGGTAAACGATTTTACCTAGATCATACTTACCGAATTATACAAAAAAATGATAGTACCCCAGATGGAATAGAAGTAGGACATCGTTTACATTTGAATGATAAAAAGTTTCGGTTTTTGCAGGCCACATCCAACGACTTATTTGGGTTGTCTTATGTATCTAATCAACTAGGATCTCAAGTGGCTCTGGAAGATTTTACGAATGAAGTTTTTTTGCTAGGTAAACATTCCTCCTTAGGAGTCCTTTCAGTATCTGCAATTACTACCAATTATAATTATGGTTATAATCGAATACTAAGGCAATCAGACAGTATTGGAAACATAACGACAATTACAAATCGGATTAAAGGAGATATAGTAGCAATAGGAGGAAATTATGCTTTTACTAAGTTCAGTTTAAATATCAATGCTTCGGGTAAAACTATAATATCAGGAGATTTTACCGGAAATGCATTTCAGGTACAAGGATTTTATAATTATCAGGGATTTGAATTGGGTGGAGAAGTAAATATAAATTCCGTAGCCCCTAATTATAATTTTCTATTGTTTCAACAAGACTATATTACCTATAATTGGCAAAATATAAACACTGAAAGCCAAAATTTTGAGAATATTCAAACTAATAAAATTTCAGCCACTTTAAAAGCAAGAAATTGGGCAAATATCGAAGCAAGTATAACGGATATTAGCAACTTTACTTATTTTACTAAAAATGAAGATTCCATAACTGTGCCTCGACAATTTACGAATAATGTAAATCTATTAAAAGTACGGTTTAATCAGGATATTCGATTCAAATGGTTCGGTTTAAATAATACGGTAATGTATCAAAAGGTATCTGAAGGAAATGAAGTCTATAGAGTTCCTGAATTAATTACCCGAAACACCCTTTATTATCAGGATGAATGGTTTAAAAAAGCACTTTTTTTACAAACAGGAGTAACTTTTAAATACTATTCAAGTTATGATGCAGATGGGTATGATCCGGTATTAGGTGAGTTTTATACGCAAAGTCCTAATGAAATTGCTTATTTTGATGGTGAAGGAACCGAACAGGAATTTGGCGGTTTTCCACAGGTGGATTTATTTTTTAATGCAAAAATCAGGCAAACACGAATTTTCTTTACGGTTGAAAATTTTGGGGAAGCCTTTGATCAAAATAACGAATTTTCGGCTCCGGGATATCCACCCCGTGATGCCGTAATCCGGTTTGGTATCGTTTGGAATTTCTTCCTTTAGCTATAGCTATTACCATATTATAGAGTTGTCGCATATCAATCTTCCGGACTTTTATAAATCCTGCCATATTACCAATATTGTAAAATTTAATTCTTCCTTAAATTATTTATTTGGTTTAGCTGACGTTGCTTCTCTAAATACTTCTGTAGTAAAGCGTATTTCTTGGTTTTTTTTATTAAATAAATTTAGTTGCCTTCACACAGTTCAATGCAACTTCTAAGGCTATATTTTATACTTAATTATAAATTTTACAAAAATTATGTAAGGTATTATTGGAAGTTGCGTCGACATAGTAATAATTATAAAATTTGAACTTTGTAAGTAGTAAAATTATCCCGTTTTTTTACTAAAATTTTAATTTTCACAAACAAATCAATACAAATCAAACCACTTTATTATGAAAAAAACACAAACATTAATTACCCTAATTTTCATTACTTTATTAGGGTTTACAAGTTATGCACAAGGTCCAAGATTCAATCAGGCCACTCAATTAACAATTAGATTTGATAATGCTCCGGAGGAAGTGAGCTGGGAATTACGACTTCCGGACAGTGATGGAAATCCAGGCGTTTTAGTTTTAAGTTCGCCAGCCTATAGCAATGCATTTGCCGGTCAAACTATTACTCATCAATTTACAGACGGACGAGGAAATGGCAATTTTATACTTACCATAAAAGATTCAGGCAATAATGGTTTTGCCGAAGGTGCTGCTTGGGCAGTGTCCAGGAGAATAACCCGATTTGTAGGTTCAAACGATGATCGACTAATTAATGGAAACAATGATTTCGGATCAAGTGTAACGGTTAATTTTGATACGTCTGGACCAGCAATTGATGATTTAGGTAATTTGGGTGCTATTGATCCTGATTTTATTGCAGATACTGTTAATAATTTGTTTCGGGTAGAAAGCAATGGAGAGTTAACTCCTATTGATTTTCCGGACACGACTATTACACCTCCTGACAATTCAATTGGAGCACAAGTACAATTAAATGCTTTTAGCCCTAACGGATCTAATCGTTTATCCGTAGTTTTACGAAGTACCATTGACGATATAGCGTTTATTAGACTAGTAAATATTCAAACGGGACAAAGTATAACGAGAATAAGACAGCGTTTAAACCGAGGAAGAAATATTTATAGATTCAATAACTTAGAACCAGGGATATACATAGTAAATGCTCGGTCAAGATCAACTTTCGGTAGGTTAAGCACAAGAATTGTTGTTCAATAATGTATAATAGCTTAAAATACTAAAACTTTAACCACCATTGGTTGGTTGGCTATTTTTTAGTTTTGTTTGTATAGCCGCGAAGTTTTTATGGAAAAATCCTGTTCATGTAAGTTACATTGACAGGATTTTTCTTATTAAATAGTAAGGGTAGCATCAAATAATATGTATGTCTATAGAATTAAAAGAGGATATCATAACTATGATATTACACTTGTTATTAATAAGTTAAGTGGTAGGTCAAAAAAAAACTTTAAAAAAACGGGTTTAGAATTAGTTTAAGAAGTAAAAAAGGGTTGTATATTTGCATCCGCTTAGCGGGAGGGTATAGTGATATATTCTTAAGTAAAAAGCAAAGTTCATTGACTAGGTAGTATTTTTTTTGTTTTGGGGGAAAGAAAAGTCCTGGTAAAAACCTTGTAATAGTTTAGTTATAAAGGTTTTAAAGAGGTTAAGAAACTTTCTTCAAAAAAACTTAAAAAAGTTTTGTTTAAAAGTAAAAAGTAGTTGTATATTTGCACCCGCTTTGGGGCTGAGAGGATGGGTTAAGGAGAGGAGCGATAAGGTTCATTTATATAGGTGTAAGAAAGGGTATTGCTTTGGTAAGTAATAGGTAGGGGTTCGATTCCCTGGGTACTCACAGGTAAGTTTCCACGAAGGTGGAAATCTATAGACCTCAAATTAAGTTGGAGGTAGAGATCCTCAACTGGATTGAGGATAAAGTTCATAGACATATTGATTGACAGCGCGTACATTGTTTGTCATTCCTGCAAAGGCAGGAATCCATGACAAATAGTGATACAAATAAGAAAGAAGAATTAAGACTAGCATCATTAGTTTTTTTAAGTTGTAGTTTATTCTTTACGGTAAGTAATTATGGTAAGGATAAGATTATAGTTTAAGAGGACAGAGAAGAGGAAGTATTAGAATTCCGGTTGTATTTTTTGAGAAACATGGTAATTGAAGGGTGCTATTGAGGCACTATGATTATTATCATCCCTGCGCAAGTAGGGAAAGATTATACGATGAAGAGTTTGATCCTGGCTCAGGATGAACGCTAGCGGCAGGCTTAACACATGCAAGTCGAGGGGTAACATAGGTGCTTGCATCTGATGACGACCGGCGCACGGGTGCGTAACGCGTATAGGACCTACCTTTAACTAGGGGATAGCCCAGAGAAATTTGGATTAATACCTTATGTGATAATGATGTTACATGGCATTATTATTAAAGATTTATCGGTTAGAGATGGCTATGCGTCCTATTAGCTGGTTGGTAGTGTAATGGACTACCAAGGCTACGATAGGTAGGGGTCCTGAGAGGGAGATCCCCCACACTGGTACTGAGACACGGACCAGACTCCTACGGGAGGCAGCAGTGAGGAATATTGGACAATGGAGGCAACTCTGATCCAGCCATGCCGCGTGCAGGAAGACGGCCCTATGGGTTGTAAACTGCTTTTATAGAGGAAGAATGCCCACTACGTGTAGTGGAATGACGGTACTCTACGAATAAGGATCGGCTAACTCCGTGCCAGCAGCCGCGGTAATACGGAGGATCCAAGCGTTATCCGGAATCATTGGGTTTAAAGGGTCCGTAGGCGGGCTTATAAGTCAGTGGTGAAAGTTTGCGGCTCAACCGTAAAATTGCCATTGATACTGTAGGTCTTGAATTATTGTGAAGTGGTTAGAATGTGTAGTGTAGCGGTGAAATGCATAGATATTACACAGAATACCGATTGCGAAGGCAGATCACTAACAATTAATTGACGCTAAGGGACGAAAGCGTGGGTAGCGAACAGGATTAGATACCCTGGTAGTCCACGCCGTAAACGATGGTTACTAGTTGTTTGGATGCAAATCTGAGTGACTAAGCGAAAGTGATAAGTAACCCACCTGGGGAGTACGTTGGCAACAATGAAACTCAAAGGAATTGACGGGGGCCCGCACAAGCGGTGGAGCATGTGGTTTAATTCGATGATACGCGAGGAACCTTACCAGGGCTTAAATGTAGTATGACAGGTTTAGAGATAGACTTTTCTTCGGACATATTACAAGGTGCTGCATGGTTGTCGTCAGCTCGTGCCGTGAGGTGTCAGGTTAAGTCCTATAACGAGCGCAACCCCTGTTGTTAGTTGCCAGCATGTAAAGATGGGAACTCTAGCAAGACTGCCGGTGCAAACCGCGAGGAAGGTGGGGATGACGTCAAATCATCACGGCCCTTACGTCCTGGGCCACACACGTGCTACAATGGTAGGTACAGAGAGCAGCCACAACGTGAGTTGGAGCGAATCTATAAAACCTATCACAGTTCGGATCGGAGTCTGCAACTCGACTCCGTGAAGCTGGAATCGCTAGTAATCGGATATCAGCCATGATCCGGTGAATACGTTCCCGGGCCTTGTACACACCGCCCGTCAAGCCATGGAAGCTGGGGGTACCTGAAGTCCGTCACCGTTAAGGAGCGGCCTAGGGTAAAACTGGTAACTGGGGCTAAGTCGTAACAAGGTAGCCGTACCGGAAGGTGCGGCTGGAACACCTCCTTTCTAGAGAAGCTCTGCGAGTAGGTATGATTGGTAACTAGTAGGTTCCTATTATACTTACCACTAAGCAGACAAACGAGAGGTACGATCGGAGGCTTTCTTTTTCTCTTTACTTTTATCTTCTACTGGGCCATTAGCTTTTATAGTTGATTGTTTAAGTAGGGGTAGTGGTAGATGAGTACCTGGTTTTAATTCTTTTAGCTGTCGATTAATTAATTTAAAGAAAGATACAGGAAACAAGAAGACAAGAAGACAAGACGTTTTTGTCTTGGGTCTTGGTTCGTATGGTCTTGGGTCTATTTTAAAAGACAGTCTCATAGCTCAGCTGGTTAGAGCGCTACACTGATAATGTAGAGGTCGGCAGTTCGAGTCTGCCTGAGACTACTGTCGAAAGGTAAGACGAGGAGTTTACCCTGACGAAAGGAAGGGAGTCTGCCTGAGACTACTTAGTTGCAAGCTTTGCTTGCGGTTATTGGTTATTAGGTTAGAAGTTATTGGGTTATTAAGTTTTGATTTTATTGTTAGAAGTAGAAAACAAATAACTAAGTAACGAATAACTAAATAACTAAACCGTAAAATAACTAAAGATACGTTCATTGTAGAGGTGTTTTGACTTAGGTTTAGGACACGTATTGAAAGGAAATTCAAGAAGTTGAGTTGGTATGGGTTAGAAGGCTCATAACTCATAACCCATCACTCATAACTTGAGGGAAGGGGGATTAGCTCAGCTGGCTAGAGCGCTTGCCTTGCACGCAAGAGGTCATCGGTTCGACTCCGATATTCTCCACAAGGCCCCTCCTAACCTCCCCATTGGGGAGGAACTCTTAGGGGGGTAACAAATGTTACTCTCCCCCATTGGGGGAGTTGGAGGGGGCAAAAGTTCATTGACATATTGATTAAGAGAAACGAGAAGGATTGGTTGTTTTGACTTATTTTATTTGGTTGGCTTTACGATAGGTACAGTATGTTTGTTTTGGTTAAGAAATTACCGGGCAGGTATAAGGTATGTATGATGAGGTTAGTAAGATAGAAGTAGGGAAAGGATAACTGATCTGAAAGAGAAATAGAATAATAGAGAGATAAAAAAACTAAGAAGAGCGAGTTTAAGAGCAAAAGGCCAGATAAGCTAGATAAGGGCGTATGGGGGATGCCTAGGCTCTCAGAGGCGAAGAAGGACGTGATAAGCTGCGATAAGCTGCGGGTAGTGGCACATACACTATGATCCGCGGATTTCCCAATGGGGCAACCCGGCATGTTGAAGACATGTCACCTGATTTATCAGGGGCGAACCCGGAGAACTGAAACATCTAAGTACCCGGAGGAGAAGAAAACAATAGTGATTCCGTTAGTAGTGGCGAGCGAACGCGGAGAAGCCCAAACCAATTATGTTACGGCATGGTTGGGGTTGTAGGACCACGCTATAAGATATGTATTGAACTAGAACACTTTGGAAAGAGTGGCCAAAGAAGGTGATAGCCCTGTATAGGTAAGGTATGTTGATTTAGTGGTATCCTGAGTAGTGCGGGACACGAGTAATCCTGTATGAATTAGGCGGGACCATCCGCTAAGGCTAAATACTCCTGAGAGACCGATAGTGAACCAGTACCGTGAGGGAAAGGTGAAAAGAACCCTGAATAAGGGAGTGAAACAGATCCTGAAACCATACGCTTACAAGCGGTCGGAGCTGATATTTATATTGGTAACGGCGTGCCTTTTGCATAATGAGCCTACGAGTTACTTTTACTGGCAAGGATAAGATTTTAAGGATTGGATCCGTAGCGAAAGCGAGTCTGAATAGGGCGCTATGTAGTCAGTAGTAGTAGACGCGAAACCGTGTGATCTACCCTTGGGCAGGTTGAAGCTTTGTTAACCCAAAGTGGAGGACCGAACCCGTTGACGTTGAAAAGTCTTGGGATGACCTGAGGGTAGGGGTGAAAGGCCAATCAAACTCGGAAATAGCTCGTACTCCCCGAAATGCATTTAGGTGCAGCGTTAGTTTAGTTATATAGAGGTAGAGCTACTGATTGGATGCGGGGGCTTCACCGCCTACCAATTCCTGACAAACTCCGAATGCTATATAATGATGACTGGCAGTGAGGGCATGGGTGCTAAGGTCCATGTCCGAGAGGGAAAGAACCCAGACCATCAGCTAAGGTCCCAAAATATATGTTAAGTTGAGAAAACGCGGTTGGACTGCCCAGACAGCTAGGATGTTGGCTTGGAAGCAGCCATTCATTTAAAGAGTGCGTAACAGCTCACTAGTCGAGCGGTCCGGCATGGATAATAATCGGGCATAAACATATTACCGAAGCTATGGATAGTCCCCCCCTTTGGGGGTTATGA